>NZ_CM142180.1:2400000-3118345 GCF_054875615.1 Kocuria sp. U4B
CACGACGCCCTCGAGGCCCGGCTGCGGGCCGCCGTGCGGTCCTGGCCGGAGGCGCTGGTCCGTGCGATCCACCGCTCCTTCCCCGAGGAGCTCGCCCGCACCCACGCCGAGAACTGGGCGGAGGCGTTCCCCGACGCCTACCGGGCGGACTACGAGATCGAGGAGGCGGTCCAGGACCTGCAGCGCTGCGAGCTGCTGTGGGGCCGGGACCCGGACATGCCCGCGGAGGTGCGCGTCGTCGCGGGGCCCGAGGGCGTGCGGCTGAACATCTACCTCACCCGGTCCCTGTCCCTCACGGAGCTGCTGCCGCTGCTGCAGAACCTGGGGCTGACGGTGCTGGACCAGAAGCCGTACGCGGTGCAGCCGGCCGACGGGCGGAAGTTCCAGCTCTACGACTTCGGCGTGCGGCTGCCCGAGGGCGTCGACGCAATCGGCCCCCAGGACGCCCGGACCGAGGACCTCATCGAGAACGCCCTGTGCGCGGCGCTGTCCCACCGCTCCGAGTCCGACGGGCTCGACCGGCTCGTCCTCGCCGAACGGATGACGTGGCGGACCGTGGCCGTGCTGCGCTCCTACGTCCGCTACCTGCTCCAGCTGGGCCACCCGAACTCGTTCGACTACATCGCCGACACCCTCCTGGCGTTCCCCGCCGTGACCCGCGCCCTGACCGGGTTCTTCGACACCAGCTTCAACCCCGCCCACGACGACGCGGTGCGGGAGGGCCTCCGGGACGCCGCCCACGACCGGCTGACGCGGGCGCTCGACGCCGTCCCCACCCTGGACGCCGACAAGCTGCTGCGCGCCCTGGTCGAGGTGATGGTCGCGACGCTGCGCACGAACGTGTACCAGGAGCGCCCCACCATGGCGTTCAAGCTCAGCCCGCGGCGGATCAGCAGCGCCCCGCTGCCGCACCCCCTGTACGAGATCTGGGTGTGGTCCCCGCGGGTCGAGGGCACGCACCTGCGGTTCGGGCCCGTGGCCCGCGGCGGGCTGCGCTGGTCGGACCGCCGCGAGGACTTCCGCACCGAGGTCCTGGGCCTCGTCAAGGCGCAAATGGTCAAGAACGCGGTGATCGTCCCCAACGGCGCGAAGGGCGGGTTCTACCCGAAGCACCTGCCGGACCCGGCCGTGGACCGCGACGCGTGGATGACCGAGGGCCGGGAGGCCTACAAGCTGTTCATCGCCTCCCTGCTGGACATCACCGACAACCTGGTCCGCGACGAGGCCGGCCACGACGTCGTCGTGCACCCCGAGCGGGTGGTGCGCCGCGACGGCCAGGACTCCTACCTCGTGGTGGCCGCCGACAAGGGCACGGCGTCCTTCTCGGACACCGCCAACGCGATCTCCGCCGAGTACGGGTTCTGGCTCGGGGACGCCTTCGCCTCCGGCGGGTCCGTCGGCTACGACCACAAGGCCATGGGCATCACCGCCCGGGGCGCGTGGGAGTCCGTCAAGCGCCACTTCTTCGAGCTCGGCACGGACACCCAGGCCGAGGACTTCACCGTGGTCGGGGTGGGCGACATGTCCGGCGACGTGTTCGGCAACGGCATGCTGCTGTCCGAGCACATCCGGCTGATCGCGGCGTTCGACCACCGGGACATCTTCCTGGACCCGGACCCCGACCCGGCGGTCTCCTACGCCGAGCGGGAGCGGCTGTTCAACCTGCCCCGCTCCTCCTGGAAGGACTACGACCCGGAGAAGATCTCGGAGGGCGGCGGCGTCCACCCCCGCACCGCGAAGTCCGTGCCGATCTCCCCTCAGGTCCGGGAGGCCCTGGGCCTGCCCGACGGCGTGGCGGAGCTGACCCCGATCGAGCTGATGCAGGCGGTGCTCAGGGCCCCCGCCGACCTGCTCTACAACGGCGGCATCGGCACCTACGTGAAGTCCGCGCAGGAGTCGAACACCGACGTGGGGGACAAGGCCAACGACGCCATCCGCGTCGACGGCGGCGACCTGCGCGTGAAGGTCGTCGGCGAGGGCGGGAACCTCGGCTGCACCCAGCTCGGCCGCGTCGAGGCGGCCCTCAACGGGGTGCTGCTCAACACGGACGCGATCGACAACTCCGGCGGCGTGGAGTCCTCCGACCGCGAGGTCAACATCAAGATCCTCGTGGACCGCATGGTCGTGGCCGGGGAGCTGTCCCGGGAGGAGCGCGCCGGGTTCATCGAGGCCATGACCGACGAGGTGGCCGGTCTCGTGCTCGAGACGAACGTCGCCCAGAACGTGCTGCTCTCCGCCGAGCGCGGGCGCACGGCGCACTACAACGAGTCCTACGTCCGGTTCGTGCACTGGCTCGAGGAGAACGCGGAGCTGGACCGGCGGATCGAGGCGCTGCCCACGGACGAGCAGCTGCGGGACCGGGTGGCCGAGCGCGGGACGGGCCTCACGTCCCCGGAGCTGTCGGTGCTCGCGGCCTACGCGAAGATCCAGCTCTCGCAGGCGCTCATCGACTCCGACCTCGCCGCCGACCCGTGGTTCGGGCGGGTGCTCCAGGAGTACTTCCCGGAGCAGATCACCGAGCGGTTCGGGCCCCTGCTGGACACCCACCCCCTGCGGGCCGAGATCATCTGCACCGTCGTGGCCAACCAGGTGATCAACTACGGCGGCGTCCCGTTCGTCCAGCGGGTCATCGAGGAGACGGGGGCCGGGCCCGCGGAGATCGCCCGGGCCTTCGTCGCCGCGGTGCAGATCTACGACCTCGAGGACTACGTCCACCGCCACCGCGAGCTCCCCGCGGGGGTGCCCACGGAGCTGTGGACCCGGATGTTCCTCGACATGCGCCGGGTCCTGGACCGGGTGGTGCGGTGGCTGATCAACCGCGGGGAGACCCAGCGGCCCATCGAGGAGATCGTGGAGCGCTTCAAGCCCACCGTGGACGTCCGCTACATCGAGGAGCGGCTGCTCGGGATGGACTCCCGCCACCGCGTCGACACCCTCGCGGAGACGGCCGAGCGCCAGGGCGTGCCCACGGACCTGGCCCGCGTGTGGTCGCAGCTGCTCGACGCCTTCGCCCTGCTCGACGTCGCCCGCCTCGCCCACGCCTCCGGGACCGGACTCGGCGAGGACGGCAACATCGACGAGGAGCAGATCAAGACCATCGCGAAGGTCTACTTCCAGCTCTACGACCGCTACCGCATCGAGAGCCTGCTCAACCGGATCACGCAGCTCCCGCAGGAGACCCACTGGCAGGTCCTGGCCCGCATGGCGATGCGCGAGGACGTCTACGCCACCCTCGTGGCGCTCGCCGACCAGGCCCTCGCGTCACCGGGCGGGACGGCCGAGGACAAGGTCGACGCCTGGGAGGCGGCGAACGAGGCGCGGCTGCGCCGGCTGCGGGACGTGCTCGCGGAGATCGAGGCCGCGTCCACCGGCGAGCCCGCCGCCGAGCTCGCGTCCCTGTCCGTGGCGCTGCGCACCATGCGCAGCGCGCTCGCGGAGTAGGGCGCCGGCCGTGCAGGGCACCGCGGCGGTGGTCGGCTCCGGCCCCAACGGGCTGGGCGCCGCCGTGGTGCTGGCGCGCGCGGGCCTGGACGTCACGGTGCACGAGGCGGCGGCCACGGCCGGGGGCGCGGCGCGCTCCGCGGCCGTGCTGGGCCCGGGCACGGTGACGGACCTCGGCTCGGCCGTCCACCCGTTCGGGGCCGCCAGCCCCCTGTTCACGGCCCTGGGCCTGCACCGGCACGGGCTCGAGTGGCTGCACCCGCCGATCGCGGCGGCGCACCCCCTCGACGACGGGCCGCCCGGGCTGCTGCACCGCTCCCTCGAGCGCACCGCGGAGGGCCTCGGCCGGGACGGCGCGGCGTGGACCGCGCTGCACCGCGGCGTGGTGGACCGGTGGGAGGACACCGTGGAGGCGGTGCTGGGCCCGCTCGTGCGCGCGCCCGCGCACCCGCTGGCCCTGGCGTCCTTCGGGCTGCGCGCGCCGTGGCCGGCCGCGGCCACGGCGCGGGCGCTGTTCCGCACGGAGCAGGCCCGCGGGCTCTTCGCGGGCTCGGCGGTGCACGCCGTGCTGCCCGCGCGCCACGTGCTGACCTCCGCCTTCGGGACCCTGTTCGGCGCCGCAGCCCACGCCACGGGCTGGCCGGTGGCCCGCGGCGGGTCGCAGGCGATCGTCGACGCCCTCGTGGCCGACCTCGAGGAGCACGGCGGGCGGGTCCTGCTCGGGTCCCCGGTGACGGACCTCGCGCAGGTGCGCCCGGCCGACGTCGTCCTCCTGGACCTCACGCCCCGCCAGGTGCTGCGGCTCGGGGGCCTGGAGCTGCCGCCCCGGTACCGGCGGGCGCTGGCGCGCTGGCGCTACGGGACCGCCTCCTACAAGGTGGACCTCCTGCTGGACGGGCCCGTGCCGTGGCGCGACCCCCGGACCGCTCGGGCGGGGACGGTGCACGTGGGCGGGACGCTCGCCGAGATCGACGCCGCGGAGACCGAGGCGCGGGCCGGCCGCCTCCCGGAGCGCCCGTTCGTGCTCGTCGCGCAGCAGGGGGCCGCCGACCGCTCGCGGGCCCCGGATGGTCAGGAGGTGCTGTGGGCCTACGCCCACGTGCCCCACGGGTGCGACGACCCGGCGGCGGGGGAGCGGGTGCTCGACCAGCTCGAGCGCTTCGCCCCGGGCGTGCGAGACCGGATCGTGGCGCGGGTGGACACCCCGCCGGGCCGGCTCGAGGCCTGGAACGCGAACCTCGTGGGCGGGGACATCGGCGGCGGGGCCCTGGACGGGCTGCAGCAGGTGTTCCGCCCGGCCGTGCAGCCGGACCCCTACGCCACCGGGGCGCCGGGGGTGTACCTGTGCTCGTCCTCGACGCCCCCGGGGGGCGGGGTGCACGGCATGGCGGGCTGCCACGCGGCGCGCAGCGCCCTGCGGGACCTGGCCCGGCGGCGGCGGAGCCCCGGCGCCGGCTGACCCTCAGCCCGCGCCCTGGCCGGCGGGCGTCGTGGCGTACGTGGTGGCGGCCAGCTCCCGGATCTGCGCCACGTAGAGGCGGGTCTCGGCGATCGGCGGGATGCCCCCGTGCCGCAGCACCACGGTGGGCCCGGCGTTGTAGGCGGCGAGCACGAGGTCGATCTCCTCGCGGGGGGAGGCGGGATCCAGGGAGGCCACCATCCGCCGCAGGTCCTTGAGGTACAGCCCCTGGGCGCGGATGGCGTCGTGCGGGTCGAAGGGGTCGCCGCGGCCGTACTCCCGCCACGTGTCCGGCATGAACTGCGCGAGCCCCTGCGCCCCGGCCGGACTGACGGCCCGCGGGTTCCACCGGCTCTCGACGTCGAGCTGGGCCGCCACGACCGCGGGCGGCAGGCCGCACAGCTCCGCGGCCGCCAGGACGTCGTCGGCCCACGGCTCGGGCACGGGCGCGGTCCAGGGCGTCCCCTCCCCGCCGGAGGGACTCCCGCAGCAGCGGGGCGCGTTCGAGAGCACCAGCCCGACCGTGCCCACGAGCAGCAGCACGACGGACGCCAGGAGCAGCCACGAGGGGCCCGTGGCGGGGCGCTCCTCGGCCTCCGGGCACGCCGGGGGGACATGGATGGTGGCCATCCCGCCCAGGCTAGGGACGACAGGGGCTGCCGGTCTGCCGTCTCTTGGGGGGACAGACGCGCCGTGCCCGGAGGACGGGCACGGCGCGCCGGGCGGTCGAGGCGGCCGTCAGGCGGGCGAGGAGCTCCCCGCGCGCAGCCCCGGCCCTGCGTCAGGTGCCTCGCCGGGGGCCTCGCCGGGATCCACCGCGGCGGGGGTCGTCACGAGCGCGAAGTCCTCGCCCTCGTGCCGCTCCACGGCCGCCTCCACCGAGTCCTCCAGCAGCGAGGCGGCGAGCTCACCGCGCAGGACCAGCGGGTCGGCCGCGAGGTCCTTGTACAGCGCCACGCACAGCACGAGCATGACCACGACGAACGGCAGGGCCGAGACGATGGTGATGTTCTTCAGGCCCGTCAGGGCCTCGGCGCCGTCCTCCCCGCCGGCCAGCAGCATCGCGGCGGCCACGCCGCCCGTGAGCACTCCCCAGAACACGACGGACTTCTTGGAGGGCTCCTCGGCGCCGTTCTCGGAGAGGCTACCCATCACGATCGAGGCCGAGTCGGCGCCGGTGACGAAGAAGATGGCCACGAGCACGATCGCGAGCACGACCAGCGCGCCGCCGACCAGGGCCGGCACCGGAAGGGCGCCGAGAAGCCCGAACAGGGCCAGGTCGAAGTCGAGGTCCGGGGCGCCGTCGACCATGCGCGTCAGCATCCCGGCCTCGTCCCCGGCTGCCTCGGCGCGCTCCTGCAGACCGATCGCGCCGCCGCCGAAGACGGAGAACCAGATCAGCGAGACGACCGAGGGGACCAGCAGGACCCCGCCCACGAACTCGCGGATGGTCCGGCCGCGGGAGATGCGGGCGATGAACAGGCCGACGAACGGCGTCCAGGAGATCCACCAGGCCCAGTAGAAGACGGTCCACGAGGACATCCACGCGGCGACCGACTCGTCACCGGAGGCCGCGGTGCGGGAGGCCATGACGGGCAGCTCGCCCACGAAGTTGCCGACCGCGGAGGGGATGACGTCGAGGATGAACAGGGTGGGGCCGCCGACGAACACGACGACGGCGAGGACCACGGCCAGGACCATGTTGATGTTGGACAGCGCCTGGATGCCGCGCTCGACCCCCGAGATCGCCGAGGCCACGAAGCAGGCGGTCAGGACGGCAATGACGAGCACGAGCGTCCAGCGGCCGGCGGTCCCCACCAGGCCGGTGGACTCGAGGCCGCCGCCGATCTGCAGCGCCCCCAGGCCCAGGGACGCCGCCGAGCCGAACAGGGTGGCCAGGATCGCGAGCACGTTGATGACCTTGCCCCCGATCCCGTTGACCACGCGCGGGCCGAACAGCGAGGTGAACATGGAGGAGAACAGCTGGCTGCGGCCCAGCCGGTACGTCCCGTAGGCCATGGCCAGGCCCACGAGCGCGTACATCGCCCACGGGTACAGGGTCCAGTGGAACAGGGTGGTGCCCATGGCCGTCTGCATGGCCTCGGGCGTCCGGCCCTCGACCGTGCCCGGCGGCGGGGACATGTAGAAGAACAGGGGCTCGCCCACCCCGTAGAACATCAGGCCGATGCCCATGCCGGTCGCGAACATCATGGCGACCCAGGAGGTGGTGCGGAACTGAGGGCGTTCGCCGTCGCGGCCCAGGGGGATGCGGCCGAACCGGCTCAGGGCGATCCAGATGATGTAGACGGTGAAGACGGTGGCGGCGACCACGAACAGCCAGCCGGTGCTGGTCATCACCCACTCGAGGGCGCCCGCGGCCACGGCGCCCAGGGAGGAGGGGCTCGCGAAGCCCCAGGCCACGAAGGCCAGGGCGATCAGCCCGCTCGCGGCGAACACGGTCTTGTCAAGGCCCTGCGGCCGTCGGAGGCGCTGCCGGATGCGCTGGGCGCGCATCGAGGCGAGGAGCCGTTGTTTCGTGTCGGTGGATCTGGTCATGAAGGGAGACCTCGTCAGGGTGCATGGGTGGGGGATCAACTGGTGGGAGTCTGCAACGGTGCGATGTGGTTCGGGGGCACGCTCGTGCGCCGGGGATCCGGGCAAAAGCCCGACTACTCTACCAGGGCCCGTCCGTCCGGGCCGGTGCCCCTACGATGAGGACGTGACTGAGGAGATCCTCGCGACCGTCGTCGCCGCCGTCCTGCTCGCCGTCGGGTGCTTCGGCGTGATCGTGCCGGTGCTGCCCGGGTCGGTCCTCGTGGTCGTGGGCCTGCTCGTCTGGGCGTTCACCGTCCGGGCGGTCGAGGGCTGGGTGGTGCTCGGCCTCGGCTCCGCCCTGGCCCTCGCCGGCATGGCCGCGAGCGCGGTGCTCACGGGCACCCGACTCAAGCGGCGGCAGATCCCCAACAGGTCCCTGGTCCTCGCCGCGGCCGGCGCCGTGGTGGGGCTGTTCGTGATCCCCGTGGTGGGCGTCTTCGTGGGCTTCTTCGTGGGGCTGCTGCTGAGCGAGACCGCGCGCCAGCGGGACCTGCGCAGCGCGTTCGACTCCAGCTGGGCGGCGCTCAGGGCCGCGGGCCTGGGGATCGTGGTGGAGTTCGCGTGCGCCCTGGCCGCCTCCACCGTCTTCGTCGTGGGCGCCCTCGTCCTGTTCAGCACGGCCTGAACGGGCGGCCCGGGCAGGCCCCGGCGCCGCCGCCCGCTGCGCCTGAGGGGCCCGGACGCACCGCGTCCGGGCCCCCGGCGCCGCGGGTGGTTGGTGCGGCTCAGCGCCAGGGCAGCGGGACCACCTCGACGTCCTGGCCCGCCGCCGCGCCGCCGGGCGGGACCACGAGGATCACGTCGGCGTGCGCCAGGCCGCGGAGCATGTTCGAGCCCACCCGGTCCCGCGGGGAGACCGTGCCGTCGTGCAGGTAGCCGGGCACCAGGGCGGTGACCTTCTGCCCGGGGAGGTCCTCGGCCGCGGGGACGGTGTGCGTGGGCGGCACCGGGTTGCCGTGCAGCCGGGCGAGCAGCGGCTCGGCGACCGTGAACGTGCTGACCATCGCGGCCAGCGGATTGCCGGGCAGCCCGACGACGAACGGCCCGTCCTCCGGCAGCCGCGCCAGGAACGTGGGGTGGCCGGGGCGCTGGGCGAGCCCGTCCAGCAGGAACACGGCGCCGAGCTCCACGAGGGCGGCCCGGACGTGGTCGGCGTGCGAGTGCCCGGTGCCGCCGGTGGTGATCACGACCTCGCAGCGGGCGTCGAGCACCGAGCCCATGCCCGAGGGGGCCTCGGTGAGGGCCGCGAGCATGGCCTTGGCCGTGTCCTCGACGCGGCGGACCTGGTCCACGGACCCGCCGAGCATCTCCACGAACGTGGGCAGCTGGGGGCCGAACGCGTCGCGGACCTGGCCGGGCTCGGGGATCCCGTCCTCGACGACCTCGCTGCCGGTGAGCAGCAGGGTCACGCGGGGCCGGCGGCGGACCGGGAGCATGTCGTGGCCGCAGACCGCCGCGAAGGCGATGTGCGCGGGGTTGAGCACGGCCGGGGCGTGCAGGATGACGTCCCCGGCGGCGACCTCCTCGCCGGTGCGCCGGATGTTCTGGCCGTACGGGATGTCCTCGGCCGAGGGGGCGTGGGCGGCGATGGTGAGCACGGTCCCCTCCGCGGACAGGTCCGCGTACTCGTCCCGCAGCACCGCCCGGGCGCCCGCGGGCACCAGCCCGCCGGTGACGATGCGGGTGGCCTGCCCCGGCTCCAGGTTGAGCACCGGCCGGTAGAGCTCCTTGGGCGGGATGGTCAGCATCTTGCGGGGGTCGGTCTCCACGGGCTGGGGGAACACCACGGTCCACGGCTGGGGCCCGGCCACGGCGTAGCCGTCCATGGCGGAGGAGGCGTAGTGCGGCACCGGGATCGGCGAGGTGACGTCCTCGGCCAGGACCTCGCCCAGGGCCTCCCGCAGCGGCAGCCAGTGGCTGGGCAGCGGTTCCGCGGCGTCGTAGGCGAACTGCCGCGCCCGGTGCCACTCGGCGTCGTGCAGGGCCTCGACCGGCTCGGGCTCGGGGGCGGGGGTGTCGCGGTCGTCCACCACGACGGGCAGCGCGTGGGTGTACGGGCTGTTGGAGTCGGGGGGCGGGGGCAGTCCGGGCATCAGTTCTCCTCGGTGTCGTGGCGCTCGGTGGTGGCGCGGTCCGTGGGCACGAGTCCGGCCACGGTGCGCAGGGCTCGGCGCAGGGCGCCCTGCTGGTCCTCGCCGGCGGCGACGGCGCGGCCGACGTGGAAACCCATGAGGTAGGCGGTGGGCGGGACGGCCGGGCGCACGGTGCGGTGCGCGACCCTCCCCGTGAGGCCCAGCATCTGGTCCATCGGGAACTCGGCGTCCGGGACGTCCAGGGCCGCGCGCACCGCCGCGATCCACTGCTCCAGGGTCTCGTTCTCGGCCGGGCTCAGGTCCTTGGGCATGCCGTGCTCCTCCCGGGCGGTCGGGACCGCCCGTTCGTGGTCAGGTCAGGTGGTGCCTCCGCACATCGTCCCACGTGTCGACGTCCGCGGTGGCGTCCCCCGGCACGGTGACGTCGCCCAGGGGCAGGTCGCCGACCACGGAGAACACCGACCGGCCGGTCAGGTCCCGGCCCGCGCAGGCGCCCCGCAGCACCTCGCTGCGGTAGAGCGCGGCCAGGGGCTGGCGGCGCCCGTCGGGGGAGACGGCGAGGAACCCCGCCGTCCCCGGCTGCGCCCGCGCTGCCTCGCGCAGGCGGGCGACGGCGGCCTGCACCCCGGGCATGTCGCACGCCAGCGTCATCGTCCAGGCCGCCGCCGGGAGCGCCTCGAGGGCGCGCAGGCCCGCGGCGATGCCGGCGGCGGGACCCGCGAACGGCGGGTCCTCCCGGGTGCGCAGCACCCCTTCCGGGAGCACGAGCTCCGGGGGGCCCACGACCACGACGCCCGCCGCCTCCCGGACCGCCTCCACGGTGAGCTCCACGAGGGTCCGGCCCTCGTGCCGCAGCGCGGCCTTGGGGTGTCCGCCGAGCCGGGCGGAGCGCCCGCCCGCGAGGATCACGGCGTGGAAGCTCGGCGTGCTCACGGGCTCAGCCGCCGGAGAAGGGGGGCAGGACGTCGAGGGTCGCGGCGGCCGGGACGCGGGTGTCCGGGTCGGGGCAGGCCACCCCGTCGAGCAGGAAGCTGGAGCGGGCCAGGACCTGCCCCAGCGGCGGCTGCCCCACCGGCGGGGTGCGGTGGCGGGCGGCCAGGCAGGCCTCGACCTCCCGGCGGGCCACGGCCCCCGGCCCCAGGTCCAGGACCTCCGCCTCGGTCCCGGCCGCGGCCCGGGCGGCGGCGAAGTAGCGGATCAGCACCACGCTCAGCCCCCGATCGCGCTCATCGAACGCTCCGGCTGCACATAGCCGGGCGAGCCCAGCCCGGGCCGGTCCATCCCGTGGGCGGCCGGCTTGGCCCACATCGCCGCCCGCCACCGATCGGCCACCTCCGCCTCGCTCGCCCCGGCCCGCAGCGGCCCCAGCAGGTCGACCTCCTCGTGGGAGAACAGGCAGGAGCGCACCCGCCCCTCGGCGGTGATCCGGGTCCGGGTGCACTGGTCGCAGAAGGGCTCGGTCACCGAGGCGATGATCCCCACCGTGCCCAGCGCGGCGTCCCCCCGGCCTCACCGGTGGCGGTGGGCAGGGGGTGGACCTCCCACAGCTGGGCCGGGGCCCCGGCCCGCGGGCCCGGGTGGGCCACCAGCCGGAACCGCTGCCCCAGCCGGTGGCGGATCTCGGCGGCGGTGACCAGGTGCTCGCGGGTCCAGCCGTGGTCGGCGTCCAGGGGCATCTGCTCGATGAACCGCAGCGCGAACCCGCGCCCCAGCGCCCAGCCCAGCAGCTCGGGGGCCTCGTGGTCGTTGACCCCGCGCATGAGCACCGCGTTGATCTTCACCGGGACCAGCCCGGCCGCCGCCGCGGCCTCCGCCCCCGCCAGGACCTCGGCGAGCCGGTCCCGGCGGGCCAGGGCGGCGAAGGTGTCCGCGTCCAGGCTGTCGAGGGAGATGTTGATCCGCCCCAGCCCCGCCGCCGCCAGGCCCGCGGCCCGGGTGGTGAGCCCGATCCCGTTGGTGGTCAGCGAGATCGGCAGCCCCGGATGGGCGGTGGCCACCGCGGCGACGATCTCCTCCAGGTCCGGGCGCACCAGCGGCTCGCCCCCGGTCAGGCGCAGCTCGGTGACCCCCAGCAGGTCCACGGCGATGCCCACGATCCGGGTGATCTCCGCCGGGGACATCAGCTGGGCCGCCGGCAGCCAGGGCAGCCCGGCGGCGGGCATGCAGTAGGTGCAGCGCAGGTTGCACTTGTCGATCACCGACAGCCGCAGGTCCGTGGCCCGGCGCCCATGCCGGTCCACCAGTCCCGCCGCGCGCCCAGCACCACTGGGCACCAGCTCGGCACCACGGACCTGCGGAATGCCCAGGGAAACGCTCATCTCACAGCCTCGGGGTCTCGGCCGGCGCACCGGGAGGGTGTGCCGGGCTCGTCCGACCAGTCTAGTCAGCGTCCGGCATGCGGAGAACGGCGGCCGCCGGGCCTCCGGCGTCGCCGGGCGGCGCCGCCGCGTCGAGCCGTTCCAGGGCGTCCGTCCAGCGGGCCCGGCGCTGCTCGGGGGTCTGCTCCCACCAGGGCGTCCCCCGCTCGCCGAGACCCGTCTTCGCCAGCTGCACCCGGTCCCGCACGGCCCGCAGCTCGGCCTCCGTGCCGCTCCGCCGGACCGTGCGCACCGCGGAGCGGGCCCGGCCCAGGTGCGACTTCAGCCGGGCCTCGACCTGCTGCGGCAGCTCGGGGTCCTGACGGCGCCACCGGCGGCCGTCCACCACGATCCAGCGGCCGTCGTCGGTGAGCTCCACCTCGCGTCGTGCCATGCGCCGATTCTGCCAGGGCCGGGCCCGTCCTGGCTCCGGGCCTCCCGCCCTCCGCCTACGCTGGGGGGATGAGCAGGCACGCGCACCCCCCGGCCCGCGGCGTCGAGGCCCACCGCCGGGCCGTGACCGACGCCCTCCGGGACCTGCGCCCGCCCGTGCAGCGCGTCCCGCTGCGTCAGGCGCTCGGCCGGGTCCTGGCCCTGGACGTGGTGGCGCCCCTGAGCCTGCAGCCCTTCGACAACGCGCAGATGGACGGCTTCGCGATCCGCGCCGCCGACAGCCGCCGGCCCGCCGGGGAGGACGGGACGGTGCCGTTCGTCGTCGCCGCCCCCGTGCCCGCCGGGCACGTCCCGCAGCCCCTCGCCCCGGGGCAGGCGGCCCCGATCATGACCGGCGCGCCGCTGCCGCCGGACGCGGACGCCGTGGTCCCGGTGGAGGAGGCGCTGCCCCGCGGGTTCCCGGCCCCGGGCGCGGCCGTGCGGCTCCCCGGTGCGCAGCCGGCCGGGCGGTTCGTGCGCCGCGCCGGGGAGGACATCGAGACGGGGGAGCGGGCCCTGCGCGCGGGACAGCGGCTGACCCCCGCCCGGATCGGGCTGGCGGCGGCCCTCGGGCTGGCCGAGCTGCCGGTGCGGGCCCGGCCGCGCGCGGTGGTCTACACGACCGGCGACGAGGTGGTGGCCCCCGGCGCCCAGCGCGGCCCCGCCCAGATCTACGACGCCAACGCGGCGATCCTGTCCGCCCAGCTCGCGGAGGCCGGTGTCGAGGTGGCCGGCGCCCACCTGGTGCCCGACGACGCCGGGGCCTTCTCCGAGCGGCTCGCCGCCGACGCCGCGCACGCCCCGGACCTCTTCGTGTCCTCCGGCGGGGTCAGCGAGGGCGCCTACGAGGTGATCCGCCAGGTGCTGGCGTCCCGCGGCGAGTTCGTGCACGTCGCGATGCAGCCGGGCGGCCCGCAGGGCCTGGCGGTCGCGCACGGGGTGCCGTTCGTGTGCCTGCCGGGCAACCCCGTCAGCACCCTCGTGTCCTTCGAGATGTTCCTGCGCCCGGCCCTGACCGCGGTGCTCGGCGCCCCGGCCCCCCGGCCGCGCCTGACCGCGCCGCTCGCGGAGGCCGTGCGGCCCCTGCCCGGCAGGACGCAGGTGCGCCGCGCCGTGTGGGACGGCACCGCGGTGGCCCTGGCCGGCGGGCCCGGATCGCACCTGCTGGCGGCGGCCGCCCGCGCCAACGCCCTCGCCGTGCTCCCGCCGGGCGACGCCGAGCTGCCGGCCGGGACCCCGGTCGAGATCCTCCTGCTGGACTGAGCCGTGGTCCGCGGAGACGAACGGTGGCCCTTGCCGTAGCATCCGTTCATCTGGGGGAACTGTCCTTCCGAGGCAGGTGGGGGCGGACGGTTCCGGATGACCCGCCGGGCCCGTCTGCCCGGCGGGACTGCACCGCGTCGAACACATGGAGGAGCCGGCTGATGAGCGACATCGACCACGGGGGCCCGGCACCGGCCGCCCCGGACCGTGACGAGCACGGGTTCAAGAAGGTCCTCGGCCGGCTCGACGCCATCGCCCTGGGCTTCGGGGCCATGATCGGGTTCGGCTGGGTGATCCTCACCGGGGACTGGCTCGCCGAGGCCGGCACCATGGGGGCGGTTCTGGCCCTGCTGACCGGGGGACTGATCATGGCCGTGGTGGGCCTGGTCTACGGGGAGCTCGTGGCGGCCATGCCCTACGCCGGCGGGGAGCACAACTACCTCATGCGCGGCATGGGTGCCCGCTGGGCGTTCCTCGGCTCCTGGGCGATCACCGGTGGCTACATCACCATCGTGGCCTTCGAGGCCGTCGCGGTGCCGCGCACGATCCAGTACATCTTCCCGGGCCTGAGCCAGATCCCGCTGTGGACCGTCGCCGGGTTCGAGGTCCACCTCACCTGGGCGCTGGTCGGGGCCCTGTCGGCGGTGGTGATCACCGGGATCAACATCCGCGGGGTCAAGCACGCCTCGGTGGCCCAAATCTTCGTCATCCTCTTCCTGCTCATCGTGGGCCTGATGATGATCTTCGGCGCCTTCGCCCGCGGCTCGGCTACCAACATGGAACCGTTCTTCGCCACCGGATCCACCGGGTTCTTCCTGGTGCTGGTGACCGTGCCGTTCCTGTTCGTCGGTTTCGACGTCATTCCCCAGGTCTCCGAGGAGATGCACCTGCCGGCCAAGCAGCTGGGCGGGACCATCATCACGTCGGTGCTGATGGCCGCCGCCTGGTACGTGATGGTCGTGCTCACCACCTCGTCGGTGATGTCCGTGGCCGACCTGGCGGGCGCGGACATCGCCGTCGCCGACGCCATGGGCGCCGCGTTCGACAGCACCCTGGTGGCCAACCTGCTCATCGCCGGAGGTCTCGCCGGGATCCTCACGTCCTGGAACTCCCTGCTGATGGGCGCCTCCCGGCTGCTGTGGGCGCTGGGGAACTCCCGGATGGTTCCGGCCTGGTTCGGCCGGATGCACCCGAAGTACGGCACCCCGTCCAACGCCCTGCTGTTCGTGGGCGCCATCTCCTTCGTGGCCCCGTTCTTCGGGGCACAGATGCTGGGCTGGCTGGTGGACTCCGGCTCCCCGTCGATCGTCATCGCCTACGCCCTGGTCTCGGTCGTCTTCGTGCTGCTGCGCCGGCGCGAGCCGGAGATGGACCGGCCGTTCCGCATCGGTGGGCGCGGCCGCGGGGGCCTGGTGATCGGCGTGCTCTCCGTGGTGCTGTGCCTGGGACTGATCAGTCTGTATCTGCCCGGGATGCCCGCCTTCCTCAGCGGCCCGGCCTGGACGATCTTCGGGCTGTGGTGGCTGCTGGGCCTGGTGTTCCTCGTGCGCATCCCCAGAGGCATCCGCCCCGGAGCCGACGCCGAGCACCGACTCGTGGCCGAGGTCGAACGACGCCGCGGATGAACGAGCGGGCCGACCGTCCCCCCCGGGGACGGAGAGGCAACGTCGGGCCGTTCGCCGCTCGGCCGTCGGGGACGGAGCGCGCTGCCGGGGTGGATCGGTGAACTTCCCGGTTCCTGCTCAGGGGTGAGTGGGGCCGGTGGTGGGCGGGGCGTCGATGGCCTCCAGCGCCTCGGTCATGGCGGAGAAGAAACCGGTGACGGTGGCGGCCTGGTCGGGGGTGAGGCCGGCGGCGACGTCGATCATCCGCTGGTAGGCGGACTCCAGGAAGGCGTGGAGCCGGGCCCCGTGCTCGGGGGTGGGGACGAGCACCAGGGCGCGCCGGTCGGTGGGGTGGGGGCGGCGGGCGATGTGCCCGCTCTTGGTCAGCCGGTCCAGCAGCGTGGTGGTGGAGGCCGAGGAGATGCCCAGTTTCCGGGCGAGCTCCCCCGGGCCCAGCGGCTGGCCGGCGCGCTCGGCCTCGAGCAACAGGCGCAGGGCCACCGCGTCCTTCTCGCTCATCCCCAAGGCCTGCCGGGCTCGTTGACGTACTGCCGCTTCGGCGCTCTGGTAGGTGCGCAGCGCCTGCAGAACCTCCACCGCGGCGGGATCGGTGTGCTCACGACCGTTCCAGTATCCGGGGGTCTGCTCGGGCTGTGGGTTCATGGCCCCATCGTACGGCTGGCTTGTATTACGGGATTTTAATAATTCGTCTTTTTAGGTACATTGAGGCCGTTGTGAGTGCCCGGCATCACAGGCCCCCACCGACAGGGCCGGGCGTGGACCGTGAACGAGGAAAGGGCTGGAGATGACCGTGGTGTGCCCCGAGGTGTGGACGATGTGGACCGGCCCTACGCCGCCCGACTCGATGGCTGTCCGCCCCGGGACGCTCCGCCCCGACGTGGCGCCGGACCGGTTGGTGCACTGCGGGCGGCCGATGGCACTTCGTGGACTGGACTGCGACCAGGACTGCACCCGCCGCAACGACGCCGTGCTCGAGGCCGCCGTGAACGGTGCCCGTCTCTATGCCTGCGACTGCGGCTTCCTGCTGGAGGCTTCCGCGCAGGAGGGCCAGCAGATGCTGGCCGAGGCGGAGGAGGTGCCGCTGTTCCAGCCCCTGTTCGCCCGCCGGGTGCTCGCCGCCGCCGGGCGGGTCGAGTCCGCCCAGTGGGGGCTGGACCAGGCCGAGGCCCTCGCCGGCCCCGCCGCAGCCCGGGACGGCGATGGAGACGCGGAGGTGGAGGCGGCGTGCTGGGCCCTGGACCAGACCACCGCCTCGCTGGGCGCCGAGCTGGCCCTGGCCGCCCGCCACGGGATGAGTCGCCAGGCCCTGGCCGAGGCCGCCGGGGTGCCGGTCGAGGAGGTCGCCGCCCTGCTGGAGAACACCCGCCCCGAGGGGCGGCCGGTCGCCTCCGTCGTGGCCGCCTGAACGCCCGGCGCCCGGTGGTGGTGGCGCGCAGGGCCTCGAGCAGGACCCGCCACTCGGCGGTGTACGGGAAGAGGACCACCTCGGACTTCCCGCCGGCGGGACGGTCATCGGCCTCGCCGAGGGTGGCGTGCTCGGCCCCGAGGGATGTCGGCGAAGACGAGGCTGTCGATCGTCTGCCGGATGCCGTCGATGTGCTGGATGCGGAAGGGCCGGAACTTCGCGATGGTCCGCACCGCCGGGACCATCTCCTTCCAGGCTCCTTCGTTGCCCTTCTCCGTGTCGACGGCCACCTCCGGGGTCAGCCCGAAGCCGATGTAGGAGTGGGCGTAGACGGTCTGGGCCCCGTTGCCGGTGGAGAGGTGGAGCAGGTCCATGGCCCGCACACGGCCCTCGGCGATGACCCCCGTCGCCGCTGACCGAGACCACCGGGGCACTGGGTGTCGCGGCCGCCTCAGGGTCAGGTCCACGGCGTGCCCGGTGTGCTCGGTGGGCAGCAGCCGGATCTCCGGGGTGCAGGGCAGATCCTCGGTCGGCTGGGCGCGGAAGTCGTGGGCGCTGCGGCGCGGCCGCTCCTGCCGGTGGCCCCGTCGGTGGGAATGACCGGCTGCCCAGCACCAGCTCGGTGATCCCGTCGAGCAGCCCACCCCGGGTCGTCGCGTAGCGGTGCAGGCCCATGGGACCCCGGCCCAGTTCGCTGCCCGGCCGGCGCATGGACAGGGCCTCCACGCCTTCGGTGTCCACCGGGGCCAGGGCTGCGGTGAGTACGACCTCCCGGCTCGGCCGCGGCCGGCGGGTCCTGGGCTGCGCACCCGGTGCCCCGCCCTCGAGGGGACCGGGGTCGGGGTCTTCGGCGGGGGAGGACAGGGTGGTCGGAACCCTGCGGTGAGCCGGTGCTGCTGTGCCCGTGGTCTGTGCTCCTCGTCTGTGCTCCTCGTCTGCGGTGTGGAACCGCGAAGGAGCGGCTGCCCCCGGCTCTGTCGTCGGGCGCCGCCCGGCGCCCCTGCCGGTCGGGCGGTCATCGGTCCACGGGGTGGGCCGGTTCCCGTCCGTCGAGCACGTCGATGACGGCGTGGGCGGCGGCCAGGCCGGCCCGGGCCCGGGCTTCGACGGTCTGCCCGGCCAGGTGCGAGGTGACGAGCACGTTGTCCATGCCGCGCAGAGGGCTGTGCTCCGACAGCGGTTCGTGGTCGAGGACGTCGAGGGCGGCAGCGGCGATGGTCCCCTCGCGCAGGGCCTCGGCCAGGGCGTGCTCGTCGACGAGCGAGCCGCGGGCGGTGTTGACGAGCACGGCGGTGGGCTTCATGGCGTGCAGCCGTGCCGTGTCGATCAGCGGCGGCCGGGCGGGATCGGCCCGGGCGTGCAGGGACAGGCAGTCCGCCTGCGCCAGGACGGCGTCGAGGTCGGTGAAGCGCACGAAGTCGTCCTCGGGGTCGGGGTGGGTGGTGCTGGCCAGCACGGTCATGCCCAGGGCGGCGCCGATCCGCGCCACGGCGCGGCCGCTGGGACCGTAGCCCACGATCCCCAGGACGGCCCCGTGGAGCTCACGGCCGGGCTCCCGCGGCCAGGCGCCGTGCCGTACCGCGTGGGTCACGCTCGCGAGGTGGCGGGCCGTCATGATCATCAGGCCGACGGCCATCTCGGCCACGGAGTGGTGGTTGGTCCCGGGGGCGTTGCACACGCGGATGCCCCGGGCGGCAGCGGCGGCGACGTCGACGGAGTCGTAGCCGACGCCGCTGCGCGCCAATACCTTCAGCCGGTCGGCCCCGGTGAGCATCTCGGCGGTGACCGGTTCGGCGGCGAGGATCGCGCCGTCGACGCCCTCGAACAGGGCCTGGCGCTCGGCCGGGGCCCGAGGCCCCGTGTAGGGGCAGTGGACGGGCTCGTGGCCGTGGTCGCGCAGCAGCCGGTCGACGTCGTCGCCGGGAACGAGGTAGTCGGTGGTGATCAGGATGCGCGCCACGGCAGGGTGTCCTCTCGACGGGTGTTCCGACCTACCGCGCCGGCCCGGGCGGCATCCCGGGCCGGCGCGGAGAAGTCCGGGAGGGACGCCGCTCAGGCGGTGGTGAGGGAGGTGGCCAGGGCCTCGATGATGGCCTCGGTGATCTCGTTGGTGTCGGCGGTGCCGCCGATGTCGCGGGTGAGGTGCCCGGCGGCGGTGGTGGCCTCGATCGCGGCCTCCAGGCGGCGGGCCTCGGTGTGGAGGCCGAAGTGGTCGAGCATCAGCGCCGCGCTGGCGATCGCCCCGATCGGGTTGGCGATCCCCTGCCCGGCGATGTCGGGGGCCGAGCCGTGGACGGGCTCGAACATCGAGGGGAAGCGCCGCTCCGGGTTGAGGTTCGCGCTGGCGGCCAGCCCCAGGCTGCCGGCCATCGCCGAGCCGAGGTCGGAGAGGATGTCGGCGTTGAGGTTGGAGGCCACCACCACCGACAGCTCCTCCGGGCGCAGGATGAACTTCGCGCTCATCGCATCCACCAGCACGGACTCCGTGGCCACGTCCGGGTAGTCGGTGGCGACCCGGGCGAAGACCTCGTCCCACAGCACCATGCCGTACTGCTGGGCGTTGGACTTGGTGACGCTGGAGACCTTCTTCACCTGCCGGGTCCGGGCGAGGTCGAAGGCGAAGCGGATGATGCGCTCACAGCCCTTCTCGGTGAACAGGGAGGACTGGATCGCGACCTCGTTGCCGGGACCGCGGCCGGAGAGGTTGCGCCCGCCGAGCCCGGCGTACTCGCCCTCGCTGTTCTCCCGCACCACCACCCAGTCCAGCTCGGTGTCCTCGGCCGTGCGCAGCGGGGAGACCACCCCGGGGAGGAAGCGCACCGGGCGGATGTTGGCCCACTGGTCGAAGTTCTGGGTGATGGTCAGCCGCAGCCCCCACAGGGACACGTGGTCGGGGACGTTCTCCCACCCGACGGCGCCGAAGTAGATCGCGTCGAAGCCCTTGAGCTCCTCCAGCCCGTCGGGGGCCATCATCACCCCGTGCTCGGCGTAGTACTCGCTGCCCCAGGGGAACTCGGTCCACTCGAAGGAGAACGCCCCGCCCGACTGCCCGGCCAGGGCGTCCAGGACGGTGCGGCCGGCGGCGACGACCTCCTTGCCCACCCCGTCGGCGGGGATCGAGGCGATCGTGAAGACCTGGTGCTCAGCCATCGTGGTGCTCTCCTTGTCGAGTGCTCTTAGGTGTCGCCCGCAGCACAGCGCGGTGTCAGGTACCAGTAGAGCCCCCGGACATGCCCAGGGTCCAAGACCGGTTTTCCATCCCGCACATAGGAACGCCCTATGGCAGGCGGGGACGCTCCGCTGCGTGCCGGGCGGCGATCTCCGGGAAGGCCCGGGCGGCCTCCGGGTCCCGGGCGTGGTGGGACCCGACGTCGTGTGGTGGGTCCGTCCCGACGACGGAAGGACCTCCGGCGATCAGATCCCGCCCCGGCCCTCCAGTTCCCCGGGTGCTGCCCGGGCGGGTCCGGTGAGGAACACTGGGAGCACCAGTCCCGCTCCAGGAGGCCGTCATGAACCCGCGCAAGCTCGGTACGGGAGCCGCCGCCGTCGGCGCCGTGCTCATGGTCCTCGCCGTCCTCGTCGGCCTGCTCGGCAGCGGGGGGATGGCGCAGTGGCCGGCCTGGGTGCTCACCGCGTTCTTCATCGGCCTGGCGGCCCTGCTGTTCGGGGCGGTGGTCGCCCTGGCGAACCGCAACCTGCGGCGCTGACGGGTCCTCCGGGCCGGTCCTGCCCGCTGGCTAGACTGGCCGGGTCCTTCCTCCAGCACGCCGTACAGAACAGGCCTCCATGAAGTCCCTGCCCGCACCACTGCTCCTCGCCGCGACCGCCGTCATCCAGGCGCTGGGCCGGTACGAGTACCACCAGAACGGGATCACCGTGGTGGGCCAGATGCTCTTCCCGATCTTCTTCGCGGTCCTGGCGATCTTCCTCGCCCGCCGCGGCCGGCCGGGCGCCTTCGGCGCGGCCCACCTGGTGCTCGGCGTGGCCGGGGCCGTCCTGTTCGTGCTCAGCCTGGTGGGCCGCAGCGCCACCGTCCCGGAGCTCTACCCCTCCGTCTGGGTGTACTACACGGCCTTCGCGCTGCTGGCCGTCGAGGCGGCCCTGCGCATCGCGGGCACCCCGGGGCGGAGCCACGAGGACACCGCCGCGGGAGGTCCGGACCCGGCCTAGCGGGCCGTGCGCTCGAGCAGCAGCCGGGCCAGCTCCGCGGGCCGCGTCTCCGGGAGCCAGTGCCCGGCGTCCAGCTCGACGAACCGGTAGGGGCCGGTGACGTGCTCCTCGGTCAGCTCCGCGGCCCGCCGGCCCAGGGCGCCGTCCCGGTTGCCCCACGCGTAGGTCGTGGGCACGGCGACCGTCCCGGTGCGCGAGCGGGACAGGGGCAGGGCCCGGTACCAGTTCAGTGCCGCGGTGAGCGCGCCCGGTTCCCGCATCCGGGCAGCGTAGCGGGCGGCCTCCGCGCCGGGCAGCCCCGAGCGGCGCAGCAGCGGCTCCAGGCGCGGGGCGAGCAGCGCCTCGGGCAGCCGGGGCAGCTGGAACAGGCCCACGTAGGCAGAGCGCAGCGCCTGCGGCGAGCTCAGCAGCGACCGGGACAGCGCCTGCGGATGAGGCACCGAGGCGACCGTCAGCGACGCCACCCGCCGCGGGTGCTGCGCGGCGAGGGTCCAGCCCACGATCCCGCCCCAGTCGTGGCCCACGACGTGCGCCCGGTCCAGGGCCGCGGCGTCGAGCAGGGCGACGACGTCCGCGACCAGCAGCTCGGTCCGGTAGGCGGAGCGGCCCTCCGGCCGGGCGCCGGGCGCGTAGCCGCGCTGGTCGGGCACGAGGGTGCGCAGCCCGGCCGCGTGCAGGTCCGGGAGCACCCGCTCCCAGCTCGTGCCGTCCTGCGGGAAGCCGTGCAGCAGCACCACGGGGAACCCGTCCGTGGGACCCCCGTCGCGCACGTCGAACTCGAGGCCGTCGGTCCGGAAGCGGAGCACTCGGTACATGCGCCCAGCCTAGGCCGACCGAGAGGGACGCGGCCGTGCGGGTGCGGAACCGCGCAGGGCAGCGGTGGGTCAGAATGGGAGGAGCACATCCGCCGCAGCAGCCGAGAGGGATCCCACCGACATGACCGAGCAGCAGCAGGGTCTCACGCACGTCCGGGCGGACGGGTCCGCGCACATGGTGGACGTCTCGGAGAAGCCCGTCACCACCCGCGAGGCCACGGCCACGGCGACGCTGGGCACCCGCCCCGACGTCGTCGAGCAGGTCTTCGCCGCCGACCTCCCCAAGGGGGACGCCCTGCCGGTGGCACGCGTGGCCGGGATCATGGCCGCGAAGAGGACTCCCGAGCTCGTCCCGCTGTGCCACCCCCTGCCGATCAGCAAGGTCGTCGTGGACTTCGAGCGGCTGGCCGACGGCGTGCGGATCACGGCGACCGTGCGGACCCGCGGCGTGACCGGGGTGGAGATGGAGGCCCTGACCGCGGCGTCGGTGGCCGCGCTGACGCTCTACGACATGATCAAGGCCGTGGACAAGCACGCCGTGATCGGGCAGGTCATGGTCCTGGAGAAGTCCGGCGGGAAGTCGGGGGACTGGGCCCGCCCGGGCGGGGACGCGGCGTGAGGACGGCCGCCGTCATCGTCGCCTCGACCCGCGCCGCCGCCGGGGTCTACCAGGACCGGAGCGGGCGGATCGCCGTCGACTGGTTCGGCTCCCACGGCTTCGCGGTCGAGGGCCCGTTCGTCGTGGCCGACGGCGAGGACGTCCGCGCCCAGCTCGAGCGCCTGCTCGTGGAGCGCCCCCCGGAGGAGCGCCCCAGCGTCATCGTGACCAGCGGCGGGACCGGTCTCGCCCCGGACGACCTGACCCCGGAGGTCACCCGCCCCTACCTGGACCGGGAGCTTCCGGGCATCATGGAGGCACTGTGGGCCGAGGGCCGCAGGACCACGCCGCTGGCCGTGCTCAGCCGCGGGCACGCGGGGGTCAGCGGCCACACCTTCGTCGTCAACCTGCCCGGCTCCACGGGCGGGGTCTGGGACGGGCTGAAGGTGCTCGAGCCGCTGCTCGACCACGTCTGCGACCAGCTCGAGGGCCACCGCGACCGCGGCCACGAAGACCCCGGGCGCCCCGGCCCGCACTCCGATCCCCGACTGCGCTAGGAGACCGATCGATGAGCATGTCCGGGCCTGTTGAGGCTGAGACGGTGGTGGTGGGCGCGTTCGTCACGGGTGAGCCGCTGGATCATGCCCGGGCGGTGGCGGCGGTGCAGGAGGCGCGCACCGGGGCGGTGGTGTCCTTCAGCGGGGTGATCCGCGACCACGACGGCGGGCGCGGTGTCACCAGCCTGGACTACACCTGCCATCCCAGCGCCGGGGAGGTGATCCAGGCGGTGGCCCAGGCGGTGGCCGAGCAGTTCCCCGGGGTGCGGATCTGGGCCGCCCACCGGGTGGGGCACCTGCAGATCGGGGACTCGGCCCTGGAGGCGGCCGTGGCCGCCGCCCACCGCCAGCTCGCCTTCGCCGCCTGCGCGGCGCTGGTGGACCGGATCAAGGCCGAGGTCCCGATCTGGAAGGAGCAGCGCTTCACCGACGGCTCCACCGAGTGGGTCGGGCTGGACGCCTGAGCACCGTGGACCCGCACCCCCTCGCCCCGTCCCCGGTGGGCCCGCCCCCGGCGACCCCGTCCCCGGCGACCCCGTCCCCGGTCGCCCCGTCCCCGGTCGCCCCGTCCCCGGTCGCCCCGTCCCCGGGGGGCTGCCCGTGGGGTTGCCTGCGCTGGTGGAGCCGGGCCCGGGACTCACCGACGCGGAGCTGCGCCGCTACGCCCGCCACCTGAGCGTGCCCGAGATCGGGGAGGTGGGCCAGCGCCGGCTGAAGAACGCCCGGGTGCTGTGCGTGGGCGCCGGCGGGCTGGGCTCCCCAGCACTGCTCTACCTGGCCGCCGCCGGGGTCGGGACCCTCGGGATCGTCGACGACGACGTGGTGGAGGTCTCCAACCTCCAGCGCCAGGTGGCGCACGGGCACACCACCGTGGGGGCGGCCAAGACGGCCTCGGCCGCGGAACGGATCGGGGACCTCAACCCGCTGGTGGGCGTGGTCGAGCACCCCCAGCGGCTCACGGCCGCCACCGCCGCCGGGGTGCTGGCCGGTTACGACCTGGTCCTCGACGGCACCGACAACTTCGCCGCCCGCTACCTGGTCTCGGATGCGTGCGCGCTGGCCGGGATCCCGCACGTGTGGGGCTCGATCCTGCGCTTCGACGGGCAGTACTCGGTGTTCTGGGCCGCGCACGGGCCCACCTACCGCGATCTCTACCCGGTGGCCCCGGCCCCGGGGGCGGTGCCCAGCTGCGCGGAGGCCGGGGTGCTGGGGGTGCTGCCCGGGATCGTGGGCACGGCCATGGCCGTGGAGGCGATCAAGCTGATCACCGGGATCGGCACCACCATGCTCGGGCGGGTCGCCACCTACGACGCCCTCTCGGCGCGGTGGTGGGAGATCCCGCTGGCCCCCACCCCCGGGCGCCCGGCGGTCCCCGCCCACACCGGCGCCCACGCCGGCGAGGACGGGCCCACCGGCACGGTGCCGGGTGCGGCGGCGGGTGCTTCCGCCGGGGACGCGCCCACGGTCACCGCCCGGCAGCTGGCCGCGATGCTGGCCGCCCGGGGCCGGGGGAGGCCGACTTCGAGCTGCTCGACGTGCGCGAGCCCTACGAGGCCCGGCTGGCGGCGATCCCCGGGGCGCGGCTGGTCCCGCTGGGCGAGCTGGAGTCCGGGGCGGGGCTGGCCGGGCTGGACCCGGCCCGGCCCACCGTGGTGCACTGCAAGGCCGGAACCCGCTCCGAGACCGCCCTGCGGCTGCTCACCGGCCACGGCCACCGCGACGTCACCCACCTGCAGGGCGGGATCCTCGCCTGGATCGACCAGGTCGACCCCGACCAGCAACCCTACTGACCCGCCCCCGCCGAGCCGACGCGGGCCATCTCGTCCTGCAGCCACTGCTCCAGCGTCACGTCGTCCCTGCGGACCGATCCCCGCGGCAGGAGCCCGCCGTGCCGCAGGATGGGCAGGGGCTGCGGCAGGGGGACGACCACGGTGCCCGGCGCGAGGGCGGCCGCGACCCGGCGGCAGGCCTCGGCCATGTCCATGGCCTGCGGCCCGGCCAGCTGGACCCGGTCCAGCGGGCCGGCCTCGACGACGTCGCACAGGAACCGCGCCGCGGAGACGGCGGCCACCGGCTGGACGGGCATCCTCGGCACCCCCGCGACCCGGCCGATCCGCAACTGGTCCAGCAGCTGCCGCGTGAGCTCGAACCACTGGGTCGTGGCGGCCACCGTCACGGGCAGGCCCGAGGCCGCGTAGGCGGCGGCCTGCGCGGCCTTGCCCGCGTAGTAGCCCACGGCCCGGGACACCGCGGGGTCGCCCGCGTTGACGATCGACAGGCACACGACGTGGCCCACCTGCGCCTCCCGGGCGGCCGCGGCGACGTTGCGGGCCGAGGCGGTGAAGAAGTCGACCGCCGGGCGCCGGCGCAGGGCCGGGCGGTTGAGGCAGTCGACGACCGTGTCGGCGCCCTCGAGGGCCGCACGCAGCCCCGTGCCGGCACAGGCGTCGACGCCGGTGCTGCGGGCTGCCCCGGTCACCTCGTGGCCGCGGGAGCGCAGCTGCTCCGTCACGCGGCGGCCCATCGTGCCGGTGGCGCCCAGGGCGACGACTCGTCGTGCGGCCATGCCCATCTCCTCCTCGTCCGGTCGCGGTGCTCCCACGGGTCCCGCCGGAACCCGGGTGCGGGGCCCCGCGCCCGGGTCAGCGTCCGGGTCCGGTCGTCGGGGCGGCGGCCGAGCGCGGCGCCGGGCGGTCCGGCGTCGTCGCCGGCTCCACCCACAGGATCTCCCACAGGTGGCCGTCCGGGTCCCGGAACGAGCGCGAGCGCAGGAACCCGTAGTCCTGGGCGTCGACCTCGGTGGCCCCGGCGGCGAGGGCCTTGTCGACGATGGCGTCGACCTGCTCGGGGCGGTCCACGCCGAGGGCGTTGACCACGGAGGAGCCGGCCCCGCTGCCGGGGCGCTCCGGGCCCACGAGGTGGTGGTGGCGGTCCTCGCTGAGGACCATGACGTGGACGGTGTCGCTGATCAGGACGGCGCCGGCGTCGCTGAACACCGGGTGGAGGGACCAGCCGAGACCGGTGTAGAACCGCTTGGACCGCTCCAGGTCGGAGACGGGAAGCGTGATGAAGGCGGTCGTCGTCATGGCAGGTCCCTCGTGGTGCGGTCGGGCTCGCCCCCAGGATGGTCCGCCCGGCAGTGCTGGTGCAACGATGTGACGCGCCCCACTTGTGCGTGTCGGAGCGGCGGCGGGACGGGGCCGGAATGCGGTGGCCGCCGGCCCGGTTGGAACGGACATGCTGGTCATGGGAGTCGAGGAGTTCGGAGGACCGGAGGTCCTCACCGTCCACGAGGTGCCGGACCCGCACCCGGGTCCGGGGGAGGTGCGGATCCGGGTCAGGGCGGCGGCCGTGAGCCCCACGGACACGATGCTGCGCGCCGGCCGTCAGCCGATGGGCGGGCTGCGGCCGCCGTACGTCCCCGGCATGGACGCCGCCGGCATCGTCGACGAGGCCGGCCAGGGCAGCGTCTGGCACCCCGGCGACGCCGTCATGGCGATCGCCCTGCCCCGCGGGGAGCGCGGTGGGGCCTACGCCGAGTACCTGGTGGCCCCCGACGACTCGATCGCCCGCATCCCCGCCGGCGCGGACTTCGCCGCCGCCGCCACCCTGCCGATGAACGGGCTGACCGCCCTGCAGATCCTCGAGGTCCTGGACCTGCAGCCCGAGCAGGTCCTGGCCGTGACGGGCGCGGCCGGCGTGCTCGGCAACTACGTGGTGGAGCTCGCCAAGCACCAGGGCCTGACCGTCGTGGCCGACGCCGCGGAGGGGGACCTCGAGCTCGTCGACAGCCTCGGGGCCGACCACGTGGTCGCCCGCGGGGACGACGTCGCCGAGCGGATCCGCGAGTTCTTCCCCCACGGGGTGGACGCGGTCGTGGACGCCGCCGTGCTCGACGAGAAGGCGGCCCCGGCCGTGCGGGACGGCGGGGGCTTCGCGACCGTGCGGCACTGGATGGGCGATCCCGGCCGCGGCATCACGGTCCACCGGATCAGCGTGCCCCGGGAGTACCACTCCGGGGACAAGCTCGACCTGCTGCGCCGGTACGTCGAGGACGGGGTCCTCACCCTGCGGGTGGCCGGCGTGCACCCGGCGGCGGAGGCGGCCGAGGTCCACCGCCGGCTCGAGGCCGGCGGTGTGCGGGGCCGCCTGGTCCTGGAGTTCTAGCTCGTCAGCCCGGCCCGGTGGTCGGCGGCGACCTGGTCCACCCGCCGGTGGAAGCGCATCCCGGCGATGCCGCCGAGCACCGCGCCGAGCAGGGGGATCAGCACGGCGGCGACCAGGGCGACGAGGCCCCCGGTGGTCAGCCGCCCCTCGCCGATCGGGATCCGCGGGAAGCTGTTGAGGTCCCGCAGGACGTTGAACCGGTCACCGGCCACCGCGGCCACGAGCGCCAGGACGAGCGCGATGACGATCGCCCACAGCCACACGGCGATGCCCTGCTTCACGCCGTCGAAGCGGGCCATGCGCCCGGCCACGTAGCCCCCGCAGAAGTAGGCCAGGAACAGGACCAGGGCCAGCACGATCCCGCTGACGACCCCCACGGTGGGCGCGTCCTGGGCCACCTGCTCGGCGATCTGCCCGGTGTCGGTGGTCGTGGCCACCCCCAGCCCGGCGCCCACGGCACCCAGCAGGGCCGTGAGCAGCACCGCCATGCCGGTGGCCGTCAGCCAGCCGAAGAACGCCGAGCCGGGCTTCATGCCCCCGAACTGCTGCTTCTCCGCCGCGACGAGCTCGTGGCGCCGCGCCTTGGGGGTGCTCGCGCCGGAGCGGTCCCACGAGCTGTTGTCCGACGGGTGCTGCTGGCTCATGACTGCCTCCTCGACAGCGCGGTGCTCACCAGGATCCTCCCCTTCCGGGCGCGCCGCAATGCTCCGCCGGCGTCACCTCCCGGTCCCCCCGCCCCTGAGCCGCGGATCCTGTGCCTCGGGCCGCGACCGGACGTAGGCTGATGATCCCGGGCCGTGCCCGCCGCCGGGCCGGTCCCTCCGACGACAGGAAGGCACGACCATGGACTTCACCCCTCGAACGGCCATCGTGACGGGCTCGGACTCCGGCATCGGGCGCGCGACGGCGGTCGCCCTCGCCGCGGCCGGCATGGACGTGGGCATCACGTGGCACCAGGACGAGGCCGGAGCCCAGCAGACGGCGGAGGAGGTGCGCACCTACGACCGCACGGCCGTGGTCGCGCGGCTGGACACCACGGACCTGGAGGGGGCGGGCGCCGTCGTCGACTCCCTCGCCGAGCAGCTCGGCGGGCTCGACGTGTTCGTCGCCAACTCCGGGACGGGGGCGAACGTCCCGTTCCTGGACACCCCCCTGCAGACCTGGCGCAAGGTCCTCGCCACGGACCTCGACGGCGCGTTCGTGTGCCTCCAGGCCGCCGCCCGGCACATGGTGGCCGCGGGCCGGGGCGGGCGGCTCATCGCCGTCACGAGCGTCCACGAGCACCTGCCGCGCGTGGGCTCGAGCGCCTACGACGCCGCCAAGCACGGGCTCGGCGGACTGGTGAAGACGATCGCGCTGGAGCTCGGCGAGCACGGGATCACCGCGAACTCCGTGGCCCCGGGCGAGATCGCCACCCCCATGACGGGGCAGGAGGACGAGAACCCGCGGCGCACACGGCGTCCCGGCGTCCCGCTGGGCCGACCCGGGGACGCCCGTGAGATCGCCTCGGTCATCGCGTTCCTCGCCTCCCCGGCCTCCGCGTACGTCACCGGTGCGTCCTGGGTGGTCGACGGCGGCATGGTGCAGATGGGCCCGCAGGCCGGCTCCCACCTCACGAGCGACGAGTGGCGGAAGGGCTAGCACCCACCGGCCCGGCAGGGGCCGCGGCGGTCACGGTCTACACCAAGCCGGCGTGCGTGCAGTGCGGAGCGACGGTCCGGGCGCTCGAGCGCAGGGGCATCGCGTTCCGCCTGGTCGACGTGACGGCCGACGACGGCGCCCTCGCCCACGTCCGGGAGCTGGGCCACCAGCAGGTCCCGGTGGTGGAGACCGCCACGGAGCACTGGTCCGGCTACCGCCCCGACCGGATCCTCGGCCTGGCCCGCGCCCGCGGACGGTGACGCACGGGCTCCGGTCCCCGTGCCCCGGTCCCGGGGTTCTTCGTCCGGCGTGCCCCGGCTGTTCAGGCCGCGGTCATCTCGGCAGGGCACCCTGGGGGCGGGTGACCGGAGCGGGGGCGGCGTGCCGGCGTGCGGGGCGGCGGTGATATCGTTCTCTGCGCATGTCGGTAAGACTGCTTAGCAAACGCGTGGGAAAGAGGTTCGGTGCGGACGTTCGGGGTCGAGGAAGAGCTGCTGCTGGTGGACGCGGTGACGCTCGATCCGCTGCCGGCGGGGGAGTGGGCCGTGGACCTGCACGAGCAGGCCGGCGAGTCCCCGGCGGGAGGCCACCGCGTCGCCTCCGAGCTGCAGCAGGAGCAGCTGGAGATCATCGGCCCGCCGCGCACCACCCTCGCCGAGCAGCTCGAGACCATCCGGCAGGGCCGCGCGCTGGCCGACGTCGTCGCCGCCCGGGTCGGCGGCCGCGCCGTCGCCCTGCCGACCGCCCCCTCGACGGCGCCGCCGCACGTGGTGCCCGCGCCGCGCTGCCTGCAGCTCGTCGACCGGTTCGGGCTCACGGCCCGGGAGCAGCTCACCAACGGCTTCCACGTGCACGTGGCCGTGGAGTCCCGGGAGGAGGGCGTCGCCGTCCTCGACCGGATCCGGGTGTGGCTGCCCGCCCTGCTCGCGCTCAGCAGCAACTCGCCCTTCTGGCAGGGCGCCGACTCCGGCTACAGCAGCTACCGCTACCAGGCGTGGAGCCGGTGGCCCTCGGCCGGGCCCAACGACGTCCTCGGCTCGGCCGAGGCCTACGACCGCTACGTGGAGGAGCTGCTGGCCTCGGGCGTGCCGCTGGACGCCGCCCAGCTCTACTTCGACGCCCGGCTCTCCCGCAACCACCCCACCGTGGAGGTGCGGGTCGCCGACGTGTGCCTGCGCGCCGAGCACGCCGCCGTGCTCGCCGCCCTGGTCCGGGCGCTGGTCGAGACGGCCGCGCGCGAGTGGCGTGCCGGGGTGCCGCCGCTGCCCGTGCGGACCACGCTGCTGCGCGCCTGGATGTGGGAGGCCAGCCGCTCGGGCGTCGAGGGGCAGCTGGTCAGCCCGCGCACCGGTACCCCCGTGCCGGCCGGGGACGTCGTCACCGAGCTGCTCGAGCTGGTGCGCCCGGTGCTCGCCGAGTACGGGGAGGAGCCGGCGGTCGAGGCCGTGCTCACCGACGTCCTGCGCGACGGCTCCGGCGCCCGGCGCCAGCGCGAGGCCCACCGGCGCGGCGGCGACCTCCGCGCCGTGCTGGCCGACGCCCTCGAGCAGACCCGCGCCGGCGCGGGCCAGGGGGCCGGTGCGGCCTGAGGCGGCCGCCGTCGACGGGGGTCCCACGGGAGCCGGGGACCCCGGCCCGGGCTTAGAGTAGGGACCGACCCCGCCGACCGTCCGAGGAGCCCTGCCATGCGCGCCATCATGACCGTGACCGGTCTCGACCACGTCGGGATCTTCGCCGCCGTCACCACCAAGCTCGCCCAGCTGGGCGTCAACATCCTCGACGTCTCCCAGACGCTCATGGACGAGTACTTCACCGCGATCCTGCTGTGCGACCTCAGCCGCTCCGAGCACAGCATCCAGCAGGTGCGGGAGGCGATGCGGGAGGTCGAGCAGCAGGAGCGGCTGAGCATCCAGCTGCAGTCGGAGGAGATCTTCAAGGCCATGCACACCATCTGACCGGACGCCGCCCGCTCGTTCCCGAACCGGAGAGACCCCCGTGGACCGCACCGACAACATTCTCGAGACCCTCCGGATGATCGAGGAGGAGAAGCTCGACATCCGCACCGTCAGCATGGGCATCTCCCTGCTCGACTGCGCCGACTCCGACGGCGAACGGGCCCGGCGGAGGATCTACGACAAGATCGTCCGCCACGCCGCCCGGCTCGTGGAGGTCGCCGACGGGATCGAGGCCGAGCTCGGCATCCCCATCATCAACAAGCGCCTGTCGGTGACCCCGATCAGCCTCGTGGCCGGTGCCAGCGCGGACGCGGACCACGTCGCGTTCGCCCGCACCCTGGACGCCGCGGCCGCCGCCGTGGGCGTGAACTTCATCGGCGGCTTCTCCGCCCTCGTCTCGAAGGGGGCGACGCCGGGCGAGCGCACCCTGATCGACTCGATCCCCGAGGCCCTGGCCACCACGGAGACGGTCTGCGCGTCCGTGGACGTCGCCTCGACCCGGGCGGGGATCAACATGGACGCGATCGCGCGGATGGGGGAGGTGGTCCGGGAGACCGCGGACCTCACCGCCGACCGGCACGGCTTCGGCTGCGCCAAGCTCGTGGTGTTCGCCAACGCGGTCTCCGACAACCCGTTCATGGCGGGGGCCTTCCACGGGGTGGCGGAGCCCGACGTGGAGATCCACGTGGGCATCTCCGGGCCCGGGGTGGTCAAGCGCGCCCTCCAGGAGGTGCGGGGCGCCCCCATGGACGTCGTCGCCGAGACCGTGAAGAAGGCGGCGTTCAAGATCACCCGCGCCGGCCAGCTCGTCGGCGCGCTCGCCGCCGAACGGCTCGGGGTGCCGTTCGGCATCGTGGACCTGGCGCTCGCGCCCACCGCCGAGGTGGGCGACTCCGTGGCCCGGATCCTCGAAGAGATGGGCCTGGAGCGCGTGGGCGCGCACGGGACGACGGCGGCGCTCGCGGTGCTCAACGACGCCGTGAAGAAGGGCGGGCTGATGGCCTGCAGCCACGTGGGCGGGCTGTCCGGGTCCTTCATCCCGGTCTCCGAGGACATCGGGATGATCGAGGCCGTGCAGCTCGGCGCGATCTCCCTCGACAAGCTCGAGGCCATGACGGCGATCTGCTCGGTGGGCCTCGACATGGTCGCCGTGCCCGGCGACACCCCGGCGTCGACGCTGTCCGCGATGATCGCGGACGAGGCCGCGATCGGGGTGATGAACTCCAAGACCACCGCGGTGCGGGTGATCCCCGCCGTGGGGCTGGGGGTGGGGGAGACCGTGGAGTTCGGCGGCCTGCTCGGCCGGGCCCCCGTCCTGCCCGTCAACGGCTTCGGCAACGCCGCGTTCGTCGCCCGCGGCGGCCGGATCCCCGCCCCCGTCCACTCCTTCAAGAACTGAGGCCCCGGTGACCGTTCCGTCCACGTCCGCGCCGGCCCGCGCCGGCCGCCCGGCGCGCGCCGCGGCGCCGGCCGCCCTCGCCTGGCTGCTCCTGGCCGCCGCGGTGGTCCGCTCCCTGTGGCTGGCCCTCGACGGCAGCATCGACCTCGACGTCTACCGGCTCGGCGGCATGGCCGTCGTGGACCGCCACGGCTTCGCCGACGAGCTCTACGGCCCCGGCCTGAGCCTGCACGACGACGGGGGCCTGCCGTTCACCTACCCGCCGTTCGCCGCCCTGCTGTTCGTCCCGCTCGCCTACCTGCCGGAGTGGCTGACCGAGCTCGCGCTGGTGCTCGCCACGATCGGGATCGCCGCCGTCCTGTCCCGGTCCCTGCTGCGCTACGCCGCCCAGCGGGGCCGGCCGCTGCCGCTGCAGGCCCTGCTGGGCCCGGCGACCGCCGTCGCGGCGGGCACGGCGGTGCTGCTGTGGTCGGGGCCGTGGATGCGCAACGCCGGGCTCGGGCAGATCAACGCCCTCCTGCTGGCCCTCGTGGCCTACGACCTCCTGCGCACCCGCGACGACACCCTGCTGGGCCGGCTCCCGCGCGGGTTCTGGATCGGGCTGGCGGCCGGGATCAAGCTGACCCCGCTGGCGTTCGGGCTCGTGTTCCTCATGCGCAAGGAGCTCAGGCCGATCCTCACGATGGGCCTCACCTTCGCCGCCACCGTGCTGGTCGGGTTCCTGGCTCTGCCCCGGGACGCGGTCGTGTTCTGGACGGACGCCGTGGTCAGCGACGAGCGGGTCGGCAACACCGCGTACATCGACAACGTCTCGCTGCAGGGCGTGCTCCTGCACCTGGGCGTGCCCGCCGGGGCCGAGCCCGTGCTGCGCTGGGCGCTGATCCTGGCGATGGTCGTGGGCGTGGCGCTGCTGATCCGGGTGCTCGCGGCCCGCGGGATGACCCTGTCGATCGTGGCCGTCAACGCCCTCGTCATGATGTACATGTCCCCGGTGACGTGGTCCCACCACCACGTGTGGTGGCCGGTCGTCCTCACGGCGCTGTGGGTCGAGGCGTGGCCCGCGTTCCTCCGGGGCGGCGCGCGCACGGCCGCCCTCGTGCTCGGCGGGGTCACCGCCGTGGGCCTCTACGTGGGGCCCATCCGCTGGGACGCGTGGCTGGGTCCCGCGGGCGTGCCCGGGCCCGTGCTCGACGTCGTGGCGACCCTGCCCTACCTCGCCCTGTTCCTGTTCCTGGCGCTGTGGACCGTGGCCGGGCTGCGCTCCGGGGCCCCGGGGCCGCGCGCCGCGCGCCGTGGCTGAGCCGGTCCCGCCCGGTGGCTGGGAGGGCTACGAGCGGGGCAGCGCGGGCTACCGCCGCGTCCTGCTGGCGCTGCTGTGCGCCGGGGTGGCCACGTTCGCCCAGCTCTACTCCGTGCAGGGCGTGCTGCCCCTGATGGCGGCGGACCTGGGCCTGGACGCCGCGCAGGCGTCGCTGGGGGTCTCCGCCGCGACGCTCGGGCTGGCCGTGGCCGTCCTGCCGTGGTCGGTGGTCTCCGACCGCTGGGGCCGGCTGCGGACCATGGTCGTGGCCGTCGCCGCCGCCACGGTGCTGGGGCTGGCGATGCCGCTGGCCCCGGGCTTCGAGGCCGTCGTCGTCCTGCGCTTCGTGGAGGGCGCGGCCCTGGGCGGGATCCCCGCCGTCGCGATGGCCTACCTCGCGGAGGAGGTCGACAGCCGGCACTCCGCCGTCGCCGCCGGCACCTACGTGGCGGGCACGAGCCTGGGCGGGCTGGCCGGGCGCATCGTCGCCGCGCCCGTCGGCGACGCCCTCGGCTGGCGGACCGGGACCATCACCGTGAGCGTGCTCGCCGCGCTCGCCGCCGTGGGCTTCGTCCTCCTCGCCCCGCGCCAGCGCGGGTTCGTGCGCCAGAGCGTCCGGCTCACCGGACCGGGCGGGCTGCTCGGGCGGCTGCGCGCGAACCTCGCGGACGCCGGCCTGGTCGTGCTCTACCTGCAGGGGTTCCTGCTCATGGGCGGGTTCGTGGCGATCTACAACTACCTCGGCTTCCACCTCGGCGAGGAGCCGTTCGGGGTGTCCCAGACCGTGGTGAGCCTGCTGTTCCTCGCCTATCTCTCGGGCACCTGGTCCTCGGGGACGGCCGGGCGCGCCGCCGCCGCCCGGGGCCGGCGCGTGGTCCTGGCCGGCAGCGGCACGCTCATGCTCGCGGGCCTGCTCGGCACGCTCGTCCCGTCGATCCCCGTGGTGGTCGCGGGGCTGCTGCTGTTCACCGCCGGGTTCTTCGCGGCGCACGCCGTGGCCTCCGGGTGGGTGTCGGTGCGCTCGCGCACGGGCACGGCGCAGGCGTCCTCGCTCTACACCCTCTTCTACTACGCGGGGTCCTCGGTGCTCGGCTCGGCCGGCGGCGTCTTCTACACCCGCTCGGGCTGGGGCGGTGCGGTCGGGTTCGTGGCGGCGCTCGTCGTGGCCGCCGTCGTCCTGGCCCTGGTGGTCCTGCGGGAGCCGCGGCCCGCCCCCTGACCCGGCCGGGTCAGTCGTCGGTGCCGCCCCACCGCAGGGGCAGGACCTCGAAGGAGCTCGCGAGCTCGACCCCGGCCCGCTCGCCCACGGCGCGGGCGTTGCCCCGCAGGAAGGCGTCCGGGTCGAAGTCGGCCCACCCCAGGCCCTCCAGATAGGCCTGGTGCGCGCGCAGGGAGGCCACGCCGGCGTCGAACGTGTCCGTGACGTCCACGGCGTGCCGGGAGCCCGGGGAGGCCGCGGCCCACACCGCGACCACGCCGGGCCACGGGGTCAGGCCGTCCACCAGCTGCTCCGGGTAGATCCACCGGTTGCCGGCGTCGCGCGCGGCGTCCAGGGTGGCGCGGCCCACCGCGATGTGGTCGGCCTGGTTCAGGTTCGTGGCGTCGTCCCAGGTGTCGCGGAAGTTGTTGGTGATCACCACGTCGGGGCGCTGCCGGCGGACGACCTCGGCGATCCGCCGCCGCAGCGCCACGCCGTACTCCAGGACACCGTCCGGCAGGCGCAGGAACTCCACCCGGTCCACGCCCACGACCCGGCACGACTCCCGCTGCTCCTCCTCCCGCAGCGGGCCGGCGCGTTCCGGGTCCAGCCCGTCGATCCCGGCCTCGCCGCTGGTGACGAGGCAGTAGACGACCTCCTTGCCCTGCCCCGTCCAGCGGGCCACGGCCGCGGCGGCGCCGAACTCCATGTCGTCCGGGTGGGCGACGACCACCAGGGCGCGGTTCCAGTTCTCGGGCAGGGGCTTGAGCGGTGTTCCGTCCATGGCCCGTGCTTATCGGGAAGCGGGGACGGTGTCAACGGCAGGGGCCGGTCCGGCGTTCTCGGCGCCGGGCCGTGACGTCCGGCGCGCACGGCCGTCGCGCAGCGCGCCCACCGCCTGCCACAGCGCGTAGCCGAACAGGGCCGCGGCTGCCAGCACGATCCCGCCCCGCTTCTGCTCCTGGTCCAGGAGGGTGGCGGCCCAGCCCGCGTACGGCACGTGGTACTTCACGAGGCCCCGCAGCTGCACGGCGGTGACCTCGCCCTCGTCCGGGGCGGCGTTGGCGTCCCCCCGGGTGGTGAAGGCCGGCTTCCCCTCGCCGTCGTAGGCGACCTGGACGATCCGGTGGGTGACCAGGGTCGCGTCGTCGGGCCGGGGCATGAAGGTCACGACGTCGCCGACGCCCAGCCGCGCGGCGTCGTCCTCGCCGTCCAGGGGCTCGACGACGACCTGGCTGCCGGTCGGGACGGTCGGCTCCATGGAGCCGGAGAGCACCGTCAGCGGCACCCACCCGGCCAGCAGCGGGACGACGACGATCGCGGCCAGCAGCGCGGAGACCGCGGTCAGCAGGGCGACGAGCAGGGCGTGGCGGGCGCGGCGGAGCAGGGTGGTCATCAGGACACCGCCTCGCACACGACCTGGCCGCTGTTGCCGGGCACCTTGAAACCGCGCACGGGGAGGCTGTCGACCGGTTCGGCGGCACCCGCCGGGAAGGCGCGGACGATCACCTCGAAGCGCTCGGTCCTCTTCTCGGACTTCACGAAGTCCTGGACGCCCAGTTCGACGCCGAGGGCGGCGCTGCCCGGGAGCTTCCTGACCGAGGCTGGTTGCACGGTGCCGCCCTCCGGCCGGACGAGGATCTCCCAGTGGTCGATGGCGGGCGTTCCGGTCCAGGTCCACGACAGCAGCACCGTCTTGTCGAGGCTCCCGGCGCGGCACTGCCCGGGAGTGGTCTGCCCCGCAGGAGTCGTCACCGGCGGGGCGTCGACGACATAGCTCGCCCTCCAGTCGTGGCGAGCGGTCCAGGTGCCGCCGCCGGCAGGAACGGCCTCCAAGGACGTGACCACCTGCAGCTCCCGTCCGTGGAGGGGACGCAGCGACTGCTCGGCGTCTGCGTCCGTCGACACCGCCAGGCAGATCCCGGCGGAGCCGTTGCGCGGCAGCGGGGCTGCCGGCGCGCCGGCAGCCCCGATCACCACCGGGCCCGGTCCCTCGGAGGAGGCCGTCCAGCGCGCCGGCAGCCCGTCCGTGGTGCAGTCCGCGCCCGTGCGGTACTCGAACGTCATCCCGTGCGGCGTGGTCAGCGGTCCGCCCGACGGGTCGAGCAGGGTGACCTGGACGGGCCGGTACGCGACGCCGAAGTCCGAGGTGTTCGTCAGCGTCGCGGCGTCGTCCGCCGGGGCGACGCCAAGGCTGATCTGTCCCAGGGCCATGGCCGGGACGGCGACCGGCTCCTGGTCGAGCCACTTCGCCTGCGTGGCACCGGTGGGGGTCGTGAGCACGGCGGACGCGAGCACGGCCAGGGCGCCGAGCATGAGAGCCGCGGGGGTGCGGTGCTGCCGCATGAGGACTCCTGAAGAATCAGTTCTGGGCGAGGGTGACGGTCGGGCGCGGAGTGCCCAGCGAGCTGCCGCGCCGGGCATCGGGGACATCGAGCGGGACGCGGTACGTGATCGTGAGGTCGTAGGTTCCGCTGTGGGCGGAGGTGATCGACCAGGTGCCGGCTGAGCTCGGGGGGCCGAGCTCCGGGGCGGCCTGCACGTCGGCGGTGAGCGGGCTGCCGTCGGGCATCCCGGGGTCCACCGTCAGGTGCGCCGTCAGGTTGGTGCCCGCGAGGTCGAGGGTCGCGCGGGTCGCGACGGTCACGGTGTCCCCGGGCGCCAGGCGGGGGAGGGACTGCAGGTCCGGGAGGTCCGCCCGCACGGTCTCCGTCTCGGACGTGCTGACGGCGCCGGGAGCCAGATCGGTGTGCTCGAGCACGACCCGTGCCGGGGCCAGCTGCACGTCGAGGGTCCCGGTGGTGACGGTCTGCAGCTCCAGGGCGGCCTCGTCGGACCAGCGGGCCGCGGTGCCGAAGCCGCTGCTGAGCAGGGTCACGGCCAGCACCGAGACGGCCGTGGCACGGACCAGGGTCCCGTGCGGCACAGAGGAACGGAACTTCATGGGGAGCCTCTGGGGAGATGAGGGGGTGGTGCGTGGAGGGGAAGCCGGAGTGTCCCGGTGCGTCCATGGGAAGGCTGCACCGGGACGTCGGCGGATCAGGCTGCCTGGGCGGAGTTTCCTCAGCTGAGGTCCTGGACGAGGGTCAGGTCCACACCGCTGAGATCGAACTTCATGTCTTGGCCGGTGTTGTCGAGCTCGTCGGTCGTGGGCCAGGCGATCGTCCCGGTCACGGTCACCGTCTGATCGTTGTTCGCCTTCGTGATCTCGTAGACGTTGCTGCCGGCCGCGGTCTCGGTCAGATGGGCGCTCGCGACGTCTGCGTCCACGGTGAAATCGAGGAGCTTGTTGTCCACACCCGTGTCGTCCGTGTCCACCGTGAGGGCGGCCTTCAGGTTGTCGCCGACGGCCTTGATGTTCGTCGTCGCGGTGAACTCGACGACGTCACCGGGGACCATGTGGAAGGTGTCGGGGTTGATCGGCGCGTCGTTCCTCACGTCGCGCCAGGTCAGCTCACTCGTGCCCTCAAGGGACAGATGTCCCGCGCTGAGGGACTTTCCGGAGGCGACGGCCTCGGAGTCGTGCCACTTGGCGAAGGTGCCCCCGCCGGCGGCGAGCAGTCCGACGGCGACGACGCCGGCCAGGACGGCCTTGCCGGCGCGGCGGTTCTTGCCGGCCTCCGGGCCGGACGGGGACAGGGGGTTCTGCGGTGCAGTGCTCATGGGGGTGCCTTTGCGAGAGAGCGGTGAGGGAGGACTGCGCGGGATCAGTGCGCAGGTCGTGCCGGGCGTTCCGTGCGGTGTCCGCGTGAGCGCCGGGAGCGCTGGCCCCTGATCGAGGAGGCCGGCGGTCCCGGTGCGACGACCGCGCTGCAGCGCGCGGAGCCGCGGACCGGCGGTGAATCGCCGGAGGGAATCGTCCGGCAGCCCTGCCGGCGTCATCCCTTGACACGTCAACACTAGACAAAAGTCTATGAAAATGAACAGTGGTGGACTGTCCCCACTTCACCCGACGTTACTGATGGGTAATTCCCGTGTTTCGGCCGTCCTCTGCGCGCGGGCCTAGGATTCCGGGAAGGGTCCGTGCCCCGTGCGGACCCGGACCGGAGGACCACCATGACCCGAGCATCCCAGCGCCGCCGCGTGCACCGGTACACCGCCGACGGCACCGCCACGGGCCGCGCGGACACCCTGGCGGGAGAGGAGCCCCTCGAGATCCGGCTCAACGGCAGCCCGTTCACGGTCACCATGCGCACGCCCGGCAACGACTTCGACCTCGTGGCCGGGTTCCTCGTCTCCGAGGGCGTGGTGCGCTCCATGGCGGAGATCTCCCAGATGGACTACCGCTCCGGCATCGGCCCGGACGGCCAGCGCACCTACAACGTGGTCGAGGTGCGGCTCGCACCGGGAGTCGCCCCGCCGGACACCTCCATGGAGCGGCACGTCTACACGTCGTCGTCGTGCGGTGTCTGCGGTACGGCCTCGATCGAGGCGGTCACCAAGGTCTCCTCCCACGACCCCGCCGCCGACCCCGCCCGCCTGCCCGTCCCCGCCCTGCTCGCCCTGCCCGACCGGCTGCGCACCGGGCAGAAACTGTTCTCCAGCACCGGCGGCGTCCACGCCGCCGGCCTCTTCCGCTTTCCCGACGACGACGCCGTGGCCGGTCCTGCCGCGCCCGAGCTGCTGTGCGTGCGCGAGGACGTCGGCCGGCACAACGCCGTGGACAAGGTCGTGGGCTGGGCGCTGCGCGAGGAACTGCTGCCCCTGCGCTCGACCGTGCTCCAGGTCTCGGGGCGGGCCTCGTTCGAGCTGGTCCAGAAGGCGTACATGGCGGGCGTCCCGGCGCTCGCGGCCGTCTCGGCGCCCTCGGCGCTGGCCGTGGACCTCGCCGACCAGGCGGGCATCACCCTGCTCGGCTTCAGCCGGGGCAGCTCGTTCAACGCGTACGCGCACCGGGAGCGCATCACCCCCTGATCCCCTGCCGAGCCCCCGATCCATCCTGCCGAGCCCCCACGGTGCCTGCGATTCCCCGCGGTCCATCGTGGGGAATCGCAGGCACCGTGGGGGCCCGGCGCAACTGAGCCCGGCGGTGTGGGGGCTCGGCACCTCGTCAGAGGTGGCAGGGGAGGACCTCGGCGCTGAATAGGATGGACGCCATGAAACCGTTCCTGCTGCTCGCCACCCGTGCCGAGGACGACGTCGCGGACGAGGAGTACGAGACCGTCCTCCGCTTCAGCGGCCTGCGGGAGGGCCGGCTGCACCGGGTCCGGCTGGAGTCCGGGCCCATGCCCCCCGTCGACCTCGAGCGCTACTCCGGCGTCATCATCGGCGGCTCCCCCTTCAACTCCTCGGACCCGCCCGAGCTGAAGTCCGAGGTCCAGCGGCGGGCCGAGGCCGAGATGCGGGAGCTGCTCGACGAGGTCGTCGCCCGCGACTTCCCCTTCCTCGGCGCCTGCTACGGGGTCGGGACGCTCGGCACCCACCAGGGCGGGGTCGTCGACCGTGCCCACGGCGAGGACATCGGCGTCATCGAGGTGACCCTCACCGAGGAGGGGCGGCGGGACCCGCTGCTGCGGGAGCTGCCGCCCGTCTTCCACGGCTTCGTGGGGCACAAGGAGGGCACGCGCACGCTCGCGCCCTCGGCGGTGCTGCTCGCCAGCGGCACCGGCTGCCCCGTGCAGATGTTCCGGGTCAAGCAGAACCTCTACGCCACCCAGTTCCACCCCGAGCTCGACGCCCCGGCGCTGCTGAACCGGATCGAGGCCTACAAGGACCACGGCTACTTCCCGGCGGAGGACGCCGAGCACGTCAAGGACCGGATCCGCTCGGGCCCGCCCGTGACCGAACCGGAGAAGATCCTCGCCGCGTTCGTCGACCGCTACGCCCGCTGAGCCCGGCACCGGAGACGCACGGGCCCTGCCCGGGCACGGAGCCGGTCCACGGGTCCGATTCCTGCCGGGAAGCCGCCGGGGCGGCTAGCGTGGAGCCATGACCCTGCGCACCGCCCCCTGGGGCCCGGTGTCCGACGACGGCGACCACCGCCGCCGCGACGCCGGCCCCCGACTCCTGCCCTTTCACCGGCTCGGCCACGCCGACCCCGAGCACCGGTGGTGGAAACCGCTCGTGGAGCTCGTCGTCTTCGGTGCCGTCTACCTGCTGGTGACCGTCGTGTTCGGCGTCGTCTGGGCCGTGGGCGTGATGAGCACCCGCGGCCAGGACGCCCTGGACGACCTCTTCGCCGACCCCCTGGCGCTGGACGTCATGGACCCGGCGGTCTTCTTCATGATGTTCTTCTCGATCGTCCTGATGATCCCCGCGATCCTCCTCGCACGCCTCGTCATGGGCCCCCGTCCGGTGGGCCTGCTGCTGTCGGTGACCGGGCGGCTGCGCTGGGCCTTCCTGGCGCGCACGCTCGCCGTGGCCCTGACCATCTACGTGATCGGCTACGGCGCCGTCAGCCTCTTCGAGCTGCTGGTGCTGGGGGAGCTCTCCGCCCCGCAGCCGGTCGAGGGCTTCGGGCTGATCCTGGCCATGGTCGTGCTCGTGGTCCCGCTGCAGTGCGCGGCGGAGGAGCTGGTCTTCCGCGGCTACCTCCTCCAGACCGTGGGCCGGTGGGTGCGGCGGCCCGTGTTCGCCGTCCTGCTCCCGGTGCCGCTGTTCACGTTCGCGCACTTCTACGACGTCTGGGGACTGCTCTCCGTGGCCGTCATGGCCGTGGTCGCCGGCTGGCTCAGCTGGCGCACCGGCGGGCTCGAGGCCGCCATCGGCCTGCACGTGGCCAACAACGTCGTCGTCACCCTCCTCGCCGCCGTCGGCTGGGCGGACCCGAACGCCACGGAGTCCTCCTGGGTGGCGGCGGCCCTCACCGTGGTCTTCGACGCCGTCTACGCCGTCCTGGTGGTCCGCCTCGCCCGGAAGCACGGCGTCGAGGTGACCCGGACGGTGCCCGCGCCGCTCCCGCCGCTGACCGGCGGCTGGGGCCCCGTGCCCGCGGCGCCGGTCCCTCCCGGCGCCTGGATGTGCCCCGGCCCGCCCGCGTGCCCCGGGCACTGGGCGGGGCACGGGCACCCCTCCGCGCCGCAGCCCGCGCCGGAGCGCCTTCCGTAGACTGACCGCATGGATCCCAGCGCCCGCACCCCCGCCCCCGACCCGCTGACCGTCGTGGAGGACCTCGGCCGCTACGTGCTGGACTCGCCGAGCTCCTTCCACGCCGCCCACGCCGCCGCCGCGCGGCTGGACAGCGCCGGGTTCGAGCGGCTCGACGAGGCGGCGGACTGGCCCGGGCCCGGGACCCCGGGCGTGCGCGGACGGCGCTACGTGGTCCGGGACGGGGCGATCATCGCCTGGGCCACGCCCGCGGACCTCCCGCCCGCGGCGGGCTTCCGGATCCTCGGCGCGCACACCGACTCGCCGAGCTTCAAGCTCAAGCCCCGCCCCACCACGACCACCCACACGTGGCACCAGGCCGCGGTCGAGGTCTACGGCGGGCCCCTGCTGAACTCCTGGCTGGACCGGGAGCTGCGGATGGCCGGGCGGCTCGTGCTGCGCGGCGACGACGGCGCGCCGGTCGAGCACCTGACCGCCACCGGCCCCGTGGCCCGGATCCCGCAGCTGGCCGTCCACCTGGACCGGGAGGCCAACAAGGGCCTCGCCCTCGACCGGCAGCAGCACGTCCAGCCGGTCTGGGGCGTCGGGGCGGCCCAGGACGCGGACGTCCTGGCGCTGCTCGCCGAGCACGCCGCCGACGGGCCCGTGGACCCCGCGCGGATCCTCGGCTACGACGTCGTGCTGGCCGACTCGCAGCCTCCCGCGGTCTTCGGCAAGGACGGGGCGCTGTTCGCCTCGGGGCGGCTGGACAACCTGTCCTCCGTCCACGCCGGGCTCGGCGCCCTGGTCCGGGAGGCGGAGGCGGTCGAGGCCGGGCCGCACGTCGCGGTGCTCGCCGCGTTCGACCACGAGGAGATCGGCTCCGGCACCCGCTCCGGGGCGGCCGGGCCGTTCCTCGAGGACGTGCTCGCGCGCGTCGACGCGGCCCTCGGGCGCACGGACGCCGAGCACCGGCGCGCGCTCGCGGCCTCGGTGTGCCTGTCCGCGGACGCCGGTCACCTCGTGCACCCCAACTACCAGGGCCACCACGACCCCGTGAACACGCCCGAGCCCGGAGCGGGCCCGCTGCTGAAGATCAACGCCGACCAGCGCTACGCCACGGATGCGGTGGGCGCCGGGATCTGGGCCGAGGCGTGCGCGCGCGCCGGCGTCCCCTACCAGGAGTTCGTCTCCAACAACCGGGTGCCGTGCGGCTCGACGATCGGGCCCATCACGGCCGCCCGGCTGGGCATCCGCACGGTCGACGTCGGGATCGGGCTGCTGTCGATGCACTCCGCCCGGGAGCTGTGCCACGTGGACGACGTCGCCGCGCTCGGCGCCGTCGCCGGGGCCTTCTTCACCGGCTGACACCGCCCGGCGGCACCGGCGGAGACCTACCGGCGGCACCGGCGGGGACCGCCGCCCGGGGGCTGCCCCGGCCCCGGCCCGGGACACGCCGAGGGGCCGCCTCCCCACGGGAGACGGCCCCTCGGTGCCGGGAGCCCTCAGGCGCCGGTCAGCTGGACAGCGCCCCCGCCGGGACCCGCTCGGCGGGGAACTGCGGCATGGCGATGTCCGCCATCCGGGCGAGCACGCGCACGACCTGGCAGGAGTAGCCGAACTCGTTGTCGTACCAGACGTAGAGCACCAGCGAGCTGCCGCTGACGATCGTGGCCAGGCCGTCCACTACGCCGGCGCGGCGGGAGCCCACGAAGTCGGTGGAGACGACCTCCGGGGAGTCGGTGTAGTCGATCTGCTTGCGCAGGGACGAGTTCAGCGAGACGTCCCGCAGGTACTGGTTCACCGCGTCCTTGGACTCCGGGGCCTGCTCGAGCTGCAGGTTGAGGATGGCCATGGACACGTCCGGGGTGGGCACGCGGATGGCGTTGCCGGTGAGCTTGCCGGCCATCTCCGGCAGCGCCTTGGCCACGGCCTTGGCGGCGCCGGTCTCGGTGATGACCATGTTCAGGGCGGCAGAGCGGCCGCGGCGGTCGCCCTTGTGCCAGTTGTCGATGAGGTTCTGGTCGTTGGTGTAGGAGTGCACCGTCTCGACGTGGCCCTGCTTGATGCCGTACTTGTCGTTGAGCACCTTCACGACCGGGGTGATCGCGTTGGTGGTGCAGGACGCGGCGGAGAGGATGGTGTCCTGCGGGTCGATGACGTGGTCGTTGACGCCGCACACGATGTTCTTCAGGTCGCCCTTGCCCGGGGCCGTGAGCAGGACCTTGGCGGCGCCCTTGGCCTGCAGGTGCTTGGACAGCCCGGCCTCGTCGCGCCACACGCCGGTGTTGTCCACGACGATCGCGTTGTCGATGCCGTAGGCGGTGTAGTCGATCTCCGCGGGGTCGTTCGCGTAGATGAACTGGATCGCCACCCCGTTGGCCGTGATGACGTTGTTCTCCTCGTCCACGGTGATCGTGCCGTCGAACTTCCCGTGCACGGAGTCGCGGCGCAGCAGGGAGGCCCGCTTGACGAGGTCGTTGCCGGGCTTCTTGCGCACGACGACGGCGCGCAGGTTCAGGCCGGTGCCGTCGTTGCGGTTGACCAGGATGCGGGCGAGCAGGCGCCCGATGCGCCCGAAGCCGTAGAGCACCACGTCCTGGGTCTCCGGGAAGTTCTGCTCCTTGCGGCCCACGACCGGGGCCAGCTCCTCGCGCAGGAACGCGTCGAGGTCCTGGTCGGAGGCCTGGGCGAGCCGGTTCAGCTTGCCGAGGTCGACGGAGCAGGTGCCGAGGTCCAGCGCCGACAGCGCCTCGAGGAGCCGGGTGGTGTCCTCCAGCGGGAGCTCGGCGCCGTCGATCCGGCGGGCGAAGCGGTGCGCCTTGATGATCTGGGTGACGGACTTGTGGACCAGGGACCGGCCGTAGACGGTGGGGACCACCTTGTTCTCGCGGTGCAGCCGGCCCACCAGGGGAACCACGGCCTCGGCGAGCGCCTCGCGCTCGGACCAGCTCTCGGGAGTGCTCAAGGATGACTCTCTTCCTCGGCCGGGGACGTCGTCGTGCCCGGCCGTGTCGTGCCGCGCCTCGTTGCGCGGTCGGGGACGCATGCGCCGCTGCGGCTCACACAGGTTGCCGTCGTCCATTCTAGGCGTACGGGGGGACCGGTCACGGGCCCCGTTACGCCCCGCCGACACGGTCCGGGCCGGGGGCCGGGTGCTACCGTGAGGGAATGCTGACGGTGATCGGTGAGGCTCTCGTTGACGTGGTCTCCAAGCAGGGCCAGGAACCCCGCGCGCACGCCGGGGGGAGCCCCATGAACGTGGCGGTCGGCCTCGCCCGACTGGGCCACGCGGTGCAGTTCCTCGGCCGCTACGGCGAGGACCCCTACGGCGCCCAGGTCGAGGCCCACCTGCGGGACAACGGCGTGCTCCTGCCCTTCGACCCCGACACCCGTCCCACGTCCGTGGCCGAGGCCGTCATCGGCGACGACGGCGCCGCGACCTACGACTTCCAGCTCGACTGGTCCCTGGACCTCTCCGACGAGCAGCTGGCCGAGCTGCTCGCGGAGACCGAGCTGCTGCACGTCGGGTCGATCGGCGCGATGCTGGAGCCCGGTGCCTCGAGGGTGCGGCACGCCGTCGAGCTCGCCCACCGCACCGCCCTGGTCTCCTACGACCCCAACTGCCGGCCGTCCATCATCCCGGACTCCTCCGCGGCCCGGGCCCGCGCCGAGCAGCTCGTCGCCCTCGCCGACGTCGTGAAGGCCTCCGACGAGGACCTCCTGTGGCTCTACCCCAACCGCAGCATCGAGGAGACGGCCGCCGCGTGGCTGAGGGCCGGCGCCGGCATCGTCCTCGTCACCCGCGGCGCGCTGGGGCCCTGGGCCCGCACCCGGGCCACCGGGCCGCGCGGGGCGGAGGTCCCCGCCGCCCGCGCGGTGGTGGTCGACACCGTGGGCGCCGGCGACTCCTTCATGGCCGCGACGCTCGGCTGGCTCGCCGACCACGGCTACACCGGCGCGCGGGCGAGGGAGCACATCGACGACCTCGACCGGGAGCAGGTCACGGACCTGCTCCGCTACGCCGCCGCCGCGGCCGGCGTCACGGTCTCCCGGGCCGGCGCGGACCTGCCCCGCAGGGACGAGCTGCCCCGCAGGGACGAGCAGCCCTCGTCCTGATCCCGCACCCACGGACCCCCACGGAAGGAGAGCCCCGTGCTCGACCGCGAACCGTACGCCGACCTCCCCGACCTGCCGGGCTTCACCCTCACCTCGGAGGACGTCGTCGACGGCGAACCGCTGGGCCGGGGCCAGTGCTCCGGCATCATGGGCGCCGGCGGCCTGGACGTCTCCCCGCAGCTGAGCTGGTCCGGCGCCCCCGAGGGCACCCGCAGCTACGTGGTCACCATGTTCGACCCGGACGCGCCCACCCCCAGCGGCTTCTGGCACTGGTGCCTGTCCAACATCCCCGCGGACGTGACGTCCCTCGAGCGGGGCGCGGCGTCGAACCCGCCGGCGGGCGCGGTGAAGCACCGCAACGACGCCGGCACCGACGAGTTCGTCGGGGCGGCCCCGCCCCCCGGTCACGGCGCGCACCGCTACATCGTGTGCGTGACGGCCGTGGGCGAGGAGCGGGTGGACGTCGACGAGAGCGCCAGCCCCGCCGCCGTGAACTTCCAGCTCTTCAGCCACGGCATCGCCCGCGCCTGCCTGACCGCCACCTACGAGAGGTGACCCTGCGTCCGTGAGCCCGACCCTGGAGGTCCCCGGGGACGGGGCCCCGATCCGGCTGATCGCCAGCGACCTCGACGGCACCGTCCTGGGGCACGACTTCCGCTTCCGCCCCCGCACGGTCGACGCGATCCGCGCCGCCCAGGACAGCGGGATCCACGTGGTGTTCGTGACGGGCCGGCCCATGCGCTGGCTCGACCCGCTGCGCGAGCAGCTCGGCCACGAGGGCGTGGTGATCTGCTCGAACGGTGCAGTCGTCTACGACCTGACCGCCGACCTCGTGGTGGAGTCCAGCCTGTTCCCGGCCCGGGACGCGTTCGCGATCATGGAGGAGGTCGCCGCCCGCCACCCGGGGACGCTGTTCGCTGCCGAGACCCTGGGGGGCGTCTACACCGACCACGGCTGGGCCCGCAGCGACCGGATGGAGATCGGCGCCCCGCGGGTGGGTCCCCTGCGCGAGCGCGTCCCGGCGGAGTCGGGGCTCGTGAAGTTCCTGGCCAAGCTGGACTCCGCCGACCCCCACGAGTACTTCCGGGCGCTGGCGGAGCTCGTGGGCGGGCGGTTGTCCGTGACCCACTCGGTCGCCGCCCCGCTGGTGGAGATGGGCCAGAAGGGGCTGACCAAGGCCCGGACCCTCGCCCAGTACGCCGCCGAGCGCGGCATCGGCCCGCACGAGGTGATGGCCTTCGGCGACATGCCCAACGACCTGGAGATGCTCACCTGGGCCCGCCACGGCTACGCCATGGCGGACGGCCACCCCGCCGTGGTGCAGGCGGTGGGGCGCACCGCCCCGCCGTTCCCCCAGGACGGCGTGGCGCAGGTCATCGAGGCCCTGCTGCGCCGCCGACCCCGGGCGTCACGCGCGGGACAAACCGGTACCACTGGGTAACAATGGCTCCGTGACCACATCCGCGCACCGGCCGGCGTCCCCGGCGGCCCTCGCCCACCGCGGCTTCTCCCGGGAGGGGGCCGAGAACACCCTCGACGCCTTCCGGGCGGCCCGCGACCTCGGCTACGAGTGGATCGAGACGGACGTCAACACCACGAGCGACGGCGTGGTCCTGTGCTTCCACGACGGGACGCTCGACCGGGTCACCGGCACCACGGGCTCGGTCTCCGCCATGACCTGGGAGCGGATCAGCTGCGAACGGGTCGCGGGGGTGTGCGGGATCCCGCGGCTGGGCGACCTGCTCACGCAGTTCCCGGAGCTGAAGTTCAACATCGACGTCAAGGACGAGGCCTCGGTGGCCGCGCTGCCGCGGCTGCTGCACGAGCTGGACGCCACGGACCGCGTCCGCGTCACCTCCTTCTCCGAGAGCCGCCGCCGGCGCACGCTGCGCCGGCTGCGCGAGCTCACGGGGGAGCCGGTGCCCACGTCGTCCGGCAAGGAGGGCATGCGGCTGCTGCTGGCCTGCTCGTGGCTGGGCGGACCCAGCTGGCGGATCGCCCGGCGGCTCGCCGCCCGGTGGATCGAGCCGTTCGACACCGTCCAGATCCCCCGGCGCCACCGGGTGCGCGGCGGGGCGGAGCTCGAGCTGGTGACCCCGCGCTTCCTGGACTTCGCCCACCGCCACGGCATCGCCGTGCACGTGTGGACGGTCAACGAGACCGCGGAGATGGCGGAGCTGCTGGAGCTCGGCGTCGACGGGATCGTCACCGACCGCGCCGACCTCCTCGCCGGGCTCCTCGAGCAGCGGGGCCAGTGGCCGCCCTCGCGCGTGTGACCCATGACATGCCGCCGGTCCCCGTGGCAGGGTGGGAGCCATGACGGACACCGCCACCTACCCGACCGACACCGACCAGTACGTCCTCGCCGAGGTCCGTGGCGGCACCGGGCACATCGTGCTCAACCGCCCGCGGCAGCTCAACGCGCTGACCGCGCAGATGTACCACGACATGAAGGCCGCCCTGGACGCGTGGAAGGACGACCCCGGCGTCGAGCACGTGCTGGTCACGTCCGCCTCGCCCCGGGCTTGGTGCGCCGGCGGTGACATCCGCCAGGTCCGCGGCGCCGTCCTCGGCGGGCGGGTCGAGGAGGCGGGGCGGATCTTCGCCGTCGAGTACGCCCTCGACGGCCTGATCGCCGACTACCCGAAGCCGTACGTGGCGCTGATGAACGGCATCTGCATGGGCGGCGGCATGGGCATCTCCGTGCACGGGTCCCACCGGGTGGTGGGGCCCTCCACGGTGATGGCGATGCCCGAGACGAAGATCGGCTTCTTCCCCGACATCGGCGCCTCCTGGTTCCTCCCGCGCGTCTCCCGCCCCGGCCGCCGCGGGGAGCCCGGCCTCGCCGTGGGCCGCTACCTCGCCCTCGGCGGGCAGCGCTTCGGCGGCGCCGACGCCGTGGCGCTCGGCCTGGCCGACCACTTCGTGGCGGACGAGGACTTCGGGGCGCTCGCCGACGCCGTGGTCGAGGAGGGACCGGAGGCGGCCCTGGCCCGCTTCGCGCGCGAGCCCGAGCCGTCCCCGCTCGTCGACAGGTGGGAGCTGATCGAGGAGCGCTACGGGGCCGGGACCCTGGAGGAGATCGTCGCGGCGGCCCCCGAGGACGTCGCGGGGATGAGCCCGTCCTCGCTCGTGCGCACCTTCGAGCTGCTCGAGCGCGGCGCTGCCGACGGCAGCGTGCGCTCCTGCCTGGAGCGGGAGCTGCGGCTGGCCGTCGACACCATCGCGCGCCCCGACTTCGCCGAGGGCGTGCGCGCCGTGCTCGTGGACAAGGACGGCGCCCCCGTCTGGGAGCACGCCTCCGTCGCCGACGTCGACGTCGCCGCCGTCCGGGCCGTGCTCGACGAGAAGCTGCCGCTGCCCCTCTGAGCCGCCGGGTGGGGCAGGCCGGGCGCCGCCGCGCGGTCGGCGGCCGTCACCTGCTCCCCGGGTCTTCCGCCGCCCCGCGCGCCTGCCTACCCTGGAGATCACCGCAGGCGGGCGCGCGGCGCGGCGCGCCGGAGGGGTGATGGGGCCATGACGATCTACGAGGACCGGGCCGACGCCGGCCGGCAGCTGGCCCGGCGGCTGCTGCCGTGGCGCGGCCAGGACGTGGTGGTGCTGGGGCTGCCGCGCGGCGGGGTGCCCGTGGCCCACGTGGTGGCGGAGGCCCTCGACGCCCCCCTGGACGTCATCGTGGTCCGCAAGCTAGGGGTGCCCGCCCAGCCCGAGCTCGCCATGGGCGCCATCGGCGAGGAGGGCGCCCGGGTGCTCGACGAGCGCACCCTGCAGTACTTCGGGGTGACGGACGCGCAGCTGGAGCGGATCGAGGAGCGCGAGCGGGCGGTGCTCGAGGCCCGCACGGCCAGGTTCCGCGAGGGCCGGGAACGGATCGACCTCACGGGCCGGACCGCCCTGATCGTCGACGACGGGATCGCCACCGGCTCCACGGCACGCGTGGCCTGCCGGATCGCCCGCCAGCTCGGCGCCGCCCGCGTGGTCCTCGCGGTGCCGGTCGCCTCCGAGGACGCCCTGGCCCGGATCGTCGAGGCCGACGAGATCGTCTGCCTCGCGACGCCGCGGTCCTTCACGGCCGTCGGCCACCACTACCGGGACTTCTCCGCGACGCAGGACGAGGACGTGGTGGCGCTGCTCGACTCCGCCCTCCGGCGGCACCAGCCGCAGCTGCCGCCTCCCGGCCATCCGTCCCCGGACCCGGTGGACACCGCGTACCCCGTCGACGCCGACGTGCGCCTCCCCGCCGACGGGACGGAGCTCGAGGCGCACCTGCACCTGCCGGCGCCGGGCGCGGGCGTGGTGGTCTTCGCCCACGGCAGCGGCAGCAGCCGGCGCAGCCCCCGCAACCAGCACGTGGCCTCCGTCCTGCAGCGGGCCGGGCTCGGCACCCTGCTGCTGGACCTGCTCACGCCGCAGGAGGAGGGGGACCGCGCCAACGTCTTCGCCGTCGAGCTGCTGGCCCGCCGCCTGGTGGCGGCCACGGAATGGCTGCGCCGGCAGCCCGGCTCGGCGGACTCGCCCGTCGGCTACTTCGGGGCCAGCACCGGCGCCGGCGCGGCCCTGTGGGCCGCGGCCGAGCCCGGGTCACCGGTCGCGGCGGTCGTCTCCCGCGGCGGGCGCCCGGACCTCGCCGGCTCGCGGCTGGGCGCGGTCCGCGCCCCGACGCTGCTGATCGTCGGGGGCGAGGACCACGAGGTGCTCGGGCTCAACCGCCGGGCGCAGGAGGCGATGCGCTGCCCGGCCCGGCTGGAGGTGGTGGCGGGGGCCACGCACCTGTTCGAGGAGCCCGGCACCCTCGACCGGGCCGCGCAGCTGGCGCGCGACTGGTTCACCGAGCACCTCTCGGCGGCCCGCGAGCGCCGCGCGGGAGCGTCCCGGTGAGCCCTCTCGGGCGCTCCGCGGCCCGGGACGCCGCCCGGGCCGCGGAGGTCCTCGCGGAGATCCGCTCCCTCGCCGCTCCCCTCGGGGGCGCGGCGGACCTCGACCGGCTCGTGGAGCACGCGGCCGGGGCGCGGTTCGTGTGCATCGGGGAGGCCTCCCACGGCACCCACGAGTACTACCGGTGGCGGGCGGTGGTCAGCCGCCGCCTGATCGAGGAGCACGGCTTCACCTGGATCGGGGTGGAGGGGGACTGGCCCGACTGCTGGCGGCTCAACCGGTGGGTGCGCGGCCAGGACGACCAGCACCTCGACGCCCGCGGCGTGCTGGCCGGCTTCGAGCGCTGGCCCACCTGGATGTGGGCCAACGAGGAGGTCGCCGAGTTCCTGGACTGGCTGCGGGAGCACAACGCGGAGCGGCCCGAGCCGGAGCGGGTCGGCCTCTACGGCCTGGACGTCTACTCGCTGTGGGACTCCCTGCGCGAGATCATCGGCTGGCTCGAGGCCAACGCCCCGGACGCCCTGCCCGCGGCCCGGCAGGCGTGGCAGTGCTTCACCCCCTACCGCGAGGACCCGCACGAGTACGCCTGGAGCACCCGGATCGTGCCGCAGAGCTGCGAGGCCGACGTCGTGGCCCTGCTCGCCGAGGTGCGACGGCGCACCCTCGACCGGGCCGGGGAGGACCCGGACGCCTTCGACGCCGCGCTCAACGCCATGGTCGCCGCCGACGCCGAGCGCTACTACCGCACCATGGTGGGCGGGGACCGGCGGTCCTGGAACGTGCGCGACACGCACATGGCCGACGTCGTGGACCTGCTCGCCGCCCACCACGGGCCCGGGTCCAAGGGCCTGGTCTGGGAGCACAACACCCACATCGGCGACGCGAGGGCCACGGACATGGTCGAGGACGGGCTGGTCAACGTCGGCCAGCTGCTGCGGGAGCGGCACGCCGCCGACGGGGTGGTGCTCGTGGGCTTCGCCTCGTACGCCGGCACGGTGATCGCCGCCGGGGCCTGGGGGGACCCGGAGGAGGTCATGGAGGTCCCCGCGGCCCGTCCCGGCTCCCACGAGGACATGCTGCACCAGGCGCTGGGGGAGCCGGCCGCGCTGGTGTTCGGCCCGGACCGGTCCGGGCCGTGGCTGTCCGGGCGCTACGGGCACCGGGCGATCGGGGTGGTCTACCACCCGTGGCGCGAGGCCGGCAACTACGTCCCCACCCGGATGGGAGGGCGCTACGACGCGCTGCTGTGGTTCCAGGACACCGCCGCGCTGCGGCCCCTGCACCACGAGCAGCCGCCGGAGGAACCGGAGTTCGAGACCGAGCCCACCGGCTTCTAGGACGGCGGCGCGCCACGGGCGGCCGCCAGGTCCCGCCGGTGAGCGCCGGCACGAGCGGAGGAGCACGACCATGAGCACATCACCGGAGCGGATCCTCGTGGGCGTCGACGGGTCCGCGTGGTCCCGCACGGCCCTGCGGGACGGGGCGCGGATCGCCACCGCCCTGGAGGCTCCCCTCGAGGCGGTGACGTGCTGGGACGTCGCCCCCGTCTATGCCGGGTACGGCACGTACGACAGCGAGTTCTTCCGCGCGCAGGCGCAGCGCGTCCTCGACGGCGCGGTGGCCGACGTCTTCGGCGACGACCCACCGGCAGGGCTGACCCGGACGCTCCTGCGCGGGCACCCCCGGGAGCAGCTGGTCGAGGCCAGCCGGGGCGCCCAGATGCTCGTGGTCGGCCGCCGCGGCACCGGCGGCTTCGGCGCCCTGCTGCTGGGCTCCGTCAGCTCCGCGTGCCTGGTGCACGCGCACTGCCCCGTGCTGGTGGTGCGCGAGGACGTGCCCGTGCGCGTGTGAGCCCCCCGGCGGCTCAGACCTCGGTCGTCTCCCGGCGCGGGGCGTCTGCGGCCGGGGGACGCGGGGGACCGCCGCGCTCCTGGAAGAAGCGCCGGTAGCCCACCAGGAGCACCACGGCCAGGCCCACCGAGACGGCGGCGAACGTCGTGGCGGTCTCCTGCGACGCGAAGCTGCGCCCGATCGCGTACAGGAGCGTGAACAGGCCGCCGAGCATGATGCCGTTGGTCAGCACCCGGTTGCGCCTCTCGACGACCAGGCTGAGCACGAGCAGCAGCACGGCACCGGCCAGGGAGGCGATGCTGACGTTGCGGTGGTAGTCGCTCTGCTCGTCCTGCCACTGCTTCATCTGCCGGTTGTACTCCCGCTCCACCTGCTGCTGCTCCTCCGTGAGCCGACCGCCCTCCGCGAGCGGCCCGCCCCCGCCGTACTCCATCTCCACGGGGTATTCCGGCATCTCGGGGCCCGGGTAGAACGTCTGGATGCCGAGGCCCACGAACAGGGCGAGCAGGGCCCCCAGGAAGAAGGTGTAGACGATCTTCATCACCTTGTTGTCATCCACGACCGAGCACCCCGTCCACGACGTCCCCGGCGCCCGGAGCCGGCGGCGACGGCGCCCCGGGGGTGCCTCGATTATCGTCCCGTCGCGACGGCGGATCCAGGACCTGAGCGGGGCCGGGCGGGCCGTGCGCGTCATGTGCCCGCCAGCTGGCCACAGGCCCTGGCACGACCGCGGCGGCGGTCTTACGCTGGATGCGCCCAGGCAGGAAGCAGTGCCGCCCCCGCCGGGCAGGACCGGCCGGCCGGACCCGGCCGCCGCGCCGGGGGAGCGGCGTGAACGGGAAGGAGCCAGGCCATGGCCGGACTGATGCGCAGGGAGGGGTTCGAGATGCTCGAGCCGTTCCGCCGACTCCTCGAGGGGGAGACGGACGTGTCGTGGCCCCGGGTGGAGGAGTACCGGGACGGGAACACGGTGGTGATCCGGGCGGAGCTGCCCGGCATCGACCCCGACAAGGACGTCGAGCTCACGGTCGCCGACGACATGCTCCACCTGCGGGCCGAGCGGCGGGAGCGGACCGAGCACAAGGACAAGGGCAGCTACCGCTCCGAGTTCCGCTACGGGTCCTTCGTCCGCACCCTGGCCCTGCCCGCGGGGTGCAGGGACGAGGACATCAGCGCGGCCTACAACGACGGCGTCCTGGAGGTCCGCGTCCCGGTCGTCGAGCAGACCGAGCCGCCCGCCACCCGCAGGATCCAGGTGACCCGCGGCTGAACCGCACCACGGGGCGTTCCGGCCGGAGCGCATCGTGACGACAGGCGGGCCGGGACGCGGCCCGCCCCGAGCAAGGGGGATCAGCATGAGCGAGGTTCCGGCGGAGGGCCGCATCATCGTGGGGGTCGACGGGTCCGAGTCGTCCAAGGAGGCCCTGCGCACGGGCGCCCGCCTCGCCCAGGCCCTGGGCGCGCCCCTCGAGGCGGTCCTGTGCTGGGAGGACCCGATCCTCTACGAGAGCTACCGCGTCGTGGAGCCGGAGGAGTTCCGCGCGAGCAGCGAGCAGCTGCTCGCGCGCACGATCACGGAGGTCTTCGGCGAGGACCGGCCCGCCGGGCTGACCACGCGCCTGCTGCGGGGCCAGGCGGCCGCCCGGCTCATCGAGGAGAGCGAGGGCGCGCAGCTGCTCGTGGTCGGGCGGCGCGGCACGGGCGGGGTGCTCGGGATGATCCTGGGCTCCGTCAGCTCGGCGCTGGTCTCCCACGCGCGGTGCTCGGTGCTCGTCGTGCGCCACTGACCGCGGCCGGACGGGGCCGCGGGCCGAGCTGCCAGCGGCGGGCCTGCCGGCCCGCCGGACGCCGCAACGAGGAGGTTCTGTCATGAGTGCACCGTCGGATCAGCGGATCCTCGTGGGGGTCGACGGCTCGGAGTCCTCGGTCGAGGCCCTCCGGCTGGGCGCGCGCCTCGCACGGGGCCTCGGCGCCCCGCTCGAGGCCCTGGCGTGCGCGGGGGACGCGACCGTGCTGGACGCCGAGCTGCTCGTCGACGACGAGGCGCTGGTCGCCGGCCACGAGCAGATCCTCGCCCGGGCGGTCGCCGAGGCGTTCGGCGACGACGTCCCCGAGGGCCTGACCACCACGGTGACGCGCGGCCGCCCGGCGGGGCGGCTGATCACCGAGAGCGAGCACGCCCAGCTGCTGGTGCTGGGCCGGCACGGCCGCTCGGGCGTGCTGGGGGCGCGGCTGGGCTCGGTGTCCAACGCGTGCGTCGCCTACGCCCACTGCCCCGTGCTCGTCGTGCGGCGCTGAAGCTGCTCCGGGCGGTGCCGGGGCACGCGTCCATGCACCCGGCCTCGGCCCGGCGCTCCCCGCTGGGGACCTCCGGGGCGGCCCGGTGCGCCATGGGCGCGCGGTGGATGCCGGTCGTGAGCCCTCCTCGCTTCGGCGGGACCTCTCCGCGGCCCGGCTCAGCCGGCGAGCCGGTTCCCGGGCAGGGGCCGCAGCGGCACGGCCGGCCGCACGCCGGCACGCCCGCGGGTCCCCGTCCACGCGGCCAGGCGGGTCACCGTGCCGTGCTCCGGCAGCTCGGCGGGCACCACGAACTCCACCGGGGGCGTGCCGCGCACGGCGTCCTCGTGCTCCGTGGACCGGCGCAGCCGGTCCACGGCGGAGTCCTCCACGTGGTGGGCGGCGGTGACGTCGACGACCACCACCATCCCGGGGACCACGGTCCGGGCGCGGCGGATCAGCGGGCACAGGGCCCGGTGGCTGACCTCCGTGAGGCACCCGGCGACGGCCAGGCGGACGTGCCTGCCGTCGAGGTCCACGTGGACGAGGACGGAGAGCTTGTGGTGCATGGTTCCCCCTGCAGCGAAAGAGCGGGCCGGCTGCTCGGCCTCCCGCACCCCACGCTAGGACCGGGGCACCGGGGCACCGGGGCACCAAGGCGGGCCCGTCCAGGCCCTCCACATGTCGCCGACCGACGGGTAACCCCCCCTCGTGGCGCCGGCGGAGGTCCACCGGACGGGGGACCGTCAGCCGAGGGGGGAGGGCAGGCGCGTGGTGTCGGGCTCGAGGGGGTCGCTGCCCACGGTCCCGCGGTGCCGGGCGAGCGAGGCCATCACGTGGTAGACCACGAGCGTGGCGGCCGTGCCGAGGGCGATGCCCGCGAACTGCAGACCGGACGCCTCCCAGGTGTAGTCCGCGATGCCGACGATCATCGCCACGGCAGCAGTGGTGAGGTTGACGGGGTTGGAGAAGTCCACCCGGTTCTGCACCCAGATCCGCACGCCGAGCATGCCGATCATCCCGTACAGCACCGTGGCCGCCCCGCCGAGCACGCCCGCGGGCACCGTGGCCACGGCCGCGCCGAACACGGGGAACACGCTGAGCAGGACGGCGACGACGGCCGCGACCCAGTAGGCCGCCGTCGAGTAGACCCGGGTGGCGGCCATCACGCCGATGTTCTCGGCGTAGGTGGTGGTGCCGGAGCCGCCCCCCGAACCGGCGATCACCGTGGCCAGCCCGTCGGCCATGATGGCCCGTCCCGCATAGGGGTCGAGGTCGTCGCCGGTCATGAGGGCCACGGACTTCACGTGCCCGATGTTCTCGGCCACCAGGACGAGGATCACGGGCACGAACAGGCCCATGAGGGACAGGTGGAACTCCGGGGCCTGGAACTGCGGCAGCCCGAAGAGGCCCTGGTTGCGCCACGCCTCATCGATCCGGGAGAAGTCGACCTCGCCGCGCAGCACCGCGGTGACGTAGCCGATGACCACGCCCAGCAGGATGGACAGCCGCCCCAGCAGCCCCCGGAACAGCACCGAGACGAGGATGATGGAGACCAGCGTGACGATCGCCGTGACGGGGGCGGCCATGAAGTTGGCCTTGGCCGAGGGCGCCAGGTTGAAGCCGATGAGGGCCACGATCGTGCCCGTGACCAGCGGCGGCATGAGCTTCTGCAGCCACGCCGTGCCCGCGAACTGCACCACCAGGCCGATGAGGAACAGCGCCGCGCCGGCCATCACGACCCCGCCGAGCGCGCCCCCCGGGCCGTACTGGTTCGTGGACGCCGAGATGGGGGCGATGAAGGCGAACGAGGACCCGAGGTAGGAGGGCACCCGCCCGGCGGTGATGAGCAGGAACAGGACCGTGCCGATGCCGGAGAAGAACAGCGTCGTGGAGGGCGGGAAGCCGGTGAGCAGCGGCACGAGGAACGTCGCGCCGAACATGGCCACCACGTGCTGGGCGCCGATCGAGACGGTGCGCGGCCAGGACAGCCGCTGCCGGGCGGTGACCACCTGGCCGGGGGCGACGGTGCGGCCGTCGCCGTGCAGGGTCCAGCCCAGTCCGAGGCGGGCGGTGTCGGTGCGTCCGGGCACGGGGGAACTCATGAGGGTCTCCTCGACGGCGGGGTGGGGCGGCCGCGGATCCGGGCCTCCCCAACTGTACTCGGTCGCTGCCCGCCGCCCTCGGCGCGCCCGGTCCTGTCGGCCCCCGGCCATATGATCAGCACGGTGACGGTAAGTAGGATGGGCTCGACCACCGCGTGCCCGGATCGGACAGGAGTCGACATGCGCCAACCACAGCCCCGCGGCCCGTTCAGCGAGGAGCTGCTCGCGGTCCTGCGCGAGGCCCCGGGCTCCGTGGAGGCGGAGCGCCGTTCCGCGGCCCTCCCGGAGGCGGCCCGCGCCGCCGTGTCCCGGGCGGACGCGGTGAGCGCGGACGAGGACGTCCAGCTCGGGCTGTTCGTCCTGCACGCCCTGCACTACCTCGGGGTCGACGGGGTCGACGACCGGTGGGAGGCCCACCCGGAGATCGCCCGGGCGCGCCAGGTCCTGGCCGGCGCCCTCGAGGCGCAGCTGCGCGCGGAGGTGCCCAGGGACGCCGTCCCGCGGACCCCGCAGGCGGTCGCGGACGCGCTGTTCGCCATGGCCGCCGACGACGACGGGCCCAGCCTCGCCCGGTTCCTCTCCGGCCGGGCCGACACCGGGCAGGCCCGGGAGTTCCTGCAGCTGAAGTCCGTCTACCAGCTCATGGAGGGCGACCCCCACACCTGGGCGATCCCGCGGCTGCGCGGGCGGGCGAAGGCCGCGCTCGTGGAGATCCAGGCCGACGAGTACGGGGGCGGCAACCCCCAGCGGGTGCACGCCACCCTGTTCGCGGCGGGGATGCGCGAGGCCGGCCTCGACGACGCCTACGGGGCCGCCGTGGACCGGGTGCCCGCCGAGTGGCTCGCCGGGGTGAACGCGGTCTCGCTCTTCGGGCTGCACCGGCGGCTGCGCGGGGCGATCGTCGGGCACCTGGCGATGTACGAGATCCAGTCCTCGGAGCCCTCCAAGTTCCTGGCCCGCGGCTTCCGCCGGCTCGGGCTGCCCGCGGTCGCCGCGTACTACGACGAGCACGTGGTGGCCGACGCCGCCCACGAGCAGATCGCGGCCCGCGACATGGCCGGCGGGCTCGTGGTGGACGACCCGGACGTCGCGGCGGACGTCTTCTTCGGGGCGCGCTGCGTCCTGCACCTCGACGCGCTCGCCGCGGGCCAGGCGCTCGCGTGCTGGGAGGCGGGGCGCTCGGCGCTGCGCCCCGCCGCGGGGGACCCGGCCCGGGCGGGTGCGGAGGAGCTGGTCTCGTGAGCGCCGAGCCGGCGGCGGAGGAGCCCGCCGAGGCGCCGGAGCCCGTGACGATCACCGTCTGCCCCGACGGGCCCCTGCTGGTGCGCGGCGCCTACGAGCTGCTGGACGGCGACGACCGGCCGCTCGACCCGGGGCGCGCCACCGTGGCGCTGTGCCGGTGCGGGGCCTCGGCCATCAAGCCCTTCTGCGACGGCTCGCACAAGCGCGCGAAGTTCCGGGCCCGCTGAGCCCGCGCCCCGGCCCCTCCCGGTCCGGGGGTGGGTAGCCTGGACGGATGCGCGCGGAGGAGCTCAGCCGGTCCGTCCAGGACTACCTGAAGACGATCTGGCTGGCCCAGGAGTGGTCGCCGGAGGCCGTCACGACCACCACCCTGGCCCAGCGGATGGGGCTGTCCCCGTCCACCGTCTCGGAGGCCGTCAAGAAGCTCACGGCCCAGGGGCTGGTGCGCCGCCCGGGCGCGGGCGAGATCGCCCTCACCGACCGCGGCCGCGAGGCGGCGGTCCAGATGGTGCGCCGGCACCGGATCCTGGAGACCTTCCTCACCGGCCGGCTCGGCTACGCCTGGGACGAGGTGCACGAGGAGGCCGAGGTGCTCGAGCACGCCGTGAGCGAGAAGTTCGTCGCCCGCCTCGACGCCCTGCTCGGGCACCCGGACCGGGACCCCCACGGCGATCCCATCCCGCGGCGGGACGGCTCGGTGGCGCCCGCCGCGGCCGTGCCCCTGGCGGACGTGCCCGCCGGGACCACGGTGACGGTGGCGCGGGTCTCCGACGCCGACCCGGCGCTGCTGCGCTGGCTGGGCGGCGCCGGGATCCGCCCCGGCGCGGAGCTCGTGCTCGGGGAGCACGGGGCCCCGGCCGGGGCGGTGGCGGTGACGATCGGCGGCGTCGTCGTCGAGGTCGGGGTGCTCGCCGCCGAGGCGGTCTGGGTGCTGTCGGCGACCGCCTGAGGCGCGTCAGGCGATGACGGCGTCCACCAGGGCCTTGGCCTCCTGCTGCACCTGCACCAGGTGCTCCTCGCCCAGGAAGGACTCCGCGTAGATCTTGTAGACGTCCTCGGTGCCGGAGGGGCGGGCCGCGAACCACGCGTTCTTCGTGGTGACCTTCAGCCCGCCGATGGCTGCGCCGTTGCCGGGGGCGTTGGTGAGCTTGGCGGTGATCTGCTCGCCCGCCAGGACGTCGGTCTCCACCTGGGCGGGGGAGAGCTTCTTCAGGGCGGCCTTCTGCTCGCGGGTCGCGGGCGCGTCGATGCGCTGGTAGACGGGCGCGCCGAACTCCTGGGTCAGCTCCGCGTAGCGCTGCGAAGGGGTCCTGCCGGTGCGGGCGGTGATCTCCGAGGCGAGCAGGGCGAGGATGATCCCGTCCTTGTCGGTGGACCACACGGACCCGTCCATCCGCAGGAAGGACGCCCCGGCGGACTCCTCGCCGCCGAAGCCGATCGAGCCGTCCAGCAGCCCGGGCACGAACCACTTGAAGCCCACGGGCACCTCCACGAGCTGGCGGCCCAGGGACGCCGCGACCCGGTCGATGATCGAGGACGAGACCAGCGTCTTGCCGATGCCCGCGTCGGGGGACCACCCGGTGCGGTGGCGGAAGAGGTAGTCGATGGCCACCGCCAGGTAGTGGTTGGGGTTCATCAGCCCGGCGTCCGGGGTGACGATGCCGTGCCGGTCGGTGTCGGCGTCGTTGCCGGTGGCGATGTCGTACTTGTCGCGGTTGCCGATGAGCGAGGCCATCGCCGAGGGGGAGGAGCAGTCCATGCGGATCTTCTCGTCCCAGTCCAGGGTCATGAACGCCCACTGCGGGTCCACCGCGGGGTTGACCACGGTCATGTTCAGCCCGAAGCGCTGGGCGATCTCGCCCCAGTAGGCCACGGACGCCGAGCCCATGGGGTCCGCGCCGATGTGCAGGCCGGAGGCCCGGACCACGTCGAGGTCGATGATCTCCGGCAGCGTCCGCACGTACTCCTCGAGGTAGTCGTAGCCGCCGGTGGTCTCCGCGGAGCGGGCCTGCTCGAGCGGGACCCGCCGGACGCCGGACAGGCCGCTCTCCAGGTACTCGTTGGCGCGCCCGGCGATCCACTCGGTGGCGTCGGTGTCCGCGGGTCCGCCGTTGGGCGGATTGTACTTGAACCCGCCGTCGGCGGGCGGGTTGTGGGAGGGGGTGATGACGATGCCGTCGGCCATGGCCTGGGCGCGGCCGGAGTTGTGGGTGAGGATCGCGTGGGACAGGGCCGGGGTGGGCACGAACCCGTCGCGGGAGTCCAGCAGGACGGTCACGCCGTTGGCGGCCAGCACCTCCAGCGCGGTGTCCTGGGCCGGTCCGGACAGGGCGTGGGTGTCCTTGCCCATGAACAGCGGCCCGGTGATCCCCTGGCCGGCGCGGTACTCCACGATGGCCTGGGTGATCGCGGCGATGTGCTGCTCGTTGAACGAGCCCTTCAGGGACGAGCCCCGGTGCCCGGACGTCCCGAACGCCACGCGCTGGCCCGGGTCCGAGGGGTCGGGCACGACGTCCGTGTAGGCGTCGAGGAGAGCGCCGAGGTCGACGAGGTCACTGGGTTGGGCGACGGTGCCCGCACGGTTGGTCATGGCCCACAGTCTTCCAGCCTCCGGCCCGTTTCGGGTAGCACGCGGCCGGACGAGCACCGCGTCCTCCGCCGACCGGGGCCGGCGCCGCCGGCCCCGCGCCCGCCGCCCCGGGAGCGACCGCCCGTGGCCGCACGCCCGGGGGTCCTCCTGCGCGCCGGGGTCCTCCTTCGTCCGGGGGGGGTGGAGGATCGGCGGCCGGTGGGCCAGGATGAGACCACCGGGCAGTCAGCACCGGGCAGTCACCGACAGAGCAGTCACCGACACCGCCAGGAGGACGGCATGAGCGAGGCCACCGAGGAGAACGGCGGGGGCAAGGGCCCGGAGGGCACCATCCCCGACAACGACCAGGGCATCGGCCTGACGGCCGACGACAACCCGTCCGGCTTCGAGCCCGAGGAGGACCCCGGGGCCGTCGAGGACGTCGAGGACACGGACAGCCCCGAGCCGGGCGACGACCCCGAGGGGGGAGACGTGGCCCTGGGCCACTCCTAGCGTCAGGGGCGGTGGACCGGCAGACCCTGGTCCTCCAACTGGGCGACGACGGCGAGCAGCTGCGCCTCCGCGCTGGGCCGGCCGATGAGCTGCACGCCCATCGGGACGGCCGGCGCGGCGGCGCCGCCCGCCCGCGTCCACAGGGTCGGGAACGTCACCGCGGGCAGGCCGGTCACGTTCACGAGGGACGTCCAGGGCGTGTACTGGCACTGGCGGCGGTAGTCCTGGTCGGCGCCTACCGGGTCCGCCAGGTCGTGGCCCTCCCAGTACCAGCCCAGCGGGCGCGGGGTCATGGCGAGCGCCGGTGTCAGGACCATGTCCCAGGCGGCGTACTGGCGCACCACGTCCTGCTCGATCCGCCGCAGGGCGGCCACCGCCCGCGCGAGCTCCACGGCGGAGCGGTCCAGGGCGCGCTCGCGGAACGCCGTGGCCAGCCCCGTCAGCCGCAGGGCACCGCCCTCCGGCAGGGGCACCGTGCCCATGGACGTGGTCCACACGTCGAAGAACGCCTGCGGGTACTCGGGCGCGTAGGCGACCTCGGCGTCGCCGACCTCGTGGCCGGCCGCGCGCAGCCGCGCGACCCCCGCCTCGAGGGCCGCCCGGGCCTCCGGCGCGACGGCGATGTCGTACGCCGACTCGAACGGTGACGCCGTGGAGACCCCGATCCGCAGGGCCCGCCCGCCCCACGGGAGCTCGCCCCGCCGGACGGCGCGCACCCCGTCGAGGAAGGAGCGCTGCGGGGCGGCGCCCACGGCCCGGTGCACCACGTTGCCGTGGGCCGGTCCCGCGGCCGGGGCGCACAGCACGTCCAGCAGCAGCGCGGCGTCCTCGGCCGTGCGCGCGATCGGGCCGTTGACCACGAGCTGCGCCGCGTCGGACTGGGCGTCCGCGGTGGGCACCCGGCCCCGGTTGGGCTTGAGCCCCACGAGCCCGCAGACGGCGGCCGGGATCCGGATCGAGCCGCCGCCGTCCGAGCCGGGGGCCAGGGGGAGCATGCCCGCCGCGACGGCCGCCGCCTGCCCCCCCGGAGGAGCCGCCCGCGCCCGTCGAGGGGTCGTGCGGGTTGCGGGCGGGCGGGGCGACGAGGTTCTCGGAGTAGCAGTTGAGGCCGAACTCCGGCACCTGCGTCTTGCCGAGCAGGACGGCGCCGGAGGCGTCGAGCACCCGCACGAGGTCGTCGTCCTCCGCCGCGGCCGGGGCGCCGGCCCCGGTGACGGCGGCCGAGCCGTAGGTCGTGGGCAGCCCGGCGACGTCGTGCAGGTCCTTGACCGCGAGCGGCACGCCGTGGAGCGGACCGCGGGGCGCCCCGGCCGGCAGGGCGTCCAGGGCGCGGGCGTGCTCCAGGGCGCGGCCGGCGGCCACGTGGACGAACGCGCCCAGTGCGGGGTTGCGCTCCTCGATGCGGGCGAGGAAGAACGCGGCGGTCTCGGTCGCGCCCAGTCCGCCCCGCGCGAGCTCGTCCCGCAGCTCCACGGCGGTGAGGTCTCCGATCTCGGTCACGGCGGCTCCTGTCCTCGCGGCGGCACCCCGTCGTCCGCCGGGTGCTGGACCCAGGCTAGTAGGGTGAGGCCCACCCGTCCCCGTGCGCCCCAGGAGGCCCCGCCGTGCCGACCACCCGTCCCGCCGCCCGGCGACCGCTGGCGGCCGCCGCCCTGCTCCTGGCGCTCAACGGCTGCTCCCTGGGCGGGAGCGCTCCGGCGCCCTCGCCGTCGTCGTCCTCGGACGCCTCGTCCGGATCGGGCTCCGCGTCCCCGGGGACCTCCGAGGCCGCGGAGCGGCGGGCGTGCGCCCGGGTGGTCGAGACCGCCCGCACGGCGCCGCAGCGGCTGGGGGAGGACCCGCTGGGGCTGCTGGAGGAGCTCACCGCCCTCGCCGACACCGCCCCCGCCGAGCTGGCCGGGCAGATCCGCGAGGTCCGGGACGCCGTCGACGGCTTCCGCCAGGGCGAGCGCCGCCTCACCGAGGTGGTCGGGGAGCTGCGGGAACTGCAGCAGCGCTGCTCGGCCTGACCCGCAGTGCGCGCAGGGGCCCGTCCGGCCCGGGCGCGTGCCGGTCGGACGGGCCCCTGCGGAGCGGGCGGAGAGCCTACCGGGCCGCGTTGCGGATGGCCCGGGCGAAGACCTGCAGGCCGTCGCGCAGCAGGTCCTCGCCGATCACGAGCGGCGGGAGCAGGCGCACGATGTTGGCGAACGTGCCGCAGGTCAGGATGACGACGCCCTGCTCCAGGCACTCCGCGGCGATGGCCTTGGCCGCGTCCGCGTTCGGCTCCTTGCCGCCCGGCTGCACGAACTCCAGCGCCATCATGCCGCCGCGGCCGCGGATCTCGCCGATGATGCCGGTCTCCTCCACCAGCGGGGACAGCTCCTCGCGGATGATCTCCTCGATCCGGCGGGCGCGGGCGATCAGGTCCCACTCCTCGATGGTCTCCAGCGCCCCCAGGGCCGCCGCGCAGGCCACGGGGTTGCCGCCGTAGGTGCCGCCGAGGCCGCCCGCGTGGACGGAGTCCATGATCTCGGCGCGGCCGACCACGCCGGACAACGGCATGCCGCCGGCGACACCCTTGGCCACGGTGATCAGGTCGGGCACGACGCCCTCGTGGTCGACGGCGAACCACTCGCCGGTGCGCGCGACGCCCGACTGGACCTCGTCGACGACGAACACGGCGCCGTTGGCGGTGCACCACTCGGACAGCGCCGGCAGGAAGCCCTCGGCCGGGACGATGAAGCCGCCCTCGCCCTGGATGGGCTCGATCACGACGGCGGCCACGTTGTCCGCGCCGACCTGCTTCTCCACCTGGAGCAGGGCGCGGCGGGCGGCCTCCTGGCCCGTCATGCCCTCGGGGTCGCGGAACGGGTAGGACATGGGCACGCGGTAGACCTCGCCGGCGAAGGGGCCGAAGCCCTGCTTGTACGGCAGGACCTTGGCGGTCATGGCGAGGGTCATGTTGGTGCGGCCGTGGTAGGCGTGGTCGAACACGACGATCGCCTGGCGCCCGGTGTGCAGGCGGGAGATCTTGACGGCGTTCTCGACGGCCTCGGAGCCGGAGTTGAACAGCGCGGCCTTCTTGGGGTGGTCGCCGGGGGTGAGCTCGGCGAGCTTCTCGGCGACCGTCACGTAGCCCTCGTAGGGGGTGACCATGAAGCAGGTGTGGGTGAAGTGCTCCACGGCCTCCTTGACCCTCGCGACGACGGCCGGGGCGGAGCCGCCCACGGTGGTCACGGCGATGCCGGAGCCGAGGTCGATCAGCTGGTTGCCGTCGACGTCGCGGATGATCCCGCCGTCGACGTCGGCGGCGTAGGCGGGCACGGAGGAGGCGACGCCGGAGGCGACGGCCGCGGAGCGGCGCTCGGACAGCTCGCGCGACCGGGGCCCGGGCAGGGTGCCCTCGACGCGGCGGACCTGCTCGATCCGGTACTGGACCTCGGACGTGGTCTGGGTCATGACGGTCAGTCCTTTCGGGAACGGGTGCGGCCGCCGCGTCCTGCGGCGACCGCACCGATGTGGAGTGTGTTCGTGCCGGGCCGGTCTCAGGCGGGGGTGCCTGCGCCGGAGGGCGGGAGGTTGCCCCAGGGGTTCTCGACGCCGATGTACTGGGTGGTGGTGTACTCGGCGAGGCCCTCGGCCCCGCCCTCGCGGCCCAGCCCGGACTGCTTGACTCCGCCGAAGGGGGCGGCGGCGTTGGAGATCACCCCGACGTTGAGGCCCATCAGGCCGAACTCGATGCGGTCGCCGATGCGCAGGCCCCTCGAGATGTTCTCGGTGAACACGTAGGAGGCCAGCCCGTACTCGGTGGCGTTCGCCAGCGCCACCGCCTCGTCCTCGGTGGAGAACGTGACGACGGGGGCGACGGGGCCGAAGATCTCCTCGCGCACCACCCGCGCGTCGTGGGGCACGTCGGTGAGCAGGGTCGGGGCGAAGAAGTAGCCCGGGCCCTCGATCCGCGCACCCCCCACGACGACCTTGGCGCCGCGCTCGACGGCGTCGTTGACGAAGGCCTCCACGGAGTCGCGGGCCTTGGCCTCCACCAGCGGCCCCACCTGCACTCCCTCGTCCACGCCATTGCCGACGGTGAGGGCTCCCATCTGCTCGGCGAGCTTGGCGACGAACTGCTCGGCGACGTCCTCGTGGACGAGCAGGCGGTTGGCCGCGGTGCAGGCCTCGCCCATGTTACGCATCTTCGCCGCCATCGCCCCGGCCACGGCCTTGTCGATGTCGGCGTCCTCGAAGACGATCAGCGGCCCGTTGCCGCCCAGCTCCATGGAGGTGCGCAGCACCTGGTCGGTGGCGGCCTTCATCAGCTGCTTGCCCACCGGGGTGGAGCCGGTGAAGGAGACCTTCCGCAGCCGCGGGTCGGCCATGATCGGCTCCGACACGTCAGCGGCCGAGGCGGAGGAGACCACGTTGAGCACCCCGGCCGGGATGCCGGCCTCGAGCATGAGCGCGGCGAAGTACTGACTGGTCAGCGGGGTGAGCCGGGCGGGTTTGAGCACCATGGTGCACCCGGCGGCCACGGCCGGGGCGACCTTGCGGGTGGCCATCGCCAGCGGGAAGTTCCACGGGGTGATCAGCAGGCACGGGCCCACCGGCTTGCGGGTGACCAGCATCCGCAGGTTCCCCTCGGGGGACTCCACGTAGCGGCCGTAGTCGCGCACGGCCTCCTCGGAGAACCAGCGCAGGAACTCCCCCCCGTACTTCACCTCCCCCAGGGCCTCCGCGAAGGGCTTGCCCATCTCCAGGGTCATCAGCAGCGCCAGGTCCTCCGCCCGCTCCACGACCAGGTCGAAGGCGGCTCGCAGGATCTCCGACCGGGACCTCGCCGAGGTCCGGGCCCACCCCTCCTGGGCGGTCGCGGCGGCGTCCATGGCCGCGGCGGCGTCGGCCCGGGTGGCCGAGGCCAGGGTCGCGATGACCTCCCCCGTCGCCGGGTTCTCCACCTCGAAGGTGCCCCCGTCACTGGCCGCCCGCCAGGCCCCGTTGATCAGCAGCCCCTTCGGCGTCCTGCCCAGGACCTCCTCGATCCTGGCCCGGTCGATCCCGCTCGTGGTGCCGGGAGCCTTGTCCGTGATGCTCATCTGTACAGCCTCTCTTGCTCGACGCTTCGACACCGGGCGCCGGTGCCTCGGGTGCGTCACAGGGATGGTCGGACGGGCGGGCGACAGCACTGGGCCCGCCCGTCCATCTTAAGGTGCCGGAGGAGGTCCTCCGTCCGGCGGATGCCAGGTCGTGGCACCAGGGTAGGGCGCGGGTGTTGCCGGGGTGTTGCCGTCCGCGCCGGTGCTCAGGGGTAGAGCCCCCGGGTGAGGTGGGCGTCGGCCACCCGCTCGACCGCGGTGACGGTGGCGGCCTCGCGCAGCGTGAGACCGCGGGCGCCGGCCGTGGCCAGCACGCCGTCCCACGCCTGGAGCATGCGGCGCTCCAGGCGGTCGTCCACCTCCTGCCGCGACCACCAGTACGCCTGGTTGGACTGCACCCACTCGAAGTAGGAGACGATCACCCCGCCGGCGTTGGCGAGGATGTCGGGCACCACCAGCACCCCGGCCTCGTCCAGGATCCGGTCGGCCTCGCCCGTGGTGGGGCCGTTGGCGCCCTCCACGACGATCCTCGCCCGCACGCGTTCGGCGTTGCCGCCGTGCAGGACGCCCTCGACGGCGGCGGGCACCAGCAGGTCCACGGCGAGCTCCAGCAGCGCCGGCGGGTCCAGGACCTCGCCGCCGCCGAAGCCGACGACGCTGCCGGTGGCCGCCACGTGGGCCTGCAGGGCGGGCACGTCGAGTCCGCCCGCGGCGTGGACGGCGCCGTACTGGTCGCTCACGGCCACGACGGTCACCCCGGCCTCGGCCAGGAACTGTGCTGCCCCGGCGCCGACCTTGCCGAAGCCCTGCACCGCCGCGGTCGCGCCGGCCACCGGGATCCCGCGGTGGGCCAGGGCGGCCAGGGCGACGTGCACGACGCCGGCCGAGGTGGCCGAGGCCCGGCCCAGGGACCCGCCCAGGGACACGGGCTTGCCGGTGACCACTCCGGGCACGGTGTAGCCGGAGGAGACCGAGTAGGTGTCCATCATCCAGGCCATGGTCCGCTCGTCGGTGCCGATGTCCGGGGCGGGGATGTCGCGCTCCGGCCCGATGATCGGCAGGATCTCGGAGGTGTAGCGGCGGGTCACCCGCTCCAGCTCGGCCTGGGAGTAGTTCCGGGGGTCGATGCGGACCCCGCCCTTGGCCCCGCCGTAGGGGACGTCGAGCAGGGCGCACTTCCAGGTCATCCACATCGCCAGGGCGCGCACCTCGTCCAGGTCCACGTTGGGCGCGAAGCGCAGGCCCCCCTTGGCCGGGCCGCGGGAGAAGTTGTGCTGGACCCGGTGGCCGGTGAGGATCTCCACCGACCCGTCGTCGCGGCGCAGCGGCACGGAGACGGTCATCTCCCGGCGCGGGCGGGCGAGCAGCTCGTGCAGGCCCGGCTCGTAGCCCAGGGTGGCCACGGCCGCGGCCAGCTGCGCCTGGGCGTCCCCGAGCGGTCCGCCGGGGCTCAGGCTCCCGTCCACGACCTCCGGGAAGGGAAGAACGTTCGGCGTCATCGGCTGTCCTTTGCTGGGCGTGCGGGAAGGGAACGGCGTCGACGGCGCGGCGGTGCACCGCCGGGACGGGCGGGACCCGCAGCGGGGACCGCCGACCTGCGCCGACACGCTGAGACTAGCGTCACAGCCGTTCAGCATGTGTGACAAAATACGCCTGGTGATTGTGCATGATGGACAGTGGCGGAGGACGCTCAGGTCCCGGCCAGCTGGAGCGCGATCCACAGCTCGGCGCGCACCTGGGGGTCCTCCAGCGACCGGCCCAGGGCCTGCTCGATCGATTGCAGCCGCTGCAGCAGGGTGTTGCGGTGGATCCCGAGCTCCGCGGCGGTCTGCCGCCGGTTGCCGTTGTGGGTGAGGAACGTGCGCAGGACGGGCAGCAGCCGCTCGCCGCCGTCCTCGCGCTCCCGGACGGGCCGGAGCAGCTCCTGGGCGTAGATCCGGCCCGTCCCGGGCGGGAGGAGCCCCGCGATGCCGCCCGCCACGGCGTCCTCCCACGCGCCGATGCGGTGCCGGGCCGAGGTGCGCTCGAGCGCCTCGAGGGCCTCGCGGGCGCTGGTGCGCGCGTCGTGGACGTCCGCCGCGCCGCCGATGCCGGCACGCAGGCCCGACAGCTCGACGACGCCGCGCAGCTCGGCCAGCTGGTCGGGCAGGTCCTCCAGGAGCACGGCGGCGCTCTCCTCGCCCGAGGCCTCCGCCGTCGGCGTGCCGACCAGCACCGGGCGGGAGGTCCGGTCGACGTACGCCTCGATCCGGCGGATCCCCTCCTGGAGCTGGTCGGCGCCGCCGCGCAGCCGCACGACCCGCACGCGGCGCGCCGTGGCCGACCAGCTCCCGGTCCCGGCGACGGCCAGCAGCGCGTCCGCGGAGCGCACGTCCCCGCTCAGCAGCAGGGAGAGGGCGCCCGCCCGGATCCTGCGCCGGAACAGGGCCTGCTCCACGGCTCTCTCCGCGTGCAGGGAGAGCAGGGCCACCGCGGTGGTGATGACCGCGACCTCGAGCCGCTCGAAGGCGCGGGGCAGGACGACGACCAGGTAGCTCTGCGGGGTGCCCTGGACCCCGAGGGGGTGGATGGCGATGCTCCCGCGCGGCCCGGACTCGCTCAGCGAGCCGCGCAGCCGGGCGGAGCGCAGGCGGCCGACGAGCTCGCCCAGCGTCCGGTCCGAGGGCAGGACGGCAACGGGGGGACCGGACTGGCGCACGACCTCGGCGTCCGCGGTGCACACGGCCACCCAGCTGCCCTCCAGCTGGGAGGCCAGGGAGCGCAGGACCAGCGCCGGGCCGTCGGCGCCCACGGCGGCCCTCGTGAGCGCCCGCTGCATGGACAGCATCGCCTCCAGGTCCGTCCGCTCCTGGGCGGCCCGCATGTCGGCCACCGCCCGGATGATCCCGAGGAACGGCGTGCGCTCGGGCACGCGGAACAGCGTCAGCCCCGCCTCGCGGCAGGCCTGCGCGAGGGGATCGGGCACGCCGGTGTACGACAGGTGCTCCCCGACCCCCATCCCGAGGGCCACCACGCCCCTGCCGGCCAGCCGCCGCGCGTAGTCGGGCCAGGAGCGCCGCCGGACGGCGCTGTCGATGCCCGTGAACAGGACGATCTCCCCGCCCTCGAGGTAGGGCGTGGGATCCGCCAGCTCGCTCGTGGCGACCCAGCTCACCGCGGCGCCGGTGTCCCCCTCGACCACCGCCTCCAGGCCCAGGCCGGGCAGCCCGAGCACGTGCGCGACCGTGATCATGGGGCCTCCTCCCGTCGCGCTCGCGGACCGGGGACAGCTTAGTCCCCGGCCGGGTCCCCGCCGGGGCGCCGGCGGCTCCGCCCGGGTGGGGATCCTGTGCCCGCCCGGGAACTAGGCTGGTGCCCGGACAACCCGTTCCCCACGAGAGGACCCCGACCATGGACAACGTCGACAACCTCCCCAGCGCCTCGGTCGAGGAGATCCCCGAGGGCGCGCGCGTCCTGGACGTGCGCGAGGACTTCGAGTGGGAGGCCGGGCACATCGCCGGCGCCCAGCACATCCCGCTCGGCCTGCTCCCCGAGCGCTACGGCGAGGTCGCCGTGGACGAGGACGTGTACGTGATCTGCCGCTCCGGCGGGCGCTCCCTCAAGGCCACGGCCTACCTGCAGCAGTACGGCTTCGACCCGATCAACGTGCTGGGCGGGATGGGCGCGTGGGCCGACGCCGGCAAGCCGATGGTCTCCGAGACCGGCGAGACGCCGACCGTCCGGTGAGGTACGCCTACCTGGGCCCCGCCGGCACCTTCACCGAGGCCGCGCTGCTGGGCGTGGAGGGCGCGCGCGAGGCCGAGCGCGTCCCCGTGTCCTCCGTGCCCGTCGCGCTGGCCGCCGTCCGGTCGGGGGAGGTGGACGCCGCCATGGTGCCCATCGAGAACTCCGTCGAGGGCGGGGTGACGGTCACCCTCGACGCCGTGGCGACGGGCACGGAGTTGCGCATCGTGCGGGAGGCCCTCGTGCCCGTCCGGTTCGTCCTCGTGGCGCCGCCGGGGACGGCCCTGTCCGACGTGCGGACCGTCTCCACCCACTCCCACGCCTGGGCGCAGGTGCGGGGCTGGATGGAGGCGCACCTGCCCGGCGCCGGCTACGTCCCCGCGTCCTCCACGGCCGCCGCCGCGCTGGCGCTGCTGCCGGGACGGGCCGGGGAGGCGCCGGGCTTCGACGCCGCCGTCTGCTCGCCCGTGGTCGTCCAGCAGCACCCCGAGCTGGAGGTGCTCGCGCAGGACATCGGCGACAACCGCGGCGCCGTGACCCGGTTCGTCCTCGTCGCGCCGCCGGACGCGCCCCTGCCCCCGCGCACGGGGGCCGACCGCACGACGCTCGTCATCCCCCTGTGGGAGGACCGGGCCGGTGCGCTGATGGAGATCCTCGAGCAGTTCGCCACGCGCGGGGTCAACCTCTCGCGGATCGAGTCCCGGCCCACGGGCAACTACCTCGGCGAGTACTTCTTCAGCGTGGACGTCGACGGGCACATCCACGACGCCCGGGTGGCCGACGCCCTGGTGGGCCTGCGCCGGGTCTGCCCGAGCACCCGGTTCCTCGGCTCCTACCCGCGCGCGGACCGGAAGCCGGCGGCCGTCGCCGACCACCACTCGGACGGGGCCTTCCGCGACGCCCAGGCGTGGGTGGCGGGGCTGCAGGGCCTCGGCCCCCGGGGCGCGCGGCCCGTGGGGGAGGCCCCGCCGGGCACGGCGTGACGGACGGGCGCGGCCGGCCTCAGTCGGCCTGCGACGGCGGGACCCGCACGGAGAGCACGCCCGGGCGGATCTCCGACTCGAACGCGCGGATCACCCCGGTGCCGTCCCCGTCGACCTGGGACTCGATGGGCTCGTGGAACTCCACGCGCACCTTCCGGCCGGTGAAGAACTCGATCACCGGCAGGTCCCGGCGCTGCCGGAAGACGACCTTCGCGGCCATCAGCGCCCACTCCAGCGTGCTGCGCGGGGACATCACCACGACGTCGAGGACGCCGTCGTTGATCTTCGCCTGGGGGACCAGGATCATGCCCGCGGTGAGGATGCCGCAGTTGGCGGCCATGATGGAGCGGACCCGGCGGCTCTGCCACTCGCCGTCGTCGATCCGGAACCGCGCCCAGCGGGGAGGGGCGAACAGGTGCCGCACGCCCGCCTCCCCGTAGGCGGCCCAGCCGACGAGCTTCTTCAGCTCGTCCTTGGTGTCGGTCATGATCTGGGCGTCGAAGCCCGCCCCGCCCATGACGCAGAAGCCGTGGTCCTGCACCTGCCCGTCCTCGAGCTCCACGCGGAAGCTGGCCATGTCGATCGCCCGCTCGTCGCCGAACAGGGCGATGTCCACGTTGCGGTGCGGGTCGCCGAGATCTGCGCCCAGGTTGCGGGCCAGGAGGTTGCCCGTCCCCAGCGGCAGCAGCCCCAGCGGGACGTCGTGGCCCATGAGCACCTCCGCCACGGACCGGACGGTGCCGTCCCCGCCGGCGGCCAGGACGAGGTCGAAGCCCTGCTCGAGGGCCCGCTCCGTCATGGAGAAGCCCGGGTCGTCCTCCGCGGTCTCGAAGAACACGGGGTCCGGGAACCCGCCCTTGCGGCACGCGATGACGATGGCGTCCCGCGCGACGTCGGCGTCGGCCTTGATGGGGTTGATCACGACGGCGACCCGCTGGGGAGCGGGAGGGTGTGCGGTCACGGAGGAGCTCCTCGGGGTCGGGGACGGGTCCGGGCGCGGCGCACGTGCCGCGGCGCCGCGGGCATCCGCAGTGCTCACAGCCTAACCCGGTCCCCGCGCCCGTCTTGGGTACGCTGTTCGGGTGATCGACATCAACCAGCTCCGCGAGAACCCCGACGTCTTCCGCGCCTCCCAGCGCGCCCGGGGGGCCGACGTCTCCCTGATCGACCGGATCCTGGAGGCGGACGTCGAGCGCCGCACCCTGATCACCGAGCACGAGGCCCTGCGCGCCGAGCAGAACGCGTTCGGCAAGAAGGTCGCCCGCGCTCAGGGCGACGAGAAGACGGCCCTGCTCGCCGAGGTCAAGGACCTCGCCGCGCGCGTCAAGGGGGCCCAGGCGGCCGCCGAGGCCGCCCGGGCGCGGCAGGACGAGCTCGTCGCCGTCGTCGAGAACCTCGTCCTGGAAGGGGTGCCCGCCGGGGGCGAGGACGACTACACGGTGCTGCGCACGGTGGGCGAGCCCCGTGACTTCGCCGCGGAGGGCTTCGAGCCCCGCGACCACCTCGAGATCGGGGAGCTCGTGGACGGCATCGACATGGAGCGCGGGGCCAAGGTCTCCGGCGCCCGGTTCTACTTCCTCAAGCGGGACGTCGCCCGCCTCGAGACCGCGCTGCTGCTCATGGGCCAGGACCTGGCCCTGGACAACGGCTTCGTCCCCGTGACCACCCCCAGCCTGGTGCGCCCCGAGATCATGAGCGGCACCGGCTTCGACGTCGCCCACTCGGACGAGATCTACCACGTCGGCAAGGACGACCTGTACCTGGTGGGCACCTCGGAGGTGCCCCTGGCCGGCTACCACGCCGACGAGATCCTCGACCTCTCCGCGGGCCCGCTGCGCTACGCCGGGTGGTCCTCGTGCTACCGGCGCGAGGCCGGCTCCGGGGGCAAGGACACCCGCGGCATCATCCGCGTGCACCAGTTCAACAAGCTCGAGATGTTCGTCTACTGCGCGCAGGAGCAGGCCGAGGCCGAGCACGCCCGGATGCTCGCCTGGGAGGAGGAGATGCTCGCCCGGTGCGAGCTGGCCTACCGCGTCATCGACACCGCGGCCGGCGACCTCGGCGCCTCGGCCGCCCGCAAGTTCGACTGCGAGGCCTGGGTGCCCACGCAGGGCCGCTACCGCGAGCTGAGCTCGACCTCCAACTGCACCACGTACCAGGCCCGCCGGCTCAACGTCCGCGAGCGCACGGCCGACACCACCGGCCCCGACGGCAAGGTGCGCAAGGGCGGGACCCGGGCCGTGGCCACGCTCAACGGGACCCTCGCGACCACCCGGTGGCTGGTGGCCATCCTCGAGACGCACCAGCGGCCGGACGGTTCCGTGCGCGTGCCCGAGGCGCTGCGGCCGTACCTGCGGGGCCAGGAGACCATCCCGGTGCTGCGCTGAGCCGTCCCCACTTGTGGTGCACTGTTCGACGCGAATTCATCTCTTGCCGAAATCATGGTCATCCTGTCGGACTGATGTGGCACCATGACCCGCATGACAAAAGAGAAGATCGCTGGCACCGAGGACCAGCACGAACTCGTCGGCATCAATTCCACCGTCCCGCTGAAGGTCGAGCACTCGGAGGACCTCACGGACACGGCCGGTGGCACCACCGCTCCCGCCCGCCAGCGCTCCGCCGCTGACGTCCGGATCCCGCTGAAGGTCCACCCGCCGCGCTCGAACGGGTGGAAGAAGGAAGCGGGCGTCCAGTACCTCGTGGCCCTCGACGTCGACGGCACCCTCGTGGACCACGACGGCCACATGTCCCCGGCGGTGCGCGAGGCCGCGCAGGCCGTGCTCGCCGCGGGCCACCACGTGGTCATCTCGACCGGGCGCTCCAAGGGCGCCACCCTGCCCGTGATCGAGCTCATCGGCCAGGAGCGCGGCTACGCCGTCTGCTCCAACGGCGGGATGACCCTGGAGCTCGACCCCGGCCTGCCCGACTACCACCGCGTGCTGGAGTGCGTGTCCTTCGACCCGAGCCAGGCCCTGGTGGCGCTGGAGGAGCGGCTGCCCACCGCGAAGTTCGCCCTCGAGACCGCGGACGGCTCGTTCTACTCCACCGAGCGCTTCCAGGACCCCTCCTTCGGGATCGAGGCCGTCGGCGTGGACCTCCACCAGCTGGCCGGCATGGACGCCGTGCGCATGGTCGTCTACAGCACGGAGCACACCCCGGAGGAGTTCGCCGAGGCCATCGACGAGGCCGGCCTGCACGGCGTGACCTACTCCGTGGGCTGGAGCGCCTGGCTGGACATCGCGGCCAGCGGCGTCACCAAGGCCAGCGCCCTGGAGCAGGTCCGCCGCCGGCTCGGCGTGGACCCCTCCCACACCGTCGCGGTCGGCGACGGGCGCAACGACATCGAGATGCTCGACTGGGCCGCCCGGGGCGTGGCCATGGGCCAGTCCCCGGACGAGGTCGCGGCCGCCTGCCACGAGGTCACGCACAGCGTGTACGAGGACGGCGTCGCCGCGGTCCTGCGCTCCCTGCTCTGAGCGGCGCCCGGCACCGAGCGCCGGGCCTACGCGCGGACGGGGCCCGTGCCCGGCTCCCCGGGCTCGCACAGGCCCAGCAGCCGCGCCGCCGCGGGGCGGGCGTCCCACTCGTCCTGCCACAAGGAGCGGGCGACCGCCTTGGACACGGCCTGCGGGGTGATGCCGAGCTCCGCGGCCACGACCTTCTGCTGCCCCCGTGCCCCGGGGACCAGCAGGTCGACGACGCGCCACTCCGCCTCGCTGCGCTCCAGCACGATCCGCCCGAGCAGCCGCAGGACGGCCTGCGCCTGGGCGGCGGCCGGCGCGTCGGCGGCCGCGACGCACACCGGCACCCGGGCCGTGCCGAGCGCCGCACCGGCCGCCGCCCGCCCGTGCACCGTGCCGGGGCCCTCGGCGCGCAGCCCCGCGCGCCCCTCCTCGTCCACGGCCGTCTGCAGGTGGACCGGGCCCACGCCGATCCCCACGCTCCACGCCCCGCCCCGCAGCCCCGCCAGCGCCGCCTCGACGGCCGCCGCGGGGCCGCCGGTGATGCCCTGCACCGTGTGCTCCCGGGCGCGCTGGAACGGCACCACGGCGTCCAGGGACGCGAGCCGGCGCACCAGGGCCGCCGGGTCGCCGCCCCCGCGGCGGCGCTGGTCGAGGGTCACGACGTACACGCTCCCAGTATCGGCCACCGGGGCTCCCGGGGCGGCGGGGACGCGGCTCACTCCCAGAACCGGGGCTCGATGTCCACCCCGCGGGCGATCAGCTCGTCCTCGAGGGGCTCCCGGCACAGCAGGGGCAGGCGCAGGCACCCGATCCGGTCGTCGGGGCCGAAGTAGGCGGCGAGCCGGTCGAAGCCGAGCCGGTAGCGCGCCAGCTCCTTGCCGATCTCGGCGACCTCCAGGACGTCGGCGTCGGAGCCGAGCACCCAGAAGGAGCCCGGGTCGGTGAGCTGGAGCAGCCCCACGGGCGCCCCGGCGTCATTGTTCTCCGTGCCCGCCCACCCGGGCACGCGCAGCCAGCCCCCGGGCTCGGCGGCGCCCAGGGCCGGGGCCACGGGGTCGTAGTCCCACGCGCGGGCGCGCTGCAGCCACCCCGGCGGGGCGGGCAGGTAGAGGGGTCCGTCGACGTCCACGGGCCACCGCGCGGCGGCGAAGACCCCGGCGTCCACCCGGTCCCAGAACTGCCCGGCGGTGAGGTCCGTGCCCACGCTGTTGAGCGCGGCGCCGGGCTCGTGCGCCCGCATGCCGTGCCAGTACGTCGGCCGGGTGTCGACGCCGCCGGAGCGCAGCAGGGCGTCGAGCTCCTCGAGGTGGGCCGGCTCGCCGAGCACCACCGTCCTGCCCTCGAAGTGCAGGACGTAGGGCACGCGGGCGGAGCTGCCGGCGCTCACGGCGTCCCCGCGGGCTCCCCGCGGCGGCACAGCCGGGTGAAGCGGCCGAGCACCTGCAGCCCCTCGGGCGTGGCGGGCAGGTAGTCGGTGAGGGCGGGGGAGCGCACGAGGACGGCGCACCACTGCCCGCGCGAGACCGCCACGTTGAGCCGGTTCGGCATGAGCAGGAACTCCATGCCGCGCGGTCCCTCGGGCGCGGAGGCGGCCATGGACACGATCACCACGGGCGCCTCCTGCCCCTGGAACCGGTCCACGGTGCCCACGCGGACCCCGCCGCCGTCGGCGTCGCGCAGGCCCGCGGCCACGAGCTCCCGGCCGATGAGCTCGACCTGCGCGTTGTAGGCGGCGACCACGAGCACGTCCCCGGGCCCGAGCGCCACGGGCTCCGCGTCCGGGGCGGGGCGCCACGGCGTGCCCACGAACTCCCGCACGAGGGCGACGACGCGCTCGGCCTCCTCGGGGGAGGCCGTGACGTTGCCGGCGTGGTCGACGTAGCAGGTGCGCAGCCCGGGGGCCACGCCGGTCAGCTCCCGGCCCGCCGCGGCCGGGGCCGAGCGCAGCCGTCCGGCGTAGGAGAGCTCCGAGACGGGCTCGCACAGCTGCGGGTGCAGCCGCCACGTGCGGTCGAGGAAGTAGCCGAACCGGGCCGGCAGCGTGGGGGCGCCGTGCGAGAGCCAGCCGAGCGCCGACTCGTCCACGGGCAGCGGGTGGGTGCCCTGGGAGACCTGGGGCAGCTGCTGGGGGTCGCCCAGCAGCAGCAGGCGCCGGGCGGCGCGGGAGACGGCCAGCGTGTTGGCCAGGGAGAACTGCCCGGCCTCGTCGACCACGAGCAGGTCCAGGGCCTCGTCGTCGAGGTGCTTCCCGCTCGAGAAGTCCCAGGCGGTGCCGCCCACGACGGCGCCGCCCTCGTCCAGGAAGCGGGCGAAGTCCTTGCCGGCGACCTTCTGCCACGGCGTCGGCCGGTCCGCGGGCTCGCCCGTGGCCGGCTTCTTGGCGATCCGCTGCGGGTCGACCCCGCCCTTCCCTGCCACCCCGGAGAGCAGGTTCTCGACCACGGCGTGGGACTGCGCCACGACCCCGATCCGCCACCCGGCGTCCACGAGGCGGCCGACCACGTGCGAGCCCAGGAACGTCTTGCCGCTGCCGGGCGGGCCCTGCACCGCCAGGAAGCCGCGGTCGAGGCCGGCCAGCGCGTCCACCACGGCGTCGACGGTCCCGCCCGGGCCGTCGTGCGGGGCGGGCAGCGCCTCGCCGCCGGCCGGGCGCGGCGGGCGGCGCAGCAGCAGGTCCAGCCCCGGGTGCCGGGGCAGCTGCGGCAGGGCGTCGGCGGTGCGCGCGGCGAGCGCCTGCAGGGACTCCTCGAGGGCGGCGGTCGCGAGGGGCGTGGCCGGGGTCAGCGCCATCGGCAGCGCGGCCCACGGCTCGGGCGCGGGAGCGCCCCTCGGCCGGCGCAGCCGCTCCCGCAGCGTGAGCACGACCGTGCCGTCCTCGTGCTCCTCGAGCTCCTCGAGGGCCGCGGTCCACTCCCCGGAGCGCCCGCTCGCGCGCCGCGCGGCGTCCTCGGCCAGGTGCGGGGGCACGGGCGGGGCGTACATGAGGAACAGGTCCTTCGCCCCGGGGCGCAGGACGGTGCCGCGGCCGGGCCGGCCGGTGGCCCGCAGCAGCCGGGTCGGGGCGGCGCGGGGCCGCTCCGGGTCCGGGGCCCAGTCCTGCAGGACCGCGACGCGGTGCAGCACGACGACGTCGCGGGCGTCCTCCCAGTCCTCCACGGGGCCCTCGAGCCGGTCGAAGTGCGACCACCAGTACTGCTTGCGCTCCCGCCGGTGGTACCCGGTGGCCGAGGCGACCATGGCCACGGCGGTGCGCTCCTGCGCGCCCAGCAGCTGCAGGGCGCCGGGCTCGTCGAGGAACGCCCGCAGCCGCTGCTCGCCGTCCGGGACCTCCTCCCCGGGCACGGGCTCCGGCAGCGCGAGCACCTCCTGGACGGGCCGGCCCCGGTGGGCGGCCGGGTCGGGGGAGATCCCGGCGAGCCCGAGCAGCCAGTCGCGCAGCCGCAGGGTGGAGAGGCAGTCGTAGGCGTTGTAGTCGGCGATCCCGGCGAGGATCCGCTCGGCCTCCCCGGTGCGCCCGGCGTCCCGCGCGGCGCAGGAGCCGGCGTAGGCGACCACGGAGGCCCCCGCGTCGACGACGTCCCCGCCGCGCAGCCGCCCGCCCATGTACAGCGGCTTCAGCTTCTTGATGGAGTACGAGCTCTCGGACAGCCGCAGGCTCCCGCGCACGGTGTCGTAGAGGTCCACGAGCACGCCCTCGCGCAGCAGCCCGTCGACGACGTCCTCGCCCACCGCGTGGGCCAGGGAGAGCCGGCGCAGCGCGGCCTTCTCGTAGTTGGCGTAGTGGTAGACGTGCATCCCGGGGTGCGCCCGGCGCCGCGCGGCGACGTAGTCGAGGAAGTCCCGCAGCGCCTCCCGCTCCTGGGCGCGGGAGTGCGCCCAGAACGGCCGGAACACGGGCTCGGCGCCGGGGGAGGGGGGCTGCTCGACGACGCCGAAGAGGTACTCCAGGCCCCAGGACGTCGGGTCCTGCGGGTCCTGCCACAGGGGGTCGCCCTCGAAGTCGAAGAAGACGTCCCCGGGGTCCGGGGCGGGCAGCCGCCTGACCGGCTCCGTGGAGAGCAGCCGGTAGGCCACCCGGCGGGCCGTGCCGCCCTCGACGTAGTCGACCGCCCCGTCCTCCCCGCCGCGCCCGGTCTGCATGGCCGCCTGGTCCCGCAGCCGGTGCAGCGCGGCGGGCAGCCGGTGGCCCGGCCGGTCCCGCAGGACGGCCAGCTCGTCGACGGTCCGCACGCCGTGCTGCTCGCGCAGCGTCCGGCGCGTGCGCACGGACATGCCGGCGGTCAGCAGCAGGTCCCGGTGCTCCGCGACGGAGCGCGCGCAGCGCTCGCAGCGGCCGCAGCGGGCCACGGCGTCGTCCTGCCAGTCCACCGCGGCGGCGCGGGCGCGGTGGGCCGCGGTCGCCGCCACGAACCGCTCGCGGCGCTCGCGGTAGACCGCGAGGTGCTCCGCGACCGGGAACACGGCCTCCCGCCGGTCGCCCAGCACGAGCACGACCTCGGGGGCCACGGGGACCCCTGCGCGCTCGAGCTGGTCGGCGTAGGCGGCGAGCTGCAGCAGGGCGGTGACCTTCGCGTGCCGGGCGAGCTTGGTGTCGTGCACGGCGTAGGACCCGTCCGGGCACCGGACCAGGAAGTCGGCGCGGCCGTGGAAGGCGCCGTCGAAGAAGGAGGCCTGGAACACGACGTCGGCGCCGGCGCGCAGGGCGGCGAGCGTCTCCTCGTGCTTGGCGGTGAGCCCGGCCCGGTCCGTGCGGCGGGCGTGCGCGACCTCGTGGACCCCCCGGCCGGTGGCGGGGTCCCACGGGCCGAACGCGCGGAGGTGGTCCGCGAGGACCCGGCGCTCGTGGGCGTCGCCGAGCTCGGCGGTGCGGGCGAGCATGGCGTCCCGCTGCTCCGGGCGCCGGGGCGCCCGCCCCAGCAGCTCGTCGAGCACGCACAGCCCGGCGTACGGGCACTCGGCGGCGCGCACGAGGTCGCTGGCCGAGAAGACGAGCTCGGCCTCGGGGCCCAGCAGGAACATGCGCTTCCTCTCGACGTGGCCGGGGCCGTCCCCGGTTCCGGCTCCATCGAACCACAGGGACCGGACGTCACAAGCGCCGGGCGGGGAACCGGGAGCAGGACGGGGATCGGCCGGCAGGTCGCAGACCTGCCGGCCGACTCCCCGCGCCCGGGACCCGGGCGCCGGGATGGACCGGGAGAGATCGGTGGTGCGGCGCAGGTGGGGGGACCCCCGCCGCCGCCGGGCACCCTCGGGTGCTCACCGGCAGACCTCGATCCCGGTCGGCCGGCCCGGATGCCATGGGGGGATGCATCTGGGCCGACGGGCCGGCGGAGCCGGCCACTCCCGAATATAACGGAATTCATGTATTTGCAGTAGTAGATCCCGGAGGTGCGGGAGGGCCGGGGACCGTCACGGTCCCCGGCCCTCCCGGGGTGCGCTCCTGCCGGCGCTCAGTCGGTGGCGTCGGCCTTCGCCTCGGCCTCGGCGGCCGACTCGAAGTGGGACTGCTCGAAGCGCTCGCGGGCCTCCACGACGAGGCGCTCGGCGGTCTCCTTGCCCTCCCAGCCCTCGCCCTTGACCCACTTGTTGGGCTCGAGGTCCTTGTAGCGCTCGAAGAAGTGCTGGATCTCCTTCTGCTTGAACTCGTCGATGTCGTCGAGGCCCTGGATGTGGTCGTAGCGCTTGTCGGTGGACACGCACAGGACCTTCGCGTCCCCGCCGGCCTCGTCGTTCATGTTGAACACGGCGATCGGGCGGGCCTCGACGATGACCCCCGGGACGATCTCGACGTCGAGCAGGACCAGGGCGTCCAGGGGGTCGCCGTCCTCGCCGAGGGTGTCCTCGAAGTAGCCGTAGTGCGCCGGGTACTGCATGGACGTGAACAGGACGCGGTCCAGGCGCAGGCGGCCGGTCTCGTGGTCGATCTCGTACTTGACGCGCGATCCCCGCGGGATCTCGATGGTGACGTCCATCTCCATGGTGCTTCTCCTCGTGCTGGAAGGACTGGGCAGGGCTGACGGCGGCCGGGGAGGGCCGCACCGCCCCGTCGGGGTGGGCAGATCCGTCCCCACGATAGTCGGGGCCCCGCGGGCGGCGGTAACCGCCGGGCGCGGGCGGCCCCGTGGGGCGGGCCGGGGAGGGCCGGGCGGACGGGCCAGAATGGGGCCATGAGCAGCTCCCGGCGCCGCGGCGCCTCCGCCCCCGCACGGCCGCAGCCCTGCTCGCGGCCGGCTGCGTGGGCGTGGCCGCGTGGCTGCACCCGCACTGGGCTCCGCTGCTGGGCCCGGGCGGGGACGCCGTGCCCGCGGCGCGCTCCGTGCCCGCGGACCCGCCGGCGCCCGCCGGGGCCGTCCGCCCGGACCCGGCGGCGCCCGCGCCCGCCCCGGGGGAGGTGGCGGCGGCGGTGGACGCCGCGCTGGCCGGCGTCCCGGCCGGGCGCCGCTCGGCGCTCGTGGCCGATGCGCTCACGGGGCAGCCGCTGCTGGAGCGGGACGCGGACGCGGCCCTGGTCCCGGCCTCCAACCAGAAGCTCGTCACGCTCCTGTCGCTGCTCGCCCACGCCGATCCCGGCGAGCGCCTGCGCACGCGCGTGCTCGCGGGGGAGGACCCGGCCACGGTCGTGCTCGTCGCCGGCGGGGACACGCTCCTGAGCCCGGGCCGCTCCGACCCCGCGGCGGTCATGGGCCGGGCGGGCATCCGGACCCTCGCCGAGCGGACCGCGCGGCAGCTCGCCGCGCGCGGGACCACGGGCCCCGTCACCGTCCGGTGGGACGCCGGGCTGTTCGCCGGTCCGGCCCTCAACGACGCCTGGGCCGCGGAGGACATCGCCGCAGGCCGGATCGGGCCCGTCGCCCCCATGGCGTTCTGGTCCCACCGCGTCCCCGACGGGGACGGCCCGGGGGCCGCGCGCCCGCAGGAGCCCGCCCGGGACGTGGCCGCCGTCCTCGCCGCCGAGCTGCGGGAGCTGCTGCCCGCCGGGCCCGGCGGGCCGCCGGCCGTGACGATCGCCCCGGGCCGCGCCCCCGCGGGGGCCGAGGAGCTGGCCGCCGTGGAGTCGGCGACGCTCGCCGAGCAGGCGCGGCTCATGGTCCAGGACTCCGACAACCACCTCGCCGAGGTCCTCTCGCGGCTCGCGGCGGCGGCCGCCGGGCATCCCGGCAGCATCGCCGGCGGGCGCGCCGCCGCGGCCGAGGCCCTCGCGGCGCACGGGGTCCCGGCGGCCGGCGCCGAGCTCTCGGACGCCTCCGGGATGTCCCTGCGCAACCGCCTCTCCGCCCGCACCCTGGAGCACGTGGTGCGGGCGATGGCCACGGACGGCACGGGGGCGCTCGCCCCCGGCGCCCGAGCCCTGCCGGTGGCCGGCGGCGGCGGCACCCTCGCCGACCGGTTCGACGACGCCCCCGAGCACCCCGGCCAGGGGGTCGTCCGGGCGAAGACGGGCACGCTGTACACCGTGGTCTCCCTCAGCGGCCACGTCACCACGGACGGCGGCCGGCTGCTGACGTTCTCCGTGCTGCTCGGCGACGTCTCCGACCCCGCGGCGGCCCGGGACGCCGTCGACCGCGCGGTCGCCGCCCTCGCCCGACTGTGACGGGACGCGCGGGCTCCCTGGCGCCACCACGGCGGCTCCCAGGGGCGTGTGGTTGCATGAGGGCATGAGCGCAGCAGACCGCACCCCGAACGCCGAGGCGCCCGCCCTCGTCCGGTGGGACCTCGCGGCGGAGGCCGCGGCCCGGATCACCCCGGCCGGCCCCCGGATGTCCGCCCGGGACATGGAGGCGGCGGTGACGTCCATGCGCCGCCACGCCGAGGCCTCCGTGGACCACGTCCACCGCATCAGCGGGCTGGAGGCCGCCCGCGACCTGCGGGACTCCACGGTCCTCGTCGTGGACCGCGCCGGGTGGGCCCGGGCCAACGCCCAGGCCTTCGAGGTGCTCATGGAGCCCGCCGTCCAGGCCCTGCGGCGGCGGCGCCCGGAGCAGTTCAGCGCCGCCGCCGCCGCGCTCGGCGGGACCGCCACCGCCATGGAGATGGCCGCGGTGCTGGGCTTCCTCTCCGCGAAGGTCCTCGGCCAGTACGACCCCTACGCGGGGCTCGTCTCCGCCGCGGCCGCGCAGCGGCACCCGGGCGGGCGGCTGATGCTCGTGGCCCCCAACATCCTCACCGTCGAGAGCGAGCTCAACGTCGAGCCCGAGGACTTCCGGCTGTGGGTCTGCCTGCACGAGCAGACCCACCGCGTCCAGTTCGCCGCCGCCCCGTGGCTGCGCGAGCACATGCTCGGGCAGATCCAGGAGCTCACCGACGCCCTCGTGGGCCAGGCCGAGTCCCTGCGGGAGCGGCTCACGGAGGCCGTCCGCTCGCTCACCGGGCGGACGCCGGACGCCGGGCGGCCCGCCGCCTCGCTCGGCGTCGTGGGCCTGCTCATGGGCCCGCGGGAGAAGGAGATCCTGTCCCACCTCACCGCGGTCATGAGCCTGCTCGAGGGCCACGCCAACTTCGTGATGGACGGGGTGGACGCCTCCGTGGTGCCCACGGTGAAGACCATCCGGCGCCGCTTCGAGCGGCGCTCGGAGCTGCAGGGCGCCCTCGACCGGTTCGTGCGCCGGCTGCTGGGCATGGACGCCAAGATGCGCCAGTACAGCGACGGGCAGAAGTTCGTCACCGCCGTGGTCGCGGCCGCGGGCCTCGACGGGTTCAACCGGATCTGGGAGGCCCCGGAGCACCTGCCCACGGAGGCGGAGATCCACGCCCCGGAGCGCTGGATCGCCCGCGTGCTGGACCCCGGGACCCCCTCCCGCTGAGCCCGGCCGCCCCCGGTCCGGGAAAGGTGTGGTAGAGCTCTCCCCACCCCCCGCTGACATGCGAATTCATCAAGGTGTCGACGATCGTCCACGGCGTGTCGAAACCGGTCACAGCACGACACGCGGTAGGTGACATCACATTTCTGTGCCACTATCTTCACGTGAGCACAGAGAACATCGAACAGCAGGTCAGGCTCTACGGCCAGCCGCTCTCGGAGCGCTTCGGGGCCATCGTGCAGGCCTACGGCATCACCCAGCGGCGGCTCGCCGAGGTGCTCGGCCTCTCCGCCCCCATGCTGTCGCAGCTCAACAGCGGCCGCCGGATCAAGATCGGCAACCCGGCGGTCTACGAGCGCCTGGTCATGCTCGAGCAGCGGATCGGCACCCCGGAGGTCGAGGAGACCCTCGCCGAGGTGGAGGCCTCCCAGCCCGTGCTGTCCACGACCCAGATCCAGGCCGGGATCCACAGCGAGACCAACACCGTGGCTGCGCTGGCCACGGTCGTCCCGCTGCGCGAGCTCGAGGTCGCGGTCGACCTGCTGGGGGAGGGCGCGCCCACCCTCACCAAGGTCGTGCGCCTCGCCGTGCGGGAGGCCGAGCAGCGCCAGGCCGCGACCGCCCGCGAGGACGCCCGCGGGTGACCCAGTTCGCCCGCCGCGGCCGACTGTCCCCCGACGTCGCCGCGGGGCGGCGCCGTGTGCTCGACGCGGTCCGCCGCCACCTCCCCCCGCCCCCCGCCGAGCTCCCCCTGCTCCTCGTCGCCTGCAGCGGCGGACCCGACTCCCTGGCGCTGGCCGCCGCCGCCGCCCACTTCGCCCGGCGCGGTGCCCTGCGCGTGGGTGCCGTCGTGGTCGACCACGGCCTGCAGGAGGGCTCCGCCGACGTGGCTGCCCGCACCGCCAGCACCCTCGAGCAGCTCGGTCTCGCCCCCGTCGTCGTCACGGCCGTCACCGTGCACCGGGACGCGGGCGGGCCCGAGATGGCCGCCCGCACCGCGCGCTACGGCGGCATCGCGGCCGTCGTGGCCCGCACCGGCGCCGACGCCGTGCTGCTCGGGCACACCCTGGACGACCAGGCGGAGTCCGTGCTGCTGGGCCTGGCCCGCGGCTCCGGCACCCGCTCGCTCGCCGGCATGCTCCCGGTGCGCGAGCTCGACGGCGTCACGTACCTGCGCCCCTTCCTGGACCTTTCCCGCGAGCAGACCCTGGAGATCTGCGCCGCCGAGCGGCTCGAGCCGTGGCACGACCCCACCAACCACGACACGTCCCTGATGCGCTCCCGGGTCCGCCACCGCGTCCTGCCGCTGCTCGAGGCCGAGCTCGGGCCCGGCCTGGCGCGGGCGCTCGCCCGCTCCGCCGCGATCCTCGGCCCGGACGCGGACTTCCTGGACGGCGCCGCCCACGAGCTGCTGGGGCGTGCCCGGGCCGCCGCCCCCGGGCGCGGGCCCGCCGTGGCGCTCGACCTGCGGGTGCTGCAGCAGGCCCACCCCGCCCTGCGCCGCCGGGCGCTGTCCGCGGCCGTCGTCGCGGCCGGCGGGGAGACCCCGGCCTACGAGCGGCTCGGCGCGCTGGACGCCTTCGCCGAGGGCCGCGGCGCCGCGGGGCCCGTGCAGATGGCGGGTAAGGTGTCGGTGTGGCGCAGGCGCCCGCCGGCCGGCACGCGCGGCCCGGGGCACCTCGAGCTCGTCGGGCCGCGGCCCGCGGGACCCGCCACCGAACCCGATTCCGCACCGCACGAGGAGCGCCGTGAAGCCTGAGGACGTCCCCGGGGACCTCACCGAGGTCCTGTTCACCAAGGAAGACATCGAGGCCAAGATCGCCGAGCTGGCGGCGGCCGTCGACGCCGACTACCAGGGCCGCGACGTCCTGCTCGTGGGGGTGCTCAAGGGGGCGGTGATGGTCATGGCCGACCTGTGCCGCGCCCTCAAGGGCCAGTACCCCATGGACTGGATGGCCGTGTCCTCCTACGGGTCGGGGACCAAGTCCTCCGGCGTGGTGCGCATCCTCAAAGACCTCGACACCGACCTCACCGGCCGTGACGTGCTCATCGTCGAGGACATCATCGACTCCGGTCTCACCCTGTCCTGGCTGCGGGCCAACCTGGTCTCGCGCCGGGCCGCCTCCGTGGAGATCTGCGCGCTGCTGCGCAAGCCGGAGGCCGCCAAGACGGCGATCGACGTCAAGTACGTGGGCTGGGACATCCCCAACGAGTTCGTGGTCGGCTACGGCCTGGACTACGCCGAGAAGTACCGCAACCTCGACTGCATCGCGACCCTCGCCCCGCACGTCTACGAGTGAGCCGGAGGCCCGCGGGGAGGGCTCTCCCGGCGGGCGCCGCGGCGGCTGTCCGCTGACAGGGAACTCCGGGGCCCTTCCCGGTGTCCGCGGGTGCGCGGGCTGTACATTGTAGGTCTGCGTCCCCTGGACCCGGCCCCGGGCGGGCCCGGGCCCGAGGGGGCCCGGACAACCATCCACGGGAGGATCAGCGGCTTGGCCACGGCGAAAAAACCCAACAACTTCTTCAGGGGACCCTGGTTCTGGGTGCTCCTGGCCGTCCTGGTCCTCTTCCCCCTCGTGGGCACGCTCACCACCGGCTCGTCCGGGCGCGTGGACACCAACGTGGGCCTGGGGCTGCTCGCCGACGACAAGGTCGCCGAGGCGAAGATCTACGACGGCCAGCAGAAGGTGGAGCTCCAGCTCAAGGAGGACCTGACCCTCGACGGCCGGGAGCTCGGGCGCAACGTCGAGTTCTACTACGTCACCCCGCGCGGCGACGAGGTCGTGCGGGCCATGAACGCGGCCGACCTCGAGGGGTTCACCGACCAGCCGGTCGAGTCGAACTGGTTCACCAGCCTCATCGGCTTCCTGCTGCCGTTCCTGATCATCCTCGCGATCTTCTGGTTCGTGTTCTCCCGCATGCAGGGCGGCGGCTCGCAGGTCATGCGCTTCGGGCGCTCCCGGGCCAAGATGTTCGACAAGGACAACCCCACGGTGACCTTCGCCGACGTCGCCGGCGCGGACGAGGCCGTCCAGGAGCTCGACGAGATCAAGCAGTTCCTCGTGGAGCGCGACCGGTTCACCGCCCTCGGGGCGAAGGTGCCCAAGGGCGTGCTGCTCTACGGTCCCCCCGGCACCGGCAAGACCCTGCTCGCCCGCGCGGTGGCCGGCGAGGCGGGCGTGCCGTTCTTCTCGATCTCCGGCTCGGACTTCGTCGAGATGTTCGTGGGCGTGGGCGCCTCCCGCGTGCGGGACCTCTTCCAGCAGGCCAAGGAGAACGCCCCCGCGATCATCTTCGTCGACGAGATCGACGCCGTGGGCCGCCAGCGCGGCGCCGGCATGGGCGGCGGCAACGACGAGCGCGAGCAGACCCTCAACCAGCTGCTCGTCGAGATGGACGGGTTCGACGCCACGACCAACGTCATCCTCATCGCCGCCACCAACCGCCCCGACGTGCTCGACCCCGCCCTGCTGCGCCCGGGCCGATTCGACCGGCAGATCGGCGTGGACGCCCCGGACATGAAGGGCCGCCTGCAGATCCTCCGGGTGCACTCGCAGGGCAAGCCCCTCGCGGACAACGTGGACCTCGCGTCCGTGGCCAAGCGCACGCCCGGCTTCACCGGCGCCGAGCTCGCCAACGTGATGAACGAGGCCGCCCTGCTGACGGCCCGCTCCCACGCGCAGCTGATCGACGACCGCGCCGTGGACGAGGCCATCGACCGCGTCATCGCGGGCCCGCAGAAGCGCAGCCGGATCATGAAGGAGCTCGAGCGCAAGGTCACCGCCTACCACGAGGGCGGCCACGCGCTCGTGGCCGCGGCCCTGCGCAACACGGACCCGGTCACCAAGATCACGATCCTGCCCCGCGGCCGGGCCCTGGGCTACACCATGGTCATGCCCATGGACGACAAGTACTCGACCACCCGCAACGAGCTGCTGGACCAGATGGCCTACGCCATGGGCGGGCGCGCCGCGGAGGAGATCGTCTTCCGGGACCCGTCCACGGGCGCGTCCAACGACATCCAGAAGGCGACCGACACCGCGCGCAAGATGGTCACCCAGTACGGGATGAGCGCGCGCGTGGGCTCCATCAAGCTCGGCGGGGACAGCTCCGAGCCGTTCCTGGGCCGGGACGCCGCCGGCAGCGGCCGGGAGTACTCCGAGCGCACCGCCGCGATCGTCGACGAGGAGGTCCGGGCCCTGCTCGAGCAGGCCCACGACGAGGCCTACGAGATCCTCCTGGACAACCGCCACGTGCTCGACCGGCTGGCCCTCGAGCTGCTGGAGCGCGAGACCCTCAACGAGGCGCAGATCGCCGACATCTTCCGCGATGTGCGCAAGCGCGACCTGCGCCCGGTGTGGCTGTCCAAGGACACCCGCCCCGTCCCGGACGTCCCGCCGGTGGTCACCCAGGCCGAGCGCGAGGAGGCCCGGCGGCTCCACGCCCAGGACCCCTCGACCCTCGCCCCGCAGGACCAGGCCGTGGCGGCCAAGCCGGAGCACCCGGTCGAGGTCCCGGAGCGCGGGCACTCCGTGTCCCCCGGGGACGCCTCGGGCTCCACGACCGCCACGGACTGAGCCCGGCCGCGGCGGGGCGGTGGCCTAGGATGGAGCGACAGCCGAGCGGGTCCCCCGACCTGCGCCCGGCGGACCCGGAGATCCCGAAGGAGGGCGCGTTGCCCCACGAGGCCCGCACGAAGCACATGAGCACGCACGACGTGCGCGCGGAGGCGTTCGAGCCGCCGTACCCCGACCCCGACCCGGCCCTGGGGGCCGGCGCGGGCGAGGTTGACCAGCCCCGCGTCGCCGCGGCCGTCCGGGAGCTGCTGCTCGCCATCGGCGAGGACCCGGACCGGGAGGGCCTGCAGGGCACCCCGGGGCGGGTGGCGCGGGCGTACGCGGAGATGTTCGCGGGCCTGCACCAGGACCCGGCGGAGGTGCTGGGCACGACCTTCGACATCGGCCACTCCGAGATGGTCCTCGTCAAGGACATCCCCTTCTACTCGACCTGCGAGCACCACCTCGTGCCGTTCCACGGCCACGCCCACGTCGGCTACATCCCCGGCCACGACGGGATGGTCACGGGCCTGAGCAAGCTCGCCCGGCTGGTGGACCTCTACGCCCGGCGCCCGCAGGTGCAGGAGCGGCTCACCACCCAGATCGTCGAGGCGATCGTGGAGCACCTGCAGCCGGCGGGCGTCATCGTCGTCGTCGAGTGCGAGCACCTGTGCATGTCCATGCGGGGGGTGCGCAAGCCCGGCGCCCAGACCGTGACCTCCGCCGTGCGCGGGCAGCTGCGCGAGCCCGCGACCCGCGCCGAGGCCATGAGCCTCATCCTGGGGCGCTGAGCCGATGACGACGACGTCCCGCCCCGACCGCCCCGCCGCCGGCTGGGGCTCCTTCGAGGACCTGCCCCGGGACCGGACCCTGGTCATGGGCATCCTCAACGTCACCCCCGACTCCTTCAGCGACGGCGGCGAGCACGCCGGGCCCGGGGCGGCGATCGCCCACGGGCTGGCGATGGCGGCCGCCGGCGCCGACGTCGTCGACGTCGGCGGGGAGTCCACCCGCCCGGGCTCCGAGCGGATCCCCCCGGCCGAGGAGCGCCGCCGCATCCTGCCGGTGGTCGAGGCCCTGGCCGCGGCCGGCGTGGTGGTCAGCGTCGACACGCTCCACGTCTCGACCGCCGAGGCGGTCCTGGACGCCGGGGCGCAGATCGTCAACGACGTGTCCGGGCTCAACGTCTCCCCCGACATGGTCGAGCTCGTCGCCGAGCGGCAGGTCCCGTACGTCCTCATGCACGCCCGCGGCACCCCCGACACGATGGACGCGCTCGCCGTCTACGACGACGTCGTGGGGGAGGTGCTCGGGGAGATCGACGGGCTGCGGGCCCGCTTCCTCTCCGCCGGGCTCGCCCCCGAGAAGCTGGTCCTCGACCCCGGGCTCGGCTTCGCCAAGCGCGGCGCCCAGAACTGGGAGCTGCTGCGCGCCCTGCCGCGGCTCGTCGCCACCGGCCACAAGGTGCTCGTGGGCGCGTCCCGCAAGCGCTTCCTCGGCACTCTGCTGGAGGAGGGCGGACGGGCCCGTCCCGCCGGGGAGCGGGACGCCGCGACCGCCGCCGTCAGCGCCCTGTCCGCCCACGGCGGGGCGTGGGCGGTGCGCGTGCACGACGTGCGCTCCAGCGCCGACGCGGTCGCCGCCGCGCACGCGTGGCGCGGCGTCGAGCCGCCCGTGCTGCGCCCCCGGGCGGACGCCGCCGTGCCGGTGGCCCCGGGGGGTGAGCGCGCGTGAACCGCGTGTCCCGCGATGACGCCGAGCGGCTGCGCGCCGGGGAGCGCGCGGGCCGCCAGCACGTCCCCCTGGCCGCCGTGCGCCCGGCCGAGCGCCGCGACCGGATCAACCTCCTGGGCATCGGGGCCGTGGGCTACCACGGGGTCCTCGACCAGGAGAAGCGCAGCGGGCAGCCCTTTTTCGTGGACCTCGTGATGTACATGGACCTGTCCGCGGCCGGGGCCGCGGACGACGTCACCCTGACCGCCCACTACGGGGAGGTCGCCGAGCAGGTCCGCGACATCGTCACCGGCCCCAGCGTCAACCTCATCGAGACGCTCGCCGAGCAGATCGCCCGGCACCTGCTCGGGCACTTCCCCCTCGAGGCGGTGGAGGTGACCGTGCACAAGCCCAAGGCCCCCATCGAGGTGACCTTCTCCGACGTGTCCGTCACCATCTACCGGGAGCGCTGAGGTGGGCACGGCGGTGGTGCTCGCGCTCGGCGCGAACCTCGGCGACCGGGAGGAGACCCTGCGCCGGGCGGCCCTCGACCTGGCCGCCCACCCCCGGATCCGGCTGACCCGCGCCTCTCCCGTCGTGCGCTCCAAGCCGGTGGGCGGGCCGGCGGGACAGGACGACTTCCGCAACGCCGTCGTGGAGGTCGACACCGACCTGAGCCCGTTCGAGCTGCTCGAGGTCTGCCAGGGGATCGAGGCGCGCCACCACCGCACCCGCGCGGAGCGCTGGGGCCCGCGCACGCTCGACATCGACATCATCGTCTACGGGGACCTGCGCCTCGACGAGCCGGAGCTCACCGTCCCGCACCTGCGCGCGCACTGCCGCGCGTTCGTGCTGGTGCCCTGGGCCCTGATGGACCGGGACGCCGTGCTGGCCGGACAGAGCGTGGCCGAGCTCGCCCGGCGGGCCCCCGACCTGGGCGGCGTCGGCCCGGACGCCGTCCCCCTGCTCCCGGCCGGGACCCCCGGCCCCGCCGCGGGCTGAGGGGCCGGGCCGTGCACATGCTCACCGTCCCCGCCCTGCTGATGTGCGCCGCGGCCGCCGGAGCGGTCGGCTGGAGCGCCAACCGGCTGTCCACCGGGGCCGGCGGTCCGCTGCTGATCCTGCCCTGGGCCTCGCTGGCCGCGGTCGCCGCCGTGGCCGTGGGCCTGCTCGTGCTGGGGCTGCGGGTCAAGCGCTACCAGGACGGGCTGCACCCCGAGCGCTTCGACCCGCTCGTGGCGGCCCGCACCGCGGCGGGAGCCCAGGCCGTCGCATGGGCCGGGGCGATGCTGACCGGCTGGCACGGCGCGATCGCCGTCGAGCAGCTCGCCCTCGTGAGCGTGCGCTCGGACCAGGGGCCGCTGTGGGCGAGCCTCGGGCACGCCGCCGCGGGGGTCGTGCTCGTCGTCGTCGGCTGGGTCGTGGAGAGCTTCTGCAAGCTGCCGCCGGACGACCCCGACGCGGAGGAGGGCGCCGAGTACCGTAGGGGGCGGGAGAAGGAGCTGCCCGAGGGAGAAGGTGGTTATGCCCGTGAGATCCCCCGACGACCCCGCGAGCGGCCCGGCGGGCACGGCACCGCGTGACGCGGCGCCCCCCGGCGCGCCGGTCCGGGAGCCGGGGCCCGGCGGCGCACCGCCGGGCAACCGCGCGATCGACCCCGAGGGCCTCGCCTGGACCCGGGTCTCGCCCCGGCACGTCTCCGTGGTGGTGCTCGGCACCCTGATCAGCACCGCCTTCTGGGCGGCGGCGCTCGGCTGGCCGGCCGTGCTCGCCGGCCTCGGCGTCTGGCCCGCCGGGCTGCTGCCCTGGTTCCTGCTCCCGCCCGGGGCCGTCGTGGCGGCGGGGATCCTCTCCGTCCTGCTGGCGCCCCGCCGGGTCCGGGCGATCGGCTACGCCGAGCGCGGCGAGGACCTGCTCGTGCGCCGGGGCCTGCTCTACCAGCGCGTCACGGTCGTCCCGTACGGGCGGATGCAGTACGTGGACGTGTCGGTCTCCCCGCTGCAGCGGGCGTTCGGCCTCGCCACGGTGCGGCTGCACACCGCCGCCGTGGGCAGCCACGCCGAGATCCCCGGCGTCGAGCACGCCGAGGCCTCACGGCTGCGCGAACGGCTCACCGCGCGCGGCGAGGCGCTCCTGGCGGGCCTGTGAGCGCGCCCCCCCTGCCCCCGGCAGGGCCCGTGCCCCCGGGCGGCCCCGGTCCCGGGGACGACCCCGGGGCCCCCGCGTGGCGCCGCGTCCACCCGCTGACCCCCGCGGTCCGGGGCTGGCTGGCGATGCTCGTGCTCGCCGGCGCCGTGCTCAACATCGCGGTCGACGACCTGGTGGCCTCCTACCTCGGCCACCCCGTCGGCCCGGGCGCCCCGCCGGGGCAGGACCTCGACCTCACCCGGGCGGGTCCCGTCTTCTGGTGGGCGCTGGCCGGGATCCTCACCCTGCTGCTGGGCGTGTTCACCGCCGCGGTGCTCGTCTCGTGGTGGTTCACCCGCTACCAGGTGAGCGCCGAGCACGTGCGCGTGCGCTCCGGGGTGCTCTTCCGGCAGGAGCGCCAGGCCCGCCTGGACCGGGTCCAGGCGATCGACATCCACCGCCCGTTCCTGCCGCGCGTGCTGGGCCTGGCCGAGCTGAAGTTCGAGGTCGCCGACGCCGGGCAGTCGGCCGTGTCCCTGGCCTACCTCACCCACGCCCAGGCGCGCGCGCTGCGCGCCGAGCTGCTCGGCCGCCTCGGGCTGCCCGCCGCCCGGCCGGGGACGGCCGAGGGCCCCGCCGGCCCGGGCCCCGCCGGCGAGCCCGGGCTCCCCGGGCCGCGGCGCGCCCCGTGGGCGCCGACCGGCGACGAGGAGCACCCGGTCCTCGCGGTCCCGGTGGCCCGTCTGGTCGGCTCCGTGCTCGCCTCGGGCACCGCCGTCGTGCTGGCCCTGCTGCTCGCGGCCGTCCCGGCCGTCCTGCTACTCGACCCGGCGAGGGGGGCGGGCCTGCTGGCGGCCTGGCTGCCCGGGCTCATCAGCTTCGGCACGGTCGCCTACCGCCGCGTCGAGCAGGGCTGGCGGTTCCGGCTGCTGCGCATCCCCGAGGGCATGCGCGTGCGCCACGGGCTGCTCGGGGTGCGCTCCCAGACCGTGCCCGCGGGCCGGATCCAGGCGGTCGGGGTGGACCAGCCCGTGCTGTGGCGGCCCTTCGGCTGGTACCGGGTCCGGGTCAACGTGGCCGGCTACGGCGCCGCGGCGGGCGAGAGCGACGCGCTGCGCTCCACGCTGCTGCCCGTCGGCACCCTCCCGGAGGTGCGCACCGTCCTGCACCTGGCCCTGCCCCGGGTCCGGGGGGACGAGCTGAGCGCGCTGCTGGGGGAGGGCCTGCACGGGGCCGGGGACGAGGGGCGGTTCACGACCTCCCCGCGCCGCGCCCGGTGGCTGGACCCCCTGACGCACCGCCGCACCGGTTTCGCGGCGACCGACGACGTCCTGGCCGTCCGCTCCGGGCGCCTCGCCCGCCGCACCGCCGTGGTGCCCCACGAGAAGACGCAGTCCGTGGCCGTGACGCAGGGGCCCCTCGAGCGGGCGCTGGGCCTCGCCGACGTCCACCTGCACTCGACCCCGGGGCCCGTGACCGTGCTCGTGCCCCACCTGGACACCGGCGACGCCCGCGCGCTCGCCGCGGCCCAGGCCGAGCACGCCGCCGGCGCCCGTAGACTGGCCGACGGCCCGCACCGGGCCCACGAGCAGATCCGCGACCAGGCCCACGAGCAGGAGCGAGCATGACCCACCCGTCCGACCGCCCGGGACGCCTCGGGGTCGGCGTCGTCAGCGCCGGGAAGGTGGGCGCCGTCCTGGGGGCGGCGCTGCGCGCCGCCGGCCACGCCGTCGTCGGGGTCAGCGCCGTCTCCGAGGCCAGCCGGGACCGGGCCGAGGCCCTCCTGCCGGGCGTGCCGGTGCTGGACGTCCCCGCCGTGCTCGAGCGCTCCGAGCTCGTCCTGCTGGCCGTGCCCGACGACGAGCTGCCCGGCCTCGTGCAGGGGCTCGCCGACGCCGGGCTGTGGCAGGCGGGCCAGCTCGTGGTGCACACCGCCGGGCGCTGGGGCACCGGCGTGCTGGACCCCGCCCGCCGGGCCGGGGCCATCCCGCTCGCCGTGCACCCCGCCATGACCTTCACCGGGCTCAGCCTGGACCTCGCCCGCCTGAACGACTGCTCGTTCGGCATCACGGCGCCCGCCCCCGTCCTGCCCATCGCCCAGGCGCTCGTCGTCGAGATGGGGGCGGAGCCCGTCGTCGTCGCCGAGGCCGACCGCGCGCTCTACCACGCGGCCCTCGCGCACGGGGCCAACCACCTCATGACCGTCGCGGGCCAGTCGATGCAGGTGCTGCGCGACATCGGGGTGGACCACCCCGACCGCGTGCTCGGGCCCCTGCTGCGGGCGACCCTCGACAACGCCCTGGCCGCGGGGGAGTCGGCCCTGACCGGGCCCGTGGCGCGGGGGGACGCCGGGACCGTCGCCGCCCACCGGGGCGCCCTGGACGAGTACGCGCACGGCCACGGGGGCGACGACGTGCTGCTCGCTTACCTCGACCTGGCCCGGGTCACGGCCCGCCGGGCCCTCGAGCGGGGGCTGCTGGACCGCGCCCGCTACGACGCCGTGCTCGCGGCCCTCGACCCCGCCGACGGAAAGGACATCCCGTGAGCACTCCCGTGCCCGCCACCACCCCCCTGGTCTGCCGCGGCGTCGCGGAGTTCCGGGCGGCCCTCGCCGCCCGGCTCGGTGCGGTGCCGGGTGAGGCATCCCTGGGGCTCGTGCCCACGATGGGCGCCCTGCACGAGGGCCACGGCCACCTGGTGCGCCTGGCCCGCCAGGAGAACGCGGTGGTCGCCGTGTCGGTGTTCGTCAACCCCCTGCAGTTCGGCCCGCACGAGGACTTCGAGCGCTACCCCCGCGACCTGGACGCCGACGTCGAGCTGCTCGCCCGGTTCGGGGCCGACCTGGTCCTCGCCCCCTCCGTCGAGCAGATGTACCCCGGCGGGGAGCCGCTCGTGCGCGTGACCTCCGGGCGGCTGGGCGCCGTGCTCGACGGCGCGAGCCGGCCGGGGCACTTCGACGGCGTCCTGACCGTCGTGAACAAGCTGGTCAACATCGCGGCCCCGCCCGTGCCGGCCGCCTACCGGGCGTACTTCGGGGAGAAGGACGCCCAGCAGCTGCTGCTCGTGCGGCGGATGGTCGCCGACTTCGCCCTGCCCGTCACGGTCCGGCCCGTGCCCATCGTGCGCGACGCCGACGGGCTGGCCCTGTCCTCCCGCAACCAGTACCTCGACGCGGGCCAGCGCCGATCCGCGCTCGTGCTCTCCCGCGCACTGGGCGCGCTCGCCGCCGGGGAGCTCGGCCTCGACGCCGCCCGCGCACGGATCGACGCCGAGGACCAGGTCCGGCTGGACTACCTCGTCGTCGTCGACCCCGCCACGCTCGCCCCGGCCGAGCCCGGCCCCGGCGCGCTCGCGCTCGTGGCCGCGTACGTGGGCCCCACGCGGCTGATCGACAACCGGGTGCTCTGACCCGGTCCGTCCCGGCGCAGGGCGGGGAGGGACCGGCGGGGATTTGACCCCCCGCGTTATCCTGGACAACTGTGACCAACGCGCAGAACACCTCCACGACCGCCCAGGACGAGGCCCAGGACCGGGCCGCCGAGCAGGCCGAGCTCTCGGACCAGATGCAGTTCCGGCTCGCCAAGCGCGCCCGGCTGCTCGAGTCGGGCCGGGAGGCCTACCCCGTGGGGGTCGAGCGCAGCCACACCCTCCGGGAGGTCCGGGAGGCCTACGGCCACCTGGAGCCCGGGGAGGAGACGGGCCGGTTCGTGGGCGTGGCGGGCCGCGTGGTCTTCGTGCGCAACACCGGCAAGCTGTGCTTCGCGACCCTCCAGGAGGGCGACGGCACCCGCCTGCAGGTCATGCTCTCCCTCGCCCAGGTCGGCGAGGAGGCCCTGGCCGAGTGGAAGTCCCTCGTGGACCTCGGCGACTTCGTGGCCGTCCACGGCGAGGTGATCTGCTCCCGCCGCGGCGAGCTGTCCGTCATGGCCGACACCTGGGCCATGGCGTCGAAGGCCCTGCGGCCCCTGCCGACCCTGCACAACGAGCTCAACGAGGAGACGCGGGTCCGCCAGCGCTACCTCGACCTCATCGTGCGGGAGGAGGCGCGGGACGTGGTGGTCAAGCGCGCCAAGATCATCCAGACGGTGCGCAACACCCTGGTGGACCGGGGCTACGTCGAGATCGAGACCCCCATGCTGCAGCTCGTGCACGGCGGGGCCACGGCCCGCCCGTTCGGGACCCACCTCAACGCCTTCGACCAGGACATGACCCTGCGCATCGCCACGGAGCTCTACCTCAAGCGCGCCGTGGTGGGCGGGATCGAGCGGGTCTTCGAGATCGGGAAGGTCTTCCGCAACGAGGGCGTCGACTCCTCCCACAGCCCCGAGTTCACCACGCTCGAGGCGTACGAGGCCTACGGCGACCAGTTCACGATGGCGGAGCGGATCAAGGAGATCATCCTCGCGTGCGCCGACGCCCTGGGCACGGACACCATCGAGACGGACCGGGGCACGATCGACCTGCGCGGGGAGTGGCGCTGGCTCTCCGTGTACCCGGCCCTCTCCGAGGCCGTGGGCCGGGAGATCACCCCCGGCACCCCCGTCGAGGTCCTCCGGCGGATCGCCGAGGAGCGCGAGGTGCCCGCCGACCCGGCGTGGGACGCGGAGAAGCTCGTGCTGGAGCTGTTCGGCGAGATCGTCGAGCCGACGCTGATCCAGCCCACCTTCGTGTGCGACTACCCGCCCTCGGCGCAGCCGCTGGCCCGCCAGCACCGCTCCGAGCACGGGCTGATCGAGGCGTGGGACCTGATCATCGGCGGCATGGAGCGCGGCACGGCCTTCTCCGAGCTGATCGACCCGGTCGTCCAGCGCGAGCGGCTCACCGAGCAGTCCCGCCGCGCCGCGGCCGGCGACGACGAGGCCATGCAGCTGGACGAGGACTTCCTGCGGGCCCTCGAGCACGGCGCCCCGCCCATGGGCGGGCTCGGCCTCGGCCTGGACCGGCTCATCATGCTCTTCACGGACCTGGGGATCCGGGAGACCATCCTGTTCCCGCTCATGAAGCCCGAGCAGGACTGACCTCCTCCCTCTGCCGTCAGCGTCCGTCCAGATCCCCCGGGGAGAATGCGTCCATGGAATACATCGCGGTCCTGCTGCCGTCCGTCAGCATCGGCATCATCTTCTGGCTGATCCTCCGCTGGATCTTCCGCGGCGACCGCACCGAGCGCTCGGTCCAGGCGCGCTCCGAGGCCGACGCCGAGCGCTGGTACGAGCAGCTGAAGGAGCGCGACGGGGAGGACCTGCCCTTCGGCGACCCCGGACCCCGCCGGCCCGGCCCCGAGCGCTGACCTCCCGCATTTGCCGTCCGCTCCCTGGGCATTTCCCGGAAGAAGTAATCGGCACGGAATTCCCTCCGCCGCCCGGATGACGAATTGCGCCGGGAAATTGTAGGATAAACTCGGCGACACCGGGAACGAGTGTTCGCGTCGCCGGCCGGGATATCCCGCGGTAACACGCCGCGGAACGGACGGCACGGCACGGGGGAATCAGCACGACCTCCGGGTGCCCCCGGGACGGGACGTCCCGGGAACGACGAGCGCCGAGAGGCGGAGGAGAGTTCCAGCCATGGCACAGACTGTGAAGATCGTTCTCGAGGACGACCTCGACGGCGGTCCCGCCGAGGAGACCGTCCGCTTCGCCCTGGACGGCGGGCAGTACGAGATTGATCTCTCCGAGGAGAACGCCGCCAGGCTGCGCGACGCGATGCGCCCGTTCATCGCGAAGGCCCGGCGCGCCCAGGGCAAGCAGCAGGCCCCGAAGCAGCAGCGCTCCGGCGGCGGCCGCCCCGCCGGGAAGGGCAACCCGGACACCGCGGCCATCCGGCAGTGGGCCCGGGAGAACAACTACCCGGTCTCCGACCGCGGCCGGATCCACCAGGACGTCCAGAAGGCTTACTACGCGGCCCAGCAGTAAAGCCCGGCAGTAAGAACGGGCACGGCGAAAAGCCGAGACCAGGAGGGACCGGACAACCGGTCCCTCCTTTTTGCTGTTTCCCCGCCGGAACTCCCCGGGAATTCCCCGTGGGGCCGTCGGGGGACAAATGCAGACGCATTTTTCCGGTGACCTGCGCTTTTGCCCGGCGGGCGCGAACAAAGGGAAATCCTGTCCCCCGGTGCGGGGACGGCCCGGTGAGCGCTCCCCGTCCGGACCGGCAGCCGTCTCGCCGGTGGCGAACAGGGGTCCGCAAGCCCCTCCGGGTGCGTAGCATCGAGTGCAGACATCGACTGAGGAGTATCCATGTTCGAACGCTTCACCGACCGCGCCCGCCGGGTCGTGGTGCTGGCCCAGGAAGAGGCCAGGATGCTCAACCACAACTACATCGGCACCGAGCACCTGCTGCTCGGGCTGATCCACGAGGGCGAGGGGGTCGCCGCCAAGGCGCTCGACTCGATGGGCATCACCCTCACCGGCGCCCGGGAGCAGGTCCAGGACATCATCGGTCCGGGCCAGCAGGCTCCCTCCGGGCACATCCCGTTCACCCCCCGGGCCAAGAAGGTCCTCGAGCTCTCGCTGCGCGAGGCGCTCCAGCTGGGGCACAACTACATCGGCACCGAGCACATCCTCCTGGGCATCATCCGGGCCGGGGAGGGCGTGGCCGCCCAGGTGCTCACCAAGCTCGGCGCGGAGCCCCAGAAGGTGCGCTCCACGGTGCTCGAGCTGATCTCCGGCTACCAGGGCGGGGGGACCCCCGAGAAGGAGGGCGCCGGCGTGCGCTCCGCCGGGCAGGCCGAGGGCGTGCCCGCCGGCTCGGCCGTGCTCGACCAGTTCGGCCGCAACCTCACCGCCGCCGCCCGCGAGGGCAAGCTGGACCCGGTGATCGGGCGCTTCCGCGAGATGGAGCGGGTCATGCAGATCCTCTCCCGGCGCACCAAGAACAACCCGGTGCTGATCGGCGAGCCGGGCGTCGGCAAGACCGCGGTGGTCGAGGGCCTCGCCCAGGCCATCGTGCGCGGCGACGTCCCCGAGACCCTCAAGGACAAGCACCTCTACACCCTCGACCTCGGCTCCCTCGTGGCGGGCTCCCGCTACCGCGGCGACTTCGAGGAGCGGCTCAAGAAGGTGCTCAAGGAAATCCGCACCCGCGGGGACATCATCCTGTTCATCGACGAGATCCACACCCTCGTCGGGGCCGGCGCGGCCGAGGGCGCGATCGACGCCGCGTCGATCCTCAAGCCCATGCTGGCCCGCGGCGAGCTGCAGACCATCGGGGCCACGACCCTCGACGAGTACCGCAAGCACATCGAGAAGGACGCCGCGCTGGAGCGCCGCTTCCAGCCGATCCAGGTGGACGAGCCCTCCGAGGCCCACGCCGTCGAGATCCTCAAGGGCCTGCGGGACAAGTACGAGGCGCACCACCGGGTGTCGATCTCGGACGAGGCCCTCGAGTCGGCCGTGCATCTCGCGGCCCGCTACATCTCCGACCGCTTCCTGCCGGACAAGGCGATCGACCTGATCGACGAGGCCGGTGCCCGCCTGCGGATCAAGCGGATGACGGCCCCGCCGGAGATCAAGGAGCTCGAGGACCGGATCGCGGACGTGAAGCGCCGCAAGGAGGCCGCGATCGACGGCCAGGACTACGAGCTGGCCGCCTCGCTGCGCGACAGCGAGCAGAAGCTGATCGCCGAGCGCGACGACAAGGAGCGCTCGTGGCGCGACGGCGGTGACGAGCTCGCCGAGGTGACCCCCGAGGTCATCTCCGACGTCCTCTCCGCGTCCACCGGCGTGCCCGTGTACAAGCTCACCGAGGAGGAGACCGGCCGCCTGCTGCACATGGAGGACGAGCTCCACAAGCGGATCATCGGCCAGGACGACGCCATCAAGGCGCTGTCGCGGTCGATGCGGCGCACCCGGGCGGGCCTGAAGGACCCCAAGCGCCCCGGCGGGTCGTTCATCTTCGCCGGCCCCACCGGCGTGGGCAAGACCGAGCTCGCGAAGGCGCTGGCCGAGTTCCTGTTCGGGGACGAGGACGCCCTCATCACCCTCGACATGTCCGAGTACCAGGAGAAGCACACGGTCTCCCGGCTCTTCGGTGCGCCTCCCGGCTACGTCGGCTACGAGGAGGGCGGCCAGCTCACCGAGAAGGTGCGCCGCAAGCCGTTCTCCGTGGTGCTGTTCGACGAGGTCGAGAAGGCCCACCAGGACCTGTTCAACTCGCTGCTGCAGATCCTCGAGGACGGCCGCCTGACCGACTCGCAGGGCCGCGTGGTGGACTTCAAGAACACCGTGATCATCATGACCACGAACCTGGGCACCAAGGACATCTCCCGGGCCGTGCCGGTCGGCTTCCAGGCCGGGGTGGACAGCGCGTCCACCTACGACCGGATGCAGCAGAAGGTGCAGGAGGAGCTCAAGGAGCACTTCCGTCCCGAGTTCCTCAACCGCGTGGACGAGATCATCGTCTTCCCGCAGCTGACGGAGAGCGAGATCGTGCAGATCGTCGACCTCTTCGTGGCCCGGCTGCAGGAGCGGCTGCGGGACCAGGGGATGTCCATCGAGCTCAGCGACACCGCGAAGGTGCTGCTCAGCCGCAAGGGCTACGACCCGTCGATGGGCGCCCGCCCGCTGCGCCGCACGATGCAGCGGGAGATCGAGGACCAGCTCTCCGAGAAGATCCTCTTCGGGGAGATCCGCCCCGGCGAGAAGATCAGCGTCGACACGGAGGGCGAGGGCGACGCGCAGAAGTTCGTCTTCTCCTCGACGCCGATGTTCGACCTGACGGCCGACGAGATGGTCGACCCGATGGGCGGCTTCGAGGAGGCGGAGGCCGTGCGCCGGGACGGCCAGGCCGGTACCGAGGGCTGATCCGCCGCCGTCCGTGAAGGGCCCGCCGCGCGCCGCGCGGCGGGCCCTTCCGCGCGTTCCCGGCCCGCCGCCCCCGGGGAGGTCCCGCTGCCGGGGGCGGGCGTGCGCGTACACTTGCCGCGTGACCGACCTGCTCCTGCGCCCCGCCCGCACGTCCGACGTCCCCGCGATCAAGGACCTCGTGGCGCCGCTGGCCCGGGAGGGTGTGCTCATCAGCAAGGACACGGTCGCCTACTACGAGGGCATCCAGGAGTTCCTGGTGGTCGAGGCGCTCGACGACGAGGGCGCGCCCCGGCTGGCCGGCTGCGGGGCCCTGCACGTGATGTGGGAGGACCTCGGGGAGGTCCGGACCCTGGCCACCTCCGAGCAGTGGCGTGGCCGCGGCGTGGGCCGCACGCTGCTGGCCGGGCTGCTCGACCGCGCCCGGGCCGTGGGGGTCTCCCGGGTCTTCTGCCTCACGTTCGAGGTCGACTTCTTCGCCCGGCAGGGCTTCGAGGTGATGGCCAACCAGGACCAGATCGCCCCGGACGTCTTCGCCGAGCTGCTGCGCTCCCACGACGAGGGCGTGGCCGAGTACCTCGACCTCGCGCGGGTGAAGCCGAACACGCTGGGCAACACCCGGATGATCCTCCGGCTCAGCCCGGAAGGCTGATCCCCGCCGCCCCGTCCACCGCGAGCCCGTCCTGCAGCAGCCCGTCGAGGGCCCGCCGCCGCTGCTCCTCCGGGGCCGCGAGCCCGTGCAGGGCGTCCAGCGCCCGCAGGGCCCCGGGCGTGAGGCCCTCGACCTCGATCCCCGCGGCCAGGTCCACCGGGCCGGCCAGGTGCCGCGCGGGGACCGGCTCCGCCCCGGCGCGCAGCACGGCCATGATCGCCCCGCGCACCTGCCGGTCCGTGCCCGCCCAGCTCTGCCCTCGCGGCGCGTGCTCCGGCTCCGGGCGGCCCGCGGCCACCCACGCACAGGCCTCCCGCACGGGGCACTGCTCGCAGCGGGGGGAGCGGGCGGTGCACACGAGGGCCCCGAGCTCCATGACGGCCTTGTTCCACCGCACCGCCAGGGCGTCGTCGGCGGGCATCAGCTCCTCGGCCAGCCGCACCTCCGCGGCCGTGAGCGACCGGGACGGCAGGGCCCGCCCCGAGACGACCCGGGCGTGCACCCGGCGGATGTTCGTGTCGACCACGGTCTGCCGGTCCGCGAACGCGAACACCGCGATCGCCGCGGCCGTGTAGGCGCCCACCCCCGGCAGCGCCAGGAGCTCGTCGTGCGCGGCGGGCACCTGCCCGCCGTGGCGGCGGACGATCTCGACCGCGGCCGCGTGCAGGCGCAGGGCCCGCCGCGGATAGCCCAGCCGGCCCCACGCGCGCACCGCCTCCCCGGCGGTGTCGGCGGCGAGGTCCGCCGGGCGCGGCCAGCGCTGCAGCCACGCCCGCCACACCGGCAGCACGCGGACCACGGGGGTCTGCTGGAGCATGAACTCGCTGACCATGACTCCCCACGGGGTGCAGTCGGGGTCCCGCCACGGGAGGTCGCGGGCGGCGTCGTCGAACCACCGGACCACGGCCTCGTGGAGGCCCGGCAGGTCCCGGTGCGCGGCGGGGGGCGGGAGGGCGGGAACGGAGCTCACCGGACCCACTGTAGCCTTGGGGGCATGGCGCAGAAGGGTTCGGGGAGCACCTCCCGGGGGAGACCGGGGAACGGGTTCGACGGCGACCGGACCCGGGCGCCCCGCCGCGAGGCCCCCGAGGTCTACCGGCGCCGCCGGATCCTCGTGGCGCTCGCCGCGGCCGTGCTCCTGCTGGTCGCGGCGGTGGGCGTGGTCTCGGCCGTCGCCTCGATGCTCGGCCCCGACGACCCGGGGACCGTCCCGGACCCGGAGACCGCCACCGCGTCCGCCGCCGCGGCCTCCCAGGAGCCCTTCGCCGACTTCACGCCGCGCCCGGACGGGAGCGCCTCGGCCTCCGCGTCGGCGTCGGCGTCCGCCGACGCCACGGAGGAGCCGGCCGAGGAGTGCGGCTCGGAGCTGTTCGTGCGGGCCTCCACCGACCGGGAGAGCTACCCGGCCGACGTCCCGCCCGTGCTGGTGCTGACGCTGGAGAACACCGGCGAGGACCCGTGCCGGGTCAACGCCGGCACCTCCCGGATGGTCTACGAGGTCGTCTCGGGGGCGGACACCGTGTTCGACAGCCGCCACTGCCAGGCGGGCTCCGAGGACCGGGAGATCACCCTCGAGCCCGGGCAGGAGGAGAGCGCCCGGCTGGGCTGGGACCGCCTGCGCACCGCCGAGGGCTGCACGGAGGCCGGCGAGGCGGCCGTGGCCGGGTACTACCGCCTGGTCGTCTCCCTGGGGGAGCGCACCAGCGAGCCGGCCACGTTCGTGCTGGAGTGAGCCCGCGGGCTCACATGAAACGCTCGAGCAGGCTCGTCTCGGCCATCCGGGACAGCGACTCGCGCACCGTGCGGGCCCGCTGCTCGCCGATGCCCTCGACCGCCTTGAGGTCCTCGAGGTTCGCGGCCATCAGGGACTGCAGGCCGTCGAACTGGCGCACGAGCCGGTTGGCCACGGCGCGGGGCATCGACTTGATCCCCTCCAGCAGCCGGTAGCCGTGCGGGTGCAGGTCCGTCTCGAGGCTGCCCTGCGGCTCGACCAGCCCCACGGACACCGCGATCCGCTGCAGGTCGATGAGCTCCGCGGGGGTGAGCTCGGCCAGCCGCTCCAGCCCCAGCTCGATGCCCTCCGCCGGGGTGTGCTCGGGGAGGTAGTCGCGCAGCACGACGTCGGGGCCGGGGCCGGTGCCGGCGGTGAGCTCCTCGAGCTGCAGCGCGATCAGCCGCCCGTCGACGCCGAGCTCCAGGACGTACCACCCGATCTCCGAGGAGATCCGGCGCACCATCTCCATGCGCTGCAGCGTCAGGGCGACGTCCCGCACGGTCACCGACGCCTCGATCTCCAGGGAGGAGAGGTTGCCGAGCACCTGCTCCATGCGGTTGCTGTAGTGCTCCAGGGTCTGCAGGGCCTGGTTGGCGCGGGCCATGATGGACTGGGAGCCCTCCACCGCGTAGCGGGTCTCGCCCACGTAGATCGTGATGACGCTCATCGACTGGCTCACCGAGATGACGGGCAGCCCGGTCTCCTTGGCGGTGCGCTCGGCCGAGCGGTGGCGGGTGCCGGACTCCGTGGTGTCGATCGAGGGGTCCGGGACGAGCTGGACACCGGCCTTGAGGATGCGCGTGGCGTCCCGGTCGCAGACGATGGCGCCGTCCATCTTGGCCAGCTCGCGCAGCTTCGGCGCGGAGAAGTCGGTGTTGATGTCGAAGCCGCCGGAGCAGATGGCCTCCACGGAGCGGTCGAAGCCGAGGACGACGAGCCCGCCGGTGCGACCGCGCAGGATCCGCTCGAGCCCGGCGCGCAGCTCCGTGCCGGGAGCAAGGCGGGCCAGCGTCTTGCGCAGTGCGTTCTCAGGGGTCTTCGCCACGGTCCTCATCATACGGCCGCGGCGGTCTCCCTCTTCTGCCGCGGACCGGCGGCGGAGCCGGGGAAGAGCAGCTCCATGGCGTCCGAGATCGTGGTCACCTCGCGCACCGTGAAGCCCGGCGGGACGGGGCCCGGCCCGGTGGGGCTCGCGGGGACCACCGCGTGGGTGAACCCCAGGCGCGCGACCTCCTGGATCCGCCGCCCGATCCCGGGCACGGGCCGCACCTCCCCGGCCAGGCCGACCTCCCCGAAGCACACGAGCCGCTGGGGGAGCGGGCGGTCCTGCGCCGCGGAGGCCAGCGCCATGGCCACCGCCAGGTCGGTGGAGGGCTCCGTGAGCTTCACCCCGCCCACGGTGGAGACGTAGCAGTCCAGGCCCGCGAGGTTCACGCCGGCCCGCCGCTGCAGCACGGCGAGCAGCATGGCCACCCGCGAGGACTCCAGACCGGCGGTGGCCCGCCGCGGCTGGGCGGTGGAGGAGCGGTCCAGCAGGGCCTGGACCTCGGCGAGCAGGGGGCGGCGGCCCTCCAGGGTCACCGTGAGGCACGTGCCGGAGACGGGCAGGGCGGTGCGCGAGACGAACAGTCCCGAGGGGTCCTCGACGCTCGTGATCCCGGTCTCGGTGAGGTCGAAGCACCCGACCTCGTCGGTGGGGCCGTAGCGGTTCTTCACCGCCCGCAGCAGCCGGATCCGGGAGTGCTTCTCTCCCTCGAACTGGCACACGACGTCCACCAGGTGCTCGAGCAGGCGGGGCCCGGCGATGGAGCCGTCCTTCGTCACGTGCCCCACGAGCAGGGTGGTCATGTTCCGGCGCTTGGCCGCGGCGATGAGGGACGCGGCGACCTCCCGGACCTGCGTGACCCCGCCCGCGGAGCCCTCGACCTCCGCGCTCGCGAGGGTCTGCACCGAGTCCACGACGAGCAGCCGCGGCGCGATCTTCTCGATGTGGCCCAGCGCGGTGGCGAGGTCCGTCTCGGCGGTCAGGTACAGCGTGGGGGCCACCGCGCCGATCCGGTCCGCCCGCAGCTTCACCTGCGCGGCCGACTCCTCCCCGGTGACGTAGAGGACGTCGCGGGCGCCGTCCCCGGTGCCCTCGGCGAAGCGGGCGGCGACGTCCAGCAGCAGGGTCGACTTGCCGACCCCCGGCTCGCCCGCCATCAGCACGACCGCCCCGGGCACCAGGCCGCCGCCCAGCACCCGGTTCAGCTCGGGGACCCCGGTGGGCACGGCGGTGGCCACGGTCGCGTCCACCTGGGCGATGGGGCGGGCGGGCTCGGCGATCGAGCGGGCGGCGGTGGTCCGCGCCTTGTGCTCCCCGATCTCCTCGACCGTGCCCCACGCCTGGCACTCCCCGCAGCGGCCCACCCACTTGGCCGTGGTCCAGCCGCACTCGGTGCAGCGGTAGGCGGGGGAGGTGCGTCGGGTGCGGGTGCTCATGGCGTCCAGGCTAGCCGCCGCCCCGGACGCGCTAAGGCCGCGGGCGCGGGCTCAGACCCGGTCCCAGCCCTCGAGCCGGGGCAGCTGGGAGACGGCCTCCTCGTGGGACATCCCCGCCGCCTCGAGCAGGTCCACCACCATGGGGCGCATGTCGAGCACCAGCGTCTCGCCCTCCATGGTGCGCACCCCCATGGTCCTCGGGTGCAGGCGCGCGGCCACGCTCGACAGCTCGTTGCGGGCCTGGCGCAGGTAGCTCCCCCGGGACCCCGCCGAGGCCACGGCCAGCGCGCTGCCCAGGGTCGTGACGGCGTCCGCGAGGTCGTCGAGGGCGTCGACGAGGGAGGCGACGGCCTCGTCGGAGAGGGTCACGTGGTTGATCACGGAGGCCAGGCGGCGGGCGAGCACCCGGACGTTGCGCACGGCGAGGTCCAGGTAGTGGGCCGAGTCCTTGATCGCCTCCACCTCGTCGCGGCGCCCGCGGTACAGGGGCGAGGCCTGGGCGATCTCCAGGGCGGCGGTGAGCCCGGTGGTGACCGAGTCCACCAGCGGCTGGGTCTGGCGGGCCCGCACGAGCGCGTGCCACGCCGCCGTCGAGTCGTAGTCCTCGACGGCGCGGCCCGCCTCGCGCAGGACGCTCGCGAACTCGGCCACCAGGTTCCGGAGGTTCTCGCGCGGCTCCCGGCGGGGGTCCGCCGGGACGAAGTACGCCATGGCGAGCGCGCACGCACCGCCCACGACGGCGTCCGTGGAGCGGGCGAACACCCCGTCCGCGGACGGGGGGAGGAGGACCACGAGCACGGACTGCAGGCCCATCTGCGTGCTGAAGATGGTCCCGTTGTCGAGGAAGCGGGAGAGCAGGATCGAGGTCATGAGCACGACGGCGGCCTGCCACACCCCCGTGCCCAGGACGTGGATCAGGGTGTCGCCCACGGCGATGCCCAGCGTGCAGCCGATCGAGACCTCGAGGACCCGCCGGTAGCGCAGCCCGCCCTTGGCGAAGCCCAGGGACACGAGCGCGGCCGTGGCGGCGAAGATGGGCCCGGTGTGGCCCAGCAGGTGCTCGGCGATCAGGTAGGCACCCACGCTGGCGACCGTCATCTGGAAGCTCTGCAGCAGCCCGGAGCGGGCCCGGGTCAGTCCCACCCGGATCCGGGCGCCCACGGCGCGGGCCGCGGCACGCGCGCGGTGGGCTGGCTGCATGGGGCCATCCTAGCGGCGCGCCGTCTGTGAGATCGCCGACAACCCGGGCCGCGACCCGGCACTGTTCACCTCCCGTTCACCTTCCTGGGCCAATCTGGCCACCTGGGATCCGTACCGTCACTCGGCGTGAGAGGACTCGGGACCCCGCAGGTCCACCCCTCTCCCGTGGGCCCGGCGCTCTCCGGTGCCATGTTGATCCCGGCCCTCCTCGGGCCACGACTGTGATGATTTAAGGGGCTACAAGTGAAGGCATCCCACCTCGGCCGTTCCGCCGCCGTCCTGGCCATCGGCTCCCTCGCGCTCACCGCGTGCGGCTCCGACAACGCCACCACCACCGGCGGGGGTGCGGAGACCTCCTCCGGCGCCGCCGCGGGCGGCGCCGCCGGGACGCTGACCGGCATCGGCTCCTCCGCGCAGCAGGCCGCCATGACCGCGTGGCAGAACGGCTTCCAGCAGGCCAACCCCGAGGCGACCGTGCAGTACTCCCCGGACGGCTCCGGCGCCGGCCGCGAGGCCTTCGTCGCCGGTGGCGCGGACTTCGCCGGCTCCGACGCCTACCTCGACGACGAGGAGTACGAGGCGTCCAAGGAGGTCTGCGGCCCCGAGGGCGCCTTCCACGTGCCCGCCTACATCTCCCCCATCGCGGTGGCCTTCAACCTGCCGGGCGTCGAGACCGTGAACATGGACGGCGAGACCATCGCCCAGGTCTTCACCGGCGAGATCACCACCTGGAACGACCCGGCCATCGCCGACCAGAACCCGGACGCCGACCTGCCCGACACCCCGATCACCGTGGTGCACCGCAACGACGAGTCCGGCACCACCGAGAACTTCCAGGAGTACCTGGCCGCGGCCGCCCCCGAGGTGTGGACCGAGGAGGTCTCCGGCAACTGGCCGTCCCAGTGGGCCGCCGAGAACAACAAGGGCACCTCCGGCGTCGTGGAGACCACCACCTCCACCGAGGGCGCCATCACCTACGCCGACGCCTCCGCGGTCGGCGACCTCGGCACGGTGGCCGTCGGTGTCGGCGAGGACTACGTCCAGTACTCCTCCGACGCCGCGGCGAGGGCCGTCGAGGCCTCCGCCCCGGTCGAGGGCCGCGCCGAGTACGACATGGCGATGGACCTCGAGCGCGACACCACCGAGTCCGGTGCCTACCCGATCGTGCTCGTCTCCTACGAGATCTTCTGCCCGCAGTACGACTCGCAGGAGACGGCCGACCTGGTCAAGGCCTTCGGCGAGTACGTGGTCAGCGAGGAGGGCCAGCAGGCTGCGGCCGACGCCGCCGGCTCCGCCCCGATGTCCGAGACGCTGCGCACCCGTGCGCAGGAGGCGATCGACACGATCACCGTCGCCGGCTGATCCAGCACTTCCCATCCCGTTCGGTGCGGGGGCGGGCCCCAGGGCCCCGCTCCGCACCGAACGGGACATTTCTGTGTGGGGCCCACTGCGTGTGACGGCCGCCACCGGACCCAGGCGCCGGGCAGGATCCGGTCCGGCGCAACCCGTGTCAGGCAATCGAAGGGGCACACGACATGTCCACCACCGTCACCACCAAGGAGCCGACGACCACCGCGCACGACGCGGCGGCGGGGGGCCGGGCGGGAGACTCGATCTTCTCCGGGCTCAGCCTCGGCGCGGGCATCCTGATCCTCGCCTCGCTGGCGGCCGTCGCACTGTTCCTCTTCCTCGAGGCCCTGCCCACGTTCAGGGCGCCGGCCGAGGACATCACGGGCGGCGCCGGCTTCTGGTCCTACATCGGGCCGCTGGTCGTCGGCACGGTGATCGCGGCGGTCATCGCCCTGGCCATCGCGACGCCCATCGGCATCCTGGTGGCCCTGTACATCTCCCACTACGCGCCGGCGCGCATCGCGAAGCCCGTCGGCTACGTCATCGACCTGCTCGCCGCGATCCCCTCCGTGATCTACGGGGCATGGGGCACCACGGTGCTGGCCTCCTCGGTGGTGCCCTTCTACGCCTGGCTCTCCGGGAACCTCGGGTTCATCCCGTTCTTCTCCGGGCCCGCCTCCCAGACGGGCAAGACCATGCTGACCGCCGGCGTCGTGCTCGCCATCATGATCCTGCCGATCATCACGGCGATGTCGCGGGAGATCTTCGTCCAGACCCCCAAGCTGCACGAGGAGGCCGCACTGGCCCTCGGCGCCACGCGCTGGGAGATGATCCGCATGACGGTGCTGCCCTTCGCCCGGCCGGGCATCGTGTCCGCGGTCATGCTGGCCCTCGGCCGCGCGCTGGGGGAGACGATGGCCGTGGCGCTCGTGCTGTCGGGCGGTCCCCTGACGGCCTCCCTGATCCGCTCCGGCAACCAGACGATCGCGTCCGAGATCGCCCTGAACTTCCCGGAGGCCTACGGCCTGCGGCTGTCGGAGCTGATCGCGGCCGGCCTGATCCTGTTCCTCATCACCCTGGTCGTGAACATGATCGCCCGCGCGATCATCGCCCGCTACAAGGAATTCTCGGGAGCCAACTGATGTCCACCACCGCTTCCTTCCACAGCCCGACGCCGGCGCGTCCCTCCTCGCCCCGCCGCCCGCAGCTGACCCGCAACCAGCGGCCCAAGTGGCTGGTGCCCGCCATCGGCGCCGCCGCCGTCGTGGTCGGTGCGGCCCTGGCGGCCCTCGTGGGCTTCTCGCCCGCCCTGTGGGCCGTCTTCGCCGCCGTGCTCTTCCTCGTCGCGGCCCCGATCGCCGTGTCGGCGGTCGAGGGCGGGCGCAAGGGCGCCGACTCGCTGGTGACCTACCTCGTCTACACGGCGTTCGTCCTCGCCGTGGTCCCCCTGGTCTCCGTGCTCTGGACCGTCCTGGCCAACGGGCTCCCCGGGCTGACCTCGAACCTGCTGCTCACCTCCATGAACGGGGTCACCGGTGCGCACGACAACGCCGCGGCGGCAGGGGAGGGCCCCGTCCTCGGCGGCGCCTACCACGCGATCATCGGCACCGTCTCGATCACCTTCTGGGCGACGCTGCTGTCCGTGCCGATCGGGCTGCTCACGGCGATCTACCTGGTGGAGTACTCCAAGGGCGGCTGGCTCGGCCGGGCGATCACGTTCTTCGTGGACGTCATGACCGGCATCCCCTCGATCGTGGCCGGGCTCTTCGCGGCCGCCCTGTTCGGGCTGATCCTCGGCCCGTCGACCCGCTTCGGCTTCGTGGCGGCGATCGCGCTGACGGTGCTCATGATCCCCACGGTCGTGAAGAACACCGAGGAGATGCTCAAGATCGTGCCCAACGAGCTCCGCGAGGCGGCCTACGCGCTGGGCGTGCGCAAGTGGCGCACCGTCCTGAAGGTCGTGATCCCCACCGCCATCTCCGGCATCGCCTCCGGCGTGACCCTGGCGATCGCCCGCGTGATCGGTGAGACGGCCCCGCTGCTGGTCACCGCCGGCTTCGCGACGGCCATCAACTGGAACTCGTTCTCCGGCTGGATGACCACGCTGCCGACGTACATCTACTACCAGATCATGTCGCCGACCTCCCCGACCAACCCCGACCCGTCGCAGCAGCGCGCGTGGGCCGCGGCGCTGCTCCTGATCATCATCGTGATGCTGCTCAACCTCGTCGCGCGCCTGATCGCCCGGGCGTTCGCGCCGAAGGTCGCTGGCCGCTGACCGGGGGAGCACCGCTCACCCCGACGAACCTCCGCGAGAAAGAAGCAAGGAACCCAGCATGTCCAAACGAATCGACGTCGAGCACCTCAACGTCTACTACGGCGACTTCCTGGCGGTCGACGACGTGAGCATGGGGATCGACGCCCGGTCGGTCACCGCGTTCATCGGTCCCTCCGGCTGCGGCAAGTCCACCTTCCTGCGCACCCTCAACCGCATGCACGAGGTGATCCCCGGCGCGCACGCCGAGGGCAAGGTGCTGCTCGACGGCGAGGACCTCTACGGCCCGGGAGTCGACCCGGTCGTCGTGCGCTCGATGATCGGCATGGTCTTCCAGCGGCCCAACCCCTTCCCGACCATGTCGATCCGGGACAACGTCCTCGCCGGGGTGAAGCTCAACAGCAAGCGGATCTCCCGCTCGGACGCCGACGACCTCGTGGAGTCCTCCCTGCAGGGCGCGAACCTGTGGAACGAGGTCAAGGACCGCCTGGACAGGCCCGGCTCGAGCCTCTCCGGCGGCCAGCAGCAGCGCCTGTGCATCGCCCGGGCCATCGCGGTGAAGCCGGAGGTGATCCTGATGGACGAGCCCGCCTCCGCGCTGGACCCGATCTCCACCCTGGCGATCGAGGACCTCATCAACGACCTCAAGCAGGACTACACCGTGGTCATCGTGACCCACAACATGCAGCAGGCTGCGCGCATCTCCGACCGCACCGCGTTCTTCAACATCGCGGGCACCGGCAAGCCGGGCAAGCTCATCGAGTACGGTCCCACCTCCGAGATCTTCTCCAATCCCAAGCAGAAGCAGACGGAGGACTACGTCTCCGGCCGCTTCGGCTGAGCCGGCCCCGCCCGCGCGACGACGGCGCCCGCCCCACCTCGGTCCGAGGCGGGGCGGGCGCCGTCGTGCCCGGAGGCGGGCGCGGCCGCGGGAGGGGTCAGAGCAGGGGAGAGAGGGCCAGGAAGAAGGTCCCGGAGACGAGCGCGCAGACCGGGACGGTGAGGGCCCACACGATCAGCACGCGCCGCACGACACGGGTGTTGAAGGTGTGGAAGCGCTGCTGGCGGCCGGCGCCCAGGACGGCCGCCGCCGTGGTCTGGGACGAGGACATGGGCACGGGGATGAGCGTGCCGCCCAGGAACAGCAGGGAGCCGGCGACGCCCTGGGCGACGGCGCCCCGGAAGGGGTCGATGGTGACCATCCGGGAGGACAGGGTGTAGGCGATCCGCCAGCCGCCGAACAGGGTGCCCACGGCGAGACCCCCGGCCACCAGCAGCAGGATCCACGGTTCCGGGTGGCCGGCCGAGACGGGCACGCCGGCGCACAGCAGCAGCGTCGTGAACACCCACGCCGCCCGCCGCCCGTGGTTGATGCCGTGGCCGAAGGACACGGCCGCGGCTCCCGTGGCCAGCACCAGCCGGGAGCGGTAGGTGGTGGCGGCGGGCTCGGAGTGGCGCAGCAGGTGCACCAGCGGCACCACCAGCACCCACGCGAGCCCGTAGGCCACCAGGGGCGCGACGATCAGGGGGGTGGCGATCGCCCTGAGGGTCTCCGCCGTGAGCGGGTTCCCGGACCCCAGGCCGACCGCGTGGGCGCCGAGCAGCGCCCCGACCAGCCCGCCCGCCAGGGCGGTCGTGGACGAGGACGGCATCCCCAGCCACCACGTCAGCAGGTTCCACGCCACGGTGGTCGCCAGCGCGCAGACCAGCGTCGCCGAGCCCACGACGCCGTAGGGCACCGGGGCGGCCACGAAGACCCAGTCGGCCAGCAGGTACCCCGCCGTCAGAACCCCCACGACGTTGACGAGGGCGCTCAGGACCAGGCCGACCCGCGGGGTCAGCGCCCGGGCGCGGACGGGCAGGGCCAGGGCGTTGGGGGCGTCGTGGAAGCCGTTGACCCCGGTGGAGACGGCGGCGAGGAGCAGGCCCAGGACGGTGAGGACGAGGAGCACGGCGCGTCAGGACTCGGCCACGACGATGCGGCCCACCTCGGTGGAGACCTGCCCGAGCGCCCGGGCGGCGGCCAGGAAGCGGTCGACGACGCCCTGCCGGCGCATCACCTGGATCGGCTTGTGGTTCTCGAGCAGGTGGGCCATGTGCATCTGGTTGATCCGCTCGGCCTGCTTGCCCAGGCGCAGCATCTCGTACCAGTAGTCGTCCAGGCCCTCGAGGCTGCTGAGGTTGCGCATCGCGCGCGTGGTGAGCTCGGACATCCGCACGATCACCCCGAGCTGGTCGGTGGCGAACGAGGGCGGGCGGGAGAGCCCGTTGGCGACGTGGGCCTCGGCGACGGCCAGCAGCTCCTCCGCGGCCTTGTTCAGCCAGTGCCCCAGGACGTAGACGTCCTGCCGGGGCACGGGGATCACGAACGTGGAGCGCACGGTGGTCATCACCGCGAAGTACAGGTCGGTGGAGCGGGTCTCGCACGCGCGGAGCCTCTCGAGGGTGCTCGGCGCGGTGTCAGGGCTGCCGAGCAGCTCGGAGAGGAACCGCACGGCCTCCGTCACCTGTCCCGACATGTCCGCCAGCAGGTCCAGCACCTGCTCGTCCTCCGGGAAGATGCGAAGAGCCATCTGCTGACCGTCCTGGGCGTCGTACCGGCGCCGCGGATCGCGGCGGGACCCACTGTACACGGGGCGGCGGAGCCGGCCGGGGCGCCGGTCGCGGGGAGAGGCAGGGGGAGGAGTAGGCGGTGTCGGACCGGGAACGCCTCTCGGCGGAAGGCCGCTCGCGGCGGCTATGAGTTGGAGCCCGGGGTTACCACGGCCCGACACCTGCGTCCATGGTAGTCGACCTGACCCGCAGGCCAAGGCCTGCCGGTGTGGGATCCCGCACGGGACGCCGCGGGGCAGGGGTCAGTCGAGGTGCCCGTGGCGCCACGCCACGGCCGCCGCCTCGAGCTCCTCGGCGGTGCGCTCGAGGCGCTGGGTGAGGGCCACGGGGCTCGGTCGGCGTGCGGCCGCGGGATCGACGACGGGCACCTCCCCGGTGTCGGCGAGCCGGATCCGGCCCAGGGCGATGACCCGGCAGAACGCGGCGAACCGCTCGAGGGCGACGTCGAACTTCCCGCGGAACGCGCCGGAGAGGATCGCGTCGGCCATCGTGGTGATCTCCTCGGCGCCCGGCGGCTCCGCGACCCCGGCCACGACGTGGGAGACCTGTGCGGTGCCGCGCCCGGCCGCGAAGCAGCGGCCCATCCGCACGGGGTCCGCGCGGACCGCCGCGCGCAGCGCGTAGAGCCGCCACAGCGCACCGGGCAGGGAGACGGCGGGTGCCTCCGCCCACATCTCGGCGATGCCCTCGAGGCCCTGCTCGTCCGTCAGCTCGATCAGCCGGCGGGTGATCTCCGGGTCGTCGGTGGCCCGCCCCCGGGAGACGAGGGCGTGGGCCGCGAGGTGCGCGGCCTCGGAGACGCGCGCCGGGTCGGGCCCGCCCTCGTGGGCCTCGAACTTCTCGGGCGAGAACCTCACCGGCTTGTGGTGGCGCGGGATGTCGCTCATGCGTCCAGCGTACGGCCGGAGGCGTGGCCCGGCCACGGAGCGCTCACCAGTCGGTGGCCGAGGCGTGGACGGCCGCGTCCCGCCACTGCTGGTCGGCGCGCTCGTAGCCGTCCCGGGCCAGCGCCTTCCACAGCCGCAGCGCCAGCACCGGGTCCTCCCGCTCCAGCTCGGCGAGCACCTCCGGGGCGAGCACGCGCGCGGTGACGTCGCCGAGCGCGCTCAGCGTCACGTGCTGCTTGTCCCCGGAGCCCAGCGCCAGCTCGCCGAAGCTCATGCCGGGGCCCAGGATCTGCAGCTCGACGCGCTCCCCCGTGGGGGTGCGCAGGGACATCGACACGTCGCCGCTGACGATCAGGTGGATGCCCGCGAAGTTCTGCCCCGCCCGCAGGATGTTCTCCCCGGCGCTCCACGTCCGCTCGACGGTGCGCGCCCGGAGGGCGCGCGCGTCGTCGGGCTCCAGGCGGGAGAGCAGCTCGGACTCCACGGGCCCGACCCGGTCGGGGGTGCACCGGGGGCCGCCGTGCTCCTCGAGCAGGGCGTCCTCGACCCACTTGACGGCCGCCGCACGACTGGGGAACACCTGCAGCGGCGGCTCGCCCTCGAAGGTGCCGGCGAGTCCGCGGTCCCCGGAGACCACCACCACGGTGCGGCCCGCCTCCTGCAGCTCGGCCCGGGTGCGGGCCAGGAGGGGCAGGGCGTAGTCGGCGATCACGTCCACCCGCCGCAGGTCCACGACGACGTAGCGGGCCTCGAGGGCCACGTCCCGCACCGTGCGGATCGCCGTCTCGGCGCCCGTGAACAGCAGGTCGCCCTGGAGCTCGACGACGACCGCCTCGCGGCCGTGCTCGGCCAGCACGGACTCGGCCTCGGCGTTGCGGCGCACCAGCGACGGGGACTGGTCGATCGGGTAGCTCGCCCGGACCGTGGAGCGGGCCACGCGCGCGGTGTGGCTGAAGTGCAGGTCGAGGTCCTGGGAGAGCCGCTCGCACGCGAGCACGCCGCGCACGCTGTTGCCGTGCCGGTCCAGGGCCGGGGAGAACGTGGCGACGGCCAGCTGTCCCGGCAGCACCGCGACGATGCCCCCGCCCACCCCCGACTTCGCGGGCAGCCCGACCCGGACCATCCACTCGCCGGCGTCGTCGTACATCCCGCAGGAGCTCATCACCGACAGGGTCCGGGAGACCGTCCGCGGGTCGAAGACCCGCTCCCCGGTGACCGGGTTGGTGCCCCCGTTGGCCAGGGTGGCGCCCATGAGGGCGAGATCGCGGCAGGTGACGAGCACGGAGCACTGGGCGAAGTAGTCCTCGAGGCCCTGCACCGGGTCCCCCTCGATGATCCCCGCGGAGGCCAGGAGGTAGCCGAGGGCCCGGTTGCGGTCCCCGGCGTCGTGCTCCTGGGCGTACACCTCGGGGCTGATCGCCAGGTCCCGGCCCGCGCACCGCGAGTAGGTCTCGCGGATCCGGTCGCGCCGCAGGTCGCGGTCGCCGTCGGGCACGAGCCACGTCGAGGCGATCGCGCCGGCGTTGATCATGGGGTTCGCGGGCCGTCCGGTGCCGGGCTGCAGGGAGATCTCGTTGAAGGCGTCCCCGCTGGGCTCCACGTCCATCTTCTCGTGCACGGCCTCGACGCCGAGGTCCTCGAGGGCCAGCGCGTACGTGAACGCCTTCGAGATGGACTGGAGGCTGAACTCGGCGCCGGTGTCCCCGGCCTCGTAGACGTGGCCGTCGGCGGTCGCGATGACGATCCCGAACCGCTCCGGGTCCGCCCTGGCCAGGGCGGGGATCGAGTCGCTGGGGGCGCCGCCGCGCTCGCCGCGCAGCTCCTCGACGACCTGGGTGAGGTAGTCGGTGACGGCAGAGGGGCCGAACAGGTCGATGTCGGTGCGCGCTTCGGCCTCGGTGCTCAGCTGGGCCACGGGGGTCCTCCGGTCGGGGTCGGGTGGGGAACGGCGTCGGTCGGGGGTCCCCCCACCCTAGCCGCCGGCCGGGTGCGCCCCGTCCGCCCCGGGGCGGCCGGGGCGCGGGGCCCCGCGGGCCGGGGTCCGCCCGGCCCGTGCGGTAGAGTGGTGCCCGCTCCGGAGGCCACCGAGGGTGGTGCGGCGGAGCGCGGGCCTCTAGCTCAGTTGGTAGAGCAGTGGACTTTTAATCCATGGGTCGTGGGTTCGAGCCCCACGGGGCCCACCGGGGGAAACCCCCTCGGCCGCCGGGCTCCCGGCGGCCGAGGGGGTTTCGTCGTTCTCGTGTCCCGTCGGTGCATCCACGGACGGCCCGGCGCCGGTAACAGGGGTGAGGGCCTTGCACGGGCTGCCTCCCGGCAGGCCACCACCTGCCCGCCCCGTCCACGTTGGAGATGAGTTCCATGGCCCGGATCCGGCTCTGCAGCTGCGGTGCCCCGCCGATCTACGGACCCTGGTGCTGGTCGTGCGCCCACGAGCGGCAGAAGAACCGGGAGCCCCTGGGCACCATCACCTGGGGCGCCGCCGAGATCGACTGACGGGCCCTGCGCCGCGGGGCGGGAGCGGACGGCGCCCCGGCCCCTACTGCACCGGCGCGTCCGGCGGAGGGATCCGGTGGCGGTGCTGCGGCTCCACCGAGACGACGCCCTCGATCCGGCGCACGGAGGGCAGCCTGTTCTCCGGCACCTCGCCCGTGACCATGCCGAGCTGCTCGAGGACCTGCTCCACCTGCATGCCCTGCGCCCGCAGCCCGTCGCAGAGCTGCGCGAGGCCGGGGCGGTGCTCCTCGTCCACCACGACCGTCACGCGCACCGCACCGGCCCGCCGGGCCTGCCCGCCGGACGCGGCGCTCACTGCTGCGGCGCCAGGGTCAGGCCCGACCCGACGTCCGCGGACGGCGAGAGCAGCCGGTGCGACTCCTGCACGAGCGAGGACCACAGCTCGCGGCCGCACAGGCCGGTGGCCTCGGCCCACAGGGCGGCGACCCCCGCCACGTGCGGGGTGGCCATGCTGGTGCCGCTGATCACGTCGTAGCGCTGCGGCATGGGCCAGGAGGAGTACACCTGCAGCCCGGGGGCGGCGACGTCCACGTGCCCGCCCCGCACGGGGAGGCTGCGGGCGGAGAAGAACGTGACGTCGAGCTGCTGGTTGAGCGCCCCCACGGCCATGATGTAGGGGCTGTTGGCGGGCGCGCCCACGAAGCCGAAGTTCCCGTTCACCCGGTCGGCGTTGTTGCCGGCCGCGGCCACGATGAGCGCCCCCTGCTCGAGGGCCCGCAGGCCCACGGCGGTGTAGGTGGGGGAGACCTCCGTGACGTCGGCGCCCAGGGACATCGAGATCACCGCGCACCCGTTCTGCAGGGCCCACTCGATGCCCGCCAGCACCTGGGCGTCGGTGCCCGAGCCCTCGTTGCTGAGCACCTTCCCGGCGAACACCTCGGCGCCGTGGGCGACCCCGTAGCGGCGGCCCTCGCCGGGAGCCAGGGGGCCGCACGCGGTGCCGATGCAGTGGGTGCCGTGCCCGTGGCCGTCCTGGGCGCTCTCGCCGGGGATGAACGACTGCGTCGTCACGTTGCGGCCCGCGAAGTCGGGGTGCCCGAGGTCGAACCCGGTGTCCAGCACCGCCACCCGCACGCCGGCTCCCGAGACGGGCGACGTGGTGGCCTGCACGGCCTTGAGCCCCCAGGTGGACGCGTCGTCGTCCCGGAACCACGGCGGCAGCTGCGGGGTCGGGGACGGCTCCTCCTCGGGGGCCCCGCGGGAGATGAGCCGGTCGCTGAGGTCCACGACGCCGTCGCGGTAGCCCTCCAGGTACTCGGCCCACCCGCCCGGCACCTCCGCGCGGACGCGGTGGACGAGCTCGGGGGCCACGGAGAGCACCCGTGCGGCCCCCTGCCCGGACGCCTGCAGGCGGGCCAGCCGCTCCTGGTCGCCGGTCACCACCGCGACCTTCAGGACGGGGAAGACGAGGGCGTCGACGTCCGCGGGCAGGCCCTCCGGGCCCGCGAGCGCCTGCCCGTCGGTGGCCACGCGCGTCAGCCCGGCCTCGCGGAGCAGGGGCTCGGGGTCCGGCAGGTCGGCGTCGAAGACCACCACCCAGCGCCCCGTGGTCTCGGGCGGCGGGGCCGGTGCCCGTCGCCGCTCGGTCGGTCGGGAACGGCTCGGATCGATCATGTCCTCACGTCCTGTCTCGTCGGTCGTCTCCAGCGCCGGGCAGTTGCCATTGTGCTCCTGCGCGCCGCACGGGGGAACACCCCTCCCACGAGGACGGACATTACGGCCGCGCCGCGTCCCGCGGCCCCGGCGCCCCGTGCACCCGCCGCAGGAGCAGGGCGACGACGACGGCCGTGCCGGCCAGCAGCGCCGCGGCGATCGCGGCGGACACGTGCACACCGGTCTGGAAGGCCCCCACCGCCGCGGCGAGCAGCTCGCCGGCCGGCGCCGGCCCGAGGGTCCCGGCCACGTCCACGGCGCCGCCGAGGGTCTCCGACGCGGTCGCGGCCTGCTCCGGGGACAGGCCCGGCGGCACGGTGAGCGCCCGGGTGTAGGTGGCGGTGACGGCCGTGCCGAGGACGGCCACGCCGAGGGCGGCGCCCAGCTCGTAGGCGGTCTCGGAGATCGCCGACGCCGCCCCCGCCCGCTCGGGCTCGACCTGGGAGAGCACGAGGTCCCCGGCGAGCGTCTGGGCCGCCCCGGAGCCCAGGCCCACGACCATGAGGGCCACCACCAGCAGGGTCCCGCCGCGCAGGTCCCCGAGGGCCACCAGCAGGAAGCCGGCGGTCATCACGAGCAGGCCTCCGCCCACCACGAGCGCCGGCGGCACGCGGCGGGCCACCCGCACCACGAGCAGGCCCGAGACGACCGTCACCGCGGCGCCCGGCAGCAGGGCGAGGCCGGCCCGCATCGGGGCCATCCCCTCCACCAGCTGGAGGTGCTGCGAGACGAAGAACAGGAAGCCGATGTACACGGTGGACGCCACGAGGTTGTTGAGCAGGCCCCCGGTGAAGGCCCGGCGGCGGAACAGGCGCATGTCCAGCATGGGCACGGGCCGGCGCAGCTGGCGGCGCACGAACAGCGTCCCCGCCGCGGCGGCGGCGAGGGCCGCGGCCGCGGCGACGGCCGAGGGGCCCTCGGAGCCGAGGCTTTTGAGGCTCCACAGCAGCGCCACGACGGCGCCCATGATCAGGGCCGCGCTCGCCAGGTCCACCGGCCCGGGCCGGGGATCGCGGGACTCGGGCACGAGGACCGGGGCCAGCACGAGCAGCGGCACGAGGACGGGCACGGCGATGAGGAACACCGACCCCCACCAGAAGTGCTCCAGCAGGAACCCGCCCACGATCGGGCCCAGCGCACCGCCCGCGGAGAAGCCGGTGGCCCACACGGCGATGGCGGTGCGCCGCTGCACGGGCTCGGCGAAGATGTTGCGGATCATGGACAGGGTCGTCGGCATGAGCATCGCCCCGAAGACCCCGAGCAGGGCCCGGGCGGCCACGAGCGCCGCCCCGGAGGGGGCGAACGCGGCGAGGGCGGAGACCACCGCGAACCCGGTGCTGCCGACCAGCAGCAGCCGGCGCCGGCCCACCCGGTCCCCGAACGCGCCCATGGGTACGAGCAGCCCGGCCAGGACCAGAGGATAGGCGTCGACCGTCCACAGCAGCTGACGGCCGGTGGGCCGCAGCTCCTGGGAGATCTGCGGCAGGGCGAAGTTCAGCACCGTGTTGTCCACGGAGATGAGCAGCACCGGAAGCATCAGGACCACCAGCGCGCCCCACTCGCGGGCGCCGGCTCGGACGGGGGCGTCGGGGGCTCGGGACGTCATGGCGGGGCGGGAACTCCTCACGGGACCGGGGTGGGGCTCCATCCTCGCAGAGCCGGGAGCCCCCGGGGCGCCGGCGGCCGCGGCACTAGACTGCACGGGAGGGCCGGCCGGACGGGTCCGCCCGGAAGCGGAGCAAGCACAGAACGCGGAGAAAGAGGTCCCCGATGGTCGAGCCGGTCCCCACGAGCGCGGCGTCCGCCGCCGGCGTCCCGCAGCAGGGCGGGTCCGAGGCGGACGTCCCCGAGCAGGACGTCTCCCGGCAGTACGAGGCGGTCCGCGACCGGCTCCTGGAGCTGCGCGAGGACTACGACCGGGCCCGGGAGGAGTTCCGCTGGCCCCGGATGGAGCGGTTCAACTACGCCCTGGACTGGTTCGACCACATCGCCGCGGACCCCGAGCGCGGCGCCCGGGACGCACTGTGGATCGTGGACCAGGACGGCACCGAGCTCCGGCGCACCTTCCGAGAGCTCTCCGCGTCGTCCGCGCGCACGGCCAACTGGCTGCGGGGCCTGGGCGTCCGGCGCGGGGACCGCATCCTGCTGATGCTCGGCAACCAGCTGGAGCTGTGGGAGACGCAGCTCGCCGGCATGAAGCTCGGCGCGCCCGTGATCCCCACCGCCGTGATGATGCCCCCCGCGGACCTGGCGGACCGGGTGCAGCGCGGCAAGGTCTCCTGGGTCGTCACCGACGCGCAGAACGCGCCCAAGTTCGCCTCCGTGGACGGGGACTACGGGCTTGTCGTCGTCGGCGCCGAGGAGGAGGCCGCCGCGGTGCGGGAGCGGCTGGGCCGTCCCGTGCACGCCTACGCCGACGCGGCCGCCTCGCCCGCGCAGTTCGTCCCGGACGCGCCCACGAGCTCCCACGACCCGCTGCTGCTCTACTTCACCTCCGGGACCACGTCCCAGGCGAAGCTCGTGGAGCACACCCACTACTCGTACTCGTTCGGGCACCTGTCCACGATGTACTGGATCGGCCTGCGCCCCGGCGACGTCCACCTCAACATCGCGTCCCCCGGCTGGGGCAAGCACTCGTGGTCGAACTTCTTCGCCCCCTGGATCGCCGAGGCCACCGTCTTCATCCACAACCAGGACCGCTTCGACGCCAGCGGGCTGATGGAGCAGATGGACCGGGCCGGCGTCACCAGCTTCTGCGCCCCGCCCACCGTGTGGCGGATGCTCATCCAGGCGGACCTGCACCGCGTGCAGCATCCCCCCACCTCCGCGGTCTCCGCCGGGGAGCCGCTCAACCCGGAGGTGATCCGCCGGGTGCAGGACGCGTGGGGCGTGACCATCCGTGACGGCTACGGGCAGACCGAGACCACCCTGCAGATCGCCAACACCCCCGGGCAGCCGGTCGTGCCGGGCGCCATGGGCCGGCCGCTGCCGGGCTTCGTCGTCGAGCTCCTCGACCCGCAGACCGGCGAGCCCGCCCAGGAGGGCGAGATCTGCCTCAAGGTCGAGGACGGCCCGCCGGGGATCATGGCCGGCTACATCGACGAGCCGGAGCGCACCGCGGAGGTGGTCAAGGGCGGCTGGTACCACACCCGGGACATCGCCTCCCGCGACGAGCACGGCGTCTACACGTACGTGGGGCGCACGGACGACGTGTTCAAGGCCTCCGACTACCGGATCTCCCCGTTCGAGCTGGAGTCCGTGCTCATCGAGCACCCCGCCGTCGCGGAGGCCGCGGTGGTCCCCGCCCCGGACCCCGTCCGGCACGCCGTGCCCAAGGCGTACCTGGTCCTCGCCGGCGGTGCCGAGCCGACTCAGGAGCTCGCCGGCGAGATCCTGCGCTTCGCGCGGGAGCACCTCGCGCCCTACAAGCGCGTGCGCAAGGTCGAGTTCACCGACCTGCCCAAGACCATCTCCGGCAAGATCCGCCGCGTGGTGCTGCGCGAGCAGGAGCAGACCCGGGACCGCTCCCGGCCGGTGGACGCCGCCGTCCGCGCGGCCGGCGGGCTGGGCGTGGAGTACACGGAGGCCGACTTCCCCGGTCTGCGCGGCTGACCCCGCTCCGCGGGCCCGGCGCAGGCGCTCCGGTCCCCGCCGGCGCGCCTGCGCCGGGCCCGCCCGGGTCCCGCCCGCCGCGCCGTCCGGCGGTGCGCAACCTTGCGTAACGCGTACCGGGGCACCGTACGCGCATCGGGGGACGGGTCGGTCGGGCACTGTCCCCATTTCGTGCCACGTTCACACCTGCAAATAGACTTTTGGCCAGTCGGGACCGTTGTGGAACCCCGGGCTGACGTCTGCAAATGCATGCTTCTGAACTTTTGTCCACCGTTGTGATCGCGAAGCGGGGACCCGTGACAGGCCCCGGAAACCCTGCAAGCATGGTGGCAATGGCCCACCCGGAAGGGACGGGCCGACCGATCCGTCGGGGGGCGGATCGACCGCGGTTCACCGCACGGTGAGCCGCTCGCACCAGGCATCGGGGGATGCCGGTGCGGCTCGGTTCATCGGGGGGTGAACCGGCCGGGAGCACCGCTGGGGGGCGGTACTCCCGACAGGCGAGTCTCTGCTCGCCACCGGCCGTCAGGCCGGTCGATGCGCCCGCTGCGGGGGCCATCCGTTCGACGGATGGGCAGCGGGCGCATCGCTCTGTCCGGGCCCGTCCGCACCGCACGGCCGGCCCTCCGTCCCCCGGCGTCGGTGGGCCCTGGAAGACTGGGCCCATGACGACCTCCCCCTTCCAGGACACCGCGCCTGCCGCCGCGCCGCAGGACCCCCGGCTGCACGAGGACGCGCTGTCCCTGCTCCGCGCCCTCACCGGGCGGGCGGACGCCGCCTTCCACCCCGGCCAGTTCGAGGCGATCGAGGCGCTGGTGGGGAGCGGCCGGCGGGCCCTGGTGGTCCAGCGGACCGGGTGGGGCAAGTCGGCGGTCTACTTCCTCTCCGCCCTGCTGCTGCGCGCACGGGGCCGGGGGCCCACCCTCATCGTCTCCCCGCTGCTGGCCCTGATGCGGGACCAGGTCTCCGCCGCCGCGCGCGCCGGGGTGCGGGCCGCGGCCATCAACTCCGCCAACGCCACCGAGTGGGGCGGGATCGCCGCCCAGCTGGAGGCCGACGAGCTCGACGTCCTGCTGGTCTCCCCGGAGCGGCTCAACAACCCCGTGTTCCGCGAGCAGCAGCTGCCCCAGCTCGTGGCCCGGCTCGGGCTGCTCGTGGTCGACGAGGCGCACTGCATCTCCGACTGGGGCCACGACTTCCGCCCCGACTACCGGCGCATCCGGGACCTCATCGCCCGGCTGCCCGAGCAGGTCCCCGTCCTGGCCACCACGGCCACCGCCAACGAACGGGTGGTCGCCGACATCGAGGAGCAGCTGGGCGTCCGCCCCGGCGGCGCCGGCACGGACGCGGTGTTCACCCTGCGCGGGCCCCTGTCCCGGGCCTCGCTGCGGCTCGGGGTGCTGCGCCTTCCTTCGGCCACCGCCCGTCTCGCCTGGCTCCTGGAGCACCTGGGCACGCTGCCGGGCAGCGGGATCGTCTACACCCTCACGATCGGCGCCGCCGAGGACACCGCGCAGGCGCTCTCCGACGCGGGGATCCCGGTGCGCGCCTACACCGGCCGCACCGACCAGGCCGAGCGCGAGGAGCTGGAGGCCGCGCTCAAGGAGAACCGGGTCAAGGCCCTCGTGGCCACCTCCGCGCTGGGCATGGGCTTCGACAAGCCCGACCTCGGCTTCGTGGTCCACCTCGGCGCGCCCTCCTCGCCCGTCGCCTACTACCAGCAGGTCGGCCGTGCCGGGCGCGCCACCGACAACGCCGACGTCCTGCTGCTGCCCGGCACCGAGGACCGGCAGATCTGGGAGTACTTCGCCACCGCCTCCATGCCCACCGAGCAGAAGGCCTCCGCCGTCCTCGCGGAGCTGGGCGCGGCGGGCGGGCCGCTGTCGGTCGCCGCGCTGGAGTCCCGCGTGGACGTGCGGCGCACCCCGCTCGAGCTGCTGCTCAAGGTCCTCGCCGTGGAGGGCGCCGTGGAGCGCGTCCAGGGCGGGTGGCAGGCCACGGGCACGCCGTGGCGCTACGACGCCGAGCGCTACGGGCGGATCGGCGCCGCCCGGGTCGCGGAGCAGAACGCGATGCTCGAGTACGAGACCACCGCGCAGTGCCGGATGCAGTTCCTCGCCCGGCAGCTGGACGACCCCACGGCCGAGCCGTGCGGCCGGTGCGACACCTGCGCCGGGGCGTGGTACCCCACCGCGGTCGACGAAGCCGCCACCGACTCCGCCGGAGCGGCCCTGACCCGCGTGGGCGTCGTCGTGGAGCCCCGGGCGCAGTGGCCCACCGGGATGCCGCGGCTCGGGGTGGACGTGAAGGGCCGCATCCCGGAGGAGGAGCGCTGCTCGGAGGGCCGGGCCCTGGCCCGCCTCACCGACCTGGGCTGGGGCAACCGGCTGCGCGAGCTGTTCCGCACCGACGAGGACGGCGCGCCGCTCGACCAGCCCGTGGACCCCGCCCTCGGGCGCGCGTGCGTGCAGGTGCTCGCCGAGTGGACCTGGGCGCAGCGGCCCGCGGCAGTGGTCTCCGTGCCGTCCCGCTCCCGGCCGCAGCTCGTGCGCTCGCTGGCGGAGGGCATGGCCGCGGTGGGCCGGCTGCCCTACCTGGGGGAGCTGGAGGTCCCCGAGGAGTTCCCCGCGGGGGGCCACGGCGGCAACAGCGCCTACCGGCTCGCGGCCGTGTGGGACCGCTTCCGCGTCCCGCCGCAGCTGGCGGAGCAGCTCGAACGGCTCGGCGGCGCCCCCGTGCTGCTCGTCGACGACCTCGTGGACAGCCGCTGGACGCTCGCCGTGGCCGCCCGCACGCTGCGCCGGGCGGGCTCCGGCCCGGTGCTGCCGTTCGTGCTCGCCGCCCAGGGCTGAGCCGTTCCGCGTCGCACCCCGGTCCTGGAACGCTCAGTCCCTGGTGCGTCGCAGGCGGGCCGTGAGCGGGCGGACCAGGGGCCGGACGTCGCGCAGGCTCAGTGCCAACCACACGACGAGGAACCCCGCCGTCACGGCCAGTGCGGGTACCCACCGGAACTCGTCGCCGAGCATCTCGAGCCCGCCCAGGACCATGGCGTATCCGGCGAGGATCCGCAGGAGCACCCCACCCCAGCGCATGCGGTCCAGTCGCCACACGAAGAGCAGCGGCAGGACGGTGCTGACGAGCGAGCCCGCCAGGTAGCCGACCGCGGAGGCCACGATGCCGAGCTCGGGGCCCAGCAGCAGGATGGTGGCGACGCCGACGGCCAGCCCCGTGCCGTTGGAGGCGGCGAGCACCTTGATCCCCCACGGCTCGGTGCCGTTGAGCCGGGCATTGGCGGCGTTGAAGCTTGACGCCGACACGGCGAAGAACAGGACCACGAGCAGCGGTTCGGCGGCTCGGAAGCTTTCGCCGAAGGCCAGGTGCAGCAGGGGTTCGGCCCACAGGATGCCGACGCCGAAGACGGGCAGGAACACCGTGATCATCGTGCGCAGGATGACGTCCACCTGCCGGGACAGCTCAGCGGTCCGTCCGGCAGCGAACATGCGCGCGACGCTCGGGGAGAGGGCCATCATCATGGCTCCTGAGAGGAGGCTGGCCGGCGTCGCCAGGGACACCGCCGCCGCGTAGAGACCCAGGGCCTCGTCGGAGTCGTGGGCCCTGCCCATGACCACGGACAGCTGCAGCAGACCGCTCGCCGCCAGGAGATGGGCCGATCCCCAGGCGATGAACACCAGGACCTCCCTGCGGCGTCCCGGAGCGAGGCGGGTCCTGGACCGGCGCGGCCAGGAAGGCAGGGCGAAGACGGTGTAGCCGGTGATCAGCGGCAGGAGCAGGACCCAGTGCCAGCCCGCAAACAGGACGAGCAACAGGAGTGACAGGGTGACGAACGAGCTAATGCAGTCCCACGCGGCCGTCGTCACGAACTGGTTGTTGCCCGCGCGCACGCCTCGTGTGAAGTTGTAGGCCGACAGGGACAGCACCAGCAGGCCGGCCGAGACGGCGTAGCCCCACGACAGGTCCAGGACGAAGGCGGTGAACACGACTCCGGAGGCCCCTAGGACCGCCATGCCGACCGAGGCGCTCAGAGCAGTGAACGAAGCTGCCGCCAACTGCTCCTCCCGATCCTGCCGTCCGCGGGCCATGGCGATGAACTTGGCCGCGGCCGTGCCCGAGGCCTGCGGCCAGAGCAGCACGAGGAACACGGCGAGGGAGACCACCAGGTTGACCTCTCCGAGGACCTCCTGGCCCATGAGCCGGCCCACGAGAATGCTGTAGCCGAACCGCGATAGGCCCTGAACGAAGACGGCGACCACAGTGATCCCGAAGGAGGAACCCAGGGAGTGATCCGTGCTCCCATGGTTGGGCGAGGGGAACAGGACGGCGCGCAGTCGGGACATCAGCCGGCCGGTGCGAAGTCCTCGGCGGCCGCGCTCCCTGCCCGCGTGCCGGCGGCCGCATCCGGGGATGCCTCCGGGCCGTGCGGTCGGACGGCGGCAGCCAGAGCCGCCGCCGTGACAACCGCAAGCGCCGCGGGAACGCTCCGGTAGACGAAGAACTCATGGATTTGGGAGTGATTGCTCAGCAGGACGTACCAGAGGGGCACCACGAGCGCCGGGGCGCCGAGAATGGCCGCCACCACCAGCTGGGGAGCGCCGCCGCGCACCACCGCGAGGACAAGCCCCACGAAGACGGCCGCGGCGCACGCCCACAGCACGAGCCCGGAGGTCGGCACAACGCTCCACCAGTACTTGAGGTTGCTCACCACGCCTGCTCCGAACGCGTCGGACACCCCGCCCCAGGCGCCGCCCGTCCGCTCCTCGACCTTGCCCCGCACGACCGAAAGCGTCTCCGCCGGGCCCAGGAACACGACCGCGAAGACCCACCGCGACACCCACGTGACGGCGAAGGCCACCGCCCAAATCACGCCTGCTGCGACCGTCGCCCAAAGTACCTGCCTGCTGCGGCGGGTGCGGTACCAGACGGTGGCGCCCAGCACGAACGCGGACATGATCCACGGCACGGCAGGCGTGGTCAGCAAGTCGACGTAGCAGAAGAGCGCCGCCCCAAGCGCCGTCCCGAGATACCCCAGCCGCATGGAGCGCCCGGCCCCGAGGGCTGTGAGCAGCACCGATAGGAAGATGGCGGCGATGGACAGCGAGTGGCTGAAGGACGTCGACGGGGTCGAGAGCATGTTGGTGCCGACTAAGAAGGGCAGCGTGAGGGCCAGCGCCACAGGGGTTGACGTGCGCGCCCGGACGGCCAGGAACGCGCCGGCGAGAGCGGCTACCATCAGCGTGCCGGCGACGATGCGCAACCCCTCCAGGCCAACGAGGGCCAGCGCCGGTCGGGTGAGGATCGTGTAGCCGTTCCAGTAGCGGAAGTAGTCGTGGTCCACGGGAAGATCCTCCGCGGTGAGCACGCGGCCCTCGGCCAGGATGCGCACGTCGGCCACCCCGTCCTTGCAGCTGGCGATCCGCGGCATGCGCACGGCCCGGCTGAATGCACTCTCCTCGGGCGGGGCGCCCAGGCCCGCACTGACCAGTACGCACTCCGTAAACGTGTCCGACAGCCCGCCCATTCGGTCGGGCAGTTGGACAGGGCCGTAGGTGCCGGCGTCCACGGCGGACGCGAGGCTGCTCACGATGGGTCGGTCGGGCACGGCCTGGGCGGCGACGAGCAGACCGAAGAACAGGAACTGCAGGCCGAGCAACAGCCCGAGCCCGGAGGCCCACGGACGCCACCACGCGGCGCGGCGCGTGCGCGCAGTGGATCCCGTCACGAGTCCGCTCCGGCGCGGGTGCTGCCGCGGCGGGCTCCGAAGCTGTCCTGCCCGGGCGAAGGGGGAGGCGGCGGAGCCGGCAGGCGGAGGTAGAACAGCCGGGTGGCCTCCCGGCGGATCTTGGCCTGGCCGCTGAGCAGTACGCCCATCAGCAGGAACACCCCGGAGAGGATCATCAGGGCGGCGGCCAGGAACGCGGTCGGGAACCGGGGCACCAGCCCGGTCTCGGCATATTCCACGACGACCGGCAGCCCGAAGGCGAGGCCAAGCAGGAACAGCAGCGCGGACAGCAGCCCCGCAACCAGGAAGGGGCGCTCGTGGAAGAGGAGCTGCCCGAAGATCCCGAGGATCCTGAAGCCGTCGTGGTAGGTGCGCAGCTTGCTCTCGGTGCCCTCGGCGCGGTCGCGGAACCCGACCTCGACCTCCGTCTGGGGCACCCGGGCGTTCACGGCGTGAACGGTCAGCTCCGTCTCGATCTCGAACTCCCGGGACAGGGCGGGGAAGGACTTCACAAAGCGGCGCGAGAACACCCGGTAGCCGCTGAGCATGTCGGAGACTTGCCGGTGGAACGCGAAGGTGACGAGGGAGTTGAAGAACTTATTACCGGACTCATGCCCGGCGCGGTACGCCGAGGCCGTCGCCTGCCGTCGGACGCCGAGCACGTGGTCGTAGGGGCCGGTCAGGAGGGTCTCGATCATTGCCGGCGCGTCGGCGACGTCGTAGGTGTCGTCCCCGTCGATGAGCAGGTAGACATCGGCGTCCAGGTCGGCGAAGGCTCGCCGGACCACGTTGCCCTTGCCCTTCTCGTGCTCGAAGCGCACGTGGGCGCCGGCGCGGCGGGCCACCTCGGCGGTGTTGTCCGTCGAACAGTTGTCGTAGACGTAGACCTCGATGCCTGGCACGGTGGTGCACAGGTCGGTGACTACCTTGGCGATCGCCGCTTCTTCGTTGTGGCATGGGACGACGGCCACGATGCGAGGGGCGGAGGGCATGGGCGCTCGTTTCTGGAGTCGGGGCGGGCCTCGCCCATTATTCCCGCTGCGGTGGTGTCGCCCAAACGGGAAGCGCCCGTGGACGGGTCCGACGCCGCGCCCGTCGTGGCCCGCGCCGGCGCTCCTGCTTTGACCCGCCGTGCGTCCTGCCGTTAAGCTGGCCTGTGTTGTCCGGGCTGACGCATCTCCGGGCGACGGATGGAGACGTGCCAGAGCGGCCGAATGGACTTCACTGCTAATGAAGGGTCGGGGTTAAACTCGACCGGGGGTTCAAATCCCCCCGTCTCCGCCTTTCACGACGCCCCGGGCCCCGGCCCGGGGCGTCGTGCTTTCCCAGGCCCCGCTCAGGCCGGCGCCGCCGTGGTGCCCCGGCCGCGTAATGCTCCCCCCGGCCCGTGACCCGGTCCCGTGCGCTCCCTAGACTGACGGGACCGTGCTCCGTCCGCTTCGAGGGGGATCCCATGACCGACGACGCCCGTTCCGACACACCCCGCTCCGCTCAGGAGGACGCCCCCGCGGCGAGTGCCGACTGGCGGGCCGGGGTGCCCGACCGGTCGGTGCTCGAGCGGGCCCTCGACGCCGTGACCGTGCGCCGGGTCTTCGGGGAGGCTTACGAGCTCGGGGGCGCCACGGTGATCCCCGTGGCCCGCGTCCGAGGCGGCGGCGGAGGAGGCGGCGCGGGCGAGCAGAGCGCCTCTGGCCCGCAGCCGGGCAGTTCCGGTGGCGGGTCGGGCTTGGGCTTCGGCGTCCACGCCGAGCCCGCCGGTGTGTACGTGGTCGCCGGGACCACGGTGAGCTGGCAGCCCGCCGTCGACGTCGGGCACCTCGCCCTGACCCTGGGCCTGGCGTTCTTTGCCACGGCCGCCGCCGTGGGGTGGGCGGTTACCGGCCGGCGTCCCTGAGCTGGCGAGCCGGGTTCGTGTCCTTCCTTCTGCGCGTGCTCGTGAACGCGCTCGCCCTATGGGCCGCGGCCTGGCTGCTGTCGGGGATGCGGATCACCGCGGAGCCCTCCGTGGTCTGCGCGGTGGGCAGCGGGGCCGCCTCGGTCCTGGCCCACCTGTTTCTCGGACTCGTCTTCGGTTCAGTCAACGGGGTGGTGCACCCGGCCCTGGCCGTGCTGTTCCTGCCCGTCACGTGCCTGACGCTCGGGCTGTTCGCGATCGTCGTCAGCGCCGCCATGCTGTGGCTGACCTCCTGGCTGAGCGGGTTCATCCCGCTGCGGCTGGGCCTGGACTCGTTCTTCTGGACGACAATCCTGGCGACGCCCGTCATCGGGGTGGTCCCTCTGCTCGTCGGCGGGGTCCTGCCGGACCGGCCGTGGCGACCCGCGCGCCGGCAGACCCGCCCGGGGCTGGGCGTCCCGGGGCGCCGGACTGAGTAGCCTGGTCTGGACATGACGCCCAGCCAGGAAGCAGGTACGGACACCGTGGCCGTGAAGAAAGCACCGGAATTCACCAAGAACCCGTGGGTCACGCAGGACGGACCGCTGCCCGGGCTGGCTCGGAAGGTCATTAGCATGATCCCGCTGCCCGTGCGGCGGCAGCTGTTCTACCTTTACCGCCACCACCGGTTCCTCTCCCGGACCCCGCGCACGTTCACGGAGAAGATCCAGTGGCGGATCATCCACGATCGGCGGGACATCATCGCCGTGGGCGGGGACAAGGTGTCGATGAAGGAGCACGTGGCGGCGCTGGGCCTCGACCTGGAGATCCCCCGCACTCTGTGGCAGGGGGAGGACCTGCGCTCCGTCCAGGACCGCGACTGGGGCTGCGCGTGGGTGCTCAAGCCCGTGGCGGGCTCCGGCTACGCGGCCTTCGGCGCCGGGAGCCTGCGCGAGAGCGGGATCGACCTCGAGGAGGTCGAGGGCTGGCGTCCCCAGGACGCCTACGAGGTCTACGGCGAGTGGCACTACAGCCGGGCCCGACCGGGGTTCCTCATCGAGGAGCGCATTCCCACCCGTGACGGCGCCTCACCCAACGACTACCGCTTCTTCGTCTTCGACGGCCGGGTGCACGTGGCGCAGATCGACACCCCGCGCGTGGAAAAGGTTCAGCGCCGGTTCTACAGCCGGGACTGGACGCCCCTGGACGCCCGGCAGGGCGGCGCGGCGCTGGCTGAGCCCGTCCCCGCGCCGGCCACGCTGGAGCGCATGGTCCGGATCGCGGAACGAATCGGCATGGACTACGACTTCATCCGGGTGGACCTCTACGACGCCGACGGCACGATCTGGTTCGGCGAGCTGACCCCGTCTCCGGCGGGCGGACTGGCCCCCTTCGACCCCGTCGAGTTCGACGAGCAGCTCGGGCGGCTCTGGCAGCTCCCGCGCTAGCCCGCCGGGGCGGCAGGCGGGCCCGCTCAGCCCCGGTGCAGCATCCGCCAGAGGAACTCGTGGGAGAGCGCGTGCAACCGGGCCGCCTGCTTGTTGTCCCCGGCGCCCGCGTGCCCGCCCTCGAGCGCCTCGTAGAACCACACGTCCTCGTGGCCGAGATCGAGCATGCGGGCCGCGGTCTTGCGCGCCTGCACGGGTCCCACCCGGTCGTCGCTCGTGGCGGTCCAGAACAGCACGGGCGGGTAGTCCTCGCCCTCGCGCAGCAGGTGGTACGGGGAGAACGTGCGGATGAACTCCCACTGCACGGGGTCGTCCGGGTCGCCGTACTCCGCGATCCAGGAGTAGCCCGCGGAGAGCCGCGTGTAGCGGCGCATGTCCAGCAGGGGCACCCCGCAGGAGACCGCCCCGAACAGGTGCGGCCACCGGGTGAGCATGTTGCCCACGAGCAGCCCGCCGTTGGACCCGCCCGAGCAGGCCAGCGTCTCCCGGGAGCACACGCGGCGGGCCTGGAGGTCCGCGGCGACCGCCGCGAAGTCCTCGTAGGCGCGGTGCCGGTTCTCCCGCAGCGCGGCCCGGTGCCAGTCGGGCCCGTACTCGCCGCCGCCGCGGATGTTGGCCAGCACGTAGACCCCGGACCGGCCCGCCTCGTCGGTGCGGGTCAGCCAGGACCGCCCGAGGGCCCCGGAGTAGGCGGGGGTCCGCGAGACCTCGAAGCCGCCGTAGCCGGAGAGTAGCGTGGGGTTGGCGCCGTCCAGCACGAGCCCAGCGGGGCCCACCTGGAAGTACGGGACCCGGGTCCCGTCCTCGGAGACCGCGAAGTGCTGCTCGACGTGCAGCCCCGAGGCGTCGAAGAACGCGGGCGCCGTCCGGGCCACCGCGGGTGCTGCCCCGGGCCGGCCCCCGGCGGGCAGGGTCCCGCGGGAGACGGTGGTCGGGGTGAGGAAGCCGGTGGCCACGAGCCAGTGGTCGTTGCCGGCCTCCGGGTCCTCGTCGTCGACGGCGTAGGCGTCCACGCTGTGCAGCGCGGGCGCCCCCGGCAGCTCGGAGGTCGTCCACGGGCCCGGCTCGGCGACCCGGACCACCGAGGAGACGTCGCGCAGCAGGTTGAGCACCAGCCGCTCCGCCGTCCACGACCAGGACTGCAGGGACGTGCGCCCGTCCGGGACGAAGACGGCCGTCACGGACCGGTCCCCGGCCAGGAAGGCCTCGAGGTCGGCGGCCAGCAGGGACCCGGCGGGGTGGACCGCGCCGGCCAGCTCCAGCTCCTCCTGGGGGCGCAGCAGCACCCACTGCCGGTGCAGGTCCACGGTCACGGAGTCGGGGACGTCGACGTGTACGAGCCGGCCGCCCCGCACCAGGTGGGTGCGGGAGGAGAAGAAGTCGACGACGTCCACGGCCACGTCCCGCACGAAGCCCGGGGTGTGGTCGCGCACCAGCACGGCCTGGATGTGGTCCTCGGCCACCTCGAACACCTGCTCCGCCTCGGCGAGCTCCTGTCCCCGGCGCAGCACGCGCACGGTGCGGGGGTAGGACGAGGTCGTCATCGAGCCCGGCCCGAAGTCGGTGCCCACGTGCAGCGTGTCGGCGTCCGCCCACGTGACGGAGGACTTGGCGGTGGGAACGTCGAAGCCGCCCGGCACGAAGCGCTTCTCGGCGAGGTCGAACTCCCGGACCCGCTTCGCGTCGCCGCCGTCGGGGGAGAGGCTGACCAGCATCCGCCGGTGCACCCCGCCGGTGTACTGGGGACGCAGCAGGCGGGCCCCGCCCCAGACCCACTCGACCCCCTCCTCGGCGGCGAGCGCGTCGACGTCGAGCAGCAGCTCCCACTGCGGGTCCTCGCTGATCCAGGACTCCCACGTGGTGCGGCGGAAGACGCCGCGCGGGTGCTCGGCGTCGCGCCAGAAGTTGTAGTAGTGCGGCCCGTGCTTGGCGACCATGGGGATGCGCTCCGCCGAGTCCATCACCTCCAGCACGTCCGCCTCCAGGCGGCGCAGCTGCGGGCCCTCGAGCATCGCGAGCGTGCGCGCGTTCTGCTGCGCCACCCAGTCCAGCGGGGCGGAGCCGGTGATGTCCTCGAGCCACAGGTGCTCGTCGTGCGGCTGCTCGGCGGTCGGTCGGTCGGCGGTCCCCGTGGTCTCGGTCATGTCCGCCATCGTAGGCGGCTCCGCGCGGCCGCGGGCCCCGGCGGGGGTGGATACCCTGGTCGGCATGAGTGCATCGGGCAGGTCAGGGGCGGAGCGGCGGGTCGTGGTGGTGGGCGCGGGCCCGCGCGGGCTGTCGGCGGTGGAGCGGCTCGCCGCGCGGTCGGCGGCGACGGGCACCCGGGTGCGGATCGACGTGGTCGACCCGTTCCCGCCCGGCCCGGGGCACGTGTGGCGGACCAACCAGTCCCCGCTGTACCTGATGAACACCCCGTCCGTGTTCCCCACGGTCCTCGCCGACGACGGCGTGCTGGGCGTGGACCCGCTCGCCCCGCTGCGGAGCATGAGCTTCGAGCGGTGGCGGCTCGCGGCCGTCGCCGGTGAGATCACGGTGGACCCCGACGACGCCGCGCACCTGACCCGCATGACCCCGCAGTCGTATCCCTCCCGGCGCATGTACGGGGTGTACCTCGACTGGGTGTTCCGCACCCTGCAGGAGGCGCTGCCCGCGTCGGTCCAGCTGGACGTGCACCGGGCCGAGGCCGTCGGCGTGCACGTGCGGGCCCAGTCCCGGCACCGCTACGACGTCGAGCTCAGCGGAGGACAGAACCTCCCCGCGGACGCCGTGGTGCTCGCGCTGGGCCACCTCGACGCCGACCTGCGCCCGGACCAGAAGGAGCTCGTGGACGGAGCCGCCGAGTTCGGGCTCAGCTACTGGCCGCCGGCCGTGCCCGCCGACGTGCACTGGGACGAGCTCCCCGCCGGGGAGACGGTCCTCGTGCGCGGCCTCGGGCTGAACTTCTGCGACGTCCTCGCCCAGGTGACCGAGGGCCGCGGCGGGATCTTCACGCAGGAGGGGGAGCGGTACCGCTACCACCCCTCCGGGCGCGAGCCGATCATCGTGGCCGGCTCCCGCCGCGGCCTCCCGTACCGGGCGAGGGGCCAGTTCGAGGGCTACTACGCGTCCGGCGTCGAGACCCGGTTCTTCACCCTGGCGGCGGTGCGGGCGCTCGGGGCGCGCACGCAGGACCGGCTGTCCTTCGACGCCGACCTCTGGCCGCTGATCCGCAAGGACGCGCTGCACAACTACTACGCGGTGCTGGCGCGCACGTCCCCCGACGCCTTCGAGACCGACCCGCAGGGCTTCCTCGAGCGCCTCGACGCGGTCCTGGACTCCGGGGACGACCACCCCGAGGGCCCGTGGGCCACGCGCGCCGAACGGCTCGTCGCCGCCTCCGTGGTGCCCGGCCGGCACATCAACGCCGCCCGTCTCGCCCGCCCCTTCGAGGGCGTGAGCTTCGACTCCCACGACGCGTACGCCGCCGCGGTGGTGCACCACCTCGACCGAGACGCGCACGGGGCCCTCGCCGGCGAGGACGACCCCCTGCGGATGGCCGTCGCCTCCCTCAACGCCTCCCGCACCGTGCTCAAGGCGGTGCTCGCGGACCTCGGCATCGACGACGCCTCCTGGACCGACGAGCTGCGCCGCAGCTTCGAGCCCTTCGTCGAGGGCCTCGCGTCCGGGCCGCCCGTGCTGCGGATCCAGCAGCTCGCGGCGCTGGCCCGCGCGGGGATCGTCCGGTTCCTGGGCCCGGACCCGCAGTTCGTCGTGGACGAGGAGCTCGGCTGCTTCGTCGGGACCTCGCCCTGGGTCCAGGACGCGCCCGTGCACGCCGACCACCTGGTCGAGGCCATGTCCCCGCCCAACGACGTCCGCCGCAACATCTCCCCGCTGCTGACCTCGATGCACCGGGAGGGACTGGTCCGGGTCCGGGCCATGGCCACGGTCGACGGGGTCGCCACCGTGCCCTCCACCGGCCTCGACGTCAGCGCGCCCCCGTACCGGGCCGTGCGGGTCGACGGCGGCGTCGAGCCCGGCGTCTTCGTGCTCGGCCTGCAGCTGTCGGCTGTGCAGTGGGGCGTGGCGATCGCCGCCGAGGCCGGCTCGTCGGCGGAGCTGGGGGCCCGCACGCTCGCGGACGCCGACCGGGTCGCCGCCGCCGTCCTCGCGCCCGGCCCCGCCGCCGGCTGACCGCACCCGCCGGACGCCCTGCGGCCCGCCGGGGAACCGCGTTCGTGCATGGTTCCCCGGCGGGCCGCGCGCCGGTCCTGGACGGGAGGGCTCAGCCGAAGAGGCGCTCCAGCACCTCGCGGGCGCGCTCGCTGCCGTGCTCCCGCACGCCCCGGCCGGTCTCACCCCGGCCGGGGTGCTCCCGGCCCAGCTGCAGGCCCACGACCTCCGGGTTGTGGTCGGAGGCCCGGTACGGGTCGGCCGCGTAGAGCTCGACCGCGTTGTGGTTGTGCCGGCTGTACTCGAAGCCCACGGACTCGTGCGCGTTGATCTCCCACACGTCGGAGCCGGTCACGGTCTCGAGGGCCGCGGGGGAGGCCAGCACGTGGTCGAGCGAGCCGACCATGCCCCCGAAGGCGTAGGAGTACTGGTCCTCGGGTGCGAGCCCGGTGTAGCCGGCCTCGTGGAGCACCCGGATCGGGTCCTCCTGGTCGTAGGAGTTGAAGTCGCCGGCGAGGAGGACCTTGTCCGTGCGCCGGGAGGTCTTCAGCTCCTCCGCGAAGGCCACGAGCGCCCGCGCCTGCGCGGTGCGGTCGGCGTTCCAGCCGCCGGCACCGTCCCCGGCGTCGGCGTTGGGCCCGGAGGCGGGGGCGGAGCCCTTGGACTTGAAGTGGTTGACGATCACCGTGAAGTCGTCGGCCGGGGTCCCGCGCACGGGCCGGAAGGTCTGGGCCAGCGGCTCGCGGGCGTTGTCGAAGTTCTCCTCGTCCTGCAGGACCACGGACTCGCCCACGAGCGCGAGCGCGGCCGGCTTGTAGATGAACGCGGTCCGGATGACGTCCTCGTCCTCGAGGGCCGGGCGCTCGGCCGGGGAGGGGGCGTAGGCCCACACCTCGGCGCCTGCGGCGGCGTTGAGGGCGTCCACCAGGTCGGACAGCGCCTGATCCCGGTCCCGGCCGAACCTGGCGGAGTTCTCGATCTCCTCGAGGGAGACCACCTCGGCGCCGAGGGCGTTGATCGCGGCGACGATCTTCGCCTGCTGGCGCTCCAGGTCCTCCTGCTCGGCCGCGCCGCGGGCGTCGCAGCCCCCGCGCACGGAGACCGGGTCGCCGGCACGGTCCCCGTAGTAGGTGCAGCCGGCCAGCTCGTCGCCCGTGGTGGTGAAGTAGTTGAGCACGTTGAACGTGGCGAGCTGGACGTCCCCGCCGACGTCCTCGGGAGAGGCGGTGCGGGTGTTCTCGGCCACGACCGGGACGTCCTCGGCGTCGGCCCCCGTGAGGCGGGTGGTCGGCTGGAGACGCCACTCGCCGAAGGACCAGCCGAGCACCACCGGACGGACGAAGTCCACGGCCGCGCCGACGCGCATCGGGGTATCGCGGGAGAGGTACGGCAGCGGGACCGAGGCGTTGGCGAAGTTGCCGTAGTCGGTGGTGGCGCCGTCGTCGAGCAGGACGCCGCGGGCCTCGTTGTCGGCGGCCTGGGCGAGGGCCTCCGCGGAGCCGGGCGCGCCCACCGCGGTGGGCTGCACCAGCGGGGTCGTGCCGGCGGCCAGGCCCAGCTCGCCGTAGCGGTGGGCGTCGTGGTTGTCGGTGATGACGAAGTCGCCGGCGGGGTCGAGGAGCATGCCCTCGAGGTCCTCGCGCTCGGCCTCGTCCGCGGGCCACCCGACGGCGGCGGGCTCGACGGCCTCGACGGTCTCGTCCAGGGTCCGCAGGCCCTCGGGGCGCACGCTGATCTGGGTCTGGCCGTAGTGCTCGGAGACGGTGCCCGTGACCTCCACGTACTGGCCGGGCCGCACGCCGGACACGGCGCCCGGCGCGTGCACGAACACCCCGTCGGAGCCGTCGTGGGCGGCGGGGTCCAGGGCTCCGCCGGTGCCGGGGGTCTGGAGGTACCAGCCGTTGAGCCCGCCCGTGGCGTAGACCGCGGTGACGACGCCGCGGGTGGTCACGGTCCGCCCTGCCACGGGGGAGGCCTCCCCGGTGCCCTGAATCTGCCGGATCGGCAGGCTCTGCGCCGGGGCGGCGGACCCGTTCGGGGCGGCGTGGACGGGCACGGTCAGCGGGGCGGCCAGCAGCGCGGCCGCGGCGCCCCCGCTCAGGGGGAGGGAGAAGATCTTCTTCACGGCAGAAGGTGTCCTTCGCATGTCTCGGGGAGGAGGCGGATCTCGGGGAGGAGGATCAGCGGCCGGGAGGGGTCAGCCGAAGAGGCGCCGCAGGACCTCGTGGGTACGAGCGGAGCCGTGCTGCCACACGCCGCGGCCGGGCTCGCCCTGGCGGGGGTGCTCGCCGGCGCCCTTGCCGGGCTCCTGCGGCCCGGCGGGCTGCCCGGTCGGCTCGGTCGGGGTCGACGTGGGGGGCGCGGCGCAGCCGTCCGCGAGCGCGAGCACCGGCTCCGGGACGCGGACCTGCGTGCCGGAGGGGGCGGCCACGAGCCACACGGCGTCGCCCTCGGCCGGCCCGGTGGTGTCGACCGAGACGGACGCCGCGCCGTCCACCACGGCGGCGGTGCCGAGCTCGGTGCCCTGCGGGGAGCCGGCGCGCACGGACAGCACGGTGTTGTCCGGGGCGCCCAGGGAGGTCATGTCGAGCGCCGAGACGGCGAAGCTCACGGTGCAGCCGTCCGCGGCCGCGCCCGCGATCGACACGGAGCGGCGGTCGAACCCCGGCGCCAGCGGGGCGTGCGCGGAGAGGTACTCCATCCAGGCGTCGCGGTCGATCCGGCCGGTGTCGGTGAAGCCGGTGCCCTCGGTGAACGCGGTGAAGTTGTCGCCGCCCGCCACGAGGAAGGACACGGAGCCGACCACGTAGGACCCGGCGGGGTCGTAGGGCTGCCCGTCGATCGTGATGGAGGTGATCCGGTCCCCGGCGGGCCGCGACGCGTCGAAGGTGTAGCCCACGTTCTCGGACAGCCCCAGCTGCAGGTAGGGCCGCGAGGCGCCGGCGGGCTGCCACTGCTGCTCCAGCACCTGCTCGAACTGCTCGCCGGTCAGCGTGATGGTGTTGAGGTTGTTGGCGAAGGGCAGCACCTGGTTGGCCTCGGACTCCGTGACCACGCCGTCCCGGTCGCCGTCGATGACCTGGGTGGGATCGTCGGCGTAGAGCAGGTCGGCGCGCAGGCCGCCGGGGTTGATCACGCCGATCTGCACCCCGTCGGACTCGTCCAGGGTGTCGCGGATGGACTCGGCGACCAGGTTGCCCAGGCTGGACTCCGCGCTGCGGTCGTCGCGGGACGCCACCCCGTCGCGCATCCCGTACGCGGTGGTGATGTCCCCGGTGATCTCGCCGACCGGGGTCTTCCCCCGCTCCACGGCGAACGCCTCGGCCTGCTCCACGATCGAGGCGACCTCCGCGACGCGGGGGTACCGGGCGATCAGCTCCTCCTCGGTCGCGGTGACGGTCTCGTCGACGGCGAGCACCTCGGCGGTCAGGTCGACGTCGTCGGCGGCCTCGTCGTAGCTGAACGAGACCCGCCCGAGGTGACCCCCGTAGGAACCGGCCTGCAGCACGGCGCGGTCGAGGTCGCCGTCACCGTCCGTGTCGACGGCCTCGTCGTAGACCTGGTGGGTGTGGGCGTTGAGCACCACGTCGACGGTCGCGGAGGTGTCGGTGGACAGCCGGTCGCCCAGGGCCCCGGCGGCGCTGGCAGCGCCCTCGTGGTAGAGGGCCACGACGACGTCGGCGCCGTCCGCCGCGAGCCGCTGCGCCTCGGCGTTGACCGCCTCGACGGGGTCGCCGAAGGTGATGCCCTCGATCATGCCGGGGGAGACGAGGGTGGCGGTCTGCTGGGTGACGGCCCCGACCACGCCGATGCTCACGCCGTCGACCTCGAACGTCGCGGAGGCCTCGGTGACGAGCTCGCCGTCGGCCCCGAAGACGTTGGCCGCGAGGTACGGGAAGCCGGCGCGCTCCTCGATCCGGCCGGTGAGGTCGGCGACGCCCTGGTCGAACTCGTGGTTGCCGACGGCCGAGGCGTCCAGCGCGAGCGCGTCGAGCACGTCCAGGGTGGGGTTGTCGTCCTGCACCGCCGAGACGTACTCGGAGGCGCCCACGTTGTCGCCGCCCGACAGCAGCAGCGTGCCGTCCGGGTCCTCGGCCCGCAGCTGCTCGACCGCGCCCGCGAAGAGCACGGGGTCGGAGGCCAGCCGGCCGTGGTAGTCGTTGAAGTAGAGCAGGTCCACGTCCTGGTCCGGGGCGTCCCCGGCGGGCGAGGGCTCCGGGTCGGCGGCCGGCTCCGGGGCGGTCCCGGCGACGGGGACGGTGGCCCGGGGAACGGCGGTCCCGTCGGCGTGTGCCACCGGGAGGACCAGGACGGACGAGGCGAGGACACCGGCGGCGAGGGCCGCGCGCAGGGCAGGACCGTGCTTCGTGGGGATCATGACGGGGTCCTCCGGGGGCGGGATGACGGGTCGATGTCCCCATTTGAGCACGCAGATGTGAACAGTGGGCCACCGCACACCGACATTTCTCTCCACCGGGTGACCGGACGGTGCGCCGGTCCCGTGCTGCCCCGCGCGACGGCCCCCGGCAGGGGTCGCCGGGGGCCGTCGTGAGGCGGAAGGTAAGGGATTTGAACCCTTGGCACGGGATCACCGCACACCGGTTTTCAAGACCGGCTCCTTAGGCCGCTCGGACAACCTTCCTCGCGCCGGCGCCGGGCCCGCTGGGCCCGGCCGAGCGCGTCGCCCATTCTTCCACGGACGCTGGAGGCCCGCCAAAGCCCCGGGCTAGGGTGGGCGCGTGAGCGCACCGGAGAGCCCCGACCGCGGGACGACGACGATCGTGTGGTTCCGGGACGACCTGCGCGTCACCGACCACCCCGCGCTCCAGGCCGCCTGCCGGCGGGGCGCGGTGGTCGCCCTCTACGTCCTGGACGAGGTGTCGGAGGGCGTGCGGCCGCTGGGCGCGGCGGCGAGGTGGTGGCTGCACGGGTCCCTGACGGCGCTGGGGACCTCCCTGGCCGAGCTCGGCATCCCCCTGGTGCTGCGCCGGGGCCCCGCCGGGCCCGTGCTGGGCGAGGTCCTGGAGTGCACGGGGGCGGGCGGCGTCACCTGGAACCGGCGCTACGGCGGGCCCGAGCGCGCGGTGGACGCCGCCGTGAAGCAGGACTGCGCGCGGCGCGGGGTGGCGGCGCACTCCTTCCACGCGAACCTGCTGCACGAGCCGTGGACGCTGCGCACGGGAACGGGCGGGCCGTACAAGGTCTACACCCCGTTCTGGAAGGCCCTCCGGACCCTCGAGATCCGCCAGCCGCTGCCCGCCCCGACCCCCGGGCACGGCGCGGGCCCCGTCCCCGCGGCAGCCGCCGGCGGGGAGGACCTCCGCGACTGGGACCTGCTCCCGGACCCGGAGCACGCCGAGGGCCTGGCCGCGGCGTGGACGCCCGGGGAGGCTGCCGCGTGGCAGCGGCTGGACGACTTCCTCGACGGCGTGGCGGGCTACGCCGAGGGCCACGACCGCCCCGACCGGGACGGCACCAGCAGGCTCTCCCCGCACCTGCGGTGGGGGGAGATCAGCCCCTTCGCGGTGTGGGACGCCGCCGTCCGCCACCGGGCGCAGCACGGGAGCACCCCGGGACTGGAGAAGTTCCTCGCCGAGCTGGGCTGGCGGGAGTTCGACTGGCACCTGCTGCACGCGCACCCCGACCTGCACGAGCGCCACCTGCGCCCCCGCTTCGACGCGTTCCCGTGGCGCGGCCCGCAGGAGGCGGCCGGCGACCTCCGGGCGTGGCAGGACGGGCGCACCGGGCTGCCCCTCGTCGACGCCGGGATGCGGCAGATGGCGAGCACCGGGTGGATGCACAACCGGGTGCGCATGGTCACCGCGTCCCTGCTCGTGAAGAACCTGCTGGTGGACTGGCGGGCGGGGGAGCAATGGTTCTGGGACCGGCTCGTGGACGCCGACCCCGCCAGCGGCCCCGCCAACTGGCAGTGGGTCGCCGGCTCGGGCGCCGACGCGAGCCCCTTCTTCCGGATCTTCAACCCGCTCACGCAGGGGCGCCGGTTCGACCCCGAGGCCCGCTACGTCCGCCGCTGGGTCCCCGAGCTGGCCGGGGAGCACGGCGTGGACCCGCACGAGCCCGGCCTGCTGGGCCCGTCCGTGGGCTACCCGGAGCCGATCGTGGACCTGCGGGCCAGCCGGCAGCGGGCCCTGGACGCCTACGCCGCCACGGCGTGAGGCCGTCCTCCCGGCGGGGCGGGAGCACAAGCGGGGCGGGAGCACAATAGGAGGCGAACCGCCCCCGACCGGAAGGCCCACCATGCGCGCAGTGCTCGAGACGACCCCGGGCGGACCCGAGGTCCTCGCCGTCACCGACGTCCCCGCCCCCGACCTCAGGCCCGACGGCGTGCGGATCCGCGTGCGCGCCGCCGGGATCAACCGGGCCGACGCCATGCAGCGCGAGGGGCGCTACCCGGTGCCGCCGGGCGCCTCCAGGATCTTCGGCCTCGAGGTCTCCGGCACCGTCCTGGAGCTCGGCCCCGAGGTCCCCGGCGACGCCGGGCTCGCGGTGGGCGACGACGTCGTGGCCCTGCTGGACTCCGGGGGCTACGCCGAGGAGGTCGTCGCACCGGCCGCCCAGGTCCTGCCCGTCCCCGCCGGGGTGGACGTCGTCGCCGCGGCCGGGCTGCCCGAGGTGTGCGCCACCGTGTTCTCCAACGTCTTCATGACCGCCGCGGCCCGGGAGGGGGAGACCGTCCTCGTGCACGGCGGCACCGGGGGGATCGGCACCAACGCCATCCAGATGTGCCGGGCGCTCGGGCTGCGCGTGCTCACCACCGTCGGCAGCCCGGAGAAGGCCGCGGCCGCCCGCGAGCTCGGCGCGCAGGCCATCGACTACCGCAAGGAGGACTTCGTCGAGCGGGTGAAGGAGCTGACGGACGGCCACGGCGCCGACATCGTCCTCGACGTCGTGGGCGCCGCGTACCTCGGGCGCAACCTCGACGCGCTCGCCCTCAACGGCCGGATCGTCGTCATCGGCGCGCAGAGCGGGCGCCGGGGCGAGCTGGACCTCGGCACGCTCATGGCCAAGCGCGCCGCCGTCATCGGCACCACCCTGCGCTCCCGGCCCGCCGGGGAGAAGGCGGGGATCATGGCCGGCGTGCGGGAGCACGTGTGGCCGCAGGTCGAGGCCGGGCGGATCGTGCCGGTCGTCAACCGCACCTTCCCGCTCGACGAGGTCGCCCGGGCCCACGAGTACTTCGACTCCGGCACGCACATCGGCAAGGTCCTGCTCGTCCCCTGACCGCCCGGGGCGCCGGGGGACCGACATGAGGGCGGACATCCTGTGGCGCGGCTCACGGGGCGTCTAGACTCGGAGCGGATTTCTCGCAGAATCCACAGCTTCCCCCGACCACGTCTGGAGATCTCGGATGAGCACTTCCTACGGACCACCGTCCCCGGGCGGGGCCGGCGAACCCACCCCCGCCGGCCCGTTCACCGGCACCACGACCGCCACGGCGGGCGACCGCCCGCCCGCCGCCCTCGACCCCGAGGTCCTCGAGCGCGAGGACCGCCGGTGGACCCCCGGGAAGATCGCCCTGTGGGTCGCCATCGCCCTGGTCGGCGCCCTGGGCTGGTTCATGCTCGCGATCGCCCGCGGCGAGGCCGTCAACGCCATCTGGTTCGTCTTCGCCGCCGTGGCCACCTACCTGATCGCCTACCGCTTCTACTCGAAGTTCATCGAGAACAGGCTGGTCCGCCCGGACGACACCCGGGCGACCCCCGCCGAGTACAAGGCCAACGGCAAGGACTTCATGCCCACCGACCGCCGGGTGCTCTACGGGCACCACTTCGCGGCGATCGCCGGCGCCGGGCCCCTCGTGGGCCCCGTGCTGGCCGCGCAGATGGGCTACCTCCCCGGCACGATCTGGATCATCGTGGGCGTCATCCTCGCCGGCGCCGTCCAGGACTACCTCGTCCTGTTCTTCTCCATGCGCCGCGGCGGGCGCTCGCTGGGCCAGATGGCCCGCGAGGACCTGGGCGTGGTCGGCGGCACGGCCGCGATCGTCGCGACCCTCGCCATCATGATCATCATCACCGCGATCCTGGCCCTCGTGGTCGTCAACGCCCTCGGGGAGTCCCCGTGGGGCGTGTTCTCCGTGGCCATGACCATCCCGATCGCGCTGTTCATGGGCGTCTACCTGCGCTACCTGCGCCCGGGCAAGGTCATGGAGGTCTCCGTGATCGGGTTCGCGCTGCTGATGCTCGCGATCATCGCCGGCGGCTGGGTCGCCGAGAACGCGGCGTGGGCCGAGGTCTTCACCCTGGAGCGCACCACCATCGCGTGGGGCATCATCATCTACGGCTTCGTCGCCGCGATCCTGCCGGTGTGGCTGCTGCTGGCCCCCCGCGACTACCTCTCCACCTTCATGAAGATCGGCGTGATCGGGCTGCTGGCGATCGCCATCGTCGTCGTCCGCCCCGAGGTCACCGCCCCCGCCGTGGACGTCTTCGCGTCCCGCTCGGACGGCCCCGTCTTCCCGGGCTCGCTGTTCCCGTTCCTGTTCGTCACCATCGCGTGCGGGGCCCTGTCCGGGTTCCACGCGCTGATCTCCTCCGGCACCACCCCGAAGCTGCTCGAGAAGGAGCGGCAGGCCCGCTTCATCGGCTACGGCGGCATGCTCATGGAGTCCTTCGTGGCGATCATGGCGCTCGTGGCCGCGGTGACCATCGACCGCGGGCTCTACTTCGCCATGAACTCCTCCGCGGCCGTCACCCAGGGCACCGTCGAGGGCGCGGCCGCCTTCGTGAACTCCCTCGGGCTCACCGGGGTGAACGCGGACCCGGCCATGCTGCAGGCCACGGCCGAGGCGGTGGGCGAGGAATCGGTGGTCTCCCGCACGGGCGGCGCGCCGACGCTGGCCGTGGGCCTCGCCAACATCCTGGCCCAGCTCTTCGGCGGGGGCGGGATGATGAGCTTCTGGTACCACTTCGCGATCATGTTCGAGGCGCTGTTCATCCTCACCGCCGTGGACGCCGGCACCCGCGTGGCCCGGTTCATGCTCTCCGACTCCCTCGGCAACGTGTTCCCGAAGTTCAAGGACACCTCGTGGCGGGTGGGCGCCTGGCTCACCACCGCGATCATGGTGGCCGGCTGGGGAGCCATCCTCTACATGGGTGTGACGGACCCCCTGGGCGGGATCAACACCCTGTTCCCGCTGTTCGGCATCGCCAACCAGCTCCTCGCGGCGATCGCGCTGGCGGTGTGCCTCACCATCGCCGCCAAGCGCGGGTCCTTCCAGTACCTCTGGATCATCGCGCTGCCGCTCGCGTTCGTCACCGTGATCACCGTCTACGGGTCGATCCTGAAGATCTTCTCGCCCGTGCCCGCGGTGGGCTACTGGGCGCAGAACAGCGCGTTCCGCGCCGCGAAGGCCTCCGGCGCGGAGACCTTCGGGACCGCCAGGACCCCCGAGGCGATCGACGCGGTCATCCGCAACACCTTCATCCAGGGCTCGCTGTCCATCCTGTTCGTGGTGCTCGCGGTGATCGTCATCGTCACCGCGCTGCTGCGCACCGCCCAGGCCTTCGCCCACCGCGGCGACCCGGAGCACCCCTCCCGGCACGACACCGAGGACCCGTACCGCCCGGCGGAGATGTACGCCCCCGCGGGGCTGGTGGCCTCGCCCCCGGAGAAGGAGCTCCAGCGGCAGTGGGCGGAGTACCACCGGGCGCACCCGCGGCCGCGCAGGCACAGCCATGGGTGACGCCACCCTGCTGCGGCAGGAGCTGCGGCACCTCCTGCGGCGGGTCGCTGACGCGCTCGGCCGGGCCGGCCGGAGCGTGCTCACCGCCGACAAGTACGAGCACTACCTGAAGTACCACGCCTCGACCGGGTGCGAGCACCCGCCGATGACCGAGGCCGAGTTCTGGCGCGACTACCACGCGTGGCAGGACGACAACCCGCAGGGCCGCTGCTGCTGACGCGGCGGCCTCCGCCGACGGCGGCCCCGGACCTCCCGGTCCGGGGCCGCCGTCCGTCCGGCAGGGGAGGGCGCCGCCGCCGCATAGGATGAGATGTCTGCTCATGAAAGGATCACCCGTGGGATTCCTGCGCGACTACCGCGCCGCTCGCCGCGACGAGGCCGAGCTCGGTCTGGGTGTGTGGCGCCGCGCCCACGACCGGTTCCGCCGGGGACTGGACCGCTTCCACCAGATCCTCGAGACCCTGCCCGACAAGGCGCTCGCCCAGGCGGTCGTGCCCACCGCCAACGCGCTGGCCGACCTGCTGCCGGAGGTCCGCGACGTGTGCGTCGCCGCCCACCGCACCGCCCCGAGCAGCGGCACGGACATCCCCGCCTCCACCGGCGGCTACCTCAACGACGTCCACCGCGAGCTCTCCCGGGCGGGCAACGCCATGGCCCAGGCCGCGGAGGCCCTCACCATGGCGCGGTTCGTGCGCGACGACGGCGACCACCGCCTCGACGCCGTGGTGCGGCGTGCCGAGGCGGTGCGCGAGCACGTGCAGCGGGCGCGGGAGCTGCTGCAGGACGGCGCGGCCACAGGGCTGGACCCGACAGCGTACTGATGATTGGATGGGCGGCATGAGGACACCCGGATTCGACTACCGTGCCGCCGACGACGAGTTCGACGCCCGCTGGGCCCGCGCCCGGCTCGGCCGACCGGGTCCGGGGGGCCCGTACCCGGGGGCTCCCGGCTACGACCTGCCCGGCTACCACCGCGGCGGATACGGGCGCGGAGGATACGGGCGCTGGGCGGGCGGACCCCGCCCGGGCTTCCGCATCCTCCCGTTCCCGTCCTACTCCACCCGCACCCGCCGCGGGACCAACGTCTCGGTGGGCGGGTGCTGCCTGCCCATCCCCATCGGCTGCCTGACCACCACGGTCCTGGCCGCGGCGACCGCCGTGGTCGTCGGGCGCTCCGGCCGCTCCTGAGCGCCCGGCCGGCTCAGCGGCCGGCGACCGCCACCGCGTGCTGCGGCACCCGGGCGTTCTCCCGTTCGTCAGCGGCCTCCTGCGCGCCGGCGACCTCCCGCACCGCAGCGGCCTCCGCCGCCGGGACGGTCTCGGCCCCCACGGGGCTCGAGAGCCGCCAGCCGACCGTCTCGAGGTCGAGGGCGAGGCGCACCTGCCCCGTCACGGGGCCCTCGTCGTAGTAGCGGCCGAACGCGCGGTGGACGTCCTCCAGCGCCTGCCACCGGACCAGGGCGGCGGAGCCGGTCCCGGCGCCGCGCCGGGCGGCGACGGCGCCCACGTTGCGGTCGCCGAGCGCCGCGACGGCCTGCTCCAGGAACCCGGACGGCAGCTCCGCCTGCGCGTCGAGCACCAGGACGAGATCCGCCGGTCCCAGCCGCACCGTCCCCAGGGCCTGGTTCAGCGCCCCGGCCTTCCGGTGGGCGTTGTCGACGGTGAGCAGCACCTCGGCGCCGGACCGCAGCGCCGAGTCCACGGTCGAGTCCGTGGACTCGTCCGAGATCACGAGGACGCGCTCCGGCGGCCGGCTCTGGCCGCGCAGGGCCGCGACGGCCCGCTCCACGCCCGCCCCGTCGTTGTGCGCGGCAATGATCGCGGTGATCATGATGAACTCCTCCGGACTCTTCGGCCCGTGCTCCGTCCCGGCGGTGCCGGACGTCCGGAGCCGGTCTCCCCCCCGGCCGGACGTCCTCGTCAGGAGCTTCCCCCACTGGACTTCCTGCACCCCACTCTAGGCGCCGCCTCCGACTGTTCACAGAGGCAAATGCGGGGACAGCGCCTCCGCCGCGCCTGTCCCCCAGGCGCCGGTGCCATGCATCTGCATCCTCTCCTCAGTGGCTCCTGACGCATCCCGTCGGCCGGCAGACCGGTCCCGGTCCTCGTCCCCGGCGCCCCCGTGGCGCCGGGAGCTCGTGCCGGGCCCGTCGGCCCTGCTCGTGCTCGCCCCCGGTCCTGACCGCGGCTAGGCCGGGTCCGGACCGCACTCCCGGCACAGCTCCCACACGTTCGTGTCCCCGTGGCGCTCGAAGACCACCCGGCTCACGAGGGCCTGGATGAGGGCGAGGCCCCGCCCGGACTCGTCGTCCGCCGCCGGCATGGCCCCGCCCAGGTCGACCTGCGCCGGGGCGGCGCCGATCTCGTAGATGGTCGCCTCCAGCCGGTGCGGGCCCGCGGCGAGGTCCACCTCGAGCTCGATCGGGGCCTCCGCCGCCGGCACGGCGTGGACCACGACGTTGCCGGCGGCCTCCACGACCGCGAGGGCGAAGGCCATCCGGTCGGTCTCCGGGACGTGGCCCGCGGCGCCCCAGAGGGCCTCGAGATCGCCGTGCAGGGCGTCGACGGTCTGGGCCGTGGCGGGCCCGCGGCGGGAGCGGCGGGCCGAGGGCTCAGTCACCGGCGAACGCCTCGTCGGCGCTGGCGTAGGGGGTGAGCACCCGGTGCATGCTGGTCAGCTCCAGCACCATCCGCACCTGCGGGCTGACGTTGGCGATGCGCAGGTCGCCCCCGGCCTGGCGGGCCAGCTTCAGGCAGCCGATGAGGGCGCCGAGGCCGGACGAGTCCATGAACTCGGTCCCGCCCAGGTCGACCACCACGTGGGTCGACCCGTCGGCGACGACGTCGGCCACCACCTCGCGCAGGCGCGGGGCGCCCACCATGTTCAGCCGGCCGGTGCCCGTGATGTGGGCGAACGTCGGTTTCTGCTCAACCGTGAACTGCATCGGCATTCCTCTCCTCGGGGACGGACCCCTTGTACTTGGCGGCGGTGATCAGCACGCTCAGGACCACGAGGTCGACTGCGACCCAGGCGGTGCTGACAAGCGTGCCGAGAAGGTCGTTGAAGCCCAGCGCGGCGCGCACGACGCCGACGACCAGGGCGACGCCCAGCAGCCCCATGGCGATCAGCTGCGGACGGATCAGGCGCCAGGGCGGCCCGCCGTCCTGGCGGGCCTCCGGGGTCACGGCCCGGCCCAGGGGCCGGCCGAACCACACGCTGCGCGCGGCCGTGGTGCAGGCCTTGATCCAGGTCGGGAACAGCGCCAGGCTGTACTGCCGACCGCGCCAGGTGGGGATGCCGCGGGCCACCACGACGAGCAGCAGCTGGCTGGCGACCATGAAGGGGACGAACCGGACGAAGAAGTCCGTACTGAGGCTCGTGACCGGCAGGACCCCCAGCACGAGGTAGACGATGGGCGCGGCGATGTAGACCACGGCCGCGAAGCCTGCCAGGCAGCTCCACATCGTGGCGAAGTACATGAGCCGCTGTCCCCAGGTCATCCTCCGCTGCACGAGGGGGTTCTCCCGCAGCAGCACCTGCATCGTGCCCTGGGCCCAGAGCAGGCGCTGGGCGAGCATGGTCCTGAGGTCCTCCGGGGCCAGCCCGTGGGCGAGGACCTCGTGGTGGTACACGCTGCGCCAGCCGAGGCCGTGCAGGCGCATGGAGGTGGCCATGTCCTCGGTGACCGAGATGGTCGCCAGCGGCGCCACCGGCTGGACCTCGCCGGGCCGGTCCACGGACACCGCCTCGAGCACCTCCCGGACGGGCTCGACGGAGGCCAAGGGGGAGAGGTCGCGGCGGGACATCCGGTCCACGGCGGCCTCGAGCTCCTCGGGCCAGACCATCCCGCTCTCCGGGGGGAGTTCGAGCGCCGCGATCTCGGCGAGGTCCGCCTGGATGGCCGTGAAGTCCTGGGTGACCGTCCGTCGCGCGGCGGCGTCCACGTCCCGCTGCAGCCGATAGGTGATCTCGGTCAGCGGGGTGCCGGCACGCAGCCCGGACCGGGCCCGGGACGTGGCAGCCTCGACGTCGTCGAGCATGCCGACGACGACCGGATCGGCGGCCTCCGGCGACCGGCGGGCCTTCCGGAGGGCGGCGCGGGCGCGGGCGAGGGACTCCCTGACGTCCCGCTCGACCTCCCGGACGTAGCCCGTGTGGCCCAGCTGCATCAGCGCCTCCCGGCGCAGGATCGCGTTGGAGCCGCAGAAGAAGGCCGCGTTCCAGCCGTCCTTGCCCTGCTGGAGCGGGCCGTGGAACAGCGGGGCCTGGCTGCCCAGCGGGTCGCTCTCGGGCACGTTGACGAACCACTGCGGGGTCTGGACCAGGGCGACCTTGCGGTCGTTGAACCAGCCCAGGGTCCGGTCGAGGATCTCGGGCTCGGGGACCTGGTCGGCGTCGAGGATCAGCAGGAACTCGCCCTGGGTCATCATCAGGGCGTTGTTGAGGTTGCCGGCCTTGGCGTGGCGGGGCCGGTCCGCCCAGTCGGCGCTGCGGGTGAGGTAGCCCAGCCCGTGCTCGGCCGCGAGCGCCTCGAGCTCGGGGCGGGCGCCGTCGTCGAGGATCCACGTATTGTGCGGGTACCGGATCGCCTGCGCGGCCAGGGCGGTGCGCAGCACGAGTTCCGGCGGCTCGTCGTAGGCCGTGACGAACACGTCCACCGTGGCGCCCGCGGGCGGCGGGCCCGCCGGGCCGCGGCGCTCGGGCCGCCAGACCGTCAGGCCGAAGAGCGTCACACCGATGAGGCTGTAGGTCTCGGCCAGCACCAGCGGCACGGCGATCCACCACGCGGACCAGTTCAGCGACTCCAGCCACCGCCACGCCACGTAGTTGACGCCCAGCAGGACGGTCAGGAGGGCGACCAGCCGGACGAGGACCCGGTTCACGGACCGGCGCCGGGGCGGCGGCGCAGCACGACGGCGGTGACGTCGTCGCTCGCGCCCTGCCCCGGGACCATGCCGAGGAGCGCCTCGCAGGCGACGCGGGCGTCCGCGTGGGCGGTGACGGAGGCGGCGACGGCGCGCGCGGCCTGCTCGACGTCGTCGAAGACGTCGAGCATTCCGTCGCTGACGACGACGAGCGCGTCCCCGGGGTCCAGCGACACGCGCCCGGGCACCCACCCGCTGCCGGGCACGGCCCCGACCGGAGGACCGCTCGGCGGGAGCCGGTCCACCCCGCCCGCGTGGACGTGCAGGCCCAGCCCGTGGCCGGCGTCGACGTAGTCGACGACCCCGCTCTCCGCGTCGAGCCGGGCCGAGAAGACGGTGACGAAGGACCCGGACTGCTGCAGGTCCTGCTCGAGGTGGCGGCCGGCGTCGGCGAAGGCCTCGGCCAGGTCCGGCAGTGGCGCCGTGGAGCGCATCACCGCGCGCACGGTGGCGGCGATGAGAGCGGCGCCCATGCCCTTGCCCATGGCGTCCGCGACCGTCAGCTGCACCCCGTCCCCGGCGGCGTGCCAGTCGAAGAAGTCCCCGCCCACGCTGCGGGAGGGCCGGCAGGCCCCGGCGAGCTCGTAGCCGGAGACCGCGGGGGTGCCGAGCGGCAGGAGGCTGCGCTGGACCTCGGCGGCCCGGCGCAGCTCCTCGGCGTCGGCCTGCTCGGCCCGCCCCCGCGGGCGGCGGAACATCGCCTCGATCCGCGCCTGCAGCTCGCGCGGGCTGAACGGCTTGCTGATGTAGTCGTCGGCGCCCAGCTCCAGCCCGCTGAGCCGGTCGGCCTCGCCGGGCCGCGCGGTGACCATGAGCAGGTAGGCGTCGGAGAACTCGCGGACCCTGCGGCAGACCTCCAGGCCGTCGAGATCGGGCAGGTTGAGGTCCAGGGTGATGAGGTCGGCGCCCCCGCGGCGGACCGCGTCCAGCCCTTCCTGGGCCGTGGCGGCGGTCGCCACCGTGAAGCCGCGCATGCGGATGGTCTGGGCGAGCAGGTTGCGGATGTCGTCGTGATCCTCGATCACCACGGCACGGCGACCCTGGGGGGAGGGGGTCATGGCTCAATTAAGCCGCTAATCTTTGCGAATGTCACCCCGACCCCCGCGAGGTGGCCAAAACTTCGTCGGAGGACCCGCCGTGGATCGCATCCTCAACGCCTTCGTCCTCAACAAGGTAAGCTTCCACACCCTCTCCCTGCGCGGCCGGGTGGTGCTCACCCAGCTGCCGCTGTCCGCGACCATGCTCTTCCTGCTGCTGGGCGTGTGCGTCTTCCACCGCCCGGTGCTGGCCGAGCCGCTCTTCCAGCTGTCGATGCTCCTGAACGCCGTCCTGCTGCTGCTGTGCTTCGCCGTTCCGTGGGACCGGCTGCCGTACCCGAGCTTCCTCGTCGTGCCGGTGCTGGACTTCGTGCCCATCGGCCTGCTCCGCGAAGGGGTGGGGACCAGCCTGACGGGGGCGGGCCTGCTGGCCACCTTCCCCGTGATCTGGCTGGCCGCCTCCGGGCAGCTGCCCCGCCTCGCCGTTCCGCTCGGCACCCTGCTGACCCTGGTGATGGTGTGGCTGCCGCTCTTCGTGCGGGACGTGCCGCTGACCGCGGACACCCTGTCCAACCCGCTGCTCGTCCCGTTCATGATGCTGGCCATCGGGCTCACCGTGCAGGTGCTGGACCGGAGCATGGAGCAGCAGAAGGCGGAGCTCGAGGCGAAGGACGAGCGGCTCGAGGGCCTGCTCGCGCAGAGCGCGCACCGGGAGCGGCTGCTCCACGCGATCGTGGAGGCCGTGGACGTGGGGGTGCTCGCCGTCGACGCCGACGGCCACGACATCCTCATGAACCGCCGGCAGCGGTGGATCCACGAGCTGGCGCTGCCGGACGGGGTCCACGACGGCGCGGAGGCCGACCTGCTGGTCTACGCGGACGGCGAGGGGACGCCCCTGCCGGCGGAGGACCGTGCGGCGGCGCGGGCTGTGCGCGGGGAGTCCTTCTCGGACTACCTGGTGTGGACCGGGCGGCCTCCCGCCCAGCGCGTGCTCTCCGTCTCGGCCCGGCCGATGCACGACGAGCACGGCCGCCCGGAGGGCTCCGTCCTCGCGTTCAACGACGTCACCGACCTCGTCGACGCGCTCCAGGCCAAGGACGACTTCCTGGCCGGGGTCTCGCACGAGCTGCGCACCCCGCTGACCTCCATCCGGGGCTACACCGAGCTCCTGGCCATGGACGACCAGCTGCCCGGGCACGTCCGCTCCGGTCTGGAGGTGGTCGAGCGCAACGCGGACCAGCTGCTCGTCCTCGTGGAGGACCTGCTCGGCACGGCGACCCGCGTGCTGGAGCTGCAGCCGGTGCGCACCGACCTCGTGCAGGTCGTCCAGCAGTCCGCCGCGGCGGCGGAGCTGCGGGCGGCCGAGGCGGGCGTCGACCTACGCGTCGAGGTCCCGCCGCGCCTGGAGCTCGTTTGCGACCCCGTGCGCATCGGCCAGGTCCTGGACAACCTGCTGTCCAACGCGATCAAGTACTCCCCGGGCGGCGGACCCGTGACGGTGCGGGTGTCCCCGGCCGGCGGCGCCGTGCAGGTGCAGGTCGCCGACCGGGGCATGGGCATGCGCCCCGAGGACGCCGAGCACGTCTTCGGCCGGTTCGTGCGCAGCCACAACGCCCGGATGAGCGCCATCCCGGGACTGGGCCTCGGGCTGGCCGTGGCCCGGGAGATCGTCGAGCACCACGGCGGGACCATCCGGTGCGAGAGCGCCCTGGGGGAGGGAACGGTCTTCACCGTCACGCTGCCGCTCGACGGCCCCGCCGCGGCGCCCGCCGCTGAGCGGGAGCCCGTCCGCGGCACCGCGTGAGGCCGGGCCTGCCGCCGGAACGACGAAGGCTCCGGTCCCTGGCGGGACCGGAGCCTTCGTGCTGCGCGAGCCTCCTGTCGGAATCGAACCGACGACCTTTTCATTACGAGTGAAACGCTCTACCGACTGAGCTAAGGAGGCCTGCACGTCGCCGTCCGGGACGGGATCAGTGCACGTGAAACTGTAGCAGAGGACGCCACGCCGCCGTAATCGGGGCCCGGCGCGCCGCCGGGGGAGTTCGTCGCCGGTTCACCCGGGCTTCGACCGGGGCGCCTTACCGCGGCGCCGGCCGGGTCCGCACCATGGGGGCACACGAGGAGGAGGGTGCGGCGGTGCACCGCCCCGCCGCACCCACGACGGGAGGACCCCAGTGAGCATTCCGGCCGAGACCGCGCGAGGGCTGCGCCTGGCCTTCATCGACATGTCCGGGACCGTGTTCCACGACAACGGGCTCACGGAGCGGGCCTTCGCGCGGACCGTGGCCGGGCTCGGCGTCGACCCCGGCTCGGAGCGGTTCCGGCAGATGTTGGGCCACGTCCGCGGCACCCTCGGCCGGTCCAGGGCCGAGGTCCTCGAGCAGCTCTTCGCGGACGAGCCCCGGTGCGCGCAGCGGGCCGTGCGGGACCTCGGGCGCCACCTCGGCGAGCTGCTCGCCGCCGAGGGCGTCCGGCCCGTGGCCGGCGCCGAGCGGGCGGTCGCCGAGCTGCGGGAGGCCGGTCTCCGGGTGTGCCTGGCCACCGGCTACGACCGGCACACCCAGAACACGATCCTCGAGCAGCTCGGCTGGATGGGGCTGGCCGACCTCAGCCTGTGCCCCTCGGACGCGGGCCGGGGCCGGCCCTGGCCGGACATGGTGCTCACCGCCGTGCTGGCCCTGGACCTCGGCGACGTCCGTGAGGTCATGGTGGTGGGCGACACCGCCGCCGACGTGCAGGCGGGCCTGCGGGCCGGGTCGGCCGCCGTCGTCGGGGTCCGGACGGGGGCCCACGACGACGCCTCCCTGCGCGCGGCCGGCGCCCACGCGGTCGTCGACTCGATCCGGGACGTCCCCGCCCTCCTGGCCGACGCCCGCCGGGGCGCCCGGCTCAGGTCGGCGTGACGGGACCGGCGACCGGGTCCAGCGACACGACCGCCACGAAGCCCCGGCCCGTCAGCTCCGGGCTCTCCGGCTCGGTCCCGCGCACGGCGTCGTAGACGGCCAGCTCCGTGCGCCGCCCGCCGGCGGCCACGGCGGCGCGGCCGGTGAGCAGGACGGCGAGCTGGTCCGCGAACACGGGGTGCGGCCGCTGCTTCGACAGCTCGAGCACGACCACGTGCGCGCGCACGGCGTCCCGGTGCGCCAGGACGTCGAGGACGCGGACGGGGCCCGTGGGCAGGGCCGCGGGGAGCGGGACGTCCCCGGCCGTGCGTCCCGGGCGGTGGCGCTCCAGGGCCAGCTCCCCGCCGCCGGCGGACACGACCAGCAGCTCGCCGTCGACCACCGTCAGGACGCGCTCCGCCCCGGCGGCAGCCGGCAGCGCGCCGGGCCGTTCGACGTCGCGCAGGGACAGCGACCAGCCGTCGCCGGACGCGAGCTCGCGCGTGGCCCATCCTCCGGGCCGGGTGACGGGCAGGTCGGCGGCGCGCAGCACCGTCGTCCCGGGGTCGTGGTGCGCAGCGGTCACAGGGGCCTCCGAGGAGCGGGAGCGGACGGGATCAGGAACAGGTGGTGCCCTCGTCGGGCAGCGCGCCCTCGAGCAGGTAGCCGTCCACGGCCTCCCGCACGCACGGGCTGCCCGAGGTGTAGGCGGTGTGGCCCCAGCCGTCGTAGGTCAGCAGCCGCGCGGCGCCGAGCTGCTCCACGAGCGCCTCGGACCACGAATAGGGGGTCGCGGGGTCGTGGGTGGTGCCGACCACCAGGATCGGGTCGGCGCCCTCGGCTTTGAGCGGGGCCGGGGCGTCGGCCGCGTCCACGGGCCAGCCCTGGCACGCGGCCTCCCCGTAGCCGAGATAGGGGCCGAAGGTCGGCGCCAGCTCCTCCAGGCGCTCCTGCTCCTGGGCCATCTGCTCGTCGGTGAGCGTCTCGTCCGGCTGGTCGAGGCAGTTGACCGCGGTGAACGCGAGGGTCGTGTTCGCGGTGTACACGCCCTGCTCGTTGCGCCCGTGGTTGTAGTCGGACATCGCCATCAGCTGGGAGAGGTCCCCGTCGAAGGCGGCGCGCAGGGCGTCGTTGAGCTGGGAGTAGTTCGCGGGGGAGTACAGCGGGACGAGGATGCCCTCGACCACGTTCGTGGCGGTGACCCGGCGGCCGTCGGGGACGGTCACGGTCTGCTCCTCGACGGAGGCGATGAGCTGCTGGATCCGTCTCGTCGCCTCCTCCTCCGACCCTGCGACCGCGCAGTCCCGGATCTCGGCCTGGCAGTACTGCACCCAGTGCCGCAGGTTCTCCTCGAAGCCCGCGGCCTGGTCCGCCACGGCCTGCGCGTTGCTCAGGGCCGGGTCCACCCCGCCGTCCAGGACCAGCCGGCCCACGCGCTCCGGGAACAGGTCGGCGTACCTCGCCCCCAGATGGGTGCCGTAGGAGAAGCCCAGGTAGGTGATGCGCTCGTCGCCCAGCACGGCGCGCAGCACGTCCATGTCCCGGGCGGCGCTCTCGGTGTCCATCTCGGCGACGACGTCGCCGGAGTTCGCCACGCACTCGGCGCCGATCCGCTCGTACTGGTCGCGGATCTCCTGCGCGGGCCGGGCGCCGGGGTCGAACATCGGCTCGGCCCGCCACGCGTCCATCTCCGCGTCCTCGAGGCACCGGATCCCGGCGGAGCGGCTCACGCCCCGGGGGTCGAACCCGACCACGTCGTAGGCCTTCCGCACGTCGTCGGTGACCATGTGCTCGGCGTTGAGCATGGCGTCCACCCCGGAGACCCCGGGCCCGCCCGGGTTCAGCAGCAGGCTCCCGCGGGCCTGCCCGGCCGCGGGCAGCCGGGACATCACCACGGTGGTCGCCTCCCCGTCGGGGTCCTCCCAGTCCAGCGGCACCTCGACGTCGGCGCACTGCAGGTCCTCGTCCGCCCCGCGCGTGTCCACCTCGAACACGCAGTCCTCCCAGGACACGGTCTGCGTGTAGAAGGTGCGCAGCTCCTCGGGGACGCCCTCGACGACGGCGCCGCTCGCGCCCCCCGACGTCGGCTCGCCCGTCCCGGGCCCGGACGCGGCGCAGCCGCTCAGGAGCAGGGCGGCGGCGGTGAGCGCCGCGACGGAGGGACGGGCGCGGCGGGGGAGGGCGGGGCGTCGGCTCACGGGGGCTCCTTGGGGGTGGGAGACGGGCGGGGTCAGAGCAGGGAGACGGCCATCGCCTCGAAGGCCAGCTGCGCGCTGACGTTGGTGCGGATCCGGTCCCGGGTCCGGCTGATCGCGTCGATGCGGTGCAGCGTCTGCTCGGGGGACGAGTTGGACGCGTGGTCCCGCAGCTGCTCGGCGAGGTGCTCGTTGACGAGGGCCGAGCCCGTGCGCAGCTGCAGGGTCAGGACGTCACGGTAGAACGTGGTGAGGTCGATGAGGAAGCGGTCGAGCGTGTCGGTCTGGATCCGCCGGGACCGGCGCTTCTGGTCGGCCTCGAGCCGGTTGAGCGCCCCGCGGATCGCGGGGGGCACCCGCCCGGACTCCGGGGCGCCCAGGGCGACGAGCAGCTGCTTCTTCTCCGACTCGTTGCGCGCCTCGGCGTCGGCCTGGGACTCCTCCACGGCGATCTTGTGCAGCCGGTCCGCGGCGCGCACGGCGTCGGGCACCCCGGCGAGCTTCAGCGGCATGGACACGACCTCCTGCCGGCGCGTGCGGGCGTCGTCGTAGAGGGCCAGGCGCTTGGCGATCCCCACGTGGGACTGGGCCAGCCGGGCGCTCTCCTCCGCGCGCCGGCGCGGGACCCCGTGGCGGCGGATCAGCAGCTCCGCGACGTCCTCGACCGCGGGGACCTTCAGGGTGGCCGGGCGGCAGCGGGAGCGGATGGTCACGAGCACGTCCATGGGGCTGGGGGCGCACAGCAGCCAGATCGTGCTGGGCGGCGGCTCCTCGATGGCCTTGAGCATCACGTTGGAGGTGCGCTCCACCATGCGGTCGGCGTCCTCGACCACCATGACGCGCCAGCGCCCGACCGAGGGCTTGTCCTGGGCGCGCACCACGAGCTCGCGCGCCTCCTCGATGGTGATCTGCGGGTTCTCGGTCACGAAGTGGGTGAGGTCCGCGTGGGAGCTCGCGAGCACCGTGCGGCACGCGTGGCACACGCCGCACCCGCGCTCGTCCGGGTCCGCCTGCTCGCACAGCAGGGCCGCCGCGAACGCGAGCGCCGCGTTGGAGCGCCCGGAGCCGGGCGGCCCGGTGAACAGCCACGCGTGCGTGGGCCGGTCCTCCCGGGCGGCGCGGCGCAGCTGCGCCACCACGGCGTCCTGGCCCAGCAGCTGGTCCCACACGCTCACGCGCCCACCTCCGCGGCCGGCCGCGGGTGCCCGGCGAGGCGGGCGTGCACGGCCTCGGCGACCTCCGCGGCGAGCTCCTCGGGGGGCCGGACGGCGTCGAGCACGAGGTAGCGGCCCGGGTCGCGGGCGGCCAGCGCGAGGAACGCCTGCCGGTTCGCGTCGTGGAAGGCGTCCGGCTCGGTCTCCAGCCGGTCGCCGTCGCGGCCGTCGCGCAGCTCGCGGCGGGCGCGCCCGGTCCCGGCGGGGACGTCGAGCAGGACGGTGAGGTCGGGCACGAGCCCGGCGGTGGCCCAGTCGTTGAGCGCGGCGACGCGGTCGACGCCCAGGCCCCGCCCGGCGCCCTGGTAGGCGGCGGAGGAGTCGGCGAAGCGGTCGGAGACGACGGTCCGCCCGGCGGCCAGGGCCGGGCGGATGAGCTGCTCGACGTGGGCGGCGCGGGCGGCGGCGAACAGCAGGGCCTCGGTGCGCGCGTCCACGGGCGCGTGCGCCGGGTCCAGCACGAGGCCCCGCAGCGTCTCGCCCAGGGGCGTGCCGCCGGGCTCCCGGGTGCGCACGACGTCGTGGCCCCCGGCGCGCAGGGTTTCCACCAGGCGCCGCACCTGCGTGGACTTCCCGGCGCCGTCCCCGCCCTCGAACACGACGAAGACCCCGCGCCCGGAACGGGCGGGGGAGGGGGCGGCGGGGGCCGGTGCGGGGTCCGCTGGGGAGATCACCCTCCAAGAGTATCGACCCGGGCGGACGGCGGGGTGCCGCCACCCGCAGGACGTGGAGCGGGCGGGTCCGGACGGGTCCGGCGGGCCGATACCCTGGGGCCATGACTGCGCGCCCCGAGGACATCCCCGCCCACGACGCCGACCTGCGCCCGGACACCGTCGTGGTGGCCGGCGGGCGGCCCGCCCCCGAGCACGACGCCCCGGTCGGGCCCTCGATCGTGCTGACCTCCACCTACCGGGGCTCCGGGGAGCTGCGCGACGCCGACCGCGCCTACGGCCGGTTCAGCAACCCCACGTGGGAGGACGTCGAGGACGTGCTGGCGCGGCTGGAGCGGGCGGAGCTGCCCGGGCTGCTCTACGCCTCGGGCCTGGCGGCCATCGCCTCGGTGCTCTCCCTCGTCCCGGCCGGCGGTCGGCTCGTGCTGCCCCGGCACAGCTACCAGGGCTCCCTCGCACTGGCCTCCGACCTCGAGGCGCGCGGGCTCCTGAGCGTCACCACCGTCGACGTCGCCGACACCGAGCAGACCGTGGCGGCCCTCGAGGGCGCGGACGCACTGTGGCTGGAGAGCCCCACGAACCCCATGCTCGAGGTCGCGGACGTGCCCGCGCTGCTCGCGGCGGCCCGGGAGCGCGGGGTGCTCTCGTGCGTGGACAACACGTTCGCCACGCCGCTGGTGCAGCGACCGCTGGAGCACGGCGCGGACGTCGTGGTGCACTCGGTCACCAAGTACCTCGCGGGCCACTCCGACGTCGTGCTCGGCGCGGCCGTCACCTCCGACCCGGAGCTGCGCGGGCGGTTGAAGAAGCACCGCTCCCTGCACGGGGCGATCCCCGGGCCTTTCGAGGCGTGGCTGGCGCTGCGGGGGATGCGCACCCTGGCCCTGCGGGTCGAGCGCTCGACGGCCACGGCCGGCGAGCTCGCCCGCCGCCTCGCGGAGCACCCCGCGGTGCGCGAGGTCCGCTACCCGGGACTGCCCGGGGACCCCGGCCACGCGCGGGCCGCCGCGCAGATGGACGGCTTCGGCTCCGTCGTCGCGATCGTCCCCGCCGGGGACGTCGGGGCCGTGGAGGCGGCCGTGGACGCCCTGCGCCTGTGGACGCCGGCGACCTCCCTCGGCGGGGTCGAGTCGCTCGTGGAGCGCCGCCGCCGCCACCACGAGGAGCCGCACAGCGTGCCCGAGACGCTGCTGCGCCTGTCCGTGGGGATCGAGAACGTCGAGGACCTGTGGGCGGACCTGGACCGCGCCCTGTCCGGGATCGACCGGTAGGCTGACCCCGTGGACATTCCCGGCATCATGGCCATCCCCTGGGTCTTCTATCTCGTGCGCTGGATCGACATCGCCCTGGCGCTGGTCGTCGCGGGCCTCGCCGCCTGGGCCTTCGTGGACTGCGTGACGAAGGCGCCCATCCAGTTCCAGCGGGCGTTCAAGCGCACCAAGGGGTTCTGGCTTGCCCTCACGGGCGGCTCCCTCGCGTTCACGGCCTTCACGCTGCTGGTGCAGCGGCCCAGCCTGTTCATCCTGCTCATCGCGGGCACGGCCGTGGGCGTGTACCTCGCCGACGTCCGCCCGGCCGTGGGCCTGGAGTCCAAGGGTCCCAGCAACTGGTGAGCCCGCCCCGGGCCCGTCCGGCCCGGGCGCTCAGGGGGCGACGGCGGCCCAGCGCACGGTGACCTCCCCGAGCCGCCAGCGGGCGGGTCCGTCCAGCACGGGCCAGCCCTGCTCCCGCACCGTGCGGCACGCCGCGATCCACCGCTGCCGGTGGCCGAAGGCGGCCAGGGGGGCGGCCGCGAGCCACGCGGCGTCGAGCGCGGCCAGCCACGCGTGCACGCGCTCGCCGGGGACGTTGCGGTGGATGAGGGCCTTGGGCAGCCGCTCGGCGACGTCGGAGGGCCGCTCGACCGCGCCGAAGCGGCACGAGAGCGTCAGCGTGCGCGGGCCCTCCGGACCCACGCAGATCCACGCGGCGCGCCGGCCGATCTCGTCGCACGTGCCGTCCACGAGCACCCCGTCCGGGGCCAGCCGGTCCCGGACCATGTCCCAGACCCCCGGGACCTCGCCGACCGGGTACTGGCGCAGCACGTTGAACGCGCGCACGAGCGCAGGAGCCCGCCCGTCGGTCGGCAGCTCGAACCCGCCCACCCGGAACTCCAGCCCGGGGCCCGCCAGCGGCAGGGCCGCGGCGACCCGCGCGGGGTCGATCTCGATGCCCAGCACCTGCGCGTCGGCGCGCACGGGGCGCAGCCGGTCGCGCAGCTCCACCGCGGTCGTGGGGGAGGCGCCGAAGCCGAGGTCCACGACGAGCGGGTCGGCGGCCCCGCGCAGCACCGGGGCGAGGGGGCCGGTGAGGTAGCGGTCCACGCGGCGCAGCCGGTTGGGGCCGGTGGTGCCGCGGGTGGCGACGCCCACGGGGCGGGCGGGGCGGGACAGGAGCAGGCTGGGCACGGGGGACCACTGTAGCGGCCCCGGCGCCGCGGCACGGGCAGCGCCTCCGTCGGCGCGCGCTTTCAGTGCAGCGCCGCCCCGGTGGAAGAATGAGGGCATGGCTACTGAATCAGCACCGTACAAGCTCGTCCTGCTGCGCCACGGGCAGTCCGACTGGAACGACAAGAACCTGTTCACCGGCTGGGTGGACGTGGACCTGACCGAGAAGGGCCGCGCGGAGGCGGTGCGCGGCGGCGAGCTGCTCGTCGAGAAGGGCATCGCCCCGGACGTGCTGCACACCTCCCTGTTGCGCCGGGCGATCACCACCGCGCACCTGGCCCTGGACCGGGCGGACCGGCACTGGATCCCCGTCAAGCGCTCGTGGCGGCTCAACGAGCGCCACTACGGGGCCCTGCAGGGCAAGGACAAGACCCAGATCCGCGAGGAGTACGGGGAGGAGCAGTTCATGGTCTGGCGCCGCTCCTACGACGTCCCGCCGCCCGAGCTGGAGGACACCTCCGAGTTCTCCCAGGCCGGGGATCCCCGCTACGCCGACGTCCCGAACCTGCCGCGCACCGAGTGCCTCCAGGACGTGCTCGAGCGCTTCATGCCGTACTGGGAGGACGAGATCCTCCCCGACCTGCGCGCCGGGCGCACCGTGCTGGTCGCCGCGCACGGCAACTCGCTGCGCGCGCTGGTGAAGCACCTCGACGGGATCTCGGACGAGGACATCGCGGGGCTGAACATCCCCACGGGCATCCCGCTCTACTACGAGCTGGACCACAACTTCCGCCCGGTGGTCGCCGGCGGCACCTACCTCGACCCCGAGGCCGCCGCGAGCTCGATCCAGGCCGTGGCCAACCAGGGCAAGAAGTAGCCCGCACCCACGACGACGGCGGCCCGGCACCACGAGCAGTGGTGCCGGGCCGCCGCCGTCGTGCGCCCCCGGGGTCGCGGGCTCAGCGGGCGGGTGCCCTCACGCGTCGCTGCCGAGGTGGCCGTGGCCGGTGGGGCGGTCGGCGGTGGGCGCCACCCAGTCGCCGGTCACGAGGTAGGAGACCTTGCGGGTCACCGACACGCCGTGGTCGCCGATGCGCTCCAGGTAGCGCGAGCACAGGGTGACGTCCACGGCCGTGGGCACGGACGAGCTCCAGTTCGGGTCGGCGAGGGCCTCGAAGACCGACTGGTGCAAGGTGTTGATCTCGTGCTTGAGGGCGTAGATGTCGTCGGCGAGGGTCAGGTCGCGGGTGCTGAGGACCTGGATGACGCGGTCGACGATCTGCAGGTCGAGGTCGATCATCCGGGTGAAGGTCCCCACGAGGGACTCGGGGATGACCGGCGCGGGGTAGCGCAGCCGGACCAGCTGGGCCAGGTGGCGGGCGAGGTCGCCCATGCGCTCGAGGGACGCGCTCATCCGCAGGGCGCCCACGATCATCCGCAGGTCCGAGGCGACCGGGCTCTGCAGGGCCAGGATGTCGATGGAGCGCTCGTCGAGGTCGTTCTGCAGGAAGTCGATCCGGGCGTCGTTGGAGATGACCTCCTCGGCGAGCTGGATGTCGGCGTTGAACAGGGCGTCCTTGGAGCGCTCGAGGGCCTCGCGCACGAGGGTCGCGATCTGGATGAGCTCCTCACCGACCTGGTGGAGTTCTGCCTGGAAAACCTTACGCACGGATGCGTCCTTTCGAGATGCGGCGACGCCCTCCGGCCCCGCGCCCGGGCGGCGCGCGACGGGGGGCGGGATGACGGCGGGGCGGGTGCGGGCACACCCGACGCCACGGTCACAGCCAGGGATGAACTTTCGCCCATCCTAGGGTGAACGTCCGTTGAACCTGTAGCCCGTGACGTCCCCCGCGGTCCCGGGGCGCAACGGTGCCCCTAAGCTGGATCCGTGAATCCCACTGCCATCGCCGTCCTCGCGGGTCTGATCGGTTTCGCCCTGGGGGTGAGCGGGCTGGTCGCCCTCCAGATGAGCGCCCGCGGGCGCCGGGCCCGCGCCGACGTCCAGGAGCCCGTCCTGCCGGACGGCGCCGCCGACGTGCTCTCCGTGATCGGGCGCGCCTACGTGGTGGTCGACGGCGTCGACGGCGTCGTGCGCGCCTCGCCGGCCGCCTACGCGTTCGGGCTGGTGCGGGGCCACACCGTGGTGCACGAGCAGATGTTGGAGATGATCCGCCGGGCCCGCCGCAGCGGCGTCATCGAGGAGCGGCGCGTCGAGCTGGGCCGGGGGCCCTTCCAGACGGGCACCGTGGTGCTCGACGTCCGGGTCGCGCCCATCGCGGAGGAGTACATCCTGCTGCTGGCCGACGACCAGACGGAGATCGTGCGGGCGCAGTCGATCCGCAACGACTTCGTCGCCAACGTCTCCCACGAGCTCAAGACCCCCGTGGGCGCGATCGGCCTGCTCGCCGAGGCCATCGAGGGCGCCGCCGAGGACGAGGAGGCGGTGCGCCGCTTCGCGCGGCGCCTGCACAAGGAGTCCGCGCGCCTGACCGCCCTCGTCCAGGACATCATCGAGCTCTCCCGGCTGCAGGGTGCCGACGTGGTCACCGAGGGCCGCCCGGTGGACCTCCAGCGGGTGGTCGCCGACGCTGTGGACCGCAACCGCTTCCCCGCGGAGAGCCGGCGGATCGACATCGTGGTGGGCGGGCGCGTCACCCGCCCCGTCTACGGCGACCCCGACCTGCTGGTCACGGCCCTGCGCAACCTCATCGACAACGCGGTGCGCTACTCCCCGGAGGGCACCCGCGTGGGCGTCGGCGTGCGGGAGCGGGACGGCATGGCCCAGATCTCCGTCACCGACCAGGGCCCGGGGATCCCGGAGGACGAGCAGGACCGCATCTTCGAGCGCTTCTACCGGGTGGACACGGCCCGCTCCCGCCAGACCGGCGGCACCGGCCTCGGCCTGAGCATCGTCAAGCACGTCATGTCCCAGCACGGCGGGGAGGTCACCGTCTGGTCCCAGGCCGGGCGCGGCTCCACCTTCACGCTGAGCATCCCGCAGATCGAGGACGCGGACGACGCCGAGCACCCGGCCCCCGGCGCGGCCTCCGCGGCGACGGCCGCGCCCCGCACCCCCCAGGCAACGACCCCACGGCCGCCCGCCACCGCGGCACCGGCCGGGAACACGGAGGACCGACAGTGACACGCATCCTGATCGTCGAGGACGAGGAGTCCCTCAGCGACCCCCTGGCCTACCTGCTCGGGAAGGAGGGGTTCGAGGTGCAGGTCGTGGACAACGGGCTCGACGCCGTGACGGAGTTCGACCGCACCGGGGCGGACCTGATGCTGCTGGACCTCATGCTCCCCGGCCAGTCGGGCACCGAGGTGTGCCGGCAGGTGCGGCAGCGCTCCTCCGTGCCGATCATCATGCTCACCGCCAAGGACGCCGAGATCGACAAGGTCGTGGGCCTCGAGCTCGGCGCCGACGACTACGTCACCAAGCCCTACTCCTCCCGCGAGCTCGTGGCCCGCATCCGCGCGGTCCTGCGCCGGCAGGCCGAGCCGGAGGAGCTCGTCGCGGCGACCGTCCACGCCGGGCCCGTGCGGATGGACATCGAGCGGCACGTGGTCAGCGTCGACGGCGAGCCGGTCGCCATGCCGCTCAAGGAGTTCGAGCTGCTGGAGATGCTGCTGCGCAACGCCGGGCGCGTGCTGACCCGCGGCCAGCTCATCGACCGGGTGTGGGGCTCCGACTACGTGGGGGACACCAAGACCCTCGACGTGCACGTCAAGCGCCTGCGCGCCAAGATCGAGCCGGACCCCTCGTCCCCGCGCCACCTCGTGACCGTGCGGGGGCTGGGATACAAGTTCGAGCCCTGAGCCGCCCGCGCCCCGCACGGGCGAGGGGCCCGGGGACCGATCGGTCCCCGGGCCCCTCGCCCGTGCGCTCCGGCGGGCGTCAGTGCCCGCCCGCGGCCTCGTTGCCCTGGCCGGCCTCGCCGTTGTCCTGGCTCTCCGGGGCCTCCTCGCCGCCACCCTCGCCGACCTGGCCCTCGACGAGCGCCGGGGTGTTGGACGGGTTGGCCGGAGTGGTGGGCGCGCCGCCCGGGATGAACTCGGCGTAGCGCTCGAAGGTGTGGTCCAGCACCGGCACGGACTCGGTCCCGGACTCGCCGGAGGCGCTGAACTCGGTCTTGACCATGCGCCCGGGGTCGGCGCCGGCCGGGTCGAGGATCACGGGCGTCTCGTTCTCGAGCAGGTACGTCTCGCCGGCGGGGACCTCGACCTGCGCGGTGGCGCCGCCGGCGTTCACCGACACGGTCACGGGGTCTCCCGAGATGTTGCTGATGCTGCCGAGCAGGCGGCCCGGGGACTCGGCGTCCTTGGCCACGATCAGCATGTCCGTCAGCTGCACCGTGCTCATCTCGAGGACGATGCCGTCCGCGGGCGCGTACCCGACGTCGGCCGTGGCGACCGGGTTGATGGCGCTGCACCCGGTGGCGGACAACAGGGCGGCCACGGCGGCGGCACTCAGGCCAGCGCGCTTCAGCTTCTTGCGGGCGGCGATCTTCACGGCGCGTACTCCTCGGGAGCTCAGGACGGTGTCCTGTCCAGCCTATCCGTCTGCCGACGGATCGTCTGCATCGCCGGGGTCCGGGCAGGCCCCTCCCGGCCGGATCGGCGAACCCTACACCATGTTAGAATGGGAGTTCTGAAAGGGGTATTTCCATATGGTTTTTGAGGTTGGCGAGACGGTTGTCTACCCGCACCACGGTGCGGCGACCATCGAGGAGATCAAGACCCGCACCATCAAGGGCGAAGAGAAGATGTATCTCAAGCTCAAGGTGACCCAGGGCGATCTGGTGATCGAGGTTCCCGCGGAGAACGTGGATCTGGTGGGCGTGCGCGACGTCGTCGACGAGGACGGCCTGAAGAAGGTCATCTCCGTCCTCCAGGCGAAGGACACGGAGGAGGCCAGCAACTGGTCCCGCCGCTACAAGGCCAACCTCGAGAAGCTTGCCTCCGGGGACGTCCTCAAGGTGGCCGAGGTCGTGCGCGACCTGTGGCGCCGCGACCGCGACCGCGGCCTGTCGGCCGGGGAGAAGCGGATGCTCACGAAGGCCCGCCAGATCCTCACCTCCGAACTGGCGCTGGCCAAGAAGATCGACGAGGAAGAGGCCGAGAAGCGCCTCGACGACATCCTCGCCTCCTGATCCCCGCGTGACCCGCAACGCAGTGCGCTCCACGACGACGGCGGACCCGCCCACCCCGGGCGGGTCCGCCGTTTCTCGTGGACCCGCGGCGCTCGTGGGGCGTGCCGCTCCCCGGGGGCGTGCGGGTGCGGTCGTGCTAGGGTTCTCGTCGTCCTGGCCAGGAGCCTCCCCGGCCCGCCGCCAGGCCCCCACGCACGTCCTGCCATTGCGGTGCGACACCTGCAGTGCGCCGAGCAGAAACGAGGTCCCGGTCTGAGCGGAACCCTGGCGGTCGTCCCGTGCTCCTCGGCCTTCACCCGCCTGCGCCCGGGGGCGTGCCCCTTCACCACCTCCGCCCTCAGGGGACGGAGCGTCTTCGCGCACGCCCTCGCCACCCTGGCCGAATGCCCCTCCGTCACCGACGTCGTGGTCCTCACGGACGACCGGAGCCGTCCGGAGATCGACGAGTGCCTCACCGGTCCGCTGAGCGGGACGCGCGTGCACCTGCTGCCGCCCGCCCGCCCCGGGGCGGAGGTCGCAGCGCTGCTGGCCCACTGCTCCCGGCTGGCCGCGGAGCACGGCTACCGCAACGTGGTGGTCCACCGGCTCTCCCACGCCCTGGCGAGCCCCCGGCTGATCGGGTCGGTGGTGGAGGCCCTGGAGTCGGGCCACGACGTCGTGGTCCCCGCCATCCCGGTCGTGGACAGCATCAAGGTGGTCCGTGACGACGGGTCGGGGCTGATCTCCGACGCCGTGGACCGCGACCAGGTGAGAGTCCTGCAGAGCCCCTGGGGCTTCTCCGCCGAGGCGCTGGGGCATGTCGAGGGCCTGCCGCCCGTCCGCACCGAGGACCCGAAGAGCGGGGAGACGTCGGTGCGCAAGGCGTTCGTCACGCTGGCCCACGGGATCGCGGACCGCATGGGCGGCGAGGTGACGGTGCTCCCCGGGGAGATGCAGGCGATTCCCATGATCGCCCTGGTGGACGTGATCCGCGCGGAGATCTTCCACGAGGGCAGCGCCGCCTTCCGGAAGCTCTGAGCGCTACACCTGCAGCAGGCCCTCGCCGAGCTCGGCGTCCACCACGAGGACGTCGATTAGGCCGCCGCGCAGGGCGCCGTGCACCGCCCGGACCTTCTGGGCGCCTTCGGCGAGGGCGACGACCGTGGGGATGGACCTCAGGGTGTCCAGGTCGATGCCGATGACCCGGCTGTCCGCGGGGGAGCTCACCAGGCGGCCCTCGGCGTCGAAGAACCGGGTGCAGGCGTCCCCCACGACGGGGGAGCTCTCGAAGCTCTCGGCCTCCGCGGCGGTGAACTCCATGGCCTCGACGATGGCGGCGGTGGAGCCGTGGTGGACGCTGCCGATGCCGATGATGGCGATGTCGGCCTTGCCGGCGTCGTCCAGCACCTGGCTGATCGACGGTTCGCCGAGCAGCGCGTCCCGCACCTGCGCCGACCGCACCACGGCCGGGGCCAGGAGGGGGCGGTAGTGCGCGCCCAGCTTCGTGGCCAGGCCGCGGGCCACGGCGTTGGGGTTCTGGCTCGCGTCCACGGTGGAGAACCCGCCCACCAGGGGGAGGACCTCCAGGTCGGGGTGCGGTGACCCGTCCTGGAGGTTCGTCACCAGCGACTGCACGGTCCGTCCCCAGGACAGCGCGACCCGGCGGGCATCTGCGAGGTTGTCCTGCAGCCAGGCGGCCCCGACCGAGCCCACGGCGTCCAGGGGCGTCCGGTGCACGCCGTCCACCGCCACCAGGCAGGCCCTCAGGCCGAACTCGGCCTGGAGCGCGTCCTCCAGCTCGTGGCCCCGCACCGCCGGCTCGTGGATCCGGATCTCCACGATCCCGGCCTCCCGCGCGGCGGTGAGGATGCGGGAGACGTTGGACCGGCTGACGCCCAGCGCCCGGGCGATGTCGCTCTGGGGCCGGTTCTCCAGGTAGTACATGCGTGCGGCACGAGCGAGCATGGCTGATTCACGGGGTGCCGGCATGCACTGCTCCACTGGGAAGTCGGCGGGGTCGCATCGGCACGTCCGGGAGGGCGGCGGCCGCACGGACCGGGTCGGCGAGGCGCCACCGCGGGGAGCCGATGCCCCGGGGGAGTGGCCGGCCGTGTCCTGTTCCCCTCAACGCCCCGGCCTCCATGCGTGAAGTGTACAACGGCCGCATTCCGGGCCCCCGCGGCGGCGGGGGCTGCGGCGGGGGCTCAGGCGAGCGGTGCGCCGGCGGGCCCGGCCGGGGCGTGGGCGCCGATGCTACTGGGGGGTGCGCCCATCCAGGTGCGGCACGTCCAGGGGCGTGCGCCCTGGGGGGTGGCCTGGAGGACCACCACGCCGGTGTTCTCCAGCGGGCGCCGTTCCAGGGTGGCGGCGTCGAGGTTGTCCGCCCGCCGGGCGCTCCAGCAGCGGATGGCCGTGCCGTGGCCGACCACCGCCACGGTGTCCTGCCCGGCCGCCCGGGCGGGCGGGGGCTCTTGCCCCGTGGCGGGAGCGCGACGACACTGGCAGGCGTCACGGCGCACGCGGAGTCCGCTCACCGGCCAGCCGCCTGCGACCGGCCTCCTGGCCGGGTGCGCCGACGGCCCCAGCAGTGTTCTCCCTCGTGACCCCACTCGGCGAGGAGCCGGCATGGTCCCCAGCGATCCGCCCGCCGCGGAGGGGCGGTTTGCGCGCCTGCTGCGGCTCCAAGGCATCTCCCGGCCGATCGCCTGGGGATTCGTGGCGCTGGCCGTCTTCATGGTCGGCGACGGCATCGAGACCGGCTTCCTGTCCCCGTACCTGGACGCCGTGGGCTTCTCGAGGGGCGACGTCGCGACGCTGCGGGCCGCCTACGGCGTCGTCGTCGCCACGGCGGCCTGGCTCAGCGGCGCCCTGGCCGAGGCCTGGGGACCCAGGCGCGTCGTGCTGGTCGGGTTCGGGATCTGGTGCGCCTCCGAGACCGTCTTCCTGGGGGTGGGCCTGGTGCAGCGGAACTTCACCGTCATGCTCATCGCCTTCGCCGTCCGCGGGCTGGGGCATGCGATGTTCGCCTACGGATTCCTGGTGTGGGTGACCATGGGCACCCCGGCCGCGATGATGGGCCGGGCCGTGGGGTGGTACTGGTTCTTCTCCACCCTGGGCCACGGCGTCATCGGCTCCTACCTCGCCGGGGCCGCCATCCCCCTCATCGGCGAGCTGGCCACCCTGTGGCTGTCGCCGGCCTTCGTGGGCGTGGGCGGGCTGATGATCCTCCTCCTGCTGCGCGACCCGCAGGCCGCCCCCGTCACCGTCGGTGGCAGCCTCCGAGGCCTGGTCAGCGGCGTCGCCGTCGTCGGTTCCCACCCCCGGGTCGGCCTCGGCGGGATCGTGCGCCTGATCAACACGCTGTCCTTCTACGCCTTCGTGGTGTTCCTGACGACCTACATGGTCCGCGACGTCGGCTTCGGGACCGCCCAGTGGCAGGTCGTCTGGGGCACGATGTCCGCCGCCAACGTCGCCGCGAACCTGCTCTCCGGATATCTCGCCGACTGGCTCGGGCGGGTCCGGGTCGTGGCCTGGGCCGGGGGGTCGGCTGCTTCGCCACCGTGCTGGGCCTGTACTACGTGCCCACCCTGCTGGGCCCCCGCCTCGGCCCCACCGTGGCGGTGGCCGTGCTCTACGGCCTGGCCCTGGGGATGTTCGTCCCGCTCTCGGCGATCGTCCCGCTCCTGGCTCCCGGCCACAGGGCGGCCGCGGTGGCCGTGCTCAACCTGGGGGCCGGCCTGAGCCAGTTCCTCGGGCCCGTCGTCGCAGGCCTCGTCACCCCGATCGGCATCGAGGCCACCGTGTGGATCATCGCAGCCCTCTACCTGGTCGGTTTCGGACTCACGTTCGCCCTCAGGACGACGGGGACCGGCTCCCGGGACCCGGAGGCCTGAGGCCTGCCGGCCGGGACGGGGATCCCGGCCGCAGTGGAAGGCGCCAGGACGGGGCGCGTGGGGATCTGCTGCCGCCCGGGGCCGCGGTAACAACTCGACCCCTCTCTTGTCACCGTTCGGGGGATCGTGTTAGATGGATCACATGCACATATGGGATGACGGATAATCACATATGTGCATGTGAGGACTCTCCGAGCGCCGAGCACGCTCCCATCCAACCGGCCGGAAGGCCACGAGCAGAGGAGTCGCCGTGATCACACAGCTCCTGGCTACAACGCAACCCATCGCTCCACCGCCCGGTCAGGACAACCCCGTGCTCGGGGCCCTGGACTGGGCGGCCACGAACTTCATCGGGCTCTTCAACGAGGCCGGCGAGACCTTCATGAGCCTCGTCACCGGGATCCTCCCGACCCTGCTGGTGCTGCTGACGACGATGTACGCCATCACCACGTGGGTGGGGGAGGAGCGCATGGACCGAGCGATCCAGCGCTCCGGCAAGTACGCCATCACGCGGTACACGGTCATGCCGATCCTCGCCGTGATCATCCTGACCAACCCGATGTGCTACTCCTTCGCGAAGTTCCTGCCCGAGCGGCAGAAGCCCGCCTTCTACGACTCGGCCGTCTCCTTCGTGCACCCGGTCACGTCCTTCTTCCCGCACGCCAACGCGGGGGAGCTCTTCGTCTGGACCGGTGTGGCCTCGGGCGTCCTGCAGGCCAGCGAGGCCTCCTACGCCCGCCTGGCGCTGCTCTACTTCCTGGTCGGCATCGTCGTGATCTTCATCCGCGGCATGGTCACCGAGTGGATCACCCGCCTGATGATCCGGCGCACCGGCAGGTCGGAACTGTTCGACGAGTTCGACCGCCACTTCGCCGCCAGCAAGCCCGGCGTCACTGCGGCCGTGAAGGAGGCCTAGGCATGAGCGAGAACAGCAACGCTGCCCAGCGCAGCGACGAGAGCACCCAGTACCGGTCCGTGACCGTCAACCGCGGCGGCGCCGGCTGGGGCAAGGGCCTGCACCTGACGCCCACCCCGGAGAAGAACATCGTGCTGTCCGTGACCGGCGGGGGCATCCACCCGGTCGCCGCGCGGATCGCGGAGCTGACCGGGGCCGAGGCCGTGGACGGCTTCACGACCACCGTCCCGGACGAGTCGGTGCTCGCGGCCGTGATCAACTGCGGCGGCACCGCGAGGATCGGTGTCTATCCGCGCAAGAAGATCGCCACGGTCGACGTCTATCCGGGCGAGCCCTCCGGGCCCCTGGCGCAGTTCATCACCGAGGACCTGTTCGTGTCGGCCGTCGGTGTGGACCAGGTCCAGCCCGCGGACGGCGAGCAGCCGGCCACCGCCGTTCCTCCGGCCGACGCGGGACAGCCCACGGCGGCGTCGACCCCCTTCGCCCGTCCTCCGGCCAAGGAGCGCCTGGCGCAGACCGCCGAGGCCATGGGCGGGAGCAAGGGCGGGGGCGCGTTCTCGCGCTTCGTCGTCAGCTTCGGCTCCGCCATCGGCTACTTCATCAACACGCTGCTCTCGGCGGGCCGCCAGGCGGTGACGCTGACCATCCAGACGATCCTGCCGTTCATGGTCTACGTCAGCCTCCTGATCGGCATCGTCACCTACACGGGCGTCTCCGAGTGGATCGCCCGGGGCGTGCAACCCCTGGCCAGCAACCCGCTGGGCCTCATCCTGCTGGGGTTCATCACGGCGATCCCGATCCTCTCGCCGATCCTGGGGCCCGGGGCGGCCATCGCCCAGGTGGTGGGCGTGCTCATGGGCACCCAGATCGCCCAGGGCGCCCTGCCCGTGCAGTACGCCCTGCCGACCCTGTTCGCCATCAACGGCCAGGTCGGGTGCGACTTCGTCCCCGTGGGGCTGTCGCTGGGCGAGGCCAAGCCCGAGACCGTGGCGGTGGGCACGCCGGCGGTGCTGTTCTCCCGCATGATCACCTCCCCGCTGGCCGTGCTCATCGCCTGGGCCGCCAGCTTCCTGCTGGTCTGAGAGGACGACACCGATGGATCCGATCCGAACCACGAACGACGCAAGGAGCAACGAGATGACCGCGCAGACCGAGGCCGTGATCTACGACAGCGAAGTCAGCAGCGTGGGCGAGGAGGCCGCGTCGATGGTGGAGGGCGGCGTGCTGATCTTCTTCGCCGATCCCTGCCCCGCCGCGCTGGCGGAGGTGAGCGTGGTGCACAGGCCCACGGTGCCCGCCACCCGCGCGCCCCAGCCCGGGGACGTCGTGCAGCTCGGCGACAGCAGCGTCCGCATCACCAAGGTGGGCGACCTGGCTGCCTCCAACCTGCAGGAGCTGGGGCATGTGGTGGTCTACCTGGACCCCGCGGAGAACGTCAAGCTGCTCCCCGGGGCCATCCACGCCCACGGCACCCTGGACCTGCCGGCCCCGGGCGCGCGCTTCGCCATCCGCGCCGGATCCGCCGAGTAGCGGGGGGCACGTCATGAACACCGAGTTCGCCCTGCTGTTCGGCGCGGCCCTGGTCCTCGGGGCCGGGGGAACGCTGCTGCAGCACCGCGCCTACGCCCGCGCGGTCAACAAGCTGGCGGAGACCTACCGCGGCCGGGCCGCGAAGCTCGTGTCCGGCCGGCACAAGGGGAAGCTGCGCGGGGCCGTCGTCCTGCTCGTCGTCGACGAGGCGACGCGTGAGGTGCTGGCCGCCGAGAGGATGACCGGCATGTCGGTCCTCGCCCGCTTCCGGCCCGCCCCGGAGCTGCTCGGCCCCGTCGGCGACGCCGACCAGCGCGCCACCAAGCCGCAGCTGGCCCTGGCCGTGCAGGACGCGCGGCAGCAGTTCGCCGCCCTGATGCGGCAGCAGAAGAAGGTCCCCGCCGCGCCGCAGGGGCCGGCCCGGAAGACCGCCCACCAGACCTCCGTCCCACAACGGTAGAACACCTCAGCTAAGGAGCCCTCCCATGGGATACAGCAAGAAACTCGTCGCCCGCCAGGCCGCCACCGGCCGCCCCGTGCGCGTCGGCCTCGTCGGGGCAGGGCAGATGGGATCCGGGTTCATCGCCCAGATCGCCCGCCAGCCCGGCATGGACATCACGGCCGTGGCCGACATCGCCACCGACCGCGCCGTCACCGCGCTGGCCAACGCCGGCGTCACCGACGTGCAGCAGAGCGAGGACATCGCCGAGCTCGTGGCCGCCGTCGAGGCCGGCGGCCACGTGGTCGTCAGCGACGCCGTGGCCCTGACCCGGCTCCCCGTCGACATCGTGATCGAGTGCTCCGGCGTGCCGGAGGTCGCCGCGAAGGTGGCCCTGGCGGCGATCCTCGCCGGCAAGGACGTGGCCCTGATGACCGTCGAGGCCGACGTGACGGTCGGTCTCCTGCTCGCCCGCCTGGCCCAGCGCAGCGGCGTCGTGTACACCGTGTGCCGCGGTGACGAGCCGGTCGAGTGCCTGAAGCTGATGGAGTTCGTGGAGGACATCGGCCTGGACGTCGTGTGCGTCGGCAAGGGCAAGAACAACCCGCTGCGCCCCACCGACACCCCGGAGGACCTGACCGCCGAGGCGGAGGCGAAGGGCATGAACCCCCGGATGCTCTGCTCCTTCGTGGACGGCACCAAGACCATGATCGAGATGGCCGACCTCGCCAACGCCGCGAACCTGGAGCTCACCCAGCGCGGCATGATCGGCCCGGAGAGCACCGTCGCCGGCCTGCCGGACGTCTTCAAGCCCCAGGCCGACGGCGGCATCCTCGACCGCTCCGGTGTCATCGACTACGCGACCGGGCCGGTGGCCCCCGGGGTGTTCGTCATCGGCAAGTCGACGGACCCCGTCGTGAGCGAGGAGCTGCGCTACCTGAAGCTCGGCGAGGGCCCGTACTTCTCGTTCTACCGCCCCTACCACCTGGCCAGCATCGAGGCCGTGCTCTCCATCGGGGAGGCCGTCCTCGAGCGCCAGCCCTCCCTGGCGCCGGTCGCCTGGAACGCCGAGGTGACCGCGGTCGCCAAGCGGGACCTCAAGGCCGGCGAGAAGATCGACGGCATCGGCGGCTTCACGGTCCACGGCGTGGCCGTGTCCGCCCAGGAGGCCGCCGCCGGGCGCGAGCTGCCGATCGGGCTGGCCTCCGCGGCCACCCTGGTCCGCGACGTCCCCGCCGGTGTGCCGGTCACCTACGACGACGTGGAGCTGGACGAGACCCGCACCATCGTCGTCCTGCGCAAGCTCCAGGACCTCCTGCTCAAGGACGGGAACCTGTCCACGATCGACTCCCTTTTCCAGGACGCAGTCCAGAAGGAGAACGTGCTCCAGTGAACAACCTCGCCGCAGACAAGGACAAGGCAGTCGAGATCCTCACCACCATGTGGCGCATCCGCCGCTTCGAGGAAGCGGTCGACGACCTCTTCGGGCGCGGGCTGATGCACGGCACGATGCACCTGTCGATCGGCCAGGAGGCCGTCCCCACAGGCGCCTGCCTGGCCCTGACGCGGGAGGACTACATCACCTCCACCCACCGCGGCCACGGCCACTGCATCGCCAAGGGCGCCAGCATCGAGCGGATGATGGCCGAGCTGCTGGCCAAGGAGACCGGCTACTGCAAGGGCCGGGGCGGGTCCATGCACATCGCCGACCCCGAGACCGGCAACCTCGGCGCCAACGGCATCGTGGCCGGGGGCATCCCCATCGCCACCGGCGCAGGCCTGGCCGCCCAGATGAAGGGCACCGACCAGGTCGCCGTCTGCTTCCACGGGGACGGGGCGATGGGCGAGGGCGCCTGGCACGAGGGCGTGGTGCTGGCCAACATGTGGCAGCTGCCCGTGGTGTTCATCTGCGAGAACAACAAGTACGGCATGTCCATGAGCTCCGAGCAGGCCTTCCGGCTGGAGAAGCTCTCCGACCGGGCCCTGGGCTACGGGATCCCCGGGGTGACCGTGGACGGCAACGACGTCCAGGCGGTCCACGACGCGGTGGCCACGGCCGTGGCCCGGGCCCGGGCCGGGGAGGGGCCGACGTTCATCGAGACCCTGACCTACCGCTGGAAGGGCCACTCCAAGAGCGACAAGAACCTCTACCGCACCCGCGAGGAGATCGAGCAGTGGCAGGGCCGGGACCCGATCCTCGCCTTCGAGAAGGAGGTCGTCGAGCACGGCACCCTCGACGAGAAGCAGCTGGAGGAGATCCGCACCACGGTACGCGACGAGCTGCGCGCGGCCGTGCGGGCCGCCAACGCCGCCCCGGAACCCTCCGCCGACGACCTCCTGTCCGCCGTCTACGCGAAGTGAGCGAGAACCATGACTGACACCCTGACCGACGTGCAGACGCGCACGATGACGTACTCCGAAGCCATCCGCGAAGCCCTGCTCCTGGCCATGGAGGCCGACGACCGGGTCTTCATGATGGGGGAGGACGTCGGCACCTACGGCGGAGCCTTCGGGGTCACCGGGGACCTGGTCCACAAGGTGGGACCGCAGCGGATGCGGGACACCACGATCAGCGAGCTCGGGATCGTCGGCGCCGGGGTCGGCGCCGCGCTGGCCGGCATGAAGCCGATCGTGGAGATCCAGTTCTCCGACTTCACCGCCCAGGCGATGGACCAGATCGTCAACCAGGCCGCCAAGATCCACTTCATGCTCGGCGGATCCGTCAACGTCCCCCTGGTCATCCGCGCCCCGGGCGGGTCCGGCACCGGCGCCGCGGCCCAGCACTCCCAGAGCCTGGAGGCGTGGTTCGCCCACGTCCCGGGGCTCAAGGTCGTCATGCCCTCCAACGCCCGCGACGCGAAGGGCCTGCTGCTGGCCGCGCTCGAGGACCCGAACCCGGTGATGATCCTCGAGCACAAGCTGCTCTACAAGACCTCCGGGCCGGTCCCCGAGGGGGCCTACCGCACGCCCCTGGGCGTGGCCGAGGTCGTGCGGGAGGGCAAGGACCTGACCATCGTCGCCACCGGTGTGGAAGTCAGCCGCTCCCTGGAGGCCGCCGCCCTCCTGGCCGAGCAGGGCATCGAGGCGACCGTGGTGGACCCCAGGACGCTGACCCCCCTGGACACGGACACCATCTTCGCCGCCGTCAAGCGCACCGGGCGCGTCCTGCTGGTGCAGGAAGCGGTCAAGACCGGCGGGTTCATCAGCGAGATCTCGGCCCTGATCGCCGAGTCCGACACCTTCGGCCACCTCCGGGCGCCGATCAGGCGCCTCGCCGGGCTGGACGTCCCCATCCCCTACGCCCCGAAGCTCGAGAAGGCCGCCGTGCCTCAGGTCGACGACATCGTGGCAGCCGCCACCCAACTGGTCCAGGAGTGGTGAGATGGCCCGCAAACCGGTCACGATGCCCAAGATGTCCATGACCATGGAGGAGGGCACCATGGCGCAGTGGTTCAAGCAGCCCGGGGACACGGTCACGGCCGGGGAGCCGATCTGCGAGGTGGAGACCGACAAGGTCGAGATGGAGGTGGAGGCCCCGTTCAGCGGGGTGCTGGAGGAGATCGTGGCCCAACCCGAGGACGTGGTCCCGGTGGGCGAGCCGCTGTGCTGGGTGAGCACCGAGGCGGAGGACCTGCTGGGGGACCTCTTCGACGCCCCGGCCGCACCGGAGGCGGCCGAGCCGGTGGGCGGGCCGCCGGTGCCCTCGGCGGCCGAGGCCCGGGGCGGGGTCTCGGTGCCGGTGGCGGTCGAGTCCCCGGGCGCGGTCCCGGACCTGGCACCAGCCGCCCCGCAGGCGGCCGGGGGGAGCGGATGGAAGGGCGCCTGGCCGGTCGCGGTCCCGGCGGCCCGCCGGCTCGCGGCCGAGTCCCGGGTGGACCTGGCCTCCGTGCGGCCCACGGGGCCGTGGAACACCGTGCGCGTGCAGGACGTGGAGGCCGTCGCCGGCGCCCGGCCGCGAGCCGCGGCCCCGGTCGCGACGCCGACCCGGCAGCCCGTCGCCACGACCGTGCCGCCCACGACGGCGGCGCCCGCCCCGGCGCCCGCGCCGTCCCCGAGGGCGGGAGCACCGCGGACGGAGGAGGTGTCCAAGGCGGAGATCCGCCGCCGCCGGCTGCGCAAGCAGACGGCGAAGGTGATGACGGCCTCCGCCCAGGTCCCGCAGTTCACCGTCTACGCGGACCTGGACCTCACCGACCTCGAGAAGGTCCGCAGGACCGTGCTCAAGGGCGCGGGATGGACCGCGATCCTGCTCAAGGCCCAGGCCGTCGCGCTGCGCACCCACCACTCCCTCAACGCCTACTGGACGGAGGAGGGGCTGGCACCGAACGCGGACGTGGGGATCGCCCTGGCGGTGGACACGGACAACGGCCTCCTGGCGCCCGTGCTCAAGAACCCGGACATCGTCCCCCTGCTGGAGCTCGACCGGCAGATCCGTGCTGCGGCCGCCGACGCCCGGAGGGGCTCCCTCAAGCTGGAGCAGCTGAGCGGAGGAACCGCCGTGCTGTCCAACCTGGGGGGCTTCGGGATCAGCTCCTTCAACGCGCTGCTCACGCCCCCGCAGGCCACGGCCCTGTCCCTGGGCTCGATCGAGCGCAGGATCGTCGTGGGCGAGGACGGCACGTTCGGGGCGCGCCTGCTGTGCACCGTCGGGCTGACCGCCGACCACCGCAGCGCCGACGGGGCGGACGCGGCCCGGTTCATCGCCACGCTGCGCACCGTCCTCGCCGACCCCGCCCGGCTGGGCGCCGTCGAGTAGGCCGCCGGCCAGCAGGTCCCCGGCCGGCTGGGCGCCGTCGAGCAGGCCCCCAGCCGGCCGGTGGCCGGGTGGTTGCCGGGATGGCGCCGCGACTAGGATCGAGGCATGAAGCCCCCAGCAGGCCAGGACTCCGCCACCCGACCCACGGCAGCCGGGATCGTGCTGGCAGCCGGTTCGGGCACCCGCTTCGGCGGGTCCGTGAACAAGGCGTACCTGCCCCTCGCGGGGCAGAGCCTGATCTCCTGGTCGCTCAACGTCATGGCCGCCATCAGTGACATCTCACCGCTGGTGCTGGTCATCAGGCCGGAGGACCACCGGCGTGCCGAGGCGGTTCTCGACAAGGAGGTGACGGCCGACGTCGAGATCGTCTACGGGGACTCGACCCGACAGGGATCGGAGCTGCGTGCCTTCCGCCACCTGGTGCCGCGCATCGACGCGGGACTGGTGGACTCCATCCTCATCCACGACTCCGCCCGTCCCCTGCTCTCCGTGGAGCTGTGCGCCGCGGTGCTGCACGCGACCCGCGAGTACGGGGCCGCGATCCCGGCCCTGTACGGTCCCGACCTGTCCGTGACCGGCGAGGAAGGCGCCACGTCCGTGGAGCTGCACGGCGACCACCTGGTCCGCGCGCAGACCCCTCAGGGCTTCGCCGCCCAGCCCCTGGTGGACGCCTACGAGGCGGCGGCCCGGGACGGCCTGGACGCCACGGACACGGCGGGCTGCGTCGCCCGCTACACGGACCTGTCCATCCGGTGGATCTCGGGCGAGGACCAGAACTTCAAGATCACCTACGCCCACGACCTCGTCGTGGCCCAGCAACTGCTCGCCGCTCTGGACCACGAGGTCCACTGACCTGGGGCCGCGCCGTCCCCGAGAATCGAAGGTAGCGATGGAACGGATCCAGCACGCATCGTTTGTCTGTGCCTCGTGCCTCCAGGAGTGCGACCACGAGGTCGCCTACGCCGGCCGGCTCCTGGCGGCCTTCAAGTGCAGCAACTGCGGAACCCGGGTGGACATCCAGGTGGCCGACGACTACCTGCCCGACGTCGGACGGCGCCTCGCCAGCAAGCCGCGGCGCATGATGCGCCGGTTCCGCAAGCACCCGCTGGGCTACACGCTGAGCCTGCCCCGGGCCGTGGCCACCAAGCCGCTGGAGGTGCTGGCCGAGGTGCGGCTGGCCATCGCCTCGAGGACGAAGACGCAACAGGACCCGCCGGCACCCGCGCCGCCGGACCGCAGCCTGGAGGGCTCCGGCTGCGAGCAGTAGCGCCCCGGACTCCCCGGCGCCCCCGGGCCGCCGCCCCGGGCGGCGGGCCGGGAGGTGGCACACTGGTGCGGTGACGAAGAACCTGCCCCGCACCGGCATCGCCGTGGACGTCCACGCCTTCGGGCCCGAGGGCACCCCCCTGTGGCTGGCCGGGCTCGAGTGGCCCGGGGAGACCGGCCTGGCCGGGCACTCCGACGGCGACGTCGTCGCCCACGCCGCCGCCGACGCCCTGTTCTCCGCGTCCGGCACGGGCGACCTCGGCTCCAACTTCGGCGTGGACCGCCCCGAACTCAAGGGCGCGCCGGGCGTGCGGATCCTCGCGGAGGCGGCACGGATCGTGCGGGAGGCCGGCTTCGAGATCGGCAACGTCGCGGTGCAGCTGGTCGGCGACCGGCCGCGCTTCGCGCCCCGCCGCGCCGAGGCGGAGGAGGTGCTCTCGGCCGCGGCGGGCGCCCCCGTGACGGTCAGCGCCACGACCTCCGACCACCTCGGCTTCCCCGGCCGCGGCGAGGGCCTCGCGGCCGTGGCCTCCGCCCTCGTGGTGGCCCGCGCCTGAGCCCCGCGCTCCGGGCCGGGGGCGGGCCCGCCACTATGATGGGGCGTGTGACTCTGCGCTTCTACGACACCGCGACCGCCTCCGTGCGCGACTTCGAGCCCGTCCGCCCGGGCGAGGCCCGGCTGTACTACTGCGGTGCCACCGTGCAGGGGATGCCCCACATCGGGCACGTGCGCTCCGCGCTGGTCTTCGACCAGCTCGCCCGCTGGCTGGCCTTCCGCGGCCACCGGGTGACCACCGTGCGCAACGTCACCGACATCGACGACAAGATCCTCGCCAACTCCGCGGCCTCCTTCGCCCCCGACTACGACGGCGAGCACCCCTGCGAGCCGTGGTGGGCGCTGGCCTACCGGTTCGAGCAGGTCTTCAACGCCGCGTACGACGCGATCGGCATCGCCCGCCCCACCTACGAGCCCCGCGCCACGGGCCACGTCCCCGAGATGCACGCCCTGATCGGCCGGCTGGTCGACGCCGGCCACGCCTACCCGGCGCCGGACGGCTCCGGCGACGTCTACTTCGACGTCCGCTCGTGGGAGCGCTACGGCGAGCTCACCCACCAGTCCGTCGAGGACATGCAGGACGCCCCCGACGCCGACCCGCGCGGCAAGCGCGACCCCCGCGACTTCGCCCTGTGGAAGGGCCACAAGGCGGGGGAGCCGGAGACCGCGCGCTGGGACTCCCCCTGGGGTGCCGGCCGACCCGGCTGGCACCTCGAGTGCTCGGCGATGGCCGGGAAGTACCTCGGCGAGCACTTCGACATCCACGGCGGCGGCCTCGACCTGCGATTCCCCCACCACGAGAACGAGCTCGCCCAGTCCGCGGCGGCCGGGCAGCGCTTCGCCGGCTTCTGGCTGCACAACGGGCTGGTCACCTACGCGGGGGAGAAGATGTCCAAGTCCGTGGGCAACACGGTCTCCCCGTCCCAGATGCTCGCCGAGGCCCGCCCCCTGGCCGTGCGGTACTACCTGGGCCAGGCCCACTACCGCTCGGTGCTCGACTACCGGCCCACGTCCCTGACCGAGGCGGCGGCCGCCGTCGAGCGGGTCGAGTCCTTCCTGCGCACCGCCCGGGAGACGGGCGCCGAGCCGTCCTGGACGGAGGCCGACATGCCCGAGGGCTTCGCCGCCGCGATGGACGACGACCTCAACGTCCCCCAGGCGCTGGCCGTGCTGCACGAGACCGTCCGCGCCGGCAACTCCGCGCTCGCGGCCGGCGAGGACGCCGCGGCCCTCGCCCGCAGCGTGCGGGCCATGACCGACGTGCTCGGGCTGACCGGGCTCATGGACCTGGGCGGGTCGGCCGGCAACGCCGCCGAGCACGCCGCCCTGGACGTGCTCGTGCGCTCCCTCCTGGACCAGCGCGAGCAGGCGCGCGCCGCGAAGGACTGGGCCCGGGCCGACGCGATCCGCGACGAGCTCGCCGCGGCCGGCGTCGTCGTCCGGGACGGCGCCGAGGGCTCCGCCTGGTCCGTGGCCTGACCGGCCCCTCCACCGTTTCCACCCCCGACTGAACAGAGGTTCCCATGGCAGCCCCCAAGCGTCCCGGCGCGATCCGCAAGAACAAGAAGGGCCCCCTCGTCGGCACCGGCGGGCACGGCCGCAAGGCCCTCGAGGGCAAGGGCCCCACGCCGAAGGCCGAGGACCGCCCGTACCACAAGGCGCACAAGATGAAGAAGGCCGCCGAGCGCCGCCAGCAGTCCCAGGGCGGGCGCACCCGCAACTCCCGGGGCAAGGTGCACGAGGACCTGGTGACCGGGCGCAACTCGGTCGTCGAGGCGCTGCGCGCGGAGATCCCCGCCAAGGCCCTCTACGCGGCCAGCCGGATCGACGTCGACGACCGCGTGCGGGAGATCCTCCAGATCTGCGCCGAGCGGGGGATCCCCGTGCTCGAGGCCTCCAAGGCCGAGCTGGACCGGCTCACCCTCGACGCCGTCCACCAGGGCGTGGCCCTGCAGGTGCCGGCCTACGAGTACCGGGACGCGGTCGAGACCGCCCGCAAGCTCATGACCCAGTGGGAGAAGCGGCACATCTCCCGGCCCCCGCTGCTCGTGGCCCTCGACGGCATCACCGACCCCCGCAACCTCGGGGCCATCATCCGCAGCGTCTCCGCGTTCTCCGGCAGCGCCGTGATCGTCCCGGAGCGCCGCTCCGTGGGCGTCACCGCCTCCGCCTGGAAGACCAGTGCCGGCGCGGCCGCCCGCGTGCCGGTGACGAAGGCGGCCAACCTCAACCGCACGCTCGAGGAGCTCAAGGGCATGGGCTACTTCGTGGTGGGCCTCGACGGCGACGGCGACGTCAGCCTGCCGGGCCTCGAGCTCGCCACGGAGCCGCTCGTCGTCGTCGTCGGCTCGGAGGGCAAGGGCCTGTCGCGGCTGGTCACCGAGAACTGCGACCAGGTCGTGTCCATCCCCATCGACTCGGCCATGGAGTCCCTCAACGCTTCCATGGCCGTGGGCATCACGCTCTACGAGGTGTCACGGCGACGTGCTGGTTCCTGACCCGCTCCGGAAGGACACCGGCCGCCCCTACGTCTCCCACCCCTACCCGCTCGGCGTCCACCCGTCGTCCGAGCGGGACGGCAGCGCCAACGTGGCGGTCTACGCCCCCGGCGTCCAGGACCTCGACATCGTCTACCGGCTGCCCGGGGGGCGCTGGCAGCGCCGTCGGCTCACGGCCCGCACGGGCGGCGTGCACCACGGGACCATCCCGCCGGCCGAGCAGCAGCGGCTCTCGGAGACGGGCTACCGCTACCTGCTCCACCGGGACGAGGCGCCCGCCCTGCCCGCGGGCACCGAGTACGGCTTCGTCCCCGCGGACTCGCCCGTGGCCGCGGGCCGCCGCGCCCCGGACCCGTCCGACCGCCAGATCCTCCTCGACCCCTACGGCAAGGGGATGCGCCGCGTCGCCGCGCCGCTCGACGTCGACGAGCCCGGCCCCGACGCCTACGGCGGGCGCTACGTCTCGGTGGTCGTCCAGCAGGACTTCGACTGGGACGAGGACCGGCCCCCGGCGGTGCCGTGGCGGGACACCGTCGTCTACGAGGCCCACGTCAAGGGGCTGACGATCCAGCACCCCGGGATCCCCGAGGAGCTGCGGGGCACCTACGCCGGTCTCGCGCACCCGGTGATGACCGAGTACCTGACGTCGCTGGGCGTCACCGCCGTGGAGCTGCTGCCCGTGCACGCCCACCTCGACGAGCCCCACCTCACGGGCCTGGGGCTGAGCAACTACTGGGGTTACAACACCCTGGGCTTCTTCGCCCCGCACGCCGGGTACGCCACCGAGGCCGCCCGCGCCCGGGGTCCGCAGGCCGTGCTGGACGAGTTCAAGGCCATGGTCCGGGACCTGCACCGCGCGGGGCTGGAGGTCTACCTCGACGTGGTCTACAACCACACGGCCGAGGCCGGCCAGGACGAGCCCGCCTACTGCTGGCGCGGGCTCGGCGACGAGGCGTACTACCGCCACGGCGAGGACGGGCGCTACGTCGACGTCACCGGGTGCGGCAACTCCGTGAACTTCGGCAACCCCCGCGTGGTGCAGATGGCCCTCGACTCCCTGCGCTACTGGGTCGAGCGCTGCCACGTCGACGGGTTCCGCTTCGACCTCGCGCCCGAGCTGGCCCGCGACGAGCGCCACCGCTTCACCCGCAACCACCCCTTCCTCGTGGCCGTCGGCGCGGACCGCGCCCTGTTCGGCGTGAAGCTCATCGCCGAGCCGTGGGACGTCGGCATGGGCGGGTGGCAGACCGGGCACTTCCCCGAGGGGTGGGCGGACTGGAACGACCGCTTCCGGGACACGGTGCGGGACTTCTGGCTCACCGGACCGCGCGCCATGAGCGTGGGCGGGGACGGGGGCAACGCCTCCCGGCTGGCGGGCGCGCTCGCCGGCTCCGTCGAGATGTTCGCGTCCTCCGGGCGCAACGCCCTGGCCTCCCTGAACTTCGTGACCGCCCACGACGGGTTCACCCTCGCCGATCTCGTCTCCTACGACAACAAGCGCAACCAGGCGAACCTCGAGAAGAACCGGGACGGCACGAACGACAACCACTCCTGGAACCACGGCGTCGAGGGCCCGGCGCGCGACGCGCGGATCCGTGCCGCCCGCGCGCAGACGTCACGCAATCTCATGGCCACCCTGCTCTTCTCCCAGGGCGTGCCCATGATCACGGCGGGCGACGAGTTCGGCCGCAGCCAGCAGGGCAACAACAACGCCTACTGCCAGGACAACGCGCTCTCCTGGGTGGACTGGCGGCTCACCCCGGCCGCGCGCGCCATGCTGGCCGCCACCCGGGCCCTGATCGCCGTGCGCCGGGAGTTCCTGGCCGGGCAGCCCTCCCACTTCCCGACCCGGCCCGACGAGGTGCTGATGCACTGGTTCCGCCCCGACGGCGCCCCCATGTCGGCCGTCGACTGGCAGACCCCCGGGGCCCGGACCATCCAGGTGCTCATCGGGTCCCGCGGGGGGCGGGTGACGGGGCTGATGGTCGTCAACGGGGCGAGCGCCGACATGGCGATCACCTTCCCCGCCCTCACGGGCCTCGTCCCGGCCGAGGAGGACGGGCCCGCCGACGAGCCGGCCGGCGGGGTCTACTCCCTCGTGCACAGCACCGCGTCGGTGCTCTACGGGCGCTACGGCACCCGGTTCCGCACCGGACAGGCGCAGGGCGTCCCGGCGAGCTCGGTGAGCCTGTTCCGGGTGCTCTGACGCCTCCCGCACCTGCTGGAACGGCGGCGGGGGCCGCACCCGCTCTCCCGGGTGCGGCCCCCGCCGCCGTTCGGACAGGGGCTCTCAGGCGTTGACCACGAGCCCCAGCTCGGCCTTGTCGGCGATGTGCGGGTGCTGCGGCACCACCCGCACCGTGTAGCCGAACGGGCCGGAGCGGTCGATCGTGACGGAGCCGCTGAACCGGTGCCGGCCGCCGCCCAGGTCCCCGTTGGGGGCCAGCAGCGCGTACCTGCGCTCGTGGATGTGGTCCGTCTCGGAGACCCGGCCGTAGCCGATCTCCGCCCGGACGTCCTCGGGGGTGAGCGAGCCGAGGGTGACGTAGGCGTGGACCCGCAGCTCGTCGCCGATCTGCGGCTCCTGCTCGACGCCCTCCGCGTCGACGTGCTCGACGCTCACCTCCGGCCAGGCCTGGCGCACCCGGCCCACCCAGCGGGACTCGGCCCGGGCGGCCGCGAAGCCGTCCGCGGCCGCCCGCCGCTGGGAGCGGGCGGCGGGGACGTAGAGCTCCCGGACGTAGTCGTCGACCATCCGCTTGGCCGAGACCCGCGGGCCCAGGGTCGCGAGGGTGTGCCTGACCATGGCCAGCCACTGGTGCGGCACGCCGTCGGTGCCCGGCTCCGGGCCCTCGGCGGCCTCGCCGTAGAAGCGGGGGGCCACGTGGTTCTCGATGAGCTCGTACAGGGCCGCGGCCTCGATGTCGTCGCGCTCGTCCGGGTGCGCGCCCTCGTCGGCGGTGGGGATGGCCCAGCCGTTCTGACCGTCGTACATCTCGTCCCACCACCCGTCGAGCACCGAGAGGTTGAGCCCGCCGTTGAGGGCCGCCTTCATCCCGGACGTCCCGCAGGCCTCGAGCGGGCGCAGGGGGTTGTTCAGCCACACGTCGCAGCCGGGGAACAGGGTGCGGGCCATCGCGATGTCGTAGTTGGGCAGGAAGACGATGCGGTGGCGCACCTCGGGGTCGTCCGTGAAGCGCACGAGGTCCTGGATCATCCGCTTGCCCTGCTCGTCCGCGGGGTGGGACTTCCCGGCCACCACCAGCTGCACGGGACGCTCGGGGTTCAGCAGGATCTTCTTCAGCCGCTGCGGGTCGCGCAGCATGAGCGTCAGGCGCTTGTACGTCGGCACGCGCCGGGCGAAGCCGATGGTGAGCACGTCCGGGTCCAGCACCGAGTCGGTCCAGCCCAGCTCGGCGTCGGCCGCGCCGCGGGCCTTCCACGACGCCCGCAGCCGGGCGCGCACGTCCTGCACGAGCCGCTTGCGCAGCTCCCGGCGGACCGCCCACAGCTCGGTGTCCTCCACGGAGTAGACGTGCCGCCACCGGGCGGCCCGGTCCAGGTCCGTCCCGTGCGGGTCGAGGACCAGCTCGGCCATCCGCGGGTCGATCCAGCTGGTCACGTGCACGCCGTTGGTGATCGACCCGATCGGGACCTCGTCGTTGTCGAAGCCCGGCCACAGGCCCTGGAACATCTGCCGGGAGACGACGCCGTGCAGCTTCGCCACGCCGTTGGCCCGCTGGGCCAGGCGCAGGCCCATCACGGCCATGTTGAACTTCCCGGGGTCCCCGCCGTCGTAGTCCTCCGCGCCGAGGGCGAGGATGTTCGCGGTGGGCACCGACGGGGCGAGGCCGGCCTGGAAGAAGTGCTCGATCTGCGCGCGCTCGAAGCGGTCGATGCCGGCCGGGACGGGCGTGTGGGTGGTGAAGACCGTGCCGCAGCGCACCGCTGTGAGGGCCTCCTCCCACGTCATCGGCTCGGCGTCGCCGCGGGGCTCCATGAGCTCGGAGACGCGCTCGATGCCGGCGAAGCCGGCGTGGCCCTCGTTGCAGTGGTAGACCTCGGGCTCCGGGGCGCCGGTCAGGCGGCGGAAGACGCGCAGCGCGCGCACCCCGCCCATGCCCAGCAGCAGCTCCTGCTGGAGCCGGTGGTCGCCCCCGCCGCCGTAGAGCCGGTTCGTGATGCTGCGGGCGTGGTCGTCGTTGTCCGGGATGTCCGAGTCGAGCAGCAGCAGCGGGACGCGTCCGACGTCCGCACGCCAGATGTGCGCCGACAGGGACCGGCCGTTGGGCAGCGGCAGGGTCACCCTGGCCGGGGTGCCGTCCTCCTCCCGCAGCAGCGTCAGGGGCAGGCCGTCCGGGTCGAGGACCGGGTAGGTCTCCTGCTGCCACGCGTCCCGGGACAGGGACTGCTTGAAGTAGCCGTGCTGGTAGAACAGCCCGACGCCGACCACGGGCACGCCCAGGTCCGAGGCGCTCTTGAGGTGGTCCCCCGCGAGGATGCCGAGCCCGCCGGAGTACTGGGGGAGCACGGAGGTGATGCCGTACTCGGCGGAGAAGTAGGCGATCGACGCCGGCGCGTCGGCGGGCTGCGTCTGCTGGTACCAGAGCTCGTCGGTGAGGTAGCACTCGAGGTCGGCGTCGAGCTCCTCGATGCGCCGGACGGTCTCCGGGTCGTCGGCGATCTGCTGGATCTCCTCCCGGGTGAGCGAGCCCAGCAGCTTGACCGGGTCCCCGTGGACGGCCTCCCAGGCCTGGGGATTGAGGTCGGCGAAGAGCTGTTCGGTCGGGCGGTGCCACGACCAGCGCAGGTTCTTGGCCAGGCGGCTCAGGGGAGCGATGGACTCCGGCAGCACGGTGCGCACGGTGAATCTACGGATTGCCTTCACGCGGTCAGACTACCCGGCCGCCCCGCCGTGTCGCGGTAGTCAGCGGGCTTAACGATCGTCGGCTTTGTCGCTAACGTGGTGCGGGTGAGCCAAGCCAACACTCCTTCCCCGACCGACCCGGCCTCGCGCCCGGCCGGCACGCCCGCCCCTGACCCCTCGACGGCCCCGGCCGGCGAGATCCCGGACGCCGTCGTGGCCGAGGCCGTCGCGGCCGAGCCGCCCGCGAAGAAGGCCCCGGCGCGCCGTCGGAGCTCGACGGCCAAGAAGGCCGCCGAACCCGCGCCGGAGGCCGCCGAGGCCGCGCCCGCGGCCGAGGAGCAGGCTCCCGCCGCGAAGAAGCCCGCCACGCGCAGGACCTCCGCCGCCAAGGCCTCCGCGGGGACCGCCACGAAGGCCTCCGCCGCGGCCGCGGACAAGGCGCCCGCCGCCAAGAAGCCGGCCGCGCGCAAGGCCCCGGCCCGCCGCCGCAAGACGGCGTTCTCCCGCGAGAACCTGGTCTACGGCCGGATCCCCGTCGTGGACGTGAGCCCGGCCGTGGAGGACGGCCGCTTCCCGGCCAAGGCCGTGCCCGGCCAGTCGATCCGCGTGGGCGCCACGGTGTTCCGGGAGGGGCACGACGCCCTGGGCGTCACCGCGGTGCTCTACGACCCGCAGGGCGCCGAGGCCGAGCGCGTGCCGATGCGGCTGCTGGTTCCCGGCACCGACCGCTACGAGGCCTGGCTGACCCCGTCCGCCGAGGGCGCCTGGTCCTTCGCGGTCGAGGGCTGGGGGGACCTCTACGAGACCTGGCGGCACGCCGCCGAGATCAAGGTCGGCGTCGGCCAGGACGTCGAGCTGATGATGGACGAGGGCGTGCTGCTCTTCGACCGCGCCGCCGCGGAGGAGGGCCGCCCGGGCTCCGACGCCGAGCTGTTCCGCTCGGTCTCCCGCACGCTCGCCGACCGCGAGCTGCCGGCCGAGGACCGGCTCGAGGCGGCCGTCTCGGCCGGGGTGCTGGCCGTCGTGGCCGAGCGCCCGGTGCGCGACCTCGTCACCGAGAGCCGCCGCTACCCGCTGAAGGTCGAGCGCGCCGCCGCCGGCCAGGGCTCCTGGTACGAGTTCTTCCCCCGCTCCGAGGGCGCCGTCCTCGACGCCGAGACGGGCACGTGGACCTCCGGCACCCTGCGCACCGCCGCCGAGCGGCTCGAGGCGGTCGCGGGCATGGGCTTCGACGTCATCTACCTGCCGCCGATCCACCCGATCGGGCGGGCCCACCGCAAGGGGCCGAACAACACCCTGGTGGCCGGGCCCCAGGACCCCGGGTCCCCGTGGGCCATCGGCGCTCCCGAGGGCGGGCACGACGCCATCCACCCGGACCTCGGCTCCTTCGAGGACTTCGACGCCTTCGTGGCCCGTGCCCAGCACGTCGGCCTGGAGGTCGCCCTGGACCTCGCGCTGCAGGCGTCGCCCGACCACCCGTGGGTGGCCGCCCACCCCGAGTGGTTCACGACCCGCGCCGACGGCTCGATCGCGTACGCGGAGAACCCGCCGAAGAAGTACCAGGACATCTACCCCCTGAACTTCGACAACGACCCCGAGGGGCTCTCCCTCGAGGTGCTGCGGATCGTGGAGCTGTGGATCTCCCACGGCGTGAAGATCTTCCGGGTCGACAACCCGCACACCAAGCCCCTGTGGTTCTGGGAGTGGCTGATCGGCACGGTCAACGCCAAGCACCCCGACGTGGTCTTCCTCGCCGAGGCCTTCACCCGCCCGGCCATGATGCAGGGCCTCGCCCGGGTCGGCTTCCAGCAGTCCTACTCCTACTTCACCTGGCGCAACACGAAGCAGGAGATCGAGGAGTACTTCCACGAGATCAGCCACGAGACCTCGGCGGTGTACCGGCCCAACTTCTTCGTCAACACCCCGGACATCCTCACGGAGTACCTCCAGTTCGGCGGTCCGGCGGCGTTCAAGGTCCGCGCCGTCCTCGCCGCCACCGGGTCGCCGCTGTGGGGCGTCTACGCGGGCTACGAGCTGTACGAGCACGTGGCCCGGCCCGGGGCGGAGGAGTACATCGACAACGAGAAGTACGAGTACCGTCCCCGCGACTTCGCCGGGGCGGAGGCGGCCAGCCGGTCCCTGGCACCGTACCTGCGCCGGCTCAACGAGATCCGCCGCGGGCACGCGTCGCTGGGCGACCTGCAGAACCTCACCGTGCAGACCACGTCCGACGACGCGCTCGTCGCCTACTCGAAGACGAAGACCGTCGGCCACGGGGAGGCGGCCCAGAAGGACACGGTCATCGTCGTCGTCAACGTGGACCCGCACGCCGTGCGCGAGGGCACCGTGTGGCTGGACCTCGCGTCGCTGAACCTCGACGACGCCGACTTCAACGAGGACGGCAGCTTCTGGGTCGACGACCTGATCAGCGGCGAGTCGTGGAAGTGGGGCACGCACAACTACGTGCGCCTGGACCCGCACCACGAGCCCGCCCACGTCCTGCACGTCCGGCGCAACGTCAAGTAAGGGTCTCCGAGACCCCGTCGGGGGCCTCCCTGGGCGCCGCGCCCGGGGAGGCCCCCTCCAGCACCCACCTATTGCCCCACCTGTCCGAAAGGCGGCACCCCCGCATGAGCACCTCGCCGTACTCGCTCAATGCCCCCGGCATCTCCCACGACCCCGACTGGTTCCGCAAAGCGGTGTTCTACGAGGTGCTCGTCCGGGCGTTCTCCGACGCCAACGGTGACGGCTCCGGCGACTTCTCCGGCCTGATCGACAAGCTGGACTACCTGCAGTGGCTGGGGATCGACTGCCTGTGGATCCCCCCGTTCTACGAGTCCCCCCTGCGCGACGGCGGGTACGACATTTCCGACTACTACTCCGTCCTGGACGAGTTCGGCACGATCAGCGACTTCAAGCGGCTCGTGTCCGAGGCGCACGCCCGCGGCCTGCGCGTGATCACCGACCTCCCGCTGAACCACACGAGCGACCAGCACCCCTGGTTCCAGGCCTCCCGCGAGGACCCGGACGGGCCGTACGGCGACTTCTACGTCTGGTCGGACACGGACGAGCTGTACCAGGACGCCCGCATCATCTTCGTGGACCACGAGGAGTCGAACTGGACGTTCGACCCCATCCGCCGGCAGTTCTTCTGGCACCGGTTCTTCTCCCACCAGCCGGACCTCAACTTCGAGAACCCCGCCGTGGTGGAGGCCGTGTTCGACGTCGTGAAGTTCTGGCTGGACATGGGCATCGACGGCTTCCGCGCCGACGCGATCCCGTACCTGATCGAGGAGGAGGGGACCAACTGCGAGAACCTCCCGGGCACGCACGACTTCCTCGTGAAGCTGCGCGCCATGGTCGACGAGCAGTACCCGGGCCGCGTCATCATCGCGGAGGCCAACCAGATGCCGCACGAGGTGGTGGAGTACTACGGCACGGAGGAGAACCCCGAGTGCCACATGTGCTTCCACTTCCCGATCATGCCCCGCATCTTCTACGCGCTGCGGGACCAGAAGGCGACCCCGATCATCGACACGATGCGGGAGACCCCGGACATCCCGCGCGGCACGCAGTGGGGGACGTTCCTGCGCAACCACGACGAGCTGACCCTGGAGATGGTGACCACCGAGGAGCGCCAGGCCATGCTCGGCTGGTACGCCCCCGACTCCCGCATGCGCGCCAACGTGGGCATCCGCCGGCGCCTGGCGCCCCTGCTGGACAACTCGCGGGCCGAGCTGGAGCTCATCCACGCCCTGCTGCTGTCGCTGCCGGGCAGCCCGTTCCTGTACTACGGCGACGAGATCGGGATGGGCGACAACATCTGGCTCGCCGACCGCGACGCCTCCCGCACCCCGATGCAGTGGACCCCGGACCGCAACGCCGGGTTCTCCAAGGCCGATCCGGGCAAGCTCTACCTGCCGGTCGTCCAGTCCCTCGTGTACCACTACAACCAGGTCAACGTGGAGGCGCAGCTGGCGTCGTCGTCCTCCCTGCTGCACTGGATGCGCCAGATGCTGGCGGTGCGCAAGGCGCACCCGGCGTTCGGGCTGGGCTCCTACGTCAACGTGGAGACCGACCACGACTCCGTGCTGGCGTTCCTGCGCGTCCTGCCAGACGAGGAGACGGAGGACGGCCGCGGCGAGACCCTGCTGTGCCTGTTCAACCTCGCCCACACGCCCGCGTGCGCCCGCATCCGGCTGCCCGAGTACGCGGGCCGCGGCCTGCGCGAGCTCTTCGGCGGGGACCTGTTCGGGGAGGTCGACGAAGCCGGCGAGTACCGCATCACCCTGGGCAGCCAGGACTTCTTCTGGCTGCGCCTGCGGGCGGCCGCCCGCGACGACGGCACGCACCCGCACACCACGGCCCTGCCGATCATCACCCCCGCCCGGAGCTGAGGCGACCCGCTCCTGCCGCACCCTCCCCGCCCGCACCCGGAAGGACCTGACCACATGAGCGACCAGCACCCCGACGAGCTCCTCGACCTCCTGCGCCGGTGGCTGCCGCGGCAGCGGTGGTTCCCCTTCGGGGACGGCGGCGAGGGCGTGGCCCTGCGGGTCGCCGCGCAGCTCGCGCTGCCCGGCACCGGGACGGACGGGGACGGCGGATCCGCCGAGGCCCGCGTCCTGCTGGTGGAGGCGCAGGAGGCGGGGCGCACCGAGCTGCTGCAGGTGCCCCTGACGTTCCGCGGGGCCCCGCTGGAGGACGCCGAGCGGTTCCTCGTGGGCGCCCTGCCCGCCGCCCGGTCCGACGCCGGCACGCCGGAGCCGGGCGCCGAGGACCCGGGTGCGGAGGACGGGCGGAGCCCGCTGCGCACCGCCCGCCTGCTCCGCGACCGGGCCGCCCGCGCCGGGCGGGCGGTCGCCCAGCGCACGGGCCTGCCGCTGCCCGGGGCGGAGGACGCGCCGGCCGGGCCGTGGGTCTACGACGGCGTGGGCGACCCCGCCTTCGTGGGCCCGGCGCTCGCGCTCATGCAGCAGGACGGCTCCGCGGGCTCCGGGCCCCTCGGGCTGTCCGTGACCGGCGCGCACGGCGGGGCGCTGCGCGTGTCCTGGCCGGTCGAGGGCCGCGACCAGGTGCGCGTGATCGCCAGCGAGCAGTCCAACTCGTCGGTGATCCTCACCCCGCCCACCGGCACGGCCGACGCCGACGCCGTGATCGTGAAGTTCTTCCGCGTGGTGGGGGAGGGCCGCAACCCGGACGTCGAGGTGGGCCGGGAGCTCACCGCGCTCGGCTGCCCCGCGGTGCCGCGCACCTTCGGCTGGCTCGACGCCCGCTGGCGCTCGGGCCTGGCCGCCCACGAGGGGCAGCTCGCCGTGGCCACGGAGTTCCTCGCGGGCTCCGCGGACGCGTGGGCCCGGGCGGTCGCCGCCGGGGAGCGCGGGGAGGACTTCTCCGCGCCGGCCCGCGACCTCGGCCGCACCACCGCCCGCGTGCACCGCGACCTCGCGCGCGCGTTCGGCGCGCACGCCCCCGACGACGCCGCCCGCGCCCGCCTGCTCGAGGACCTGGCCGGCCGCATCCGCTGGGCGCGCACGGAGACCGGCACCCTCTTCGACGACCACGCCGCGCAGCTCGACGCGGTCCTGGCCGCCCTCGAGGACGTCGCCGAGCTGCCCGAGCTCCAGCGCATCCACGGCGACTACCACCTGGGCCAGGTGCTGCAGGCCGCCGACGGGCAGTTCAAGGTCCTGGACTTCGAGGGCGAGCCGCTGCGCCCGATCGAGGAGCGCACGCGCCCGGACGTGGCCCTGCGCGACGTCGTCGGGATGCTGCGCTCCTTCGACTACGCCGCCGCCTTCGCCGCGCGCGCGGGCGCCCGCGACGCCGAGGACTGGGGCCGGCGCGCGAGCGGCGCCTTCCTCGAGGGCTACGCGGAGGTCGCCGGCCGGGCCGTGGACCGCGGGTCCCCCCTGTTCCTGGCCCTGTGGCTCGACAAGGCCCTCTACGAGGTCGTCTACGAGCAGCGCAACCGCCCCGACTGGCTGGAGGTCCCGGCCTCGGCGGTGCGCCGTTCTCTGGAAGGCGTCCGGTCGCGTAGCGTGAACCCTGAACCCGCCGGTGCGGCCGCCACGGCCGCCACCGACCACGACGACGACAGCTCCCGGTCCGAGCTCCGCCCCCCGGCGGGACCGGGAACGGAAATCGAGGACGATGTGACAGCCAGCACCCCGCAGGACCGCCGCGACACCGCACCGGCCGGTGCCGCCGCGCCTGCTGCCAAGCCTGCTGCCGCCCCCGTGCCGGCCGGCGCCGCAGCACCTGCCGCCGCACCCGCCGGCGAGCCCGTCCCGGTGCCCGAGCACGTGCTGGCCGCCGTGTCCGAGGGCCGCCACCACGACCCGCACTCCGTGCTGGGCGCGCACCCGAACCCGGACGGCACCGTCACGGTGCGCGCGCTGCGCCGGTTCGCGACCGGGGTCGCCGTGATCACCGAGGACGGCAGGGTCGAGCTCGAGCACGAGTGGGGCGGGATCTTCACGGGCGTCGTCCCGGCCCGCGAGCCCGGCCGGATCCCGGACTACCGCCTGGAGGTCACCTACCGCGGCCTCGAGCCGCAGCGCGGCGACGACCCCTACCGCTTCGCGCCCACCCTGGGCGAGCTGGACCTGCACCTGATCGGGGAGGGCCGCCACGAGACGCTGTGGACGGTCCTCGGCGCCCACGTGCGCCGCTACCCCTCGGCGATGGGCGAGATCACGGGCGTGAGCTTCGCCGTGTGGGCCCCCAACGCCCAGGCCGTGCGCGTCATCGGCGACTTCAACGGCTGGGACGGCACGGAGCACGCCATGCGCTCGCTCGGCGGCTCGGGCGTGTGGGAGATCTTCGTCCCGGGCCTCGAATCCGGCGCGACCTACAAGTTTCGCCTGCTGGGCCGGGACGGCGGGTGGCGGGAGAAGGCCGACCCCATGGCCTTCGGCACCGAGGTCCCGCCGTCCACCGCGTCCCGGGTCTTCGAGTCCACCTACGAGTTCCAGGACGACGAGTGGATGGCCCGCCGGGCGAAGACCGATCCGCACAACGGCCCCATGAGCGTCTACGAGATGCACATCGGCTCGTGGCGGATGGGCCTGGACTACAAGGACCTCGCCACGGAGCTCGTGGAGTACCTCACCTGGCAGGGCTTCACCCACGTCGAGTTCATGCCCGTGGCCGAGCACCCGTTCGGCGGGTCGTGGGGCTACCAGGTCACGTCCTACTACGCGCCGTCGTCGCGCTTCGGCACCCCGGACGAGTTCCGCTACCTCGTCGACAAGCTGCACCAGGCCGGCATCGGCGTGCTCGTCGACTGGGTGCCGGGCCACTTCCCGAAGGACGAGTTCGCCCTGGCCCGGTTCGACGGGGAGGCCCTGTACGAGCACCCGGACCCGCGCCGCGGCGAGCACAAGGACTGGGGCACTCTGATCTTCGACTACGGGCGCAACGAGGTCCGCAACTTCCTGGTGGCCAACGCGTCCTACTGGCTCGAGGAATTCCACGTCGACGGCCTGCGCGTGGACGCGGTCGCGTCGATGCTCTACCTGGACTACTCGCGCAACGACGGCGAGTGGGAGCCCAACGCCTTCGGCGGCCGCGAGAACCTCGAGGCCATCGCCTTCCTCAAGGAGGCCAACGCCACGGCGTACAAGCGCACCCCCGGCATCGTGATGATCGCCGAGGAGTCCACGTCCTTCCCGGGCGTCACCCGGCCGACCGACGCCGACGGGCTCGGCTTCGGACTGAAGTGGAACATGGGCTGGATGAACGACACGCTCGAGTACATGGCCGAGGACCCGATCAACCGGTACTACCACCACAACAAGCTGACGTTCTCGCTCGTCTACGCATTCTCCGAGAACTTCATGCTCCCGATCTCCCACGACGAGGTCGTCTACGGCAAGGGCTCGCTGCTGCGGAAGATGCCCGGAGACCGGTGGCAGCAGCTCGCCAACGTCCGCGCCTACCTCGCGTACATGTGGGCGCACCCGGGCAAGCAGCTGATCTTCATGGGCACCGAGTACGCCCAGGAGTCGGAGTGGTCGCAGGAGCACGGGCTGGACTGGTGGCTGTCCGAGACCCCGCCGCACAAGGGGGTCCAGGAGCTGGTCCGCACGCTCAACGACATCTACCGGGACACCCCGGCCCTGTACGAGAGGGACAACAACCCCGCCGGTTTCGAGTGGATCGACGCCGGCGACGCCGGGCGCAACACGCTGTCCTTCACCCGGTGGGACGAGCAGGGCAACCCGCTCGTGTGCGTGGCGAACTTCGCCGGCCACCCCCACAAGGACTTCCGCCTCGGGCTGCCGTGGGCGGGGGAGTGGGTCGAGGTGCTCAACACGGACTCCGAGCTCTTCGGCGGGTCCGGCGTCGGCAACCTGGGCAAGGTCACCGCCACCGAGGGAGCCCACAACGGCAGCCCGGCGTCCGCCGTGCTCACCGTCCCGCCGCTCGCGGTGCTGTACCTCAAGCCCGCCGAGGACTGACGCTGCGCCGGCCACGGCGCCGGCCACGCCGCTGCACCCAGCGAGGGGCCCGGGTCCGAGACCCGGGCCCCTCGGGCACCCCGGATCCGTGGCCGGGAGGCGCTGCCGGGCCCGGGTTGCACCGCCGCCGCAAAGGGAGTAACTTCTTCCGAGTCGCCGCGGCGAGGAACTCCTCCGGGAGAGCCCGGTGGCGGCGTCCTCCTCCGGCACCGACCGTCCGAGCAGCCCCCGGGTTGCGAAGGAGCGGAAACGTGTTAGAGTAGGAGATTGTCAGCTTCGCCGGAAGGCGGTGCGGTCATGAACCGGTAACCGAGCGTTCACCCGGGATTGACCGAGACCGGCCCGACGGCCTAAGGTTGCAGAGCACTCCGGGAGCAAGGTGTCCAGCGCGACACGCTGACCGGTCTGTTGTTTGAGAACTCAATAGTGTGCCATGTTTGTTGATGCCAAATGTTTTGTTTGGTTGATTGGCCGTTGCTCGTTCCGCCTCCGTGGGGTGGGTGACGGTGTCAGCCTGGATCGTCCGGGTGTCCTGCTTTGTGGTGGGGTGTTCGGGTTGGTTTTCTGTTTTTTTGACGGAGAGTTTGATCCTGGCTCAGGACGAACGCTGGCGGCGTGCTTAACACATGCAAGTCGAACGATGATGCCCAGCTTGCTGGGCGGATTAGTGGCGAACGGGTGAGTAATACGTGAGTAACCTGCCCCTGACTCTGGGATAAGCCTGGGAAACCGGGTCTAATACTGGATACGACCTTCCACCGCATGGTGGGGGGTGGAAAGGGTTTACTGGTTTTGGATGGGCTCACGGCCTATCAGCTTGTTGGTGGGGTAATGGCTCACCAAGGCGACGACGGGTAGCCGGCCTGAGAGGGTGACCGGCCACACTGGGACTGAGACACGGCCCAGACTCCTACGGGAGGCAGCAGTGGGGAATATTGCACAATGGGCGAAAGCCTGATGCAGCGACGCCGCGTGAGGGATGACGGCCTTCGGGTTGTAAACCTCTTTCAGTAGGGAAGAAGCGCAAGTGACGGTACCTGCAGAAGAAGCGCCGGCTAACTACGTGCCAGCAGCCGCGGTAATACGTAGGGCGCAAGCGTTGTCCGGAATTATTGGGCGTAAAGAGCTCGTAGGCGGTTTGTCGCGTCCGCTGTGAAAGCCCGGGGCTCAACCCCGGGTCGGCAGTGGGTACGGGCAGACTAGAGTGCAGTAGGGGAGACTGGAATTCCTGGTGTAGCGGTGAAATGCGCAGATATCAGGAGGAACACCGATGGCGAAGGCAGGTCTCTGGGCTGTTACTGACGCTGAGGAGCGAAAGCATGGGGAGCGAACAGGATTAGATACCCTGGTAGTCCATGCCGTAAACGTTGGGCACTAGGTGTGGGGGACATTCCACGTCCTCCGCGCCGTAGCTAACGCATTAAGTGCCCCGCCTGGGGAGTACGGCCGCAAGGCTAAAACTCAAAGGAATTGACGGGGGCCCGCACAAGCGGCGGAGCATGCGGATTAATTCGATGCAACGCGAAGAACCTTACCAAGGCTTGACATCCACCGGACCGCCCCAGAGATGGGGTTTCCCTTCGGGGCTGGTGGACAGGTGGTGCATGGTTGTCGTCAGCTCGTGTCGTGAGATGTTGGGTTAAGTCCCGCAACGAGCGCAACCCTCGTTCTATGTTGCCAGCACGTGATGGTGGGGACTCATAGGAGACTGCCGGGGTCAACTCGGAGGAAGGTGGGGATGACGTCAAATCATCATGCCCCTTATGTCTTGGGCTTCACGCATGCTACAATGGCCGGTACAAAGGGTTGCGATACTGTGAGGTGGAGCTAATCCCAAAAAGCCGGTCTCAGTTCGGATTGAGGTCTGCAACTCGACCTCATGAAGTCGGAGTCGCTAGTAATCGCAGATCAGCAACGCTGCGGTGAATACGTTCCCGGGCCTTGTACACACCGCCCGTCAAGTCACGAAAGTTGGTAACACCCGAAGCCGGTGGCCTAACCCCTTGTGGGAGGGAGCCGTCGAAGGTGGGACCGGCGATTGGGACTAAGTCGTAACAAGGTAGCCGTACCGGAAGGTGCGGCTGGATCACCTCCTTTCTAAGGAGCCGTTGACCACCGTGTGGTGGTCGCCCCCGCTTCGAGCAGCCGTAGGTGCTGCCGGTGGGGTGAGCTCATGGGTGGAACATCAGCAGGCAAGCGGCCGCACCTTAGGTGCTGGTCGTTCTCTTCTTCAGTACCCGCTCACCGCGGGCTGCCGGGTTGCCCCGGTGGTCGTGGTGGTGGTGGAACGGTGGGGGACGTCCGGTGGAGGAGCGGTCCATGGCGCACTGTTGGGTCCTGAGACAACAGGCCCCGACCCGGGCGCACCGGTTCCTGCGCTGCTGGTCCCCTTTGCGGGGGCGGTGGTGGAGGGGTGGTGGGTTCGTGGTGGGTGGTGAGATGTCTTTGGTTCCCGGCGCCCCGCCGGCGGCGGTGACGGCCTGATGGTCGTGACTTCCGCCCGTGAGTGTGGGGTGTGCGGGTTGTTGTTTGAGAACTGTATAGTGGACGCGAGCATCTTAAGAACTGGTGCCGCAGCAGTCGCAGGGGTCGTCTTCGGGCGTCTCGGCGGTGGTTGTGGTGCCTCAAGTTCGTGATTGATCGCCGCCCAGTGCTGCGGGCAGCGGGTCCTTCTCCTTGCGGGAGGGGGCCGGTGGTCGTGGTGGTGGGTCGGTGTGTTCTGTGATCATGTGGCAAGTTTTTAAGGGCGCACGGTGGATGCCTTGGCATCAGGAGCCGATGAAGGACGCGGTAATCTGCGATAAGCCTCGGGGAGCTGATAAACGAGCTGTGATCCGAGGGTCTCCGAATGGGGAAACCCCGCCGCGTGTTATGCGTGGTGACCCGTACCTGAATTCATAGGGTGCGTGGAGGGAACGTGGGGAAGTGAAACATCTCAGTACCCACAGGAAGAGAAAACAACAGTGATTCCGTCAGTAGTGGCGAGCGAACGCGGAAGAGGCCAAACCGATGGTGTGTGAGACCCGGCAGGGGTTGCATCATCGGGGTCGTGGGGCGTGTCGTCCCGGGTCTGCCGGCCCGGGCGTGTGAGTGCAGGACGATAGTCGAACCGGTGTGAGTGCCGGGCCGTAGAGGGTGGGAGTCCCGTAGACGAAATCGTTGCTGCCGCACGGTGCACGTACCCAAGTAGCACGGGGCCCGTGAAATCCCGTGTGAATCTGCCAGGACCACCTGGTAAGCCTAAATACTACCTGATGACCGATAGCGGACCAGTACCGTGAGGGAAAGGTGAAAAGTACCCCGGGAGGGGAGTGAAATAGTACCTGAAACCGTGTGCCTACAATCCGTCGGAGCCCTACAAGGTGACGGCGTGCCTTTTGAAGAATGAGCCTGCGAGTTAGTGTTACGTCGCGAGGTTAACCCGTGAGGGGTATCCGTAGCGAAAGCGAGTCTGAATAGGGCGAGTGAGTGGCGTGATCTAGACCCGAAGCGAAGTGATCTACCCATGGCCAGGTTGAAGCGCGTGTAAGAGCGCGTGGAGGACCGAACCCACTTCAGTTGAAAATGGAGGGGATGAGCTGTGGGTAGGGGTGAAAGGCCAATCAAACTTCGTGATAGCTGGTTCTCCCCGAAATGCATTTAGGTGCAGCGTTACGTGTTTCTTGCCGGAGGTAGAGCTACTGGATGGCCGATGGGCCCTACAAGGTTACTGACGTCAGCCAAACTCCGAATGCCGGTAAGTGAGAGCGTAGCAGTGAGACTGTGGGGGATAAGCTTCATAGTCGAGAGGGAAACAGCCCAGACCACCAACTAAGGCCCCTAAGCGTGTGCTAAGTGGGAAAGGATGTGGAGTTGCTTAGACAACCAGGAGGTTGGCTTAGAAGCAGCCACCCTTGAAAGAGTGCGTAATAGCTCACTGGTCAAGTGATTCCGCGCCGACAATGTAGCGGGGCTCAAGTACACCGCCGAAGTTGTGGCATTGCACCAACGATACCCAGCCGGGGCCCTCGTGGTCCTTGGTTCAGGTGGTGCGATGGGTAGGGGAGCGTCGTGTGGGCAGTGAAGCTGCGGGGTAACCCAGTGGTGGAGCCCACACGAGTGAGAATGCAGGCATGAGTAGCGAATGACGGGTGAGAAACCCGTCCGCCGGATGATCAAGGGTTCCAGGGTCAAGCTAATCTGCCCTGGGTCAGTCGGGACCTAAGGCGAGGCCGACAGGCGTAGTCGATGGACAACGGGTTGATATTCCCGTACCGGCGAAGAACCGCCCATATCGAACCGGGGACACTAACCACCCGAACCGCACCAGGTGCCGGCCATTGGCCGTCACCGGTGGCGGGGAGCGTGGGACCTGAACCGGGGAGGTAAGCGTATTAACAGGTGTGACGCAGGAAGGTAGCCGAGCCGGGCGATGGTAGACCCGGTCTAAGCGTGTAGGGCGATCCGTTGGCAAATCCGCGGATCATGCGCCTGAGACGTGACGGGACCCCCATCCGTGGGGGGATTCGGTGATCCTATGCTGCCGAGAAAAGCATCGACGCGAGGTTCCAGCCGCCCGTACCCCAAACCGACACAGGTGATCAGGTAGAGAATACTAAGGCGATCGAGAGAATCATGGTTAAGGAACTCGGCAAAATGCCCCCGTAACTTCGGGAGAAGGGGGCCCGGACCGTGGACACCACTTGCTGGTGCGAGCGGGTAAGGGCCGCAGAGACCAGGGGGAAGCGACTGTTTATCAAAAACACAGGTCCGTGCGAAGTCGCAAGACGATGTATACGGACTGACTCCTGCCCGGTGCTGGAAGGTTAAGAGGACCTGTTAGCCTCACGGCGAAGCGGAGAATTTAAGCCCCAGTAAACGGCGGTGGTAACTATAACCATCCTAAGGTAGCGAAATTCCTTGTCGGGTAAGTTCCGACCTGCACGAATGGAGTAACGACTTCCCCGCTGTCTCAACCATGAACTCGGCGAAATTGCAGTACGAGTAAAGATGCTCGTTACGCGCAGCAGGACGGAAAGACCCCGAGACCTTTACTATAGTTTGGTATTGGTGTTCGGTGTGGCTTGTGTAGGATAGGTGGGAGACTGTGAAGCGGGCACGCCAGTGCTCGTGGAGTCATCGTTGAAATACCACTCTGGTCACTCTGGACATCTAACTTCGGCCCGTGATCCGGGTCAGGGACAGTGCCTGATGGGTAGTTTAACTGGGGCGGTTGCCTCCTAAAGAGTAACGGAGGCGCCCAAAGGTTCCCTCAGCCTGGTTGGCAATCAGGTGTCGAGTGTAAGTGCACAAGGGAGCTTGACTGTGAGAGCGACAGCTCGAGCAGGGACGAAAGTCGGGACTAGTGATCCGGCGGTACATTGTGGAATGGCCGTCGCTCAACGGATAAAAGGTACCTCGGGGATAACAGGCTGATCTTGCCCAAGAGTCCATATCGACGGCATGGTTTGGCACCTCGATGTCGGCTCGTCGCATCCTGGGGCTGGAGTTGGTCCCAAGGGTTGGGCTGTTCGCCCATTAAAGCGGTACGCGAGCTGGGTTCAGAACGTCGTGAGACAGTTCGGTCCCTATCCGCTGCGCGCGCAGGAAATTTGAGAAGACCTGTCCTTAGTACGAGAGGACCGGGACGGACGAACCTCTGGTATGGCAGTTGTACCGCCAGGTGCACCGCTGCTTCGCTACGTTCGGAAGAGATAACCGCTGAAAGCATCTAAGCGGGAAGCTCGCTTCGAGATGAGATTTCCACGCACCCTTTAGGTGCGAGAGGCCCCCAGCGAGACCACTGGGTTGATAGGCCGGAGGTGGAAGCACGAACCAACGACGTGCGCAGCCGACCGGTACTAATAGGCCGACAACTTACCCCACACCCACCCCCCCAACCCCTGGTTGGGATCCAGGGTGGGAACACACAGAACACCGCGTCCACTATACGGCTCCCAACCAACAACCCCGCCGGGTTGCACGGTCGAGCAGCACACAACTGAATCCACAGCCACCAGACTGTGACACGAACTTCCCACCCCACCACCCGCAGCGGGCACGGTACGGGGCGCGGAGCACGAGTTACGGCGGTCATAGCGTGGGGGAAACGCCCGGTCCCATCCCGAACCCGGAAGCTAAGACCCACAGCGCCGATGGTACTGCACCCGGAAGGGTGTGGGAGAGTAGGACACCGCCGGACCACACCACACGGGTCGAGCCCCCGCACCACACGGTGCGGGGGCTCCCCACCTTAACCACCACACCCCCGCGGACACGGACACAGCACCAGGCCAGCGGCCCGCCCCGCACCGGCCCGCCCCGCAGAAAAGGCCCCGCCGATCACCCGGCGGGGCCTTTCTCGTGCCTGGACCGCGTGGATCCGGCCGGCAGGTGAGCTCAGCTGACGATCTTGCCCGGGTTCAGGTGGGCGCCCGGGTCCGCGGCGGTGAAGAGGCTGCGCATCAGGCGCACCCCCTCGGGGGAGACGTCCTGCTCCATCCAGGGGCTGTGCTCGGTGCCCACGCCGTGGTGGTGGGACAGCGTGCCCCCGGCGTCGACGAACGCCTGCTGGATGGCTCCCTTGATCACCTTGTACTCGGCGTGCGGGTCCTCCCCGATCTCGTAGGCGAACGTGAAGTACAGGCACGCCCCGGAGTGGTACGAGTGCGACATGTGGGACATGATCCAGCCGTGCTTGCCCTGCGCCGCGAAGGCCCGGTGGGCGGCGTCGTAGACGGCCTTGTGGACGGTGGTGAGCTTGGACCACGGGGCGGCCGTCTCCGAGACGTCGCCGATCGTGTTCTGCTCCAGCAGGAAGTCGCGCAGGTACGGGGTGTCGAACTTCTTCTGGTCGTAGAGCGCGCCGGGGCCGGAGCCCAGGACGAGAGCGCCCTGCTGCTTGACGATGCCGGCGACGGTCTTCTTCCGGGCCTCGGTCTCGGCCTTGGTTCCCTCGAAGCACACGTACGCGATGCACATGGCGTCGATGTCCCAGCCGCGGCGGCGCATGACCTCCCACAGCAGGTCCTGGCCCTTGGCGGCGACCTTCTTCTTGAGCGTGGTCGGCGCCTTCTGCGTGGACAGGGAGAAGCTCGTCTCGTGCGCGTCGGAGACGCGGGCGAACGTGGTGCGGACGTCCGAGCGGGCGATGTCGTGCATAGCCGTCAGGGCCTGCTGCCACGAGGGGAACATGTACGCGATGACCTCGCGGTGCTCCGCGATCCGGTGCACCTGCACGTCCAGCTCGGTGATGACGCCGAGCCGGCCCTCGGACCCGATGAACATCTCGCGCAGGCTCGGTCCGGTGGACGTCGAGGGCAGCGGGCGCAGGACGACGGTGCCGCCCGGGCGCACCACGCGCAGGCCGCGGACGATGTCGGCGATGTCCCCGTACTTGTCCGACTGCATTCCGGAGGACCGCGTCGCGGCCCAGCCGCCGAGCGTGGAGTGGGTGAAGGAGTCGGGGAAGTGGCCCAGCGTCCAGCCGCGCGCGTTGAGCTGTTCCTCCATGTCGGGACCCAGCACGCCGGCCTGCACGGTCGCCAGCCCGGAGATCTCGTCGAGGGCGAGGACCCGGTCCATGCGGCCCAGGTCGAGTGAGACAATCGTTCGTTCTTCCACCGGCGAGGGCTGGAGGCTCCGCGAGATGCTCGTGCCGCCGCCGAAGGGGATGACCACGAGATCCCGCTCCACGGCCAGCCGGAGCACCTGGGACACCTCGTCCTCGCTGCCGGGGTAGACCACGACGTCCGGGATGCGCGCGAAGTCCCCGGAGCGCGTCAGCAGCAGCTCCGTGACCGACTTGCCGGCCCAGTGCACCACGCGCAGCTCGTCGTCGACGCTGACGTTCTCCCCGCCCGAGATCCCGGTCAGGGCGGCCAGGACGTCCTCCCCGGCGTGCGAGGCCGGCACGCTGATCGTGGAGAAGTCGATGGTGTCCCGCTGCCGGGGGCGGAGGTCGATGCCGACGGCCTTCTTGACGAAGGGGGCGAAGGCGGGCTTGTTGGCGTACTCGAAGTGCACGCCCTCCTCGCCCCAGCCCCACCACTTCATGTGCTTCACGTGTGCCATCTGCGCAGTTCTCTCCTGGATCTCGGGGGGTGGGGGACGGTGCTCAGCCGTCGAGGCGCGGGCGGTGCTCGGCGTAGAGCGCGCGCACGGAGGCCTCGATGCGGTCGTTGAAGGAGGCCGTGGGCTCCTTCTCCCGGGCGCGCAGCGGCTCGCCGACGGCGACGACCACCGGCGGGCGCCCCCGCCGCGGCCAGTTGGCCCCGCGCGGCATGGCCTCGTAGGCCCCGATCAGCGCGACCGGGACGACCGGCACGCCCACGGCCTTGGCGAGCCCCGCGGCGCCCACCTTGAAGGAGCCCATCTTGCCCGTGCGGGAGCGTGTGCCCTCGGGGAAGATGAGCAGGGGCACGCCCGACTTGAGCAGCTGCTTGGACAGCCCCCGGTTCGCCCCGCTGCCGGTGCGGTCCACCGGGAAGGCGTTGAAGATCAGCTCGGTGAACACCCGCTTGTGCGGGGCGGTGAAGAAGTAGTCCGCGGCGACGCCGGTCGCGAGGTCCCGGCGGATCCGCGGCGGCACCGAGCCCAGCACGAGCGGGGCGTCGAGGTGGCTGGAGTGGTTCGCCACGACGATGCAGGCCCCCTCCAGCGCTGCCGCACCGGGGTGGGTCACCACCGTGCGGCGGATCACGTGGTAGACGAGACCGCGCAGGAACACCGCCTGGGCGATCCGGCGGGCGACCCGGCGCACCGGGCTGCGGAACCGCGCGGCGTCCAGGTGGGCCGACGACGCCGGCGGCGCGGGCGGCGCGGGCTCCTCCGGGGAGGAGGACCGGCTGCCGCCGTCGATGGATCGCTGGACGGGATCCCGCGGCTCGCGCGGCTCGCGGGGCGTCATGAGCCGGCCGCCCGTTCCTTCTGGCGGGCGGACGCGACCAGCCCGGAGATCCTGCGCACCGTGGACCGGGGCGCGTGGCGCAGGAAGAGCGCGAGGAGCCGGTAGCGCCGGGTGGGCATGGAGATCACCTTGCCGCGCGCGACGTCGTCGAGCGCCTCCTCGACGACCCGCTCGGGCGTGAGCCACATGAAGGAGGGGATCGAGGAGCCGGTGATCCCGGCGCGCTCGTGGAACTCGGTGCGCACCCACCCGGGCAGCAGCGCGGTGACGTGCACCCCCGTGCCGGCGAGCTCGACCGCCAGGGCCTCGGTGAAGGCGGTGGTGTAGGTCTTGAGCGCCGAGTACGAGCCCATCGTGATCAGCCCGGCGACGGAGGAGACGTTGATGATCCAGCCGGAGCCGCGGGCCGTCATCGCCCGCGCCGCGGCGGAGGACAGCACGAGCACCGCCCGGCACATGACCTCGAACGCGCGGTCGTGGGCGGAGGTGTCCTCGGCGCTGAAGGGGGTCTTCACGGAGAAGCCGGCGTTGTTGACGACCACGTCCACGGGCCGGGCCGGGTCCTCGATGCGCGCGGCCACACGGTCGACGTCCGCGCGGTCGACCAGGTCCGCGGACAGGACCTCCACGGGCACGCCGTGCGCGGCGCGCAACCGGGCGGCCGTCTGCTCGAGCCGGTCCGCATCGCGGGCCACCAGTACGAGCGCATGTCCACGGCGAGCCAAGGCCTCGGCGAACGCGGCACCGATGCCGGACGTCCCCCCCGTCACGAGAGCGGTAAGCATGAGATCTAGGCTACACTACGGTAGCCGTAGCGTAGACTGTGCGGTCCGTGCGCGGGTCTCCGCCGTGGCCGGCCCGCGCCCTGCCCCCCCGCCCGCTCCGCACGGACGGCGGACCAGCACACCACCCGGAGGAACATCCTTGACCGAGACCCCCACCACGCGCGTCCTGCTCACGGGCGCCACCGGCTTCCTCGGCCAGGCCGTGCTCGAACGTCTGCTCTCCGCCCACGAGGGCGTGCACGTCACCGCGGTCGTGCGGCCCAAGGGCAGCATCACCGGGGAGCAGCGGCTGCGGCAGCTGCTGCGCAAGCCCGTGTTCCGCGGGTGGCGCGAGGCCCTGGGGGAGGAGGAGGCCCGCCGGGTCTTCGCCGAGCGCACCGCCGTGCTGGAGGGCGACCTCTCCGCGCTCGCGGAGATCACCGACCCGTTCGACGTGGTGATCCACTCGGCCTCGACCGTCTCCTTCGACCCGCCCATCGACGAGGCGTTCACCACCAACGTCGGGGGCGCCCAGGGCCTCTACGACGCGCTGCTGGCCTCCGGGCAGGACCCCCACGTGATCCACGTGTCCACCTGCTACGTCGGGGGCATCGCCAAGGGGCTGCGCCCCGAGGCGCCCGTGGACCACGACGCCGACTGGTCCGCCGAGTTCCACGCGGCGCTGCAGGCGCGCGACGAGGCCGAGATGGCGTCCCGGGCCCCCGAGCAGCTGCAGGCCGTCATCGACGCCGCCGCGGCCGGTCACGGCAAGGAGGGCCCCAAGTCGGTGGCCCGCGCCGCGGAGGCCGCCCGCCAGGAGTGGATCCGCACCCGGCTCGTCGAGTACGGGCGGACCCGCGCCCAGTCCCTCGGCTGGACGGACGTCTACACCTTCACCAAGGCCCTCGGCGAGCGCATCGCCGAGCAGAAGTGGGCCGGCACCGGCCACCGGCTGTCCGTGGTGCGCCCGTCCATCATCGAGTCCGCGCTGCGCCACCCGTACCCGGGGTGGATCGACGGCTACAAGGTCGCCGACCCGCTGATCATGGCCTACGCCAAGGGCGCGCTGCCGGAGTTCCCGGGGCTGCCGGACTCGGTGCTGGACGTCATCCCCGTGGACCTGGTGGTCAACGCGATCGTGGCGCTGGCCACGGGAGGCCACCGGGCGCCGTCGGGCGAGGTCACCGCGCCGGGCGCCCCAGACCCGGAGCCGGGCTACTACCAGGTGTGCTCCGGCGCCTCGAACCCGCTGCCGTTCCACGAGATGTACGAGAACGTGCACACGTTCTTCACCGCCCACCCGCTCGAGGACGCCGAGGGCAACCCCATCCGGGTGCCCGAGTGGAAGTTCCCCGCCAACAACGCCGTGGAGCGCTCGCTGGCCGTCAAGGAGAAGCTCTCGGCCGTGGGCGGGAAGCTCACCGCGGTGCTGCCCGCGACCTCCCGGACCCGCGAGTGGGCCAACTCCCTGCACCGGGTGCAGTCCGGGCTCGGCTCCCTGCGCACCTACGTGGACCTCTACCAGTCCTACACGCGCACCGAGATGATCTTCGACGACGCCCGCACCCGCCAGCTCAACGACTCCCTGCCGGCCGGCACCCCCGAGGACCTCACCTTCGACGTCCGCGCCGTCGACTGGACCGACTACTGGCAGAACGTCCACCTGCCGGCCCTGACGGACATGACCAAGGCCTACGGCCGGCTCCGGGCGGCGGCCAAGCGGCGCAACGCCCCGAAGCGGGCGCTGAGCGAGGGCACGGACGTGGTCGCGGTCTTCGACCTCGAGGGCACCGTCCTCGACTCCACGGTCATCCACCAGTACCTGCAGCTGCGCCGGCGCACGCTGAGCCCGGCCAAGTGGCCGGCCGAGCTGGCCGACCTCGTCTCCAGCGCCCCGACCTACCTCAAGGCCGAGAAGCGGGACCGCGGCGAGTTCATCCGCGCGTTCATGCGCCGCTACCAGGGCGTGCCGGCCGCGACCGTCCGCGAGCTCGTGTCCGGGCCGCTGGGCCAGGACATGCGGCGGCTGCTCAAGCCCGGGGCCCTGGCCCGGATCCAGGAGCACCGGGCCGCGGGCCACCGCACCGTGCTGGTCACCGGGTCGATCGACCTGCTCGTGGAGCCGCTCGCGCACCTGTTCGACGAGGTCGTGGCCGGGCGGATGGACGAGCGCGACGGCGTGATGACCGGCTACCTGGCCACCCCGCCCCTCGTGGACGAGGCCCGGGCCCAGTGGCTGAAGAAGTACACCGAGGGCGGGGGCTTCGACCTCTCCCGCTCGTACGGCTACGGGGACTCCCACGCGGACGCCAGCTGGCTCTCGCTCGTGGGCCACCCCTACGCCGTCAACCCGGATCTGGCCCTGTACCGGCTGGCGCGGCGCAACCACTGGCCCGTCGAGGACTGGAAGACGGCCTGACCGCCCCCGCGGCGGACGGCGGCGGGCGGCGGCGGCACGGGCAGGAGGGGACGGCGATGGCCGGCGACGACCGGACCGACCCGCGGACCGTGTCCACGGACAAGAAGATCACCGCGGCGGCGCTCGCCCTCCTGCGGGAGGGCGGGCCCCAGCGGGTGACGATCGAGGCGGTCTCGGCGGCCTCCGGGGTGGCCAAGACGTCGATCTACCGGCGCTACGCCAACAGCCTGGAGATGCTCGAGGGCGCCCTGGGCCACGCCGGGTCCACGTACACCCCGCAGCGGCCGGCGGCCCCCGCCAACTGGGAGGACGGGCTGGCCGAGGCGCTGCACTTCCTGCTGCAGGACATGGGGATCGGCGTGGCGGTGTCCCTGCTGAGCGACCCCCTCTCGGAGACCTCCCGGATCCTGCGCGAGCACCTGGTCCGGCCGCGGGTGGAGCGGCTGCGGGAGCTGCTCGTCGCCGAGATCGCAGCGGGCCGGCTGAGTGCGGACCTCGACGTCGACGTAGTCCTGGACTTCGTCCTCGGCTCCGCCTACTCCCACGTGGCCCGCTACGGCGAGCTGGGGGAGGACTGGCCCGCTCGGGTGCACCGGACCCTCACCGGGGTCCTGGGCGCGCACCGGAGCTGACGCCCCTCCGGCCGCGGCCGGCTCAGAAGATCTCCTGCTCGTCCGGGCGCAGGGCCAGCTGAGAGGCCACGTAGTCCCGGACCGCGGCGGGGGTCGGCACGTCCTTGCCGACGCGCTCGGACATGAACCAGCGGTGCTCGAGGACCTCGTGCACGATCTCGGCGGGCTCGAGCTTGCGGCGCATCGACGGGGGAACGGCCTCCATGATCGGGGAGAAGACCTCGCGCATCCACAGCTGGGCCACGAGCTCCTCGTCGAGGCCCGGGTAGAGGTCCTGGCCGAGCTGGGCGATGTCGGTCAGCAGGCGCCGCGCCTGGTTCTCGTGGGTCCGCAGGCCGGTGAGCCGCTGCAGCCGCCGGGTGTGGTGGCCCGGCTCCACGACCTGGGGGCGCAGCCGGATCCGCCCCTCGTCGGTCTCCAGCGACGCCTCCTCGACGTCGAAGCCGAGCTCGTTGAGCCGGCGCACCCGCTCGACCACCCGCCAGCGCTCGTCCATGCTGAAGGACTCCTCCACCGTCAGCTCCCGCCACAGGAAGCTGTAGGTGGCGACGAGCCGGTCGGAGACCTCGAAGGGGTCGATCGCGTCGGTGAGGTCGTGGCCCTCCTCGGCGGCCCCGGCCAGCAGGTCCATGATCTCCCCGGCCACGTTGGTGCGGGCCAGCTCGATGTCGTACCCCCGCTGGCCCCGGGTCAGCTCCGGGTGCAGCTCCCCGGTCTCCGCGTCCACGAGGTAGGCCGCGAACGCGCCGGCGTCCCGGCGGAACAGGGTGTTGGACAGGGAGACGTCGCCCCAGTAGAACCCGGACAGGTGCAGCTGGACGATGAGGGACGCGAGGGCGTCCACGAGCCGCTCGACGGTCGCCGCGTGGGGGCCGGCGGAGAAGATCGCCCGGTAGGGCAGGGAGAAGCTCAGGTGGTCCGTCACCAGCGCGGCGGGCAGCTCCTCGCCCTCGGGGGTGTACCGGTGGGTGACCACGCTGTCCGGGACGACGGAGGGAATGCCCATGCGGTTGAGCCGGCGCAGGATGGCGTACTCGTGCCGGGCGTAGTGGGGCGTGGTCTCCTTCACGGCCACGACCTTCTCGCCGGCGTGGGCGAAGCGCACCACGTGGCGCGAGATGCCGCGGGGGAGGGCGGCCAGGACGTCGTCCGGCCACTGCTCGAGGGGAACCTCCCACGGCAGCTCCAGCAGCACGGGGTCCGGGAACGCTGTCTGGATCGAGACCCGCCGGGATCCCCCGCCGGGCGGAGGGGCGTCGTCCGGCAGGCGGGCGTCCGACTCCGCGAATGCCTTCATACCGCGCCATGCTACCAAGCCCGGTGCGCGACCCTCTCCCGCCCGCCCGTCGGGCGGGACCGGGCCGACGCCGCCGGGGCCGCGGCTGGCTAGGGTGGTGAGGGTGTCCATCGAACAGCGCATCCACGCCCGCTACGACGAGCTCTCGCCCCAGGAGCGGCGGGCCGCCGACCTGATCCTGGACCACCTCGACGACCTCGCCCTGTACAGCTCCGCGGAGCTGGCGCAGATGAGCGGGGTCTCCCGCGCGACCCTGTCCCGGCTCTACCGGCACCTCGGCTTCGAGTCCTTCACCGAGGTGAAGGAGATGGCCCGCAGCCTGCGCCAGCAGGGCGTGCCCCTCGGCGCCGGCACCGACCCCGAGCTGGCGCAGCACCTCGAGCAGGAGCTGAAGAACCTCCGCCGGGTCTTCGACCCGGCGGACGACCGCCTGGCGCGCTCGGTCTCCGCGCTCGCCGAGGCGGAACGGGTGCTGCTGATCGGGCTGCGCAACAGCCACGCCGTCGCCCTGCACCTGAAGCAGCAGCTCCAGCAGGCCCGTCCCGGGGTGCGCCTCGCGCCCCTGCCCGGACAGACCCTCGGCGAGGAGCTCGTGGACCTCGGCGAGGGCGACGTGGTCGTGCTGGTGGGGTTCCGCCGCCGCCCCCGCGGCTTCGACGTGCTCGTGGAGGCGTGCACGGCGACCGGCGCGCGGGTGCTGCTGGTGGCGGACGCGACGGCCCGCCGGTACGCGGGAGGCGTCGACCTGTGGCTCGAGTGCCCCCTGGACAGCATCGGGCCCTTCGACTCCTACGCGACGGCCATGAGCCTGGTCGCGGTGCTGGCCGACGGGGTGCTGGCCGCCACCGGGGCGCAGGGCCGGCGGCGCGTGGAGCGCACGGCCGAGCTCTACGACCGGCTGGACGAGCTCGACCTGCGCTGAGCCCCGGTACGGGCCCGGGCTCAGCGCGGGACGCCGGACCGGGCGGCCACGAGGTGCTCGAGCAGCGGGACCAGCGAGCAGAGCAGGATCGAGGCGAGGGGCACGACCACGACGGCGCCCATCGCCGCCACCGACGCCTCTCGACGGCCGAGGACGAGGATGATGACCGGGGCCATCGCCACGAGCGGCAGTGAGCGCAGCGGCATGGCCAGGGGCATCAGGGCGTGCTCGACCCCGCGGAACAGGGCGAAGACCGCCGCCACGACGACGGCGAGCACGAGGCCGGTCACGACGCGGGGCGCGGCGTCTTCCAGGGTGGTGCCCAGCTGGCCGAGGACGCTCCGCCGGTCCGCGGCCGCCTCGGGGCCGGTGACGAGGTGGGCCCACACGTCCACGGCGGTCTTGCCGATGAACGAGGTCATGTCGAAGACCTGCCGCAGCAGCCAGAGCCGTGCGACCGCCGGAAGGGAGACGGCCGGGACGCGAGGACGCCCTCCCCGGGCGGGGGAGGGCGTTCTCGCGTCGTGCACCGCGCAGCGGCCGGAGGGGCGTCAGTCGGGGAGGCGGGTGCCGGTGGTGGCGTCGAACAGGTGCAGGCGGGTGGTGTCGGGGGCGACCCACAGGGTGGTCCCGGGCCGGGGCGGGGTGCGCCCGGCGACCCGGACGATGATCTCGTGGGCCCCCGGACCCTCCTCGGCGCCCGCCGCCCCCGCCTCCGCCTCCGCGCCGGCGGTGGCGGTGGGGTCGATCTGCACCACCGTGTGCGCGGCGGTGACCGGGGCGAGGTGGCCGTAGACGAACGCGTCGGCCCCGAGCTCCTCCACCACATCGGCCACGATCGGCAGCCCCGTGCCCTCCGGGGCCGGGGCCAGGTCCTCCGGGCGGATCCCCACGGTGACCTGCCCGCCGGTCAGCGCCGCCTCCTGCTCCCGGCTCAGCTGGACCCGCACCGTGCCGAACACCGCCGCCCCGGCCCGCACCGGCGCCCGGAAGAGGTTCATCGCCGGGGAGCCGATGAACCCGGCCACGAACTCCGAGTTGGGCCGGTCGTAGAGCGCCCGGGGGTGTCGACCTGCATGAGGTGCCCGTCCTTGAGCACGGCCACCCGGTCGCCCATGGTCATCGCCTCCACCTGGTCGTGGGTGACGTAGACGGTGGTGACCCCCAGCCGGCGGGTGAGGGAGGCGATCTGGGTGCGGGTCTGCACCCGCAGCTTCGCGTCCAGGTTCGACAGCGGCTCGTCCATGAGGAACACCTGCGGGGAGCGCACGATCGCCCGGCCCATGGCCACCCGCTGGCGCTGGCCCCCGGACAGGGCCTTGGGCTTGCGGTCCAGGTAGGGGGTCAGGTCAAGGATCTTCGCGGCCTCCTCCACCCGGCGCCGTCTCTCCTCGGCACCGACCTTGGCGATCTTCAGGGCGAAGCCCATGTTCTCGGCCACGCTCATGTGGGGGTACAGGGCGTAGTTCTGGAACACCATCGCGATGTCGCGGTCGCGGGAGGGGACCTCGGTGACGTCGCGGTCGCCGATGAAGATCGACCCGGCGGTGACCTCCTCGAGTCCGGCGAGCATCCGCAGCGTGGTGGATTTGCCGCACCCCGACGGGCCCACCAGCACGAGGAACTCCCCGTCGGCGATCTCCAGGTTCAGGTCCGTCACCGAGGGCCGCACGGCCCCGGGATACTGACAGGTGACGTTGGCGTAGCGCACAGCAGACATGGTCCAAGCCTCTTTCCCGGCAGGCACGTGCCGGACGATCCGAAGGAAAAAGCAACCCGGTGCGGGTCGATGTGATCCTACTCACGTCCGGAGGCGGTGCGGCAGCGACGCGCCGTCAGCCGAGGGCCTCCCGCCGCCACGCGGCCAGCCGTGCCAGCGCGGCGGCCAGCTCGGCGGGGGAGCGCACCCGGTGGGCGGCGGCGGTGTCCCCCGAGCCGACCTTGATCCCGACGTCGCCCGGTCCCAGTTCGCGCATCGCGTTCTCGTCGGTGACGTCGTCGCCGGCGAACAGGGTCACGTCGGCGCCGGTGGCCTGCATGAACGCGGTGATGCCCTCGCCCTTCGTCGCGGAGTGCGCGGAGGACTCGACGACGTGCTGGCCCGGGGTGACCTTCAGGCCCTCGAGCTGCTCGAACGCCTCAATCATCTCCCGCTCCGCCCGGGCGCACAGGGACTGGTCGCGCATGGTGCGGGTGTGGAAGGCCGCACCCGTGGGCTTGCGCTCCAGCCGCGACCCCGGGTAGCGCCCCACCTGCTCCTGGACGAGCGCGGTGGCGCGCGCCAGCAGCTGCGCCTGGGCGGGGGTGAGCTGCACGGCGGCGTCCCCGGCCGCTGCGCCCAGCGCCTCCAGGTGCATCTCCGCCCCGTGCGAGCCGGAGAGCAGCATCCGCCCCGCCGGGTCCACGTCCGAGCGCAGGAACGCCATGGGCCGCCCGGAGATGACCGCCACGTACGTGCGGTCCAGGGCGAGCAGCTCCTCCAGGGCGGACTGCGCCTCGGGCAGGGCCCGGCTGTCGGCGGGGTCGTCCGTGAACGGGGCCAGGGTCCCGTCGAAGTCCAGGGCGACCAGCAGCGTCCCGGCGCGGGCTGCCCGGTCGAGGGCGTCGTCGAGACCCCGGTGGGCGTCCTCGTGCGGGCCCGTCATCGCTGCTCCTCCGGGCCGGCCGCGGGACGGGTGCGGGCGAGGTCGCGCAGGAACGCCTCCGACCAGTCGTTGACGTCGTTGCCCAGCACCTGGCGGCGCATCGAGCGCATCCGCTTCTTCGCCTCCGCCGGGGGCATGTCCTTGGCGCGCAGCATCGCGTCCTTGAGCCCGTCGATGTCGTGCGGGTTCACGAGCAGGGCCTGCCGCAGCTGCTCGGCCGCGCCCGTGAACTCGGAGAGGACGAGCGCGCCCGACCCGTCCGTCTTCGCCGCGACGTACTCCTTGGCCACCAGGTTCATCCCGTCCCGCAGAGAGGTCACGAGCATGACGTCGGTGGCCAGGTAGAGGGCGACCATCTCCTCGAACGGGTAGCCGTGGTGCAGGTAGCGGATCGCGGTGTGGGAGATGGTGTCGAACTGCCCGTTGAGGTGGCCCACCACCCCCTCCACCTGCTCGCGCAGCTGGACGTAGGACTCCACCCGCTCCCGGGACGGGTTGGCTACCTGCACCAGCACGGAGGGGCCCACCTCGATCCGGCCGTCCTCGAGCAGCTCCCCGTAGGCCTTGATCCGGTGGATGATGCCCTTGGTGTAGTCGAGGCGGTCCACGCCGAGGAACACGGTCTCCGGGTTCCCGAGCTCCTCCCGGATCTCCTGGGCCCGCCGCTTGATCTCCGGGCGGGAGGCCAGCTCCTGGATCGCCTCGGCGTCGATCGAGATCGGGTAGGCGTGGGCGCGGACGGTCCACTCGGCGTCGCCGTTGCCGAAGCTGGCCTCGCCGTTCCTGAAGGCCACGTCGAGGAACCGGCGCACGCAGCGCTGGAAGTTCTGGGCGTCCCCGGGCCGCTGGAAGCCGATGAGGTCCGCCCCCGAGAGCCCCTCGAGCACCGCCCGGCGCCACGGCAGCTGCGCGAAGATCTCCAGGGGCGGGAACGGGATGTGGTTGAAGAACCCGATCGTGAGGTCCGGGCGGAGGTCCCGGAGCATCTTCGGGACGAGCTGCAGCTGGTAGTCCTGCACCCACACGGTGGCGTTCTCGGCGGCGACCTCGGCCGTCATCTCGGCGAAGCGGCGGTTGACCCGGCGGTAGACGTTCCACCACGCGCGGTGGAACTCCGGGGGCGCGATGACGTCGTGGTACAGCGGCCACAGCGTGGCGTTGGAGAATCCCTCGTAGTACGCCTCGACCTCCTGGGCGGACAGCGGCACGGGGGCGAGGTGGAAGACGTCGTGGTCGAAGCGCTCCAGCGTCTCGTCGGCCGCCCCGTGCCAGCCCACCCAGGCGCCGTCGTTGCGGGCCATCACGGGCGAGAGGGCGGCCACGAGCCCGCCGGGGGAGCGCCGCCACGAGGCCGTGCCGTCCTCGACGACGCGCTCGACCGGCAGGCGGTTGGACACGACGACGAAGTCGTATCCCTGCTCCGGGGCTCCGTCCTCCCGCCGCGGGGTGGTGGGTGCGGGGCTCTGCTCTGCGCTCACGGGGGAGTCCTTCCGTCGGTCTTCGGCGTCCTGCCGCCCAGTCTAATCGTCAGTACACTCATGGTTTCCCTGGGTGCCCGCTGAGTCGGCGCGTACGGGCCGGTCCGATAATCTGGGCCTCGACACCGCCCGCATCCGCCCCCGAGGATCTCCGAGAAGGACCCATGGCTTCCAGCAGCAGCCCAGACCCGAAGCACCAGAGCCGCGACGCCGCCCGCGAGCGGGCCCGCCAGATCGCCGACCAGCACGCCCGGCAGGACAAGCGCTCCCGTCGGCTGCTCCAGTTCGGCATCCTCGCCCTGGTCCTGGTGATCCTGGCCGTGATCGGCGTCGTGGTGGCGCAGAACCGCGCCCAGCAGATCCCGGAGGCCGGGCCCGTGCCGGCCAGCGCCAACCAGTGGGGCGGCACCGTGCTCACCGCGGACGGGGTCGTCAAGGACGGCTCCGAGGTCGCCGAGCGCGATCTCGCCGAGGTGCCCGAGGCCCCGAAGAGCCCGGACGCGAACGCCGTCCCGCCGGGGATCGTCGACCCGGCGCAGGCCGAGGAGTCCGACGACCCCGTGCAGGTCGTGATCTTCCAGGACTTCGAGTGCGTGCACTGCGCCGACTTCGAGAAGGAGAACGGCGCCGCCCTGGAGGAGGCCGTGACCGCCGGGGACATCACCCTGGAGTACCGCAACCTCAACTTCCTCGACCGGGCGACCCCCACCCAGTACTCCTCCCGCGCCGCGAGCGCCGCCTACGAGGTCGGCAACCAGGTCTCCACCGAGCAGTACCTGGCCTACGTCGAGGAGGTCTTCTCCCACCAGGGCACCGGCGGGCTGGACGACGAGCAGCTCGTAGAGATCGCCGCCAAGCACGGCGCCGACATCGGTTCCGCCCTGGAGGAGAACACCTGGCGCCCGCTGGTCAACGTGGTCTCCCAGGAGGCCCTGGCCCACGGCGTGTCCGGCACCCCGACCGTGTTCATCGACGGCGAGAAGCTCGGCAACGAGGCCTTCCAGGACGCGCTCGACGAGGCGATCAAGGCCAACAAGTAGGGCTCGTGCCTGCAGCGCGACGGCGCCGCGCCCCCTGCCGGGCGCGGCGCCGTCGCCATGTCCGGCCCAGGGCGATTTAGGCGGTGCCCCAGGGGTCCGATATCCTGGGTAACCGTCCGTCCGGCCCCGCCGGCGGACGCCCGCCTCCTTAGCTCAGCTGGCCAGAGCACCTGTCTTGTAAACAGGGGGTCACCGGTTCGAATCCGGTAGGGGGCTCCACCTGCTCCCACTGCACCTCGTCCCGCTCCGGACCCGCGGTCAGGTCCTGCTGACCCACGTGCCGACGGGCAGACGGGTCCTCCGGCGCGGCTTCTGCCGCTCGAGCAGAGCGGTCCGGACCCGGGCCACCGTGACGGTGGTCAGGAGCGTCGCGGAGAGCGCGACGGCCGTCACGTAGAGGGCGAGCACAGCGGTCATGGCGTCCTGTCGGGGAGGAGTCGGGGGCCGCGCGGCGCGGCCACGACAGGAATACCAGGACCCGGGGCGCGACGACCCCGGACGACCGGACGCCCACGTGGGAGCGCGTGTCGACGGGTCCTCTCCCCGCTCCACACCGTGCCTCAAAATTCCGGCGCAACCATGCGAGCGCGGGGCGGGAACGGTGGCATGTGCCGAGATCCCCTCCGACGCTTGAGGGGCGTGACGATGATGCGAAGACTTCGGACGACGACGGTTGCCACTCTGCCGCTGACCGTGGGTCTCGTGGCGCCGCCGGCGGCGGCCGCGGGCTACGACGTCGATTCGGTGCCCAGCCTGCAGATCGTCGTCAACAAGCACCGGAAGCTCGACCTGGAGACCTGCACGCCCAAGAGGTTCGGCCGTATGCAGTCCGAGCAGCCAAGCAGGGCGCGGAGACCGGCGTTCCGGTGAGCGGATACCGCTCCTGCTTGTAGCAGGCGTGCCTCTGTGGCAGCTGCGTCCAGCCGCACGGGCCGGCCACGGCGGACGACCTCACCTGGCACCGGCGCGGCCACAGCGAGCATCGGACGGGCTTGGCCATGGACGTGGGCAACGCGAGCGGCGCCTGCGCGCTCCGGGCCTGCTTCGAGGTCGCGCCCGTGGGCTCCAAGCTCATCGCGGCTCTGCAGGAGGACGCCGGCCGGAGTGCCATCGGCTAGCTGCTCACGCTGCCGACCTTTGAGGAGTTCTTCGGCCTGGAGGTGGCCCTCGACTACCGCGAGGGCTGAGGCCGGTAGGTCCCCGGGGCAGGGGGACCTTGTCATGACCCGGAGAGGACGCCCGCCACCTGGCTGGACATCGGATGCTTCGACATCCGATGCGGGTGACCGGAGGCGGTTCCGCTCCGATCGACGTCCGTGAGGTTGTGGCTGTGTCACGGACTACGGCAGTCGGGGCATCAACCCAGCTCTGCCGGCTTGATTCCAGCGTTGCGGCCGAGAGACAGCCGGTATGGGATGCCCCCAACAGCATCTTCGCGAACTCGTCGAGAACACCATGGGGGCCGTGTCCGGGGTGCGTTTACCCGCCGGGGAGTACCCGACCGGAGGCTTCGCCGTGGCCACGTCGAAGCCGTTGCCGGCAATGTTTCTTCCGGCAGGCGTCCCTGGCCTCATGGAGATCCCCCGTGAAGGGAATGTGAGTGCGGTGGAGATCCTTGGCTCCGTGGTTCTGCGGCTTGCGGACCGTAACCGTGGCGACGCGTCGCCGATCCGTGGCCGTGAGGCCCTGCTCCGAAGAGGAAGCATCCGGGCCTGTCAGAAGACGGAAAGCGCGTCCTGCTGGTCATGGGGGTGGACTGCCGGGAGGTAGCCCCCGGTAACCTTTCCCGCCAGGCCGCCGGCCGAGGCTGTCGGATGCCAGCCCGGGGCACTAGTATCTGCCTACATCCTGGCGGGGGCCGGGATGCTGGGGGGTAGACAGTGCAGATTCACGAACCAACGTGCCCGCAGTGCGGGCCGGGATTCATCCAGATCACCGACTGGTCTCAGGCGCGGATGATGCAGATGAAGGGCAGGCCGGGGAGAGGAGGTGTCCCGGTGCAGGTGGCCCTGGCCGAAGTGGCGTATATCTGTCATGGCTGTGACTGTCCCTACACCCACTACGTGCCCAACGAATGGGTCCCTCCGAGTGGCTGGTTGACTGACCTCACCTGACACCGGCGCGGCCACAGCGAGCATCGGACGGGCCTGGCCATGGACGTGGGCAACGCGAGCGGCGCCTGCGCGCTGCGGGCCTGCTTCGAGGTCGCGCCCGTGGGCTCCAAGCTCATCGCGGCTCTGCAGGAGGACGTCGGCCGGAGTGCCATCGGCTAGGTGTACTGACCCACCAGGTTGTTGATGACAGGAGAGACCTCCGGGTCGAGTGTGGAGTTGTCTAGATTCCGGCCCGACCACGGAGGTCTCCCATGTCCCACGCTAATGCCCGGCTCACCCCGGCGGGACGGCGCATCCTGATCGATCGCATCACGACCGGGCGCCCGGTGGCGCACGTGGCCGCCGAGATGGGGATCTCGGCCACCACGGCCTGGCGGTGGTGGCGCCGATGGCAGCAGGAGGGCCCCGCCGGTCTGCTCGATCGGTCCTCCCGCCCGCACACGTGCCCGCACCGCACCCGCCCCTGCCTCGAGACGAGGATCCGCATCGCCCGATTCCTGACCCACCGCGGCCTGCTGGTCATCGCCCGGCTCACCGGAGTGCCGGCCGCCACGGTGGGCCGGGTCCTGGCCCGCTACGCCACCCCGCCGTTGACAGCGGTGGATCCGATCACCGGCACGGTGATCCGCACCAGCCGGGCCACGTCCCGGCGTTACGAACACCCCTATCCGGGATCACTGGTGCACCTGGATGTGAAGAAACTCGGCAGGATCCGAAGACGGCGGTGGCTGGCGATCCGATCCGGCCCCGAGCCGCCCCTGCACCGCACCAGCCACGAGAGGCTCGGCTACGACTTCGTGCACACCGCCATCGACGACCACTCCCGCCTGGCCTACACCGAAATCCACGACGACGAGAAGGGCGCGACCTGCGCGGGGTTCCTGGCCCGGGCCGCGGCCTACTTCGCCGACCACGGCATCAGGTCGATCGAGCGGGTGCTCACCGACAACGCCTTCGGTTACCGCAAGTCCACGGCATTCCGCGCCGCGGTGGCGGCCCTGGGCGCGCGACAAAAGTTCATCAAACCGCACTGCCCGTGGACCAACGGCAAGGCCGAACGCCTCAACCGCACCTTGGCCACCGAATGGGCCTACGCCCGTGCGTACACCGACTAACACTGAACGGGTGGAGGCCTTGCCCGATTGGCTGGAGCACTACAACCTGGACAGACCCCACACCGGCATCGGCGGCCTGTACCCGATCCAGCGCATCACCAACGCTGCGGGTCAGTACAGCTAGCTGCTCACGCTGCCGACCTTTGAGGAGTTCTTCGGCCTGGAGGCGGCCTGGAGGTGGCCCTCGACTACCGCGAGGGCTGAGCCCGGTAGGTCCCCGGGGCAGGGGGACCTTGTCATGACCCGGAGAGGACGCCCGCCACCTGGCTTTATGACGTCCGTGCTCGGCCCCGGGATCCGCCGGCGACGGCCGGTGCTACGTTGACCGCGCGATCCGGGCGCTGACGCCCGTCCCCCCAGCCCCGGCTCGTGGATCGCGGCGAGCCTCGGACCCAGGAGTGCCGCCGTGCCCCGTTTCCCCCGCCCCATGCTGTCCGCCGCGGTCGTCGCCGGAGCGCTGCTGCTCGCAGCCCCGGCCGCACCCGCTCTCGCCGCGCCGCTGACCGCCCCGGCCACCGCCAAGAAGGCCGGCAAGCCCACCCCCATGGCCACCGCGACCCCCACCCCCACCCCCACGGCCACCCTGACGCCTTCTCCGCAGGTGCGTTCCTGTCCTCTGCGCTTCGGCGTGGGCACCCCCGGCGGGGCCGGCGCCTCCGCCGAGCTGGCCGAGGTGGCCTCGCTGACCGGGGAGAAGCCCTCGATGGTGCTCGCCTACAAGGACTTCAAGCAACCGGTGCCCTACTGGGAGCTCGAGCAGGCCCGGGCCGCGGGGGCCACCACGCTGCTGACCTGGGAGCCGTGGACCTGGGGCGGAGGGATGAACCAGCCGGCCTACTCCCTGGACCGGATCGCCGCCGGGGACCACGACGCCTACATCACCGACTGGGCCACCCGCCTGGCCGGCTGGGGCCACCCGGTGATGCTGCGCTTCGGGCACGAGATGAACGGCAACTGGTACCCGTGGGCCGAGGGCGTCAACGGCAACGGGACCGGGGACTACGTCGCCGCCTGGCGCCACGTCCACGACATCTTCACCCGGGCCGGGGCCGACAACGTCCAGTGGGTGTGGAACCCGAACGTGCCCTACTGGGGCTCCACGCCCCTGGACGGGCTCTACCCCGGAGCCGCCTACGTCGACGTCGTGGCCCTGGACGGCTACAACTGGGGCACCTCCCAGTCCTGGTCCACCTGGCAGCAGCCGTGGGAGCTCTTCGGCTGGGGGCTCTCCGAGCTGCGGCGGATCGCCCCGGGCAAGGAGATCATCGTCGCCGAGACCGCCAGCGCCGAGGCCGGCGGGTCCAAGGCGCAGTGGAACGCCCACCTGGTGTACTACCTGGCCCGTGAGCCCGGGGTGACCGGGCTGGTGTGGTTCCACTACGACAAGGAGACCGACTGGCGCATCAACAGCAGCGCCACGTCGGCCGACGCGCTGCGCCAGGCCCTGGGCGCCCGCCCCTGCCCGGTCTGACCGGGGCGGTGGCGAGGACCTCTCCGCCCGGCCCGGCCGCGGGCTGCGCCGTGGCGCGCGCCACACGCGGTCATCGTGATCGCTAAAGCAAAGACAACGTGTAGCGTGTGCCGCAAGGACGGGCGCCACCCCCGGGTGTCCCGTCCGCCGTGGTCCGCCCCGGGACCGTGACGAGGAGCCCTGATGACAGTTCCCCTGCCCGCATCGTTCGGCCGGTGCCGCGGCCCCGCCGTCGCCGCCCTGCTCGCACTCGCGCTCATCGGGTGCGCCGGGGGGACGGCCCCCACGTCGCCGGACGCCTCCGCCGCGTCGGCTCCCTCCGCCGAGGCGTCGGCGACCGCGGAGCCCTCCCCGGAGTCCGCCCCCGCCTCCTCCGCCGCGGTCACGGCGGAGGCGAGCGCCGCCCCGTCCGGCAACGACGTGGCCCCCTACGACGAGACCGCCACCCGGGACGCCGGTGCGCGGTTCGGCACGCCCCAGCCCCTCGACGAGAACCTCGAGGCCGTCGTCGAGGGGCCGCGGCCCGCCACCACGGGGGAGCGCGCGGTGCGCGCGGCCCCCGGCACCCCCGTCCAGGTCTTCACCCTCACCCTCACCAACACCGGCTCCGCCCCCGTCGACGCCGTGCCCTGGTCCTTCCCCGTGGCGGTGGCCGCCGGGGAGCCCGCCGTCCCGGCCTTCGACGAGTCCCTGGGCGTGCGGATGGAGACCTTCCCGACCCTCGCCCCCGGGGAGTCCGCCTCCCTCGAGGTCGCCTTCACCGCCGCGCACGACGCCGAGCTGGCCCTGCGCGTCTTCGACAACACCACCCCCGACCACTACGTCGAGTTCACCGACTGACCCCCCAGCAAGGGACCTGCCATGAAGATCTCAGCACTGCGCATCCCCACGGCGCTCGCGGCCTGCCTCGTCGTCGCCCTCGCCGGTGCGCCGGGGGCGTCCGCGAGCCCCGGCGAGGCCTCCCCGTCCGCCGGCGCGACGGCGACCGCTCCTGCTCCGACCGGGACGGCGACCGAGGCGACCGCCGAGGCGGCCGCGGAGACCACCGCGCCGCTCGCGCCGGAGGACGACGAGCTGGCGCTGACGCCCGCCGACGGCGTCCGGGCCGTCGACGTCCTGGCCAACGACGGGCTCGCCGACCCGGCCGCGGTGCGGGTGCTGCTCGTGGACCCGGCCGCGGCCGGGGAGCAGCTCGGCGGCGAGCTCGCCACCGGCCTCGGGTCCCTGCGCGTGGTCGGGCCCGGCACGGACCCGGCCGCGCTGCCGGAGGGCTGGGACGTTCCCGCCCACCCGGTCCTCGCCCTCGACCCGGCCGGCGCCGACCCGGGCGAGGCCCCGTCCTCCGTCGAGGTGAGCTACGCCGTCGTGGACCCCGCGGGCACCGAGGCCCGCGCCGTGCTCACCCTGACCCGGCCGGCGGCGGACGCCGGCGGCACCGCGCCCGGCAGCCCGGCCCCGGAGTCCACCGGCAGGTCCACCACCGCCCCGACCGCGGAGCCGTCGTCCCGGCCCACGGCCCGGGACGACCAGTCCGCCGCGGCCGCCGAGGACGTGGACGAGAACGCGGGCGTCCCGTCCGCGGTGCGCCAGGCCCTCGAGGCGGCGGCCCTGCGCGAGGCCGCCCGGACCGGCGCGCCCACGTCCCCCATGCGCGCCTGGAGCGGCGGCTGGGAGTGGCCGCGCGCGAACGGCGTCGTGCTGTGGTCGCAGGCCCACGGGGCCCACTACGTTCACCTGCGAGGGGCCATCGGGCAGAAGTGGGCCGCCACGGGTACGGTCGCCACCCTCGGCTGGCCCGTCGCGGACGAGGCCTGCGGGATGGCCGGCGGCGGGTGCCGGCAGTCCTTCTCCAACGGCCGCACCATCTACTGGAGCTCCGCCATCGGGGCGCGGATCGTGCACGTGAACGGGGACATCGCCCGGAAGTGGGCCCGCCTGGGCTCCGAGCGCGGGGCCCTCGGCTATCCGACCGGCGACCGGATCTGCGAGATGGCCGGCGGCGGGTGCCGGCAGTCCTTCTCCAGCGGCCACTCGATTTTCTGGAGCCCCGCCACGGGGGCGCGCATCGTGCACCTGAAGGGTGCCATCGGCCAGAAGTGGGGCAAGCACCGCTGGGAGCGCGGGGCCCTCGGCTACCCGGTCGGCGACCAAGTCTGCGGAATGGTCGACGGCGGGTGCCGGCAGTCCTTCTCCAACGGGCGGTCCATCTACTGGAGCCCCGCCACCGGGGCGCGGATCGTGCGCCTCAAGAGCGCCGTGGGCCAGCAGTGGGGCCAACAGCGCTGGGAGCGCGGGGCCCTGGGCTACCCGGTCGGCGACTACGTCCCCCAGGGCGGCGCCGCCGCGTACCAGAAGTTCCGCAACGGCATCATCACGTGGAACGCGTCGTCGGGCACCCGGACGTACATGTTCCGCGGTGAGTGCCAGAACCTCAACAACGGCCGCTCCGTGCAGCCCACCCGCAACGCGGCCCGGGTGTCCCTGGCCGTCGCCGAGGGCTACGGCCGGTCGGCGGCCACGTTCATCAACTGCGTGCGCATCGGGGGCAGCTACGTCGAGGACTGGCGGACCTCCGCCAACGTCGGCGCGAGCGGGTTCAAGAAGCCGGGCGTGCCCTCCGGCCACACCCAGTACCTCTACTCGCCGCAGGGCTCCTACTCCGTCACGGAGTCGTTCGGGGTCTACAACCCCGGCACGGCCCTGCCCTACCGCCAGCTCAACCCCAACTCCCGCTGGGGCGGGCGCCTGGGCACGCTCTACAACAAGTACTTCGAGTCCACGGGCTACACCTGGCCGGACGAGAACATGTGGTACTTCGCGCAGTCCGGCGACTACCGGCTGGGCGTAGTGATCAACTACAACCGCCCGCCGGACTCGCCCATCGTCCAGGGCAACGGGTTCGCGATCTTCCTGCACGCGAACAAGAAGCCCACGGCCGGGTGCATCGCGCTGCACGAGCACGAGGTCGCCCGGTACATGCGCACGGCGAAGCCGGGCGACCGGATCATCATGGGGGTGCGTGCGGACCTGTTCCGCTGACGGCCCGGACGCACGAGGGGGACCGCGCCGCGCGCGGCCCCCCTCGTGCGTCCGTTCCCGGGTGCGCGGACCTACTCGACGGTCTCCTCGACCTTCGCCTGCGCGCGGCGCCCGAAGGCCCACAGCAGCAGCTCGCTCGGGGTCCCGCGCAGCACGCGCACCCGGCCGGTCTTCCCGCGCCCGCCGCGCACCGCACCGAAGGACGGGGCGATGAGCACCACGGCGTCCTGCTGGTCGTTCAGCATCACCTTGGCGAGCAGGTTCAGGGACCGCCAGAGGTCCTTCTCCTCGTCGTGCAGCAGGGGCCGGTCGTGCCACTCGGGCTGGGCGCGGCGCACGTCCTCGTGGTGGACGTAGAGCTCGACGGTGTTCAGCCGCTTGTCCACCGGGCCCAGCCGCGCCGGGGAGTACAGCGGCGGGCGCTCGACCTTGTGCACGAGCTGCTCCCACGGCAGCCCGGCGACGGCCTCCTCGGAGCGCCGGGCGCGCTCGCCCAGCACGGGCAGCTGCGGCAGGGCCCTGCCGGCCAGCACGTCGGGGCGGCCGTCGCGCAGCACGAGGTGCACGGCGAGGTCGCGGGTGGTCCAGCCCTCGCACAGGGTGGGTGCGTCGGGGCCGAGCCGGCGCAGGAGCGCGGCGAGGTGGCGGCGCTCGACGTTGGCGAAATTGGTCACGGGTTCCTCCTCGCGGCCTCGCCGACGGTCGGCGGGGCCGTCCGGTGCCCACGCTATACCGGGGCGTCCACGGCCCGGAACCGACGCGGCCGGGCCCGTGCTCAGCCGCGGGGGACGGGCGGGCCCAGGTACAGCAGCACCGAGGTCAGCACCGCGACGACGGCGGCGCTCGTGAGCACCGCGAGCAGGGGGCTGCGCAAGGCCCACGCCTGGAGTCGCTCCAGCGCGGTGGCCGGCCGCTCCCCACCGGGGGAGAGCCGCCACCCGCCGGCCAGCCGGCCCGTGCGCACGGCCCGCCGCTCGAACGGGACCGTGGCCCAGGGCACGACCGAGCTGAGCAGCCCCAGCACCCCGAAGCCGGGGGACCACCGCTGGTTCACCCACACGAAGCACGTCACCACGCAGTAGCTGAGGAACACGACGCCGTGGACCGTGCCGAAGACGGGGACGAAGGCCTCGGAGACCCCGGTGTACTTCAGGACCATGCCGAGGATCAGCAGCGTCCAGGTCACCGCCTCCGCGAGGGCGAGTCGGCCGTAGAGCTCACGGGGTGTCATGGGAGGGGATCTCCTGGGGGTCGCGGGGCGGGGCGTCGTCGTCGGCGGAGGCCGGGGCGTGGAACTGGCTGGTGTGCAGCCGGTGGTAGGTCCCGCGGACGGCCAGTAGCTCTTCGTGGGTGCCGTGCTCGACGATCCGGCCCTCCTCCATCACCAGGATGATATCGGCGTCCCGGACCGTGGAGAGCCGGTGGGCGATGACGAAGGAGGTCCGGTCGGTGCGCAGCGCCGCCATCGCGTGCTGCACGAGCAGCTCGGTGCGCGTGTCCACGGAGGACGTGGCCTCGTCGAGGATCAGCAGGGACGGGTCGGCCAGGAACGCGCGCGCGATGGTGATCAGCTGCTTCTCGCCCGCCGACACGCCGGCGCCCTCCTCGTCGATCACCGTGTCGTAGCCCTCGGGCAGCGCACGGACGAAGCGGTCCACGTACGTGGCCCGGGCTGCGGCCAGCACCTGCTCGTCCGTGGCGTCGAGGCGGCCGTAGCGGATGTTCTCCCGGATGCTGCCACCGAACAGCCACGCGTCCTGCAGCACCATCCCCACCGTGGACCTCAGCTCGGCGCGGGACAGGTCCGTGACGTCCACGCCGTCCAGCAGGATCCGCCCGGCGTCCAGCTCGTAAAAGCGCAGCACGAGGTTGACGAGAGTGGTCTTGCCCGCGCCGGTGGGCCCCACGATCGCGACCGTCTGCCCCGGCCGCGCCTCGAAGGAGAGGTCCCGGATCAGCGGCACAGCCGGGTCGTAGGAGAAGGACACGCGCTCGAAGCGCACGTGCCCCCGGGGCCGCTCCGGCAGGCGGGCGCGGGCCGCGTCGGGGCGCTGCTCGTCCGCGTCGAGCAGCTCGAAGGCCCGCTCGGCGGAGGCCACCCCGGACTGCAGGGCGTTGGCCATGCCCGCCATCTGGGACAGCGGCTGCGTGAACTCGCGCGAGTACTGGATGAACGCGGTGGCGCCCCCGAGGCTCAGCTGCCCGGAGGCCACGCGCAGCCCGCCCAGCACCGCGATGCCCACGTAGGAGAGGTAGGAGACGAACTGCATGACGGGCATGATCGTCCCGGACACGAACTGCGCCCCGAAGGACGCCCGGTACAGCTGCTCGTTGCGCTCGTCAAAGCGCTCCACCATCTCCTGCTCCCGGCCGAAGACCGTGATCAGCTCGTGGCCGGAGAAGGACTCCTCGACGTGCCCGTTGAGCGCGCCGGTGGCCCGCCACTGCTCCGTGAACAGCCGCTGGGCGCGCACCCCGACGACCCCGGCCGCCACGGCGGAGAAAGGCAGGGCGAGCAGGGCCACGAGGGCCAGATGCCAGGACACCACGAACATCATCACCACGATGCCGACGACCGTGAGCAGCGACTGGACCAGCTGGGTGAAGGACTGCTGGAGGGCGGTCTGCACGTTGTCGACGTCGTTGGTCACCCGGGAGAGCACGTCGCCGCGCTGGCGGGCGTCGAACCAGCCCAGCGGCAACCGGTGGAGCTTCTCCTCCACCGCGTTGCGCAGGTCGTGGACCACCCGCATGACCAGCCGGTTGAGCAGCAGGCCCTGGGCCCACATGAGCACGGAGGCCACGAGGTACATGGCCAGCACCAGGAGGATCAGCCGCCCGAGCGCCGGGAGGTCGACGCCGGCGCCGGGGACGACGTCCATCGCCGCCACCATGTCCGCGAGGCCGTCCTCGCCGCGCGCCCTCAGGTTCTGCGCGGCCTCCTCCCGGGACGCGCCCGCGGGCAGGGCCCGGCCCACGACCCCGGCGAAGACCACGTCCATGGCCCGGCCCAGCACGAGCGGGGCCCACACGTTGAGCACCACGGACACCGCCCCGAACGCGGCGACGACGACCAACCCCGGCCACTGCGGGCGCAGCAGGCCGAGCAGCCGGCCCGCCGAGGGCCAGAACTGCCTCGCCCGGCGGGCAGGGGCCTCCGGCTCCGCCATCAGGCGACCTCCTCGGCGCTGATCTGGGAGGCGACGATCTCCCGGTAGGTCTCCGAGGAGCCCAGCAGCTGCTCGTGGGTGCCGCGGGCCGTGATCCGCCCGCCGTCGAGGACGAGGATCTGGTCGGCGTCGCGGACGGTGGACACGCGCTGGGCCACCACGATCACCGTGGCGTCGCGGGTGACGGACCCGAGGGCCGCGCGCAGCCGGGCGTCGGTGCCGACGTCCAGGGCGGAGAACGCGTCGTCGAAGAGGTACACGCGCGGGCGGGCCACCAGCGCGCGGGCGATGGACAGCCGCTGCCGCTGCCCGCCGGAGACGTTCGTGCCGCCCTGGGCGATCGGGGCGTCGAGGCCCCCGGGCATCCGTCGCACGAAGTCCTCCGCCTGGGCCGTGCGCAGCGCCGCCCACAGCTCCTCGTCCGTGGCCCCGGGCCGGCCCAGCCGCAGGTTCGGGGCGACGGTGCCGGAGAACAGGTAGGCCCGCTGCGGGACCAGGGCCACGCGGGCGGCGATCTGCGCGTGGGAGAGCCGGGGGAGGGGCACGCCGTCGAGCAGCACGGTCCCGCCCGTGGGGTCCATCAGCCGGGGCAGCAGGTGCAGCAGGGTGGACTTGCCGGAGCCCGTGGAGCCGACGACGGCGGTGGTGCGGCCCGGAGGCCGATGCCCTCGAGCACGGGCGCCTCGGCCCCCGGGTAGGAGAAGGTGACGTCCCGCAGCTCGACGACGCCGGCCGCGGACGCCGGCTCGGCCGGTTCCGCGGGCTCGCGCACGGAGGGCTCCGTGCCGAGCACCTCCCCGATCCGCTCGGCGCAGACCAGGGCGCGCGGGACCATCATGACCATGAAGGTGCCCATCAGCACGGCCATGAGGATCTGCAGGAGGTACTGCAGGAACGCGGTGAGGGAGCCCACCTGGAGCTGCCCCGCGTCCACGCGCAGGCCGCCGAACCACAGCACCGCGGCCGTGGCCACGTGCAGGACCATGGTGATCACGGGGAACATCAGCACGAACAGGGCCCCGATGCGCACGGAGACGTCGGTGAGCTCCCGGTTGGCCGCGGCGAAGCGCCGGGACTCGTGCTCCTCCCGGACGAAGGCGCGCACGACGCGCACGCCGGCGATCTGCTCGCGCAGCACCGCGTTGATCCGGTCGATCCGCTCCTGCATCCGCCGGAACAGGGGCATCAGCCGGGTGGCCAGCACGCCCACGGCCACCGCGAGCACGGGCACGGCCACCCACACGAGCCAGGACAGGCCCGCGTCCTCGCGCAGCGCCATGACGATCCCGCCGACGCTCATGATCGGGGCCGCGACCATGAAGTTCAGGGTCATCAGCACGAGCATCTGGATCTGCTGGACGTCGTTGGTCCCGCGCGTGATCAGGGACGGGGCGCCGAAGCGCTGGACCTCGCGGGAGCCGAACGAGCTCACGCGCCGGTAGACCGCCCGGCGGAGGTCGCGGCCCGTGCCCATGGCCGCGCGGGCGCCGCAGTACACCGCGGCGACCGCGGCGGCCACCTGGACGAGCGCGACGACCAGCATCACCTGGCCGGTGCGCAGCACCAGAGCGGTGTCCCCGCGGGTGACGCCCTCGTCGATGATCCGGGCGTTGAGGCTGGGCAGCAGCAGCGCGGCGACCGTGGCGGTCAGCTGCAGGACGACGACGGCGAGGACCCACGGCCGGTAGCGGCCGGTGTACTGCCGGACGAGACGGACAAGCATGGCCGTGGCGCTCCTGCTCGCGGGACGGGGAGGGCCGCTGGGGTCGTGACCCAGGCTACGCCCGCGCCCGGGCACCTGCCGCCCCCGGCGCCGGGGCCCGCGCGGGCCGGCCGGAGCGCCTTGCGACGCCGCGTGAAGTGGATCACCTCAGCCCCTAGCAAAACCACACGAACTCACATAAACTCATAGGAACGCAGGGCCGATCGTCGGCCCCCTGCCCGGGAGGTGCAGTCCATGTTCGCCGAGGAACGCCAGGCCGAGATCGCCACGCTCGTGTCCACGACCCGCCGGGTCAACGGTGCCGAGCTGGCCCGGCGCTTCGACGTGACCATGGAGACCGTGAGGCGCGACCTGGCAGCCCTCGAGGCGGCAGGCCGGCTGCGGCGCGTGCACGGCGGCGCCGTGTCCGTGGACCAGTCGACCTCCGACGAGAAGGCGATCCACTCGCGCCAGCACCTCAACACCCCGGAGAAGCGGCGCATCGCCGAGGCCGCGTTCGAGCTGCTGCGCACCAGCGGCGCGGGCGCGGTGGTGCTGGACGCCGGCAGCACCGTCGAGGCGCTGGCCGACCTCATCGTCAAGACCGACTCCACGCTGCCGGACGGGCAGGAGCAGCTCATCATCACCCACGCCCTGCACATCGCCGCGAAGCTCGCGGACGCCTCCGGCATCGGCCTCGAGCTCGTCGGGGGCCGGGTGCGCAAGCTGACCTGGGCCGCCGCCGGCGGCCGGGCCGCGGAGCACTACGGCCGGCTGCGCCCCGACCTCGCGTTCGTCGGGTGCAACGGGATCCACGCCGAGTTCGGGCTGAGCACCCCGGACCCCATCGAGGCGGTCGTCAAGACCGCCATCGTCCAGACCTCCCGGCGCGTCGTCGTCCTGTGCGACTCCGCCAAGCACGATCAGGAGACCCTCATGCGCTTCGCGTCCCTCGCGGACATCGACACCCTCATCACCGACCGCGCCCCCGGGCGCGCGCTGGCCACGGCGCTCGAGAAGGCGGACGTCGAGGTGATCGTCGCGTGATCCTCACCCTCACCCTCAACCCGTCCCTCGACCGCACCGTCGAGCTGCCCGCCCCGCTGCGCCGCGGCGCCGTCCAGCGCGCCTCCGGCGCCCGCCAGGACGCCGGGGGCAAGGGCGTCAACATCTCCCGCGCCCTGCGCGCCAGCGGCACCGCCACCCTCGCGCTGCTGCCCGGCGACGCCGGTGACCCGCTGCTGGCGGAGCTGGCCGCGGCGGACGTCCCGTACGAGGCCGTGCCCGCCGGCGCGCCGATCCGCTCCAACATCACCATCACCGAGCCCGACGGCACCACCACGAAGCTCAACGCCCCGGGGACCCCGCTGCGCCCGGAGCAGCTCGAGGCCGTCGTGGAGCTGCTGACGACCCGGGGACGGGACGCCTCCTGGGTGGTCCTCGCCGGGTCCCTGCCGCCCGGCGCGGACGCTGACGTCTACGCCCGGATCGTGCGCCGGGTCCGCGCGGCGCTGGGCGCCCGGGCGCCCCGCTTCGCCGTGGACACCTCCGGGCCCGCCCTGTCCGGGGCCACCTCCGACGACGACGCGCTGCCCGACCTCATCAAGCCCAACGGCGAGGAGCTCGCCGAGCTCGTGGGGACCGGCAACGGGGAGCGGCTCGAGGCGGACCCCGACCTCGCCGCCACGACGGCCGCGGCCCTCGTGGCGCGGGGGCTCGGCGCCGTGCTCACCACGCTCGGCGCCGGCGGGGCGGTCCTGACCGTCCCGGGGGGCTCCTGGCACGCCGTGCACGCCCCCGTGGCCGTGCGCTCCACCGTGGGCGCCGGGGACAGCTCGCTCGCGGGCTACCTGCTGGCCCACGAGCGCGGGGACGCCCCGCACGAGTGCCTGCGCCAGGCCGTCGCCTCCGGCTCCGCGGCCGCCGCGCTGCCGGGGACCCGCGTCCCCGCCCTGGCCGAGACCGCCCCGGAGGCGGTCACCGTGCGCGAGCTGTTCCCGCACGCCGTCTCCGGCTGACCCGCACGACCCGCACGCGCCACCGCACCGCCACCGCACCGCCACCACACCCCGAACCACCCGGGCCGCCCGGCCCGCACGCAAGGAGGACAACGTGTCCGAGCTCATCACCCCCGACCTGGTCTCGCTCGACCGGGACCTGGGGGACGACAAGGAAACCGTCATCGGCCAGCTCGCCGCCATGGTCCAGCGCGCCGGGCGCGTCGGACAGCTGGACGGGCTGCTGGCCGACGCGATCGCCCGGGAGAACAAGACCGCCACGGGCATCCCGGGCGGGATCGCCATCCCGCACTGCCGCTCCACCGAGGTCACCGCCCCGACGCTGGCCATGGCCCGCCTGGCGCCCAAGGTCGACTTCGGCGCCAAGGACGGCCCCGCCGACCTCGTCTTCTTCATCGCCGCCCCCGAGGGCGCCGACCAGACGCACCTGAAGCTGCTGTCCAAGCTGGCCCGGTCCCTCATGAAGAAGGACTTCGTGGCCGCGCTGCGGGCCGCGCAGTCCGAGCAGGAGGTCGTCCGCGTCGTCGACGGCGCGCTCGGGCTCGGCCCCGCGGAGGGTGTCGCCCCGGCCGAGGGCGGCGCCCACGCCGCCGGCTCCACCACCGCGGCCGCGGTGCCCGCCGCCGCGGCCGGTGCCGCCGCGGTCCCGGCCGCGGCGGTCGCCGCCCCGACCGGGGTGGAGAGCACCGCGCCGCACGCGGGCCGCAAGCTCGTGGCCGTCACCGCCTGCCCCACCGGTATCGCCCACACCTACATGGCCGCGGACGGGCTGACCTACGCCGCCGAGGAGATGGGCGTCGAGCTCCAGGTCGAGACCCAGGGCTCCTCCGGCTTCAGCAAGCTGGACCCCTCCGTCATCGCGGCGGCGGACGCGGTGATCTTCGCGACCGACGTGGACGTGCGCGAGCGGGCCCGGTTCGCCGGCAAGCCGTTCGTGGCCTCCCCGGTCAAGCGCGGCATCGACGAGCCCAAGGTCATGATCGAGGAGGCGCTGGCCAACGCCCAGAACCCGAACGCCCCGCGCGTGCAGGGCGGCGGCGGCGACGCGGACCAGTCCGCCACCTCGGGCGGCAGCGAGGGCTGGGGCACGCGCATCCGCAAGGCCGTGATGACCGGCGTGAGCTACATGATCCCGTTCGTGGCCGCGGGCGGTCTGCTCATGGCCTTCGGCTTCATGGTCGCCGGCGCGGACATCGCCAACATCGCCGACGACGTGCTCGGCACCGCCACCCTGTGGAACCTCGGGGACTACTCGGCCGCCCAGTACATCGGGGCCGTGCTGTTCAAGATGGGCAACCTGGCCATGAGCCTGCTCGTGCCCGCACTGGCCGGCTACATCGCCTACGGGCTGGCCGACCGTCCGGGCATCGCCCCCGGCTTCGCCGCGGGCCTGGTCGCCAACTTCATGGGCGCCGGCTTCCTCGGCGGCATCGTGGGCGGTCTGCTGGCCGGTCTCGCCGCCTACTGGCTGGCGCAGCCGCGCCTGCCGCGCTGGCTGGGCTCCCTGATGCCCGTGGTCATCATCCCGCTGCTGGCCACGATCTTCTCCTGCGGCCTGCTGCTGCTGGTGCTCGGCGGGCCGATCGCCACGTTCATGGCCTGGCTGACCGCGGGGCTCAACGGCATGACCGGTGCCAGCGCCCTCGCGCTCGGCGCCATCCTGGGCCTCATGATGGGCGCCGACCTCGGCGGCCCGATCAACAAGGTCGCCTACACCTTCGCCGCGGCGGGCCTGGGCGCCGCGACCGCCGTCAACACCGCCCCGCAGGAGATCATGGCGGCCGTCATCGCCGCCGGCATGGTGCCCCCGCTGGGCATGGCGCTGGCCTCGACCATCGCCCGGCGCTACTTCACCATCGCCGAGCGCGAGAACGGCAAGGCGGCCTGGCTGCTGGGCGCGTCCTTCATCTCCGAGGGCGCCATCCCGTTCGCCGCGGCCGACCCGCTGCGCGTGCTGCCCGCCTCCATGGTCGGCGGCGCCCTGACCGGCGCGATCAGCATGGCCACCGGGGTCACCTCGGCGGCCCCGCACGGCGGCGTGTGGATCCTGCCCGTCATCGGCAATCCCCTGATGTTCCTGCTTTCGGTGCTGGTCGGTACGGTGGTCACAGCAGCAGTGGTCGTCGGGCTCAAGCACGTGGGCGGGGCGCACGGTAAGGTCGCCGATGCCGCGTCTGCGCGCGACGACGCGGCGACCGTCCCGGCGACCGCCTGAGCGGCCGGCACCGGACACGTCCGGAGTCCTGATCGACCACGGCTCCCACGAGGAAGAGGTAGACATGCAGACACTGACAGGCGTGGGGGTGTGCGCGGGCCGCGTGATCGGCGAGCTCGTGAGCATGCCGGCCCCGGTCGGCGAGCCCGCCCCGGGCCTCGCCCTGCGGGACGAGGAGCCCGAGGCCGCCGTGGCGCGGCTCCAGCAGGCCGCGGCGGAGGTCAAGGCCGAGCTCAAGGCCCGCGCGGAGGCCGCCACCGAGAAGGACGCGGCGGACGTGCTCAAGTCCACCGCCCTGATGGCGGGGGACAAGGCGCTGCTGAAGAACGCGTCGAAGCTCATCACCGGCCGGGGGCTCGCCCCCGAGCGGGCCCTGTGGGAGGCGGCGAGCGCCTACGCGGACCAGATGCGGGCCCTCGGCGGGTACATGGCCGAGCGCGCGGCGGACATCGAGGACGTGCGCGCCCGCCTGGTGGCCCGGCTGCAGGGCCTGCCCATGCCGGGGATCCCGCAGCGGGACACCCCGTTCGTGCTGACCGCCGAGGACCTGGCGCCGGCGGACACCGCGACGCTGGACCCGGAGAAGGTCCTGGCGCTGGTGACCTCCGGCGGCGGGCCGCAGTCCCACACGGCCATCCTCGCGCGCAACCTCGGGCTGCCCGCGATCGTGGCCGCCCGGGGCGTGGAGGCGATCTCGGACGGCACCAGGATCTTCGTGGACGGCGCCAGCGGCGAGGTCCGCACGGAGCCCGGGCTGACGGAGCAGGCCCTCGTGGAGGCGTGGCTGCGCAGCGCCGAGGCGCGCAGCGCCTTCGACGGCCACGGCGTGCTGGCGGACGGGACGGAGGTCCCGCTCTACGCGAACGTCGGCACCCCCGACGACGCCCGCACCGCGGCCGCGGCCGGGGCCCAGGGCGTGGGGCTGCTGCGCACCGAGTTCTGCTTCCTGGGCCGCGACCAGGAGCCGACCGTCGAGGAGCAGGTGGAGCAGTACGCCGCCATCTTCGAGGCGTTCGCCGGCAAGAAGGTCGTGGTCCGCACGCTGGACGCGGGCGCCGACAAGCCGCTGCCCTTCCTCACCGACACCGACGAGCCCAACCCCGCGCTGGGCGTGCGCGGCTACCGCACCGACCGCTCCGTGCCGGGCGTGCTCGCCCGCCAGCTCGAAGCGATCGCCCGGGCCCGTGAGCTCACGGGCGCGCACGTGTGGGTCATGGCGCCGATGATCTCCGCGGCCGGCGAGGCGCGGGACTTCGCCGCGATGGTCGCCGCCGCCGGTCTGCGGGTGCCCGGGGTCATGGTGGAGACGCCGTCCGCGGCCGTGACCGCGGACCAGATCCTGCGCCACGTCGAGTTCGTCTCCCTGGGCACCAACGACCTGACGCAGTACACGATGGCCGCCGACCGGATGCTGGGCTCGCTGGCCGAGCTCAACAGCCCGTGGCAGCCGGCCGTGCTGCGCATGGTCGGGCTCACCGTGGAGGGCGCCCTGCGCGCGGAGGCCGCCGGCGGCGGGCGCCGCAACGTGGGCGTGTGCGGGGAGGCCGCGGCCGATCCCGCGCTCGCCGTGGTGCTCGTGGGCCTCGGCGTGCACACGCTGTCCATGAGCCCGCGGGCCCTGGCCGCGGTCGCGGCGGTCCTGCGCACCGTCGACCTCACCACGGCCCGCGAGCTCGCGCAGCTCGCGGTCGACCAGTCCAGTGCGGAGGACGCCGCCGCGGCGGTGCGGGCCCAGCTGCCCGTGCTCGCCGAACTGGGCCTGTGACCGGCTCCCGGCGCGCTCCCGCGCACCGGGGCCACCCCTGACCACCCGCTCCCACCGAACGAAGGAGAACCCACCATGGCAGAACGCACCGCCACCATCGCGTCCAGCGTCGGACTGCACGCCCGTCCGGCCGCGATCTTCGCCGAGGCCGCCGGCGAGTACGACCTCGAGATCACGATCGCCGCCGAGGGCGAGCCCGAGGACGAGGCGATGGACGCCTCGAGCGTGCTCTCGCTGATGTCCCTGGGTGCCGCCCAGGGGGACAAGGTCGTCCTCCGGGCCGACGGCGAGGGCGCCGACGAGGCCCTCGACGCGCTCGTGCGCATCCTCGAGACGGACCACGACGCCGAGTAGGCATCGCCCGGCCGCCGACGGCGCCCGCCCACCCTCCGGTGGGCGGGCGCCGTCGTGCGAGGTCAGGCCGCGTTCAGGTGCGCGCGGTTAGACTGTCCGGGGCCGGCCCCCACCGGCAGGCCCCTCCGGCACCGCACCCCGACCCCGACGATTGAGAGAGCCTTGCGCGAGTTCACCGCACGCTTCGCCACCCCCCAGGAGATCGCCGACTGGGACAGCCACGTCACCGCGAACCCCAACGGCGGCAACCTGCTGCAGTCCGCGTCCTTCGCGGAGGTCAAGGCGGACCACGGCTGGCGTCCCCTGCACCTCGTGCACGAGCCCGTGGACGGCACGCGGGCCGGCTACAACCTCGTCCTGGAGAAGTCCGTGCCGGGCCTCGGCAAGCTCTGGTACATGATCAAGGGCCCGGACGTCGCGTCCGTCGACGACATCCCGGGCGTCGCCGCGGCCACCGCCCGCCTCGTGGCGGAGCAGCGGCTGAACGTCTTCGCGGTCAAGATCGAGCCGGACGTCCTGGACTCCGACTACGCCCGCGGCGTGCTCGCCCGGGCGGGGCTGAAGAAGTCCTTCAACATCCAGCCCAACGACTCCACCGCGGTCCTCGCGACCGACCAGGACGAGGAGGCCGTCCTGAAGTCCCTGCACTCCCGCGGGCGCAACGCGGTCCGGCGGGCCCTGCGCGAGGGCTGCCGGGTCGAGCGCGTCGAGCTCACCGAGGACAACATGCGGCGGATGTACGCCCTCATGGACACCGTGGGCCAGGGCGAGGCCAACGTGAACCTGCGCTCCTACGAGTACTACGCGAAGTTCTGGACGACCTTCGAGCGCGCCGGCCAGGGCCGGCTGTACTTCACCTACGAGGACGGCGAGCCCTCGGTGGGCGCCTACGTGATCGCCTACGGCCGGAAGGGCACGTACAAGGACGGGGGCTCCAAGCCCCGGCGCCGCCAGTACGGCGACTCCCACCTCGTCCAGTGGACCGCGATCACCGACCTCATGCGCGAGCACGGGATCGCGGAGTACGACTTCTGCGGCACCCCGCCCAGCGACCAGCTCAAGAACAAGGAGCACTCCTACTACGGGCTGGGCCTGTTCAAGACCAGCTTCACCAAGTCCGTGGTGGACTTCGTGGGCGTCCACGACCAGGTCCTCAGCCCCGCCCGGTACGCGGTGTGGACCAACGTCGCGGAGAAGGTCCAGCGCCAGCTGTGGGTCCGCCGCACGGGTCAGCCCTTCTACTGATCCCCCCGGCCGGCCCGCCCGCCGGGGCCCCGCCGTCCCGCGGGGCCCGGCCGGCGACCGCGCCCGTGACGACCCGCACCGAGGACCCCCGGAGGAGCATCGAGCCGAGGAAGGAGGAACGCCGCTTGGTGACCGACCAGCGCACCCCCCTGCGCCCGTTCGCCGCCTATCCCTCGTCCGACGCCGGGGAGGAGACCGACCCCGCCGTGGCCGAGCCCTTCGGCCCCGGCGGGACCTCGACCCTCACCGGCGCGGCCCGCCCGGCCTCCCTCCCCGGCGCGGGCACGCCCCCGGTGCGCCCGACCGAGACGCAGGCCCTGCAGGCGCGCCGCCGCGCGGAGACGACCACGCTCGACGTGGTGCCCACCGCCCCCCAGCCGCTGCCCGTGCTCAGCACGCGCCTCATCCGCGAGTACCGCGGGGCGGAGGACCCGCAGGCGCGCCAGGAGGTCGTCTCCGCCGCGCAGACCGCGCCCGCGCCCGCCCCCGCCCGGCGGCGGCGGCGCACCGACGCGGGGCCCGTCTCCCGCCCCGAGACGACGACGATCGGCCCGGCCCCGCGGCCCGGCAAGAGCTCCGACCGGATGCAGCGGGGCGCCTACCCCTCCACCCGCGCCGAGGCCGCCCGGCCCGGGCGCGCCCGGCTGCGCTCCATCATGCGCGGCGACAGCGCCCCGACCGCGCCCATGCGCGCCGTCGAACGGCTCAGCGCCTCGCCCTTCGCGAACCTGCGCCGCTACGGGGAGGCCACGAGCCGGGAGGCGCGGCGGACCCTCAACTTCGCGCTGCGCCTCGCCGAGACGATGTTCCACTACGGCGCGGACGCCCTCGACGTCGAGAACGCGATCCTCGCCGTGTGCACCACCTACGGCGTGGAGAACATCGAGGTGGACATCACCAACCAGGCGGTGACCATCAACTACATCGCCGACGGCGCCGACCGGGGCCCCGACGGCGGAGGAACGCGCACCCGCGAGGACGTCTTCAACGACCCCGACACCTCCAGCCACACCGTCATGCGGGTCGTCCGGTCCTGGACCGACAACTACGCCGGCCTCGGCGAGACCCACCAGCTGGTCGCCGAGATCACCGGTGGCGAGATGCCCCGCGCCGAGGCGGAGCGGCGCCTCGAGGAGATCAACGCCAAGCCCAAGCCGTACGCCAAGTGGATGGTCTGGACCGCCACGGTCCTCGCGGCCATGGCCCTCACCGCCGGCATGGGCGGCGGCCCCACGGGGGCGCTCGTGGCGGGGTTCTCCTCGATCCTCGTGCAGGTCGTCTCCTCCCGCCTCGGCGCGTGGCGGATCCCCGAGTTCTTCGCGCTGGCGGCCAACGCCGGCATCCTCACCTCGGTGGCGCTGCTGCTGTCCTGGTCCGGGCTGGAGCTCTCCCCGCCCCGGGTCATCGCGGGCGGGATCATCATGCTCCTGCCCACCACCCGCATGGTCTCCACCATGCAGGACGCGATCAACGGCTTCCCCGTCACCGCGGCCGGACGGCTGCTGTCCACCGCCATGGCGTTCCTGGGGATCATCGCCGGGATCGCGGGCGGCGTCTCCGTGGCGGGCTATCTGGGGATGCCCCGCGTGGACGTCTCGCAGAGCGTCTTCGACACGCCGGACCCGGTGGTCAACACCGTGTTCATGCTCCTGGGCACGGCGCTGCTGGCCGTCACGATGCAGACCAAACCGCAGCACCTGCCCGCCACGGCGGCCGCGGCGCTGTGCGGGATGCTCGTCTACCACGCGGGGGCGGCCGCCGGGCTGGGGCCCCGGCTCGACACCGGCCTGGGGGCCGTCGTCAGCGGGTGCGTGGCCACCGTGCTCGCCGCCCGCCACCGCATCCCGCAGCTCGTGCTCGCCATCCCCGCCATGACCTTCCTGCTGCCGGGCCTGTCGATCTACCGGGGCATGTACGCCGTCACGGTCGAGACGGAGACCATGGGCGAGGGCTTCATCGGCCTCGTCAACGCCATGGCCTCGATCGTGGCGCTGGCCTCGGGCGTGGTGCTCGGCAAGTACCTCATGCGTCCCTTCGTAGGCCACCTCAACGGGACCAGCTCCCGGCGCAACCGCCGCCGCTGAGGCCGCCGGACCCCAGCGGGGGGCCGGTCAGATGATCTGGCCGACGGGCAGCTTCTTCTCCGCCTGGAACACGTCCTCGGTGCGGCCCCGCGCCCAGTAGCCCGACAGCGAGACCTGGCCGCGGTCCAGGCCCCGGTGACCGAGCAGCTCGTCGCGCAGCGACTTCATGGCCTCCCGCTCCCCGTGGGCGAAGACCTGCACGCCGGTGGGGGCGGCGGGCCACGCGGCGTCGTGCACCGCCTCCGCCAGGGTCTCGCCCCGGTCCCGGAACACCCACCGCACCGCCACCCCGGCGGGCGTCGTCACGGCCAGGACGTCCTGCGGGGAGGCCACCTCCAGGACCGCCTCGCCGCGCGCGGACGCCGGGAGCGCCTCGAGCACCGCGAGCGCGGCGGGGACCGCGGCGTCGTCGGCGGCGACCAGGGTCCAGGCGGCGTCCGGGTCGGGGACCCACCTGCCGCCCGGGCCCAGGGCGATGATCCGGTCCCCGGGCTCGGCGCGGGCGGCCCAGGGCCCCGCGAAGCCGGTGTCGCCGTGCAGGACGAAGTCCATCCACAGCTCGGCGCGCTCGGGGATCCACCGCCGGATCGTCAGGTGGCGGGTCACCGGCTGGTGCTCGGGCGGCAGGGTCTCCTTGAGCGCCCAGTAGTCCGGGTCCGGGCCGTGGTCGAGGGCGGGGTCGAGGAAGACGAGCTTGACGTACTTCTCCGGCGGGGCGATGTCCTGGAAGCGCTCCGGCTCGTCGACGCCCAGGACGACCCGGACCATCGACGGGGACAGCTGCTCGCGCCCGCGCACCGTCAGGTTCAGCTGCGGCTTGCGGGGCTTCGCGGGACCGGCTCCGGGCGTCGTCGTCATGCGATCCACCCTAGCCGAGCCGGGCCGGCGGCTCAGAGCCGCCAGTCGACGGGCTCGGCGCCCTGCTGCTGGAGCAGCTCGTCGGTGCGGGAGAAGGGCCGGGAGCCGAAGAAGCCGCGGGAGGCGGACAGGGGCGAGGGGTGCGCGGACTCGACCGTGGGGTGGCCCTCCAGCCACTTGGCGGTGCTGCGGGCGTCGTTGCCCCACAGGATCGCCACGAGCGGGCGCTGCCGGGCGGCGAGGACCTGGATGGCGCGCTCCGTGACGGCCTCCCAGCCCTTGCCGCGGTGGGAGGCCGGGGCGCCCTCCCGGACGGTGAGGGCCCGGTTGAGCAGCATGACGCCCTGGCGCGACCACGCGGAAAGGTCCCCGTGCTCGGGCGGGTCGATGCCGAGGTCGTCGTGCAGCTCCTTGTAGATGTTCTGCAGGGACCGGGGCACGGGGCGCACGTGGGGCTGCACGGAGAAGGCCAGGCCCATGGCGTGGCCCGGGGTGGGGTAGGGGTCCTGCCCGACGATCAGCACCTTGACCTGCTCGAGGGGCTCCTCGAAGGCCCGGAACACGGCCTTCCCCTCGGGGAAGGTGCGGTGCCCGTCGGCGTGCTCCTCCCGCAGGAACTGGCCCATCTGCCGGATCCGGGGCTCCACCGGCGCCAGGGCCTCGGCCCAGTCCTCGGCCATGATCTTCTCCAGCGGCTGCGGCTCGCTCACGGGTGCTCCTCGGGGTCGGTGGCGCGGTCGGGGCCGGGGCCCGGTCGGTCTGCTCCACTCTAGAGCGCCCTGCCGCCGCGCGGGGGCGTCACGGCGGCGCGATCGGGGCGCGGGCACGGCACGGGGCGGGCGGCGCGGGGCCGGGGGAGCGGGCCCGGCGGCAGGAGGTGCCCACGGGCCACGGGCGGGACTGCGCGGCCGTCCCCTCCGGCGGGCGGCCGCGAGGCCCGTGCACTCCAGGAGCCCCGCGGACCCCCGCGTCGGCGGCTCCGGGGGGACTGGTTAGAGTGGGCGCATGAGCGCTCCCCGCACCGAAGACCGCCCCGTCGCCGTCGTCACCGGGGCCACCGGCGGCATCGGCCGCGCCTGCGTGGCCGACCTCGCCCGCGACCACGACGTCCTCGCCCTGGGCCGCGACGCCGCCCGGCTCGCCGGGCTCGCCGCCCTGCCGCACGTCACGGCCCGCGCCGCGGACCTGACCGACTTCGCCTCCCTGCCGGGCGTGGTGGCGGACCTCGACCGGGTCGACGTGCTCGTGCACTCCGCGGCGGTCGCCGGGCGCACGACCGTGGAGGGCGCCTCCGTCGACGAGTGGCGGGCCCAGCTCGAGCTCAACGTCGTGGCCCCCGCGGAGCTCACCCGGCTGCTGCTGCCGGCCCTGCGCGCCGCCCGGGGCACGGTCGTGTTCATCAACTCGGGCTCGGGCTTCACCGCCCGCGCCGGGGACGCGGTCTACGCCGCCTCCAAGTTCGCCCTGCGGGCGCTCGCCGACTCGCTGCGCCAGGAGGTCGAGGCCGACGGGGTGTCCGTGAGCTCGGTGCACCCCGGCCCCGTGGACACCGCGATGCAGCGGGACATCCAGGCCGCCCTGGGCAACGAGTACGTGCCCGAGCGCTACATCCGCCCGGAGTCCGTGGCGGCGGCGGTGCGCGCCGTCGTCGACGCGGGCGAGGACGCCCAGCTGACCACCCTCTCCGTGCGCCCCGGGGCCGAGCCGCGGTGACCGGCCAGGACGTGCCCGAAGAGGCCGTGCCCGGCCAGGACGTGCCCGGGGAGGAACCGCCCGCCGGGGGGCTGGACGAGACCGACCGGCAGATCCTGGCAATCGAGAACATGCAGTGGAAGTACCAGGGGGCCAAGGAGATGGAGATCCGGCGCCGGCTGGGCCTGTCGCCCACCCGCTACTACCAGCGGCTCAACGTCCTGATCGACACCCGCGCCGCCCTCGAGCACGCCCCGATGCTCGTGGACCGGCTGCGCCGCCAGCGCGGGGACCTGACGTGACCGGCGCGCACCCCGTCGTGCCCGGGGAGTTCCCCCGCGACGAGTTCGACGACGTCCCCGAGGCCGGTCCCCGCCAGGGCGCCCACCGGGGCGAGCGCCCCGCCTCCCGGGTGGGCGCCCGCGAGCTCGCCGCGATCGTCGTGGCCGGGGCCCTGACCCTCGGCGCCGGCGCCTTCGCGTACGTCTCCGCCCCCGGCGGTGCCGACCCCGCCCCGTCCTCCCCTGCGTCCCCCCGCCAGGCGCCCCCGGCCACCGGGCCCTGACGGGCTCCGCCCCACCGTGCCTCCCCGAGACCCATCCGCCCCACGAGAGGACCCACCGTGCAGATCGACGGCGAGAAAGTACGCATCCGGGACTGGACGCAGGAGGACCTCGTCGCGTACGAGGCCTGGATCATGCCCCCCGAGGACGGCGGCGAGCACGCGTGGCAGCACACCGACGGGCCGTTCTACCCCAACTTCACCGCCGAGGGCGCCCAGCGCTGGCTGTCCACCCTGCGCGGGCACGTCGAGGCCGGGGACTGGCCGAGCCCCCGGGAGACCATGGTCATCGCCGACGCGCGCGACGACCGGTTCATCGGGCAGGTCTCCTGGTACTGGACCGAGAAGCCGACCGAGGACCCCGGGACCGGCACCCACCTGCTGCCGCTGCGCTCCCTGGGGATCACCGTCTACTCCCCGGACCACTGGCGCGGCGGCTACGGCACCGAGGCCCTGCGGCTGTGGATCGGCTACCTCTTCGCCTCCTCCGACTCCCACCGCCTCGACCTCGAGACGTGGAGCGGCAACGAGGGCATGTGCCGGGTCGCCGAGAAGCTCGGCTTCACCCAGGAGGCCCGCTTCCGCCAGGCCCGCAAGGTGGGCGGGCAGTACTACGACCGGCTCTTCTACGGGATCCTCCGGGAGGAGTGGCAGGGCTGAGGCCCGCCCGCCGGGCGCCGTCGCCCGCCCTCGGCAGGGACCGGCACGGGATCCGCGCAAAGGTTTGCACTCTCCCGGGACGAGTGCCAAGATTGCGATTAGCACTCAGTCGTGTGGACTGCTAAGGAACCGGTCCCCGGGCCGTCCGCGCAGCCACCGGCACAGGAGTGGAACCTCAACCACCACGGTGAGGTGCCGCGCGGCGTCGGGAAGAGACCGCCGTCGTGCGCGCCGTCCGTCGCGGGCACCGTGGAGGTCGACCGTTTGTCTACCGTCCAGGAGGGACGAAGTCACATGGCAAAGATGATTGCTTTCGACGAAGAGGCACGCCGCGGTCTCGAGCGGGGTCTGAACACCCTGGCCGACGCCGTCAAGGTCACCCTCGGCCCGCGCGGGCGCAACGTGGTCCTCGAGAAGGCCTGGGGCGCCCCCACGATCACCAACGACGGCGTGTCCATCGCCAAGGAGATCGAGCTCGAGGAGCCCTACGAGAAGATCGGCGCCGAGCTGGTGAAGGAGGTCGCCAAGAAGACCGACGACATCGCCGGTGACGGCACCACCACCGCGACCGTCCTCGCCCAGGCGCTCGTCAAGGAGGGCCTGCGCAACGTGGCCGCCGGCGCCGACCCGCTGAGCCTCAAGCGCGGCATCGAGAAGGCCGTCGCCGCGGTCACCGAGGAGCTGCTGGCCTCCGCCAAGGAGGTCGAGACCGAGGAGCAGATCGCCGCCACCGCGTCCATCTCCGCGGGCGACCCCGAGATCGGCCGCCTCATCGCCCAGGCGATGGAGAAGGTCGGCAAGGAGGGCGTGATCACGGTCGAGGAGTCCAACACCTTCGGTCTGGACCTCGAGCTGACCGAGGGCATGCGCTTCGACAAGGGCTACCTCTCCGGCTACTTCGTCACCGACGCCGACCGCCAGGAGGCCGTCCTCGAGGACCCCTACATCCTCGTGGTCAACTCCAAGATCTCCGCGGTCAAGGACCTGGTCCCCGTGCTCGAGAAGGTCATGCAGGCCGGCAAGCCGCTGCTGATCATCGCCGAGGACGTCGAGGGCGAGGCCCTGGCCCTGCTGGTGCTCAACAAGATGCGCGGCTCCATCAAGTCCGTGGCCGTCAAGGCCCCCGGCTTCGGCGACCGCCGCAAGGCCCAGCTGGCGGACATCGCGATCCTCACCGGCGGCCAGGTCATCACCGAGGAGGTCGGGCTCTCCCTGGAGACCGCCACCGTCGACCTGCTCGGCCAGGCCCGCAAGGTCGTCGTGACCAAGGACGAGACCACCATCGTCGACGGCGCCGGCACCCCCGAGGAGATCGAGGGCCGCGTGGCCCAGATCCGCGCCGAGATCAACAACTCGGACTCGGACTACGACCGCGAGAAGCTCCAGGAGCGCCTCGCCAAGCTGGCCGGCGGCGTGGCCGTCCTCAAGGCCGGTGCCGCGACCGAGGTCGAGCTCAAGGAGCGCAAGCACCGCATCGAGGACGCCGTGCGCAACGCGAAGGCCGCCGTGGAGGAGGGCATCGTCGCCGGCGGCGGCGTGGCCCTGATCCAGGCCGGCCAGAAGGCGTTCGAGAAGCTCGAGCTCACCGGCGACGAGGCCACCGGCGCGAACATCGTCAAGGTCGCCATCGACGCCCCGCTCAAGCAGATCGCCACCAACTCCGGCCTCGAGGCCGGCGTCGTCGTGGACAAGGTCCGCGGCCTGCCGCTGGGCCACGGCCTCAACGCCGCCACCGGCGAGTACGAGGACCTGATGGCCGCGGGCATCAACGACCCGGTCAAGGTCACCCGTTCCGCGCTGCAGAACGCGGCGTCCATCGCCGGGCTGTTCCTCACCACCGAGGCCGTCGTGGCCGACAAGCCGGAGCCCGCGGGCGCCGGCGCCGGCGCCGACGACGGCATGGGCGGCATGGGCGGCATGATGTGATCGACGGCTGACCCGTCGAGCGTCCTCCGACGCACCGGCACGGGCCGGGCACCCCTCGCGGGGTGCCCGGCCCGTCGTCGTTCCGGGGGCTCCGCCGGCGCGCCCGGCGCGCGGCCGTTCCCCGCGGGGCGGCCATGGTGTTCAATCGGAGCACCGCTGCCGGAGGAGGCGTCATGGAGGTCCTCGACTGGGACACGCTGCCCACTCAGCTGGGCCTGACGCTGGCCGCGTTCGCGCTCACCGCGCTCGTGGGCCTGGAGCGACGGCTGCGGCGCAAGAGCGCGGGGCTGCGCACGCACGCGCTCGTCGGCACCGGCGCCGCGATCTTCACCCTCGTCTCCGCCTACGGCTTCGAGCCGCTGCCCGGGATCGACGCCGGGCCCGACCCCTCGCGCGTGGCGGCGCAGATCATCACGGGCATCGGGTTCCTGGGCGCGGGCGTGATCTTCATGAACCGCGACGTCGTGCACGGGCTGACCACGGCCGCCAGCATCTGGCTCTCCGCGGCCATCGGCATGGCCTGCGGTGCCGGGCTGCTGGCGCTGGGGGTGGCCGGCACGGTCCTGCACTTCGTCACCGCCCTGGTCCTGGCCCCCATCTCCCGCCGGCTGCCCAGCCTCGTGACCCCCATGGGCCTGCGGCTGCGCTACGAGGACGGGCACGGGGTGCTGCGCGAGGTGCTGCACGTGGCCGACGAGCTGCACCTCACGGCGTCCGTGGTCTCCAGCCGGCGCACCGGGGACGAGGCGGCGCCCGAGGTCGAGCTGCTGCTGCGCCTCGAGGGCAAGACGGACCTGCGGATCGCGGCCGCGCAGCTGTCCGCGGTGGCCGGTGTCCTCGACGTCCGGCAGGAGCAGCTCGAGCAGGAGGGCGCGGACTGAGCCCCGGAGCGCGTCCCGGCGCGCCCGCGGCCCGTGGAAAGATGGGGCCCATGACCATCACTGCTGCCGCCGACGGCTCCGCCCTGGGCAACCCCGGCCCCGCGGGCTGGGCCTGGTACATCGACGAGAACACCTGGCGGGCCGGCGGCTGGCCGCACGGCACCAACAACATGGGCGAGCTCAAGGCCGTCCTCGACCTGCTCGAGTCCACGGCGCACCGCGCCGACGAGCCCCTGCGGGTGCTGTGCGACAGCCAGTACGTGATCAACTCGATCACCAAGTGGATGCCCGGCTGGAAGAAGAAGAACTGGACGAAGAAGGACGGCAAGCCCGTCCTCAACGTCGAGCTCATGAAGGCCCTCGACGCCGCCCTCCGGGGCCGGGACGTGCACTTCGAGTGGGTCAAGGGCCACGCCGGCCACGAGCTCAACGAGGCCGCCGACCAGCGCGCCCGGGCGGTCGCCACCGCCTTCCAAGCCGGCCGGCCCGCGCCGGAGGGCCCCGGCTTCGGCGACGGCGCCGCCGCGCCCGCCCCGTCCCGCCGCGCCCCGGCCGGGGACCGCGAGCGCGAGACGCTCGAGGACCGCCACGATCCCGACCTGCTGGCGGCGCTGGCCGCCCACGAGGACGAGCTGGCCCGCGGCACCACCGCCGAGCAGGCCGTCGAGGCCCTCGAGCGCGACCTGCTGCGCGAGGACGTGCGCGCCGATCCCGGCCGGCTGGCCCAGCTGCTCCACGAGGGCTTCGCCGAGGTCGGGGCCGCCGGGGCGTGGTGCTCGCGCGCCGACGTCCTCGAGCGGCTGCCGCGGGAGCCCTCCCTGGGGCCCGTGGACGTCCAGGTGCTCTCCTGCACGGCGCTGGGCCCCGCGGCGGTGCACCTGGTCTACCGGCTCACCACGGGCGAGCGCACCAGCCTGCGCAGCTCGCTGTGGGTCCGGGAGGACTCCCGCACGGAGCTCGGCCCCTGGCAGCTGCGCTTCCACCAGGGCACCTGGGAGGTATGAGGCCCCCGGGTCCCTGCGGCCGGCTCAGATCTCCGGGGCGTCGTCGGCGCGCACGATCCCGGGGATCCGCACCGTCATGGTCGCCCCGCCGCCCTCGGTCTCGGTGAGGCGCACCGTGCCGTCGTGCTGCTGGACGATGGCCGCGACGATGGACAGGCCCAGGCCGGTGCCCCCGGTCCCGCGCGTGCGGGAGGAGTCGGCGCGGTAGAACCGCTCGAAGACCCGCTCCGCGTCCTCCCCGTGGATGCCGGGCCCGTGGTCGCGGACCTGCAGCACCGCGTTGAACGTCTGGTCCACCGAGGGCTCGACGCCCACGGCGAGCTCGAGGGGACTGCCCTCGGGGGTGTAGCGCAGGGCGTTGGCCACGAGGTTGGCCACGACCTGGCGCAGCCGGGACTCGTCCCCGTGCACCCACGCGGAGGTCGGGGCGGCCCCGTGCAGCCCCACCACCTCGACCGGCCGGTCCGGGGCGGAGGCGCGGGCGTCGCCGGAGGCGTCGTAGGCCAGGTGGAGCAGGTCCACGTCGACGGTCTCTGTGGGACGCCGCTCGTCGATCCGGGCGAGCATCAGCAGGTCCTCCACGAGCTGGGTCATCCGCTTGGCCTCGGACTCGATGCGGGCCATGGCGTTGGCCACGGACTCGCGGTCCTGCAGCGCGCCGTGGCGGTAGAGCTCGGAGTAGCCGCGGATGGTCACGAGCGGGGTGCGCAGCTCGTGGGAGGCGTCGGCCACGAAGCGGCGCAGCTTGCCCTCCGAGCGGGTGCGGGCGTCGAAGGCGTCCTCGATGTGGCCGAGCATCGCGTTGAGCGACGCCGAGAGCTGGCCGATCTCCGTCTGCGGGTTGTAGCCCTCCATGCGCTGGGAGAGGTCGCCCTCGGCGATCCGTGCGGCGGTCTGCTCCACCTGGTGCAGGGGAGCGAACGCGCGGGTCACCAGGACCCAGCCCACGGCCAGGGCGGCGAAGAGCGTCGCGGCGCCGAAGCTCAGGGTGAGCAGGGTGACCACGCTGATCAGGGTGTTCGTGGTGCCCAGCGGCTCGGCGACCGCGATCACGAGGTCCAGCTCCCGGGGCTTGGCCACGACGACCCGCCACGTGCGGTCGGGGGCGCCCACGGAGCCCACCGTCATCGCCTCGAGGGGGTGCTCCTGCACGTACTCGAGGTCGAGGCCGGTGAGGTCGGGGCGCAGCCCGCCCGTGCCGTCCGGCGTGTGCTCGGCCGCGGCCAGCAGCCGGCCCTCGGCGTCGAGCAGGTATCCGGCGTGCGGGACCTGGTCGGCGGCCTCGCCGTCCAGCGCGGTGAGCAGCACGGAGGAGACCGCGTTGACCGAGCCCTTCAGGTCCGCGTCGATGCTCTTCACCAGGGAGTTGCGCAGCACGGAGATCGCCACGAAGCTCGTGACCAGGATGGACAGCGCCAGCAGCAGGCCCGTGAGGACCATCAGCTGCGAGCGCAGCGACGCGGAGCGCCACCGGGAGGACAGGGCCTGCATCCCGGGGCCGGATCAGTGGTGCTTGTGCGCGGACCGCAGCAGGTATCCCACGCCCCGCTTCGTGTGGATCAGCGGGGGCAGCTCCGGGTCGTTGTCGATCTTGCGGCGCAGGTAGGAGATGTAGGACTCCACGATCGAGGCGTCGCCGTTGAAGTCGTACTCCCACACGTGGTCGAGGATCTGCGCCTTGGACAGCACCCGGTTCGGGTTGAGCATGAGGTAGCGCAGGAGCTTGAACTCGGTGGGGGACAGGTCGATCTCCCGGTCGCCGCGGAAGACCTCGTGCGCGTCGTCGTCCAGGACCAGGTCGTCCACGCGCAGTCGCGAGTCGTCCTCCTCGGCCGGCTGGGTGCGGCGCAGGACGGCGCGGATGCGCGCCACGACCTCGTCGAGGCTGAACGGCTTCGTGACGTAGTCGTCGCCGCCCACGGTCAGTCCGGTCACCTTGTCCTCGGTGTCGTCCTTCGCGGTGAGGAAGAGGATCGGGAAGTGCCGCCCGGACGCGCGCAGCTTGCGGGTCACGGTGAAGCCGTCCATGTCGGGGAGCATGACGTCGAGCACCGCGAGGTCCGGGTCCTCGGAGTCCGCCTTGGCGAGGGCGTCACGGCCGTTGGCGGCGGTGACCACCTCGAAGCCGGCGAAGCGCAACGACGTGGCCAGCAGCTCCAGGATGTTCGGCTCGTCGTCGACGACGAGCAGTTTCGCTTCGGGGTTGTCGTTCTTCACCCCTCCAGTTTCTCCGAGCAGGCTGAAAACCCCCTGAACGTGCTGCGGGCACCGGCCGTGAGCTTCCCGGTCTCAGACGTCGGCGGCGTCGACGATCCGGTAGGCGTAGCCCTGCTCCGCGAGGAACCGGCGGCGCCGGGCGGCGTAGGCGGCGTCCACGGTGTCCCGCGCGACCACGGTGTAGAACGTCGCGGGCCGCCCGTCGCGCTTGGGCCGCAGCAGGCGCCCGAGGCGCTGGGCCTCCTCCTGCCGGGAGCCGAAGGCCCCGGAGACCTGGACCGCGACGGAGGCCTCCGGCAGGTCGATCGAGAAGTTGGCGACCTTGGAGACCACCAGCACCGGCAGCTGCCCGGCGCGGAACGCCGCGAACAGCTTCTCCCGCCGGGCCGTGCCGGTGGTGCCCTTCAGCACGGGGGCGCCGAGCAGCTCGCCCAGCTCGTCGAGCTGGTCCAGGAACTGCCCGATGACGAGCACCGGCTCGTCCCGGTGGCGGGCCACGAGCCGCTCCACGACGGCGAGCTTGTGCGCGGAGGACGCGGCCAGGCGGTGCCGGTCCGCGTCCTCCGCGGAGGCGTAGGCCATCCGGTCGGCCGTCGGCAGCTCGACCCGCACCTCGACGCAGTCGGCGGGGGCGATGTGGCCCTGCGCCTCGATCTCCCGCCACGGGGCGTCGTAGCGCTTCGGGCCGATGAGGGAGAACACCTCGCCCTCCCGGTCGTCCTCGCGCACCAGCGTGGCCGTCAGGCCGAGCCGGCGGCGGGCCTGGAGCTCGGCGGTCATCCGGAAGACGGGGGCGGGCAGCAGGTGCACCTCGTCGTAGACGATCAGCCCCCAGTCGTGGCCGTCGAGCAGCTCGAGGTGGGGGTGCAGCCCGCCCCGGCGGGCGGTCAGCACCTGGTACGTCGCGATCGTCACCGGGCGGATCTGCTTGACCGCCCCCGAGTACTCGCCGATCTCGTCGGCCGTGAGGGTGGTCCGCCGCAGCAGCTCGGCCTTCCACTGCCGGGCGGAGACCGTGCTCGTGACGAGCACGAGGGTCGTCGTGGAGCTCGCGGCCATCACCCCCGCGCCCACCAGCGTCTTGCCCGCCCCGCAGGGCAGCACGACGACGCCGCTGCCGCCCGCCCAGAAGTTCTCCACCGCGTGTCGCTGGTACGGGCGCAGCGCCCACGCCTCGCCGGTGGCCGGATCCGCCGCCGTGAGGGCGATCGGGTGCGGGGTGCCGTCCACGTAGCCGGCCCGGTCCTCGGCCGGCCACCCCACGGACAGCAGCAGCTGCTTGAGCTCGCCGCGGGCGCTCGCGTGCACCACCGTGGTGGCCCCGTCGATCCGGGCGCCGAGCAGCGGCGCGATCCTCCGGTGCCGGGCGATCTCCTCCAGCACGGGCGCGTCCCGGCTCCGCAGCACGAGCCCGTGCACCGGGTCCTTCTCCAGCACGAGCCGGCCGTAGCGGGACATCGTCTCGTCGATGTCCACGAGCAGGGCGTGGGGGACGGGGAACCGGGAGTGCGTCAGCAGCACGTCCAGCACCTTCTCGGCGTCGAGCCCGGCGGCCCGGGCGTTCCACAGCCCGAGCGGGGTGATGCGGTAGGTGTGCACGTGCTCGGGCGCGCGCTCGAGCTCGGCGAACGCCGCGAGCTCCCGGCGGGCGTCGTCGGCCTGCTCGTGGTCGAGCTCGAGCAGGACGGTGCGGTCGCTCTGCACGATCAGCGGTCCTGCGCTCATGCGCCGGCTCCTTCGCGGTCGGTGGTGGTCCGGGCGGCGGGGGCCCCGCGGTCGTCCGGGGCGTCGTGCCGCCCGTCGTCCGGGGCGGGGGCCGCCGTGCCGTCCGCGGCGTCGTCGCCGACGAGGCAGGCGAGCAGGTCCCGGACCTCCTCGGGGGAAGGGCCGGGGCGGCCGGCGGCGGGCACCTCGAGCACCTCGAGCAGCGCGGCCGGGTCGGCGCCGCCGGTCACCGGCTCCGGGCCGGGCGGCGCGACGTCGAGCGCCGGCTCGGTGCCCGTGGCCCGCGCGGCCGCCACGAGCTCCCCGAGGACGCCGTCGCGGCCGGGGACCGACCGGCGGCGCCCGGTCGGCTCCTCCCCGCCGGCCACCACGAGCACGCCCGGTGTCGGTCGGCGCACCGGGCGCCCGGCCAGGCGCGGGGCGCGGGCGAGCGCCTCGAGCAGGTCCTCCTCGCCGGTGACCACCCAGTCCGCACGGGTGATGCGCAGCCGGCCGTGGCCGCGGCCGGTCTCCTCGACGAGGTAGGCCAGCGCCTGCGGGACGGGGCCGGTGCCGTGCTCCTCGAGCCAGCCGAGGATCGTCGCGGCGCTCCAGCCGGCGTCGAGGGCCCGGTGCAGGGACTGCTCCGTGAACCGGTGCCGCGCCGCCGGGCCGTGGCCCTCGGCCTCGGCCAGCTGCCCGAGGGCCCGGGCCACGTCGGGGGCGAGGTGGCCGGGGGCGGTCGCGGTGAGGTCGCTCTGCAGCAGCACGGTCCGCCCCGGCGCGGGCAGCCAGTGGGCCACGGCGTCCGCGGCGTCCCCGACGCGGCCCCGGGCCACGGCCCGGCCCGGGGCCGTGAGGGCGTCGGCGCCCACGAGCCCGAGCTCGGCCGCCTCCGTGAGCATCCCGGGTCCCCAGCGGTCCAGGGACCGGGCCAGTCGCGGGCGCCGCCGGCGGGCGAGCGCGAGGACGTCCTCGGCGCCGTGGGCGCCGGGGGCGCGCTCGGCGAGACCGGCGTGCGCCTCCAGCACGGCCCGGCGCACGGGCACGGCCTCGGGGACGCGGGTCCCGCGGGTCAGCACCCCGACGACCGAGCCGTCGGCCAGGGGCCGGCCCACCGCGGAGGGGACGACGTCGGAGGCCAGCCAGCAGCGCACGACGTGCAGCCACTGGCGGGAGCGGTCGGCGTCCTCGAACGGCGCGGGAGCGGGGCGCCACGCCGACGTGTCGGGGTCCAGGCGCACCAGGCCGGCCAGCTCGGCCGTGCCGAGCAGCCGGGCGAGCTCGGCGGGCTCGACGTCCAGGGCCGCGCGCAGGCGCCGCAGCTCGCGCACCCCGACCCCGCCGGCGCGCAGGGTCGTCAGGGGGCGGGCGGCCAGCTCGGCGCGCAGCACGGCGAGGAGGCGCAGCAGCTGTTCGACGGCCGCGGCCGCGGCGTTGTCCCGCAGCCGGTCGGGCACGCGCCGTCCCGGCGGGCCCGGGGGCTCCTCGGGCTCCCGGGCCCACGGGTCGCCCCCGTGCAGGGCGAGGCCGACCTCCCGGGGCAGCTCGACGTGGCGGGAGTCCACGGGCAGCAGCATCCCGCGGGCGAGCAGCCAGTCGACGGGCCGCGCGGCGGCGTCGACGGCGGGATCGGGGCGGCGCAGCGCGTCGGGCAGCGCGCCCACGGGCCGGCCCCGGAACCGCTCGAGCACCTCCCGCGCCCCGGCCGGCCACGCGGTGGCGTCCGGGTCGCCGAGGAGCGCCTCGGCCGGGGCCGCGGCGCCCGCGGGCCGCGGGAGCCGCCCCCGCAGCCGCTCCGCCAGGGGCTCCAGCACGGAGCGCGGGCGGCCGAGCCCGGCGGGGTAGCGGCCGAGGCCGTCGGCCACCCCCGGCACGAGCCGCAGGGCCTGCCCGTCGCGGTGGACGAGGCCCAGCCGGTGGAGCCGCCGCCACGGCGGCCCGGCCAGCAGCTGCGCGGCGGGGTCGGCCGGCATCCCGAGCACCACGGCCCGCTCGACGGCGTCCAGCTCGGGCCGGGTCAGCTCGTCGAGGGCCCGGCGCTGGCCGGCGCGGGCCAGCAGCGCCTCGGCGAGCTCGGCGAAGGAGGCCGTGCCGGGGCGCACCAGGTCCGGCCGTGCGGCGAGCAGTTCACCGAGCTCGGCGGGGGAGCGGGACGCGAGATCCCGGAGCAGGCCGTCCGGGAGCACGGCTCAGGCCCGGCGCCGGCGCAGCACCGAGCGCACCAGGGACGCGCAGAGCAGGAGGAAGGCGACCGGGAACGCGAACCACGGGATGGCGGTGAGCCCGTCCCACGGGTCCGCGCCGGCCCACTTGAGCACGAGCAGCAGCGTGAGGCACGCGGCGCAGACCAGCCCGAGCACGAGCGCGGCGGCGCTGAGGGCGTCGATCCCCGAGCGGGCGGCGGGACGGTGCCGGGGCGCGGCGGAGCGGTCGTCGGGAGCAGGCATGGTTCCAGGATACCGAGCGGGGCGGCCGCCCGGGGCCGCCGCGGACGGCCCCGGGCGGCCGCGCGCGGCCCCGGGGCCGGGATCCGGGCTAGAATGAGAGGTTCCATCGGGTGGCTCGGCGGCACGGACCGCCGGCCGCCCGTTCCACGAACGCGACAACGAGGGAGACAGCGTGCCCACCGGCAAGGTCAAGTGGTTCGATTCCAAGAAGGGCTTCGGGTTCGTGGCGACCGACGACGGCCAGGAGGTCTTCCTGCCCTCCTCGGCGCTGCCCTCCGGCGTCACCACGGTGAAGCCGGGCACGCGGATGGAGTTCGGCGTGGCCGAGGGCCGGCGCGGCGCCCAGGCGCTGTCCGCCCGCGTGCTGGAGAAGGCCCCGTCGGTGGCCCGGAACGTCCGCAAGCCCGCGGAGGAGATGGCCGTGATCACCGAGGACCTCATCAAGCTGCTGGACGGCATGTCCAACGGGCTGCACCGGGGCCGCTACCCGGACTCGGCGCACGGGAAGAAGATCGCCGCGATCCTGCGCACCGTCGCCGACAACCTGGACGTCTGAGCCCTCCGTCCGACCGCCCGCTCCGCCCACCACCGTCGAGGAGACCAGCAGTGACCCAGGAGATCGCCACGGACGCCCCCGCCGGGGACGCCGAGCCCGTGAGCGCCGCGCAGCCGCCGGCGCGCCCGGCCCGGCGCCGCCGCGCCCCCAAGCCGGACCCGCTGCTCGTGGACTCCGTCGCGGCCGCCCGCACGGCCGTCGAGGAGATCGCCGAGCCCGGACACATCGGCGAGGGCCACCACGTGCGGATCGAGGAGGACCGTCTGGTCACCCACCTGTTCGAGTGCGCCCTGCCGGGCTACCGCGGCTGGAACTGGTTCGCGAGCCTGGCCCGCGCCCCGCGCAGCAGGACGGTGACGGTGTGCGAGGTGGGCCTGCTCCCGGGTGACGACGCCCTGCTGGCGCCGGAGTGGGTGCCGTGGGCCGAGCGCGTGAGCCCCGAGGAGAAGGCCCTGGAGGACGCCGCCGAGCTGGAGGAGGCCGCGGAGCGGGAGCTCGCGGAGCAGGACGACGCCGAGGCGGAGGCCGCGGCCGGCGACCCGGTGGCGGAGCACCCGGGCGCCGAGGGGGCCGAGCAGGACACGGGACGGCCGCAGGGCGGCGATCCGTCCTGACCGCCCCGCCGACGGCTGCCGGGACGGACGACGCCCCCGAGCCTGCGGGCGGGATGTTCCGCTCCTTCCGGTTCAGGAACTACCGGGTGTGGTTCCTGGGCGCGCTCGTGTCCAACATCGGGACGTGGATGCAGCGCACGGCGCAGTCCTGGCTGGTGTTCGACGAGCTCACGGACCACGACGCCACGGCCATGGGCGTGGTGACAGCCCTGCAGTTCCTGCCCCAGCTCTTCCTGGCTCCGTACGCGGGCGTGCTCGCCGACCGGCTCGACCGGCGCCGGCTGCTGCTGTGGACGCAGGCGGGCATGGCGGTGCTCGCCGCGGCGCTGGGGGTTCTCGTGCTCTCCGGCGCGGCGACGCTGTGGCTGGTCTACGCCCTGGCCCTGGGCCTCGGCGTGGTGAGCACGCTGGACGCCCCCGTGCGCCAGACGTTCGTCTCCGAGATGGTCGACGACGTCTACCTCTCCAACGCCGTGGCCCTGAACTCGACGTCGTTCAACGCCGCGCGGATGATCGGTCCCGCGGTGGCCGGGCTGCTGGTGGCGTCCGTCGGGTCCGGATGGGTGTTCCTGCTGAACACGCTGACCTTCGGGGCGATGATCGCGGCGATCCTCGCCATCCGCCCGGGCGAGCTGCGCCGGCTGCCCCGCAGCGGGCGCGGGCGCGGGCAGATCCGCGAGGGCATCGCCTACGTGGTGCACCGCCCCGACATCCTCGCGGTGATGGTCACGATCTTCCTCATCGGCACGTTCGGGCTGAACTTCGCCGTGTTCCTCGCGGCCATGGCGGGGCCGGTCTTCGGCCAGGGGTCGGAGGTCTTCGGCGTGCTCAACTCGGTCCTCGCGGTCGGCACCGTGGCGGGCGCCCTGCTCTCGGCCCGGCGCCGCCGCGCCCGGCTGCGCTACGTCTACGGGGGCAGCGCCGTCTTCGGCCTCGCGTGCCTGGGCGCGGCCACGGCTCCCAGCCTGCCGCTGTTCGCGCTGTGGCTGGTCCCGTGCGGGCTGTCCTCCCTGACCATCATGACCACCGCGAACGCGTACGTGCAGACGACGACGTCCCCCGTGATGCGCGGGCGCGTGATGAGCCTCTACATGGCCATCTTCATGGGCGGCACCCCGGTCGGGGCGCCCGTGGTCGGCTGGATCACCGACGCCCTGGGGGCCCGGTGGGGGATGGGGGTGGCCGTGGCCGCGGGCGTCGCCGGGGCCGCCGTGGGCCTCGTCTTCTGGCTGCGGGTGCGCGCGGCACGCCCGGTCCGGCAGGGCGCCGGACCGGGCGCGTAGCGGTCGCCGCCGAGGGCCGTACCGGCCGCTCAGCGCCCGGTGCGGCCGTCCGTGCCCAGGTGGGCGACGACGTGGTCGATGCAGGCCAGCAGCCGGGCGACGTCGTCGGGGTCGATCGAGACGAACGTGGCGATCCGCAGCTGGTTGCGCCCGAGCTTGCGGTAGGGCTCCACGTCGACGATCCCGTTCGCGCGCAGGACGGCGGCCACGGCCGCGGCGTCCACGGTGGCGTCGAAGTCGACGGTGGTGATGACCGTGGAGCGGTCCTGGGGGCGGACCACGAACGGGGACGCGAAGGCGGAGGCCTGCGCCCAGGCGTAGACCAGGTCGGAGGAGGCCTTGGTGCGGGCGGCCGCCCAGTCCATCCCGCCGCGGCCGTTGAGCCAGCTCAGCTGCTCGTCGAGCATGACCAGGGTCGCCAGGGCCGGGGTGTTGTAGGTCTGGTTCTTCCGGGAGTTCTCCACCGCGGCGGTGAGCTTCAGGAAGTCCGGGATCCACCGGTTGGAGGCCCCGACGCGCTCGATCCGCTCGATGGCCGCCGGGGAGAAGGCGCCCAGCCACAGCCCGCCGTCGGAGCCGAAGTTCTTCTGCGGGGAGAAGTAGTAGACGTCCGTGGCCGCCAGGTCCGCGGCCATGCCCCCGGCGGCGGAGGTCGCGTCCACGACCACCAGGGCGTCCTCGGCGATCCCGGCGGGCCGGGCCACCGGGGCGGCGACCCCGGTGGAGGTCTCGTTCTGCGGCCAGGCGTAGACGTCCACGCCCTCCTCGGGCCGCGGGGCGGGGCGGGTGCCCGGGGCGGCGTCGACGAAGGAGGAGGCGGCCAGGAACGGGGCGCGGTCGGTCACCTGGGCGAACTTCGCCCCGAACTCCCCGAACGTCAGGTGCTGGGCCTTGCGCTCGACGAGCCCGAAGGCCGCCGCGTCCCAGAACGCGGTCGCCCCGCCCAGGCCCAGGAGCACCTCGTAGCCGGCGGGCAGGCGCAGGAACTGCGCCAGTGCCTCCCGCACCGAGCCCACGAGCTCCTTGATCGGTGCCTGCCGGTGGGAGGTGCCCAGCAGGGTCGCCCCAACCCGGGAGACGGCCTCGACCTGGGCGGGGCGGACCTTCGAGGGGCCCGCCCCGAACCGGCCGTCGGCGGGCAGCAGGTGCGGGGGAATGGTGACGTGTGCGGGCAACGGGCGCTCCCTCGGAAGGACGTGCAGTCGGGACGGGCGGCGGGGCGGCGGTCAGCAGCCGGTGGACGGCGTGCGCGCCTGCGGTGCCACGGCCCCCATTGTGCCCCACGGACGCTCGTGGCCCGCCGTGCGCCCGTCGCCCCGGCCGCAGGGCGGCTGGCGCACTAAGCTCGTGCGGTAAGACCGTCCCGGGCAGGATCCCCGGGGTGGGACGGCCGGACGAAGGGTGACCGACGCATGAGCGACCTGATCGACACCACCGAGATGTACCTGCGGACCGTTCTCGAACTGGAGGAGGAGGGGATCACCCCGATGCGCGCCCGCATCGTCGAGCGCCTCGGCCATTCGGGGCCCACGGTCTCCCAGACGGTGTCCCGGATGGAGCGCGACGGGCTGCTCACGGTGGGGCCGGACCGGTCACTGGTGCTCACCGAGGCCGGGCGCGTGCGGGCCGTGCAGGTGATGCGCAAGCACCGCCTCGCGGAGCGGCTGCTCGCGGACGTCATCGGCCTCGACCTCGCGCAGGTCCACGACGAGGCCTGCCGGTGGGAGCACGTCATGAGCGAACAGGTGGAGCGCCGGCTCGTCGACCTGCTCCACAGCCCGCGGTACTCCCCGTGCGGCACCCCGATCCCGGGCCTGGGCGCTCTCGGGGTCGACGAGCAGCCGGTCCCCGGGCCGCACCGGACGCTGCTCGAGGCCGCCCGCAGCGCGCCCGAGGCGGTGCACACGATCGCCCTGCTGCCCGAGTTCGTGCAGGCGGACACCGCCCTGCTGCGCCTGCTCAGCGACGTGGGCATCCTCACGGGGGCCGAGGTCCGGGCCCGGACCGACGGGCAGCGCGTGCTCGTGGAGATCCCCGCCACCGGGCGCTCCGCTGAGCTCGACCTCCGCACCGGCGCGGCCATCCGCGTCCTCACCTCCTGAGGCCCCGCCCCGCCTCCTGCGGCCCCACGCTTCGGAGGGAGCATCCGTCCGAGGGCCCCGCCGGTCCCGGCGGGGCCTGTCCGCGCATGTGTGGACGTTCACAGCCCGCTTCCGCCCCGAACCCCGCCGGCACGCCGAGCTGTCGTCGAAACCGCTGATCAGCGCGGGAAACCGCGGTCCGCGACCCCCACTGCACCGTTCCTTGCGGGATCGCATCCATAGGCGTCCCCCACACAGAAGGGGCCTATTCGGTCGCATGGCGATACAACGCTGTTATCGGCCGTGATCAAAACGTGACACATCCGTAATCGGTCATGTACTGTTCAACGCGTGCTGATCACTGGTCGGATCGGCGCCCTCGTGGCACATCGCCGAATTCTGCCGGTGCCCGGGGTCCGAACACAGAAATTGCTTGGCAGAAGCGGGGGAACCACATTCGGTCCCACGAACTGGGGCCTAGGGGTTAAGTCGCCGGAGCGCGTGCGCTCTGCGGCCGGGTGTCTCCCACCCGAATCCGACAGCTCACCTCGTAGGCAAAGGGAGGAACACACACTCATGGCTTTCCTTAAGCAGAACTCTGCCCGCCACCGCGCCCAGGTGCAGTCCCACGCCGTGCGCAACACCACCATCGCCGCCGCCGCCGGCGCCGCGATCCTCGGCTCCGTGGCCCCCGCCCAGGCCTACGCGGAGGTCCCCGCGGCCTCCGGCGCCGTGTACTCGGCCCCCGCCGCCTCGCTGGCGAGCTACACCTCCTACTCCTACCAGGCCCCCGTCGCGGCGCCGGCCCCCGCCGCTCCCGCGGCCGCCCCGGCCCCCGTCGCGGCGCCGGCCTCCACCCCCCAGGCCCCGGCCGCGCAGCAGAGCGCCTCCACCTCGAGCCTGTCCACGCAGTCGGTCTCCACCCAGTCGCTGTCCTCCGCGAGCGGCCTCGTCGGCACCGCGATGAAGGGCATCGGCTCGGGCTACGTCTACGGCGGCACCGCCTTCGGCGCCTGGGACTGCTCCGGCTTCACCAAGTGGGTCTACGCGCAGCAGGGCATCAACCTGCCCCGCACCACCTGGGCGCAGTTCGCGGCCGGCACCCCCACCGCCACCCCGCAGCCGGGCGACCTCGTCTCGCAGAACGGCGGCGCCCACGTCGGGATCTACCTCGGCGGCGGCAAGATGATCTCCGCCCTCAACCCCTCGCAGGGCACCCAGATCCACTCCGTCAACGCCATGGCGCTCGACGGGTACTACACCTTCCGCTGATCCGGACCGCCGCCCGCGTCGACCACGGTCGCCGCGGGCGGCGCCCGTTCCGCACCCCGGCCGCCTCCCCCTCCCCCGGCCGGGCGGCAGTCCCCCCCCCCCCCCCCCGCGTCCGTTCGGGCGCCCCCTCTCCTCCGCTCGTCCGCCGCGGCCGCCGTTCCAGGACCTGGGACGCCCCCTGCCGCACACCGGAGCACCCCGCGTCACCGCGCGGGGTGCGTTCTGCTGTGCCCGGCACCGGCCCGTGCGGGCCCGCTCGGCCCAGCAGAAAGCTCCTGAACCCCCCATGTCTCGTCACCTGAACACCTCGCGCGGCGCCGGCTCCTTCTTCACCGGCAGGGCCCGCACCGCGGCCGCCGTCGCTGCCTTCTCCGGCCTGGCCCTGGCCACCACCGTGTCCGTGCAGGCCGCTCCCGCCCAGGACGCCGGCACCGACGCCCCGCTCTCTGCCGTGGCCGCAGCCACCCCCTCCGCGGCCCCGGCCGTCTCCCTCGAGCCCGTCGCCCACGTGCACAAGGCCGAGAAGGCGGAGAAGAAGGCCGAGAAGAAGGCCGAGCAGAAGAGCGAGAAGCAGGCCGCGAAGGCGCAGAATTCCGAGCAGAAGGCGCCCTCCGCGGTCGCGGCGCCCGCCGCCCAGGCCCCGGTGGCCGTTGCCGCCCCCGTCGCCGCGGCGCAGGCGGTGGACGCGCCCCAGGCCCAGCCCGTCGCGCAGCCCGCCCCGAAGGCCGAGCCCGTCGCGCAGCCCGCCCCGAAGGCCGAGCCCGTCGCGCAGCCCGCCCCGAAGGCCGAGCCCGTCGCGCAGCCCGCCCCGAAGGCCGAGCCCGTCGCGCAGCCCGCCCCGAAGGCCGAGCCCGTCGCGCAGCCCGCCCCGAAGGCGCAGCCCGCCCCGAGGGCGCAGCCCGCCCCGAGGGCGCAGCCCGCCCCGGTCGCCGAGCGCGCGCTCGCCCCGCAGTCCACGCCCTCCGGCAGGGGGGCGACCATCGCCTCCGCCGCCCTGGGCCAGCTCGGCGTGGGCCAGGACTGCACCGCCCTGGTCACCAACGCCCTGCGCGCCGCCGGCATCAACCACCACGGCTGGCCGGCCTCCTACCTGAAGCTCGGCACGCAGGTCTCCGCCGCCCAGGCCAGGCCCGGCGACCTCGTGTACTACGCCAACGGCGGCATGGGTGCGGCCCACATCGCCGTCTACATCGGCGGCGGCAAGGCCGTCCACGGCGGCTGGAACGGTGGCACCACCGCCGTCTCCAGCGTCTACGTGGGCTCCGGCCCCGTGTTCGTGCGCGTGGGCTGAGCGCGCGGGCACCCGTTCTGCAGGTGCGCGGTTCCCGATCGACCGGACGGGGACCGCGCACCTGTCTTTCGCCGGCCGGAGCAGTGCGGAGGGCGGAGCCGGGCGCCGCCGATAGAATGGCTCCCATGCCCTCCGACTACAGCCGCAACGCCCGCACGAGCCTGGACCGCGAGTACGCCTACATGGCCTGGGGCATGATCGCCGGAGCCGTCCCCGGGATCGTGGTGGGCTTCGTGGTCGCCGCGTTCGCCGGCCACGCCGCCATGTGGCTGTCCGTCTTCGGCGGCCTCGGCATCGTCCTCGGCCTCGTCACCGGGACCCTGCTGCACCGGGCGCGACGCTCCCGGACCCGGCTGCCCGACCCGCGGGGGACCGGCGCAGCGCGGGAATGACGTGCTCCCGCAGCAGCGGGGCGAGGTCGTCGGGCAGGGCCGCGACCGACGCGTCGTCGAGCGGGAGCCGGCGCAGCTCCTCGATCTCGGCCAGCGGCTCCGGCCGTCCGGTCAGGAGAGCGGTGAACACCGTGCAGCGCACCCAGGTGGCGGCCTCGTTCGCGGCCGGGGACTCGAACTGCCCGAGCAGCCGCAGCCGGTCGGCGCCCACGCGCAGCCCCACCTCCTCCTCCGCCTCCCGCACGGCGGCGGCGGCGGGCGTCTCGCCCGGCTCCAGCTTCCCGCCCACCAGCATGAAGCGGTCCGTGCCGCGCTTGCGCACGGTGAGCAGTGCCCCGTCGTCGTCGAGGAAGCACACGGCCGTGATGGTCAGCACGGCCACGTCCGCCGGCACGCGTGACGAGGAGCCGCCGGCCGCGGCGCGCAGGCGGGCGATCTCGTGCTCGAGATTGCGCGCGGCGCGGGCCCCCCAGCGCCGCTGCGCCGCCGGGGTCCGGTACAGCGGCTGACGCCGCCACAGCCCCTCCAGCACGCCCAGCCGCCCGGCTGCGAACAGCTCCTCCGGCACGTGCGCGTACTCCCGCCGCACGCCGGCGGTGTAGGCGGCGTACGCTCCCGGCTCCGCCCCCAGGACCGCCAGGTCGGCGTCGAGCAGCAGCGCTCCGGCCTCGTCGCCGGGCGCGGCCGCGTGGTCGAGGGTGAGCAGCACCAGCCGCTCGACCTCCGCGGCGAGGTCCTCCGGGACCCCGGCGGCGCCCAGGCGCTCGCGCGCCAGCGCCGCGGAGTCCCGTTCGTCGTCCCCGGGCCGGCCCCGGTACACGGCGTCGTGGAACCAGGCCGCCAGCAGCAGCGCCTCGTGGACACCGCCCGCCGCCGGCACGCCGCTCTGCGGGACCAGGTGGTCGAGCGCCTCGAGGACGGCGAGCAGGTGGGAGCGGTCGTGGTAGTGGCGGTGCGCCTCCCCCCAGCGCTCCACGAGCTCCGCCCCGAGGCCCGGCAGCGCGGGGAAGTGCGCCTCCCAGCGCCGGCGCAGCGTTCCCGCGAGCTTCTCCGGCCGGGCCCGGGCCGGCACGCGCAGCCCGCTGCGCAGCAGCAGCCGGGTCAGCTCGCGCGCGTCCACGGGCACCGCCCCGGCGACCACGGCGTCCTCGTACAGGCTGGCCCGCACGTCGTAGTGGTCCCGGTCGAACGCCCGGCGCGCCACCCCGAGGCGGTCGGCGAACGCGTGCAGCTCGTCGTAGGACGTGTCGGAGACCAGGTGGGAGAACCGGGTGCCGTGCGCTGGCCACAGCGGGGGATCGATGTAGACGGGCATGCGGTCGATCCTATGCCCGCCCGGTTCGCAGGCTCCCGGGGGAGCCCCTAGACTGTTCGCGTCGCCCTCGTAGCTCAGGGGATAGAGCACGGCTCTCCTAAAGCCGGTGTCGTTGGTTCGAATCCAATCGAGGGCACGCACAGCTGCCGGGGCCCCGGACCGCACGGTCCGGGGCCCCGGTGCGTCCGCGGGACGCCCCCGCCCGGCTCGCGCGCCGCGGCCGCGGCCCCGCCGGGGCTCGGGCGGTGCCGCTGCGCCGCCGTGCTTCCCGGCCTTGTGCGCCGGTGCCGGTCCCGTGCCGCACTGTCCGGCTGTGCGGCCCCGGCCGAATCGGCCGGCCCAGGAGTAGGCTGAGGCCACCCGCGGCGGCCCGCGCGCCGCCCGGGGCCGGCTCGGCCGAGGACGGCCGGGCCCCGCCGAGGACGGAACACGGAGGTGCCGGTCATGGAACTGTCCATCGGACTCCCGGACGGCCTGCTCATGCGGCTAACCGAGGGCAACGTGCTCACGCTGTTCGAGCCGGACCACGAGACGGTCCGCCGGAGCGTGGACTGCTCGGTCCTCGGGGGTGCTGCCATCGCGGACCTGGTGTGGTCGCACAAGCTCTCGGCCGTGATCGCCGCGGTGCCCTCCCTGCACCGGCTGTTCCGCTGGGACCCGTACACGGACGTGCTGTACGAGTTCGCGGGCACGGGGGAGTCCGGCCGGCGGGACGGGAGGGCGGCCCAGGCGAAGTTCGCCGCGACCGTCTCCATCACCGAGGACGGCAACGGCACCCTGTGGCTCATCGACCGCGACTCCTCGTCCCTGCGCTGCATCGAGATCGACACCGACAAGCCCGACGGCGGCCCCCACGTCTGCACGGTCGTCGGCCGGCGCGGGGCCGGGTTCGCCGACGGCCCCGCCGACGTCGCCCAGCTCGACCACCCCGAGGACCTGCAGATCCTCTACGACGGGTCGATCGTCATCGCGGACACCGGCAACGACGCCATCCGCCACCTCGACCCGGGCACCCGGGAGCTGGACACCGTCTACGGCGGCGGCACGGACGACGCCGTGGAGTTCGACGACGACATCCGGCTGCAGCGGCCCCGCCGGGTCACGGTCGCCGACTCCGAGCTGTGGGTCGAGGACGACAACGGGCGGCACCGGCTCGAGCTGCACTTCGTCTGAGGGCCGTCCCCGACCGGGTGTCCCCGGCCCTCGGTAGACTGGAGGACACGATGGACTACCTCTTCGACAACCCCCTCCTGCCCTCCGCCTCCCTGGCCCGTGCCGGGACGCACGCCGCGCCCCGCCGCCCCGCCGTGACCCCGGAGGCGCTCGTGGAGGGCCTCAACCCGCCGCAGCGGGCCGCCGTCGAGCACGCCGGTTCGCCCCTGCTGATCGTCGCGGGCGCCGGATCGGGCAAGACGCGGGTGCTGACCCACCGCATCGCCCACCTCCTGGCCACCGGCCGGGCCCACCAGGGCGAGATCCTCGCGATCACGTTCACCAACAAGGCCGCCGCCGAGATGCGCGAGCGCGTGGTGGAGCTGGTGGGGGAGTCCGCGAAGTCCATGTGGATCTCGACGTTCCACTCCTTCTGCGTGCGGGTGCTGCGCCGGGAGGCCGCCAGCGTGGGCCTGAAGTCCACGTTCTCCATCTACGACTCCGCCGACTCCCTGCGGCTGATCACGCTCGTGGCCAAGCAGCACGACCTCGACCCCAAGCGCTTCGCGCCCAAGAGCATCCAGCACCGGATCTCCGCCCTGAAGAACGAGCTCGTCGACGACGAGACCTATCTCTCCCGGGTCTCCGAGACCGACCCGTTCGAGAGCGCGGTCGCCCAGGTCTACCGCGGCTACACCGAGCGGCTGCGCGCGGCCAACGCCATGGACTTCGACGACCTCATCGCCCAGACCGTCCACATGCTCCGGGCGTTCCCGCAGGTCGCCGAGTACTACCGGCGCCGGTTCCGGCACGTGCTCATCGACGAGTACCAGGACACCAACCACGCCCAGTACGCCCTGGTGCGCGAGCTCGTCGGCACGCCGGCGGACCCGGCCCAGGACGTCGGGCCGGGCGCGGACCCCGTGCCCCCGGCCGAGCTGACCGTCGTGGGCGACTCCGACCAGTCCATCTACGCGTTCCGCGGCGCGGACATCCGCAACATCGTGGACTTCGAGCAGGACTACCCCAACGCGCGCACCATCCTGCTGGAGCAGAACTACCGCTCCACCCAGAACATCCTCACCGCGGCCAACGCCGTGATCGCCAAGAACAAGAGCCGGCGGGACAAGCGGCTGTGGACCGCCTCGGGCAGCGGCGAGAAGATCGTCGGCTACGCCGCCGAGAACGAGCACGAGGAGGCGCGCTTCATCGCCGAGGAGATCGACCGGCTCCAGGACGACGACGGCTACCGGCCCGGCGACGTCGCCGTGTTCTACCGCACCAACGCGCAGTCGCGCTCGCTCGAGGAGATCCTCATGCGCGTGGGCCTGCCCTACAAGGTGGTCGGCGGCACCCGGTTCTACGAGCGCAAGGAGATCAAGGACGCCCTGTCCTACCTGCGCGCCATCGTGAACCCGGCCGACGACATCAACGTCCGCCGGATCGTCAACGAGCCGAAGCGGGGCATCGGGGACCGCGCCGAGGGCGCCGCCGCGGCGCTGGCGCAGCGGGAGCGGATCTCCTTCATGGACGCCCTGCGCCGCGCCGACGAGGCCCCGGGCATGGCCACGCGCTCGCTCAACGCGGTGAGGGCCTTCGTCCAGCTCATGGACGACCTCGCCTCGGTGGCCGAGAGCTCGGGCGCCGCCACCGTCCTGGAGGCCGTGCTCGAGCAGTCCGGCTACCTCGCGGCGCTGCGCGGGTCCCAGGACCCGCAGGACGAGTCCCGGGTGGAGAACCTGGCCGAGCTCGTGGCCGTGGTCCGCGAGTTCGAGCGGGACAACCCGGACGCCGGGCTGCCCGAGTTCCTGGAGCACGTCTCCCTCGTGGCCGACGCCGACCAGATCCCCAACCGCCCGGCGGGCGACGCCGAGGGCGGGCCCAGCGCCGAGCAGATCGCCGCGGAGGTCGCCGAGGCCCGCGCCCAGGGCGTGGTCACGCTGATGACCCTGCACACCGCCAAGGGGCTGGAGTTCCCGGTGGTCTTCCTCACGGGCATGGAGCACGGGCTGTTCCCGCACCAGCGCTCCCTGATGGACGAGAAGGAGATGGAGGAGGAGCGCCGCCTCGCCTACGTGGGCCTGACCCGCGCCCGCGAGCGGCTCTACCTCACCCGCTCGGAGTTCCGCTCCATGTGGGGCCAGTCCCAGTACAACCCGGCCAGCCCCTTCCTCGACGAGATCCCGTCCGAGCTCGTCGACTGGAAGCGCGAGGGGTCCTCGGCCGCGCCGTCGTGGGGATCCTCCCTGCACGGGGGCGCCGACCGGCGGGACCCGATGCGGGGTTCCTACTGGGGCGCCGCGGCGTCGTCGAACGCCGCGTTCGAGCGGATGGGCCCGTCCCGGTCCACCGCGGCGGGACGGGTGCAGCCGAACAAGGAGATCCCGTCCCTGTCCGTGGGGGACACGGTGGACCACAAGGCGTTCGGCAAGGGCACCGTGGTCTCCCTCGAGGGCGCCGGGGACAAGACGGTGGCCAAGGTCCGCTTCGGGGCCGACGAGAAGCGGCTGCTGCTGCGCTACGCGCCCCTGACCCGCGTGGGCTGAGGCCCTGGGAAAGAACCCCGGGAAGCACGCCGGGGGAGGGCTCAGACGAACAGGAGCACCGCCGCGGTCGCCGGCGCCGTCCAGCGCAGCGACTTGCCGGTGAGGTTGTGCACCGCGCCCAGCAGCGTGCAGCACACCAGCGCCGTGGCGGCGGAGGGCACCCCGCCCAGGACCAGCCCGGGCAGGGCCAGCAGCAGGCCGAGCGCGATCCCGCCCACCGGGGTGGTGCGGACCAGCCGGGACGGCCGGCGCAGCTCCGCGGCCCGCTGCACGCACGTCAGCACGAGGGCGAGCAGCAGGGAGCGGCCCACGTGGTAGACGGCGAAGCCCACCATGGCCAGCCACGCGCCACCGCCGTGGACCGCGTACAGGTCCAGGTAGAGCTGGATCGGCGGGACCCGCCACCCGCCCACGAGGAACACGGGCAGGATCACCCCGAGCAGCACCGCCGCGACGAACAGCACGAGCGCCGTGGTGGCCGTGCTGGTCGTGCGGTCCTCGGGGTCCGGGGCCGGGTCCTCGGCGGGGAGGGGCTCGGGCACGGCGGGGTCCGCCGCCCGGTGGCGCAGCCACGCGACCAGCCCCCGCTGGATGCCGGCCCACAGCCCGCCCAGGCACAGCCACACGAAGACCTGCCAGCCCAGCGGGTAGACCGCAGGGATCTGCCCGGTGAACATGAGCACCGTCCCGTCGGCGACGGCCTCCAGCCCGAGCGCCAGGAACGCCAGGACCGCGACGGTGACGAGGAAGCCGGCATCGGCGGGGGCGAACGCCCGGTTCTCGGGCTGGTCGAGGGAGCTCATGGGCCCAGTCAATCAAGAATCGCGCGCCGGGATGCACCGGGGCCGGGTTGCAGCCGCCGATTCCGCATGCACTACAGTCTCGTACAGGGAGTGCACCGGATTGTCCTGCGCCCGGAACGGCTCCGCGCGACAGCCCGGATGCACCCGCCTGGCCTCGGCCCGGCGGGGTGCTCCGCGCTCCGTTCACCAACCGGTCGGCGCGGCCCGAGTCCCCACCCGGGTCGACACCGACGCACGACTTCGACGAAGAAGGACATCACCCGTGGACCTGTTCGAATACCAGGCACGCGACCTGTTCGAGAAGCACGGCGTGCCCGTGCTCCAGGGCATCGTCGCGACCACCCCGGAAGAAGCAAAGGCCGCCGCCGAGAAGATCGGCGGCGTCACCGTCGTCAAGGCGCAGGTCAAGGTCGGCGGCCGCGGCAAGGCCGGTGGCGTGAAGGTCGCCAAGACCGCCGACGAGGCCTACGAGTACGCGCAGCAGATCCTCGGCATGGACATCAAGGGCCACACCGTCCACCGCGTGATGATCGCCCAGGGCGCCGACATCGCCGAGGAGTACTACTTCTCCGTGCTGCTGGACCGGGCCAACCGCTCCTACCTGGCCATGTGCTCCGTCGAGGGCGGCATGGACATCGAGCAGCTCGCCGTCGAGCGCCCCGAGGCCCTCGCCCGCGTCGAGGTCGTCCCCACGGAGGGCATCACCGAGGCCAAGGCCCGGGAGATCGTCGAGGAGGCGCGCTTCGACGAGGAGACCGCCGCCAAGGTGGTCCCCGTGCTGGTCAAGCTCTGGGACGTCTTCAAGAAGGAGGACGCGACCCTCGTCGAGGTCAACCCCCTCGTCAAGACCGGCGACGGCGAGATCCTCGCCCTCGACGGCAAGGTCTCCCTCGACGAGAACGCCGAGTTCCGCCAGCCGGAGCACGCCGCCCTCGCGGACAAGTCCAGCGCCGACCCGCTGGAGGAGAAGGCCAAGGCGCACGACCTCAACTACGTCAAGCTCGACGGCGAGGTCGGCATCATCGGCAACGGCGCCGGCCTGGTCATGTCGACCCTGGACGTCGTCGCCTACGCCGGCGAGAAGCACGGCGAGGTGAAGCCCGCCAACTTCCTGGACATCGGCGGCGGGGCGTCGGCCGAGGTCATGGCCGCGGGCCTGGACGTCATCCTCAACGACCCGCAGGTCAAGTCCGTGTTCGTCAACGTCTTCGGCGGCATCACCGCGTGCGACGAGGTGGCCAACGGCATCGTCAAGGCCCTGGAGATGCTCGGCGACGAGGCCAACAAGCCGCTCGTGGTGCGCCTGGACGGCAACAACGTCGAGGAGGGCCACCGCATCCTCGCCGAGGCGAGCCACCCGCTGGTGACCCTCGCCGAGACCATGGACGAGGGCGCGGACAAGGCCGCCGAGCTCGCCCACGCCGCCCACTGATCCGCCGAACACTACTGAGGAACGAACAGCAATGGCTATCTTTTTGAACAAGGACTCCAAGGTCATCGTTCAGGGCATCACCGGCGGCGAGGGCACCAAGCACACCGGCCGCATGCTCGCCGCGGGCACCCAGGTCGTGGGCGGCGTCAACGCCCGCAAGGCCGGCACCACCGTGGCCCACAAGGACAAGGACGGCAACGACGTCGAGCTGCCGGTCTTCGGCACCGTCGCCGAGGCCGTCGAGAAGACCGGCGCGGACGTCTCCATCGTCTTCGTGCCGCCGGCCTTCACCAAGGACGCCGTGGTCGAGGCCGTCGACGCCGAGGTCCCGCTCGTCGTCGTCATCACCGAGGGCATCCCGGTGCAGGACTCCGCGGAGTTCTGGGCCTACGCCAAGTCGAGGACCGACGAGAACGGCAAGCAGAAGACCCGCATCATCGGGCCGAACTGCCCCGGCATCATCACCCCGGGCGAGTCCCTCGTGGGCATCACCCCGGCCAACATCACCGGCAAGGGCAAGATCGGGCTGGTCTCCAAGTCGGGCACCCTGACCTACCAGATGATGTACGAGCTGCGGGACATCGGGTTCTCCACCGCCATCGGCATCGGCGGCGACCCGATCATCGGGACCACCCACATCGACGCCCTCGAGGCGTTCGAGGCGGACCCCGAGACCGAGGCCATCGTGATGATCGGCGAGATCGGCGGCGACGCCGAGGAGCGCGCGGCCGACTTCATCAAGGCGAACGTGACCAAGCCGGTCGTCGGCTACGTCGCGGGCTTCACGGCTCCCGAGGGCAAGACCATGGGCCACGCCGGCGCCATCGTCTCCGGCTCCTCGGGCACCGCCCAGGCCAAGAAGGAGGCCCTCGAGGCCGCGGGCGTGAAGGTCGGCAAGACCCCGTCCGAGACCGCGCAGCTGATGCGCGGCATCTTCGAGGGCAAGTGATCCGCCGGGCCCCGGCCCGCTGATCCCCGGGGAGGCCCCGTCCGCGCACGCCGCGGGCGGGGCCTCCGCGTCCCCGGCCGCTCATGGCACGGCCCCCCGGGCGTCGCCCGGCGTTAAGCCGCCGGTCGGCGGCGGCTCCGAGGATGGGCGCATGGCTACCTTCTCGCGCCGCGGCCTGCTCCAGGGCTCCCTCGCGGCCTCCGCCCTGACCCTCGCCGCCACGACCCCCGCCGCCGCCGTGCCGGTGGCCCGCACCTCCTCGCCGGCGCTCGTGCGCAGGCGCCTGCACCTGCCCAGCGGCATCGCCACGGGCGACGTGACCTCGAACTCGGCGATCCTGTGGTCCCGCACGGACGGCACCGGCCGGATGCGCGCCCGGCTGCGGGCCGTCGACGCCGAGGGCACGCCCCTGCGCGGGCACGGTGCCCTCGACCGGACGCTGACCTCCGGGTGGGTCACGGACGCGACCGACCACACGGTGAAGATCGGGGCGACCGACCTGCCGCCGGGCACCCGGTTCGCCCTGGAGGTCCGCTTCGAGGACGAGGAGGGCGTGCTCTCCGACGTCGCCCACGGCACCTTCCGCACCGCGCCCGGCGGGAGCCGGGGGAGGGGGCGGGGCCGCGGCGGCGCCCGCGGCCAGTCCTTCGTGTGGACGGGCGACACCGCCGGCCAGGGCTGGGGCATCAACCCGGACCTCGGCGGGATGTACGCCTACCGGGCGATGCACGACCTCGCCCCCGACTTCTTCATCCACTCCGGGGACACGATCTACGCGGACGGACCGATCCAGGCCGAGGTCGTCGAACCGGACGGCAGCGTGTGGCGCAACGTGGTCGTCGAGGGCGTCACGAAGGTCGCCGAGACCCAGGAGGAGTACCGGGCGCGGCACCGGTACAACCTCATGGACCACAACGTGCGGGCGATGTACGCCGACGTGCCCGTCGTCGCCCAGTGGGACGACCACGAGACCACCAACAACTGGTGGGCCGGGGAGGTCCTGGAGGACCCGCGCTACACGGTGCGCGACGTGAACACGCTGGCGGCCCGGGGCCGCCGGGCCTGGCAGGAGTACCAGCCGGTCGGGGACGCCCGCGCCCTGCGCCCGGGCACCACGGGCTTCGAGGACCAGCGGATCCACCGCCGGCTCGAGCGCGGCCCCCAGCTCGACGTCTTCTGCCTCGACATGCGCACCTTCAAGGGCGAGAACACCGCGGGCCGGGAACGGGAGGCCACCCCGCTGCTCGGCGAGGAGCAGGTGCAGTGGCTGATCGACGGGGTGACGTCCTCGGAGGCCGTGTGGAAGGTGATCGCCGCGGACCTGCCCCTGGGCGTGGTCGTCCCCGACGGGAAGGCGCAGGAGTCGGTCGCGAACGCCGACGACGGCGAGCCGCTCGGCCGCGAGCTCGAGCTGGCCCGCGTGCTCCGGGCGTTCAAGGACGCCGGCGTGCGCAACGTCGTGTGGGTGACCGCGGACGTGCACTACTGCGCGGCCCACCACTACTCGCCCGAGCGGGCGGCGTTCACCGGCTTCGACGAGTTCTGGGAGTTCGTGGCCGGGCCGATCAACGCGGGCGGCTTCGGCCCCAACGCGCTCGACGGCACCTTCGGCCCCGAGCAGGTCTTCGCGAAGGCCGGCCCGGCGGGGGGCTCCCCGCGGGACGGCCGGTACCAGTTCTTCGGTCACGCGCAGCTGGACGAGGACGACGTCCTGACCGTGAGCCTGCGCGACGGCTACGGGGACACCGTGTTCAGCAAGGAGCTCGTCCCGCAGCGCTGAGGACGCGACGCGGGCCCGTCCGCGCGCGGCGCGGACGGGCCCTCGGGCGGTGGTGCGGTGGGCGCGGACGCCTAGAGGTGGCCTTCGAGGAACTGGGCGACGCCGTGGCCGAAGGACCAGTCGGCGCGGGTGTTCTCGGTGACGGAGACGATGAGGTCCTGCGGGTCGAGGGCGGTGCGGTCCTGGAGCCGGTCGGCGAGGGCCCGGTACATGGCCTTCTTCTGGTCCTCGGTGCGGCCCTGCTGGAAGACCTGGACGACGACGAGGTCGTCGGTGCGGGTGAAGCCCAGGCCGGTGTCCTCGGCGATGATCTGACCCGGCCGGTGCTCGGTGATGATCTGGTAGCGGTCGCGCTCGGGGGCGGCGAAGGTGTCGAGCATGACGTCCTGGACGACGTCGGCCAGCTCGCGGAGCTGGTCGGGGGTGCGGCGGTTCTCGATCACGTCGATGCGCACGAGGGGCATGGGAGGAGCCTTTCGGTGGAGTCCGGGAAGCGGAGGAGGAGCATGGGCGGCCGGCGGGCCGGACCGGGTCAGACGGTGCTGTAGTCGGCCTCGAACTGCTCCTGGAGGTCCTCCAGGGTCCTGCCGCGGGTCTCGGGCACGGAGGTCGCCACGAAGAGCAGCGCTAGGAACCCGACGAAGGCGAAGAGCAGGAAGGTGCCGAAGCCGAGCGACGCCACGAGCGGAGGGAAGACGAGGGGGACGATCGCATTGGTCACCCCCGGGCGAGCACGGTCATCACGCCGCGGAACCTCAAGAGGTGGATCTCGGCGATCATCAGCCAGGCGAGGGCCGATGGTGGGGTCCGCTCCGCATCACCGGCCCGTCACCAAGATCACACCGGAACGAAGTCATGTCAAGACATAATGACAAAAAGTGGGGGTAGGTGTCGGAAGTACTGACGAGGAACCGGGCAAGAACACTGCCGCGCCTTCCGTGGAGCCCGTCCGCATCGGCGAGGTGCGACAGGGCGGTCGGGCGACGGTGCGGCGCTGCGCCGACGACCTCAGGGCGGCCTCCGCGGCGGAGCCGGTGGGGTCGACGGGTCCGGTGCAGCGCAGCATCAGCAGGCCTCGGGCTCAGTGGCCGGGCGCGCGACTGCTGGAGGAGGTCGAGGTTGCGCCCACGGGTGCCCGGGGCCGGCCCGCCAGGGCGGTCCGTGGTGCTGGGCGCCGCCGAGATCGCCGGTCCCGCTCTCCTCGGCGCGCCCCGGAGGTGGAGTCCGTGACCCTCGTCGTCCCCGGCGGGGTCCCGGAAGGCCGCCGGTGGACAGGCCTCAGGAGGAAGTAAGACCGTATGTCTTTACAAACTGACCTAATTCCGTATTCTGGTTGTGATCCGGACCACTGATGGGCCGGGCGCCCGGGCTCCGTCCCGCGGTGCCGCCCCGAAACCAGCACCAGGAAGCAGGTCACCATGGCGCAGCAGAAAGCGACCACCGTCACCGCCGAGTCGGCGCAGCAGCAGAACCCCGTGCTCATCGGCACCGCTCCCGACTCCTGGGGCGTGTGGTTCGCCGACGACCCCCAGCAGACGCCGTGGGAGCGGTTCCTCGACGAGGTCGCCGAGGCCGGCTACTCCTGGATCGAGCTCGGCCCCTACGGCTACCTGCCCACCGACCCCGCCCGGCTCGCCGACGAGCTCGCCCAGCGCGACCTCAAGGTCGCCGCCGGCACGGTCTTCACCGCCTTCCACCGCGGCGCGGCCCAGTGGGAGGAGGCCTGGGAGCCCGCCCGGAAGGTCGCCGAGCTGACCGCCGCCATGGGCGGGGAGCACATCGTGGTCATCCCGTCCATGTGGCGCGACGACGTCACGGGCGAGGCCGTGGAGAACGAGCACCTGAGCGCCGAGCAGTGGAGCGCTCTGTGCGCCGGCCACGACCGGCTCGGGAAGGTGCTGCGCGAGGAGTTCGGCCTGCAGCAGCAGTTCCACTCCCACGCCGACTCCCACGTGTGCGGCCAGCCCGACATCGAGACCTTCCTCCAGCGCACCGATCCCGAGCTCGTCACCCTGTGCCTGGACACCGGCCACGCCGAGTACGGCGGCGCCTCCTCCGTGGACCTCATCCGCAAGTACCCCGAGCGCATCGGCTACCTGCACCTGAAGCAGATCGACCCGGTCGTGCTGGAGCGCGTGCGCCGGGAGAACATGACCTGGGCCGCCGCCAACCTCGCCGGCGTCATGGTCGAGCCGCCGGCCGGGCTGCCCGACCTCGCCCAGGTCATCGAGGAGGTCGAGAAGCTGGGCCGGCCGGTGTTCGGGATCGTCGAGCAGGACATGTACCCGGTGTCCTCCTTCGACGTCCCCCTGCCGATCGCCACCCGCACCCGCTCCTACCTGATGGGCTGCGGCTCGCGCACCCGCGTCCGCTGAGACCCTCCGCCCGCCGACCAGGAGACACGACATGAAGATCGCCCTCGATCCCACGCCCTTCCACCACAGCCACTCCCTGCTCGAGTTCCCGCGGCTCGCCGCGGAGCTGGGCTACGAGTACCTCCAGCTCACCCCGCACGCCGACTTCCTGCCCTTCTTCAACCACCCCAAGGCCGACGACGACCTCGTCGCCGCCCTGCGCAAGGCGTGCCGCGACGCGGGCGTCCAGATCGCCTCCGTCCTGCCGGTGCTGCGCTGGTCCTCCCCGGACCCCGACGCCCGGGAGGCCGCCGTGCGCTACTGGAAGCGCGCCATCCGGATGACCGTGGACCTCGGGGTGCAGCAGATCAACACCGAGTTCCAGGGCCGCCCCGAGCGGGCCGAGGAGTCCGAGCGCGCGTTCTACCGCTCGGTGGAGGAGCTGCTGCCCCTGATCGAGGCCGAGGACGTGCACATCGCGATCGACCCGCACCCCGACGACTTCGTCGAGCAGGGCCTCGCCGCCTGGCGGGTGATCCGCGGGGCGAACTCGAAGAACCTGGGCTTCGTCTACGTGGCGCCCCACACCTTCCACATGGAGGACGCGCCGCTCGAGATCATGGCCGCGGTGGGGGACCGCCTGCGGGTCGTGCACGTCGCCGACACCATGGACCACCACCGCTCCCACGGGCTGCGCTACATCACCAACCCGCCCGGCAACCCCGTCCGGGTCCACCAGCACCTGAAGATCGGCGACGGCGACGTCGACTGGGGCGAGTTCTTCAGCGGCCTGGCCGCCAACGGCTTCCTCGACCGGGAGGAGACCGTGATGGTCTCCTCCGTGTTCGCGGAGGACGAGAACGCGGCCGAGGTCTCCCGCTACCAGCTGGCCCAGATGCGCGAGCGCAGCGCCGCGGCCCGCAGCGCAGCACAGCACCACGCCCGCGCTACCCAGGAGTCCTCGCAGGAGTCCCCGCAGAAGACAGGAGCCCACGCATGAGCTACGACGTCGTGACCCTCGGGCGCATCAGCGTCGACATCTATCCCGACGACGTGGGGGTGGGCCTCGAGGACGTGAGCACCTTCCGCAAGTACCTGGGCGGCTCCCCGTCCAACGTGGCGGTCGCCGCGGCCCGCCACGGCGAGTCCGCCGCGGTGATCACCCGCACCGGCGAGGACCCCTTCGGGGTCTACCTGCACCGCGAGCTGCGCCGCTACGGCGTGGACGACCGGTTCGTCTCGGCCGTGCCGGGGCTGCAGACCCCGGCCACGTTCTGCGCGATCCGTCCCCCGGAGGACTTCCCGCTCTACTTCTACGGGCGCTTCCCCACCGCCCCGGACCTGCAGATCCGCCCCGAGGAGATCGACACCGAGGTGGCGCGCGAGGCCCGGATCCTGTGGTCCACGGTCACCGGGCTGTGCCAGGAGCCGTCCCGCTCCGCCCACCTCGCCGCCCACGCGGCCCGGCCCCGGGAGCAGCTGCGTCCCGACCAGCACACGATCCTCGACCTCGACTACCGGCCCATGTTCTGGGCCTCCGAGGAGGAGGCCCGCGCCCAGGTCCACGAGCTGCTCCAGCACGTGACCATCGCCATCGGCAACGACAAGGAGTGCGCCGTGGCAGTGGGGGAGGGCACCCCCGACGAGCAGGCCGACCGGCTGCTGGAGGCCGGCGTGCGGATCGCCGTGGTGAAGCTCGGCCCGGAGGGCGTCATGGCCAAAACCCGCGACGAGCGGGTGGTCTCCGCCCCCGTCCCGGTCGAGACGGTCAACGGCCTCGGCGCCGGGGACTCCTTCGGCGGCGCCTTCTGCCACGGCGTCAACCAGGGCTGGGCCCTCGAGCAGGTGCTGGACTACGCCAACGCCGCCGGGGCGATCGTCGCCTCGAGGATCTCGTGCTCCGACGCGATGCCCACCCCCGACGAGGTCTTCCAACTGCTGCGCGAGCGCGGCCGCGCCGTTCCCGAAGGAGCCACCCGATGAGCACCTCACAGATCGAGCTCGACACCAGCGCGGACCCGCGCCGCTACGAGCACCTCTCCCGGATCCGGCTCGAGGACCCGCAGGCGGTCCAGCGCGCGGCCGACTCCCGCCGCCGCCACCCCGGTCCCGTCCACGGTCGGCAGAACTTCGTGGTCGCCGCGGACCACGCGGCCCGCGGGGCCCTGAAGGTGCGCGACCAGCGGGACGCCATGGCCGACCGGCGCAGCCTGCTCGACCGCCTGCAGATCGCCCTCGCGAACCCGCGGGTCGACGGCGTGCTGGCCTCCCCGGACGTGCTCGACGACCTGCTGCTGCTCGGGGCGCTGGAGGGCAAGCTGGTCTTCGGCTCGATGAACCGCGGCGGGCTGCCCGGGCTCGTCAACGAGATCGACGACCGCTTCACCGGCCACACCGCCGAGGCCCTGAACCGGATCGGCGCCGACGGCGGCAAGATGCTGACCCGGATCTGCTTCGAGGACCCGCACACCACGTCCGTGCTGGAGAACACGGCACACGCCGTGGACTCCCTCGCGGCCCTGGGCCTCATCGCCATGGTCGAGCCGTTCATCTCCCGGATCACCGACAGGGGCATCGTCAACGACCTCTCGGCCGACGCCGTGATCCACTCCGTGGCCATCGCCCAGGGCTTGGGCGGGTCCTCCGCCTACACCTGGATGAAGCTGCCCGTGGTCGAGGACATGGAGCGCGTCATGGCCTCCACGACCCTGCCCACCGTGCTGCTGGGCGGGGACCCGAGCGGGTCCCCCGACGAGGTCTTCGCCACCTGGGAGGCCGCCCTGGCGCTGCCCGGCGTGCAGGGCCTGACCGTGGGCCGCACCCTGCTCTACCCCGAGGACGGCGACGTCGCCGGCGCCGTGGCCACGGCCGCCTCCCTGCTCAAGGGCCACCCGGTCCAGGAAGGAGCCGCTCGATGAGCGCGCGCACCCTGTCCGTCTCCCAGGCGCTCGTGGAGTTCCTGGCCAACCAGTGGACCGTCGACCGCGTGGGCGGCACGGAGCACCGGGAGCGGACGATCCCCGGCATGTTCGGCATCTTCGGCCACGGCAACGTGGCCGGGGTGGGCCAGGCGCTGAAGCAGTACCAGGCCCAGGACCCCGCGCTGATGCCCTACTACCAGGGCCGCAACGAGCAGGCCCAGGTCCACCAGGCCGTCGGCTACGCCCGGCACACCCGGCGCCGGGCCACCTTCGCGGTGACCACCTCGATCGGCCCCGGCGCGACCAACATGGTCACCGGCGCGGCGCTGGCCACCACCAACCGCCTGCCGGCGCTGCTGTTCCCCTCCGACCAGTTCGCCTCCCGCGCCCCGGACCCCGTGCTGCAGCAGCTCGAGCGCCCTGACGCCGGGGACCTGACGGTCAACGACGTCTTCCGGCCGGTCTCGCGCTTCTTCGACCGCGTGTGGCGCCCGGAGCAGCTGTTCTCCGCCCTGCTCAACGGCATGCGGGTGCTCACCGACCCGGCCGAGACCGGCGCGGTCACGATCGCCCTGCCGCAGGACGTGCAGGCGGAGACGCTGCAGGTGCCCGAGGAGTTCCTCGCCCCCCGCGAGTGGCGGATCCGCCGCCCCGCGCCGGAGGAGGAGGACGTCCGGGCCGCCGTCGCGGCGATCCGGGCGGCCGAGCGGCCCGTGGTCATCGCCGGCGGCGGCGTGCACTACGCGTTCGCCACCGAGGCGCTGGCCGAGTTCGCGGAGGCCACCGGCATCCCCGTCGCCTACACCCAGGCCGCCGTCGGCGTGATGGACTGGGACCACCCGCTGTGCCTGGGGGCCGTGGGCTCCACGGGCTCCACCGCGTCCAACGCCGTCGTGGCCGAGGCCGATCTCGTGATCGGCATCGGCACCCGCTACGAGGACTTCACGACCGCCTCCCGCACCGCCTTCCAGCACCCGGACGTGCGCTTCGTCAACATCAACGTGGCCGCGTTCGACGCCTACAAGCACGGGACGTCCGTGCCGGTCGTCGCCGACGCCCGCAAGACGCTCGTGGAGCTCACGAAGGCGCTGGGCGGCTACCGCGTGGGCGCGGACCTGGCCGAGGTCGTCGAGGCCGAGAAGCGGCGCTGGGACGGCATCGTCGACGAGGCGTTCGCCGCCCGCCACGAGCCGCTGCCCAGCCAGAACGAGATCATCGGCGCCGTCAACGAGGCCATGGACGACCGCGACGTCGTGGTCTGCGCGGCCGGCTCCCTGCCCGGGGACCTGCACAAGATGTGGCGGGTCAAGGACCCCTACGGCTACCACGTCGAGTACGCCTTCTCCTGCATGGGCTACGAGATCGCCGGCGGGCTCGGGGTCAAGCGGGCCGCGCTCGACGAGGCCGCACGCACCGGCGAGCCGGCGCGCGACGTCGTCGTCATGGTCGGCGACGGCTCCTACCTGATGATGCACACCGAGCTCGTCACGGCCGTGGCCGAGGGGATCAAGCTCGTGGTCGTGCTCATCCAGAACCACGGCTACGCCTCGATCGGCGCGCTGTCCGAGTCCCTGGGCTCCCAGCGCTTCGGCACGAAGTACCGCTACCTCGACGGGGAGCGGCACAGCTTCGACGAGGGCTCGACGCTGCCGATCGACCTCGCCACCAACGCCGAGTCCCTCGGCGTGGCCGTCCTGCGGGTCGAGCCCGGCGAGGGCGTGATCGACCGGCTGAAGGCCGCCGTCGCCCGGGCGAAGGCGGTGCCCGAGGGCTCCGGTCCCGTGCTCGTGCACGTCGAGTCGGACCCGCTGATCGACGCGCCCAGCTCCGAGTCGTGGTGGGACGTGCCCGTGACGGCCACCGCCACCCTCGGCTCCACGAACGAGGCCTACGCGGTCTACCAGCAGCACAAGGCCCGGCAGCGTCCGCTGCTCGGCAACTGAAGGAGGAACCCATGACGCAGCAGACCGAGCAGCAGACCCAGCACGTCGAGCACTTCATCGCCGGCGAGCGCACCCCCGGCACCGGGGGGAAGACCCAGGAGATCTACAACCCGGCCACGGGGGAGGTGTCCGGCATCCTGCACCTGGCCTCCGAGGCGGACCTGCAGCGTGCGGTGGCCGCGGCGCGGAAGGCGGCCGACTCGTGGGGCGACGTCTCCCTGGCCAAGCGCACGGCGGTGCTGTTCAAGTTCCGCGAGCTCGTGGCCTCCCACACCGACGAGCTCGCCCGGCTGATCACCGCCGAGCACGGCAAGGTCCTCTCCGACGCCAAGGGCGAGGTCGGCCGCGGCCTGGAGGTCGTGGAGTTCGCGTGCGGGATCGCCGAGCAGCTCAAGGGGGAGTTCTCCGACCAGTTCTCCACCGGCATCGACGTGTACTCCTTCCGCCAGCCCCTGGGCGTGGTCGCCGGGATCACCCCGTTCAACTTCCCCGTGATGGTGCCCCTGTGGATGGCCCCGGTCGCGATCGCCACCGGCAACGCGTTCATCCTCAAGCCCTCCGAGCGGGACCCCTCGCCGTCGCTGCTGATCGCCGAGCTGTGGCAGCGGGCCGGCCTGCCGGACGGCGTGTTCCAGGTGCTGCACGGCGGCAAGGAGGCCGTGGACGGGCTGCTGACCCACCCGGACGTGGACGGCATCTCCTTCGTGGGCTCCACCCCGATCGCCCAGTACGTGCACGAGACCGCGACCAAGCACGGCAAGCGCGTCCAGGCCCTCGGCGGGGCGAAGAACCACGCCATCGTCCTGCCCGACGCCGACATGGACTCCGCGGCGGACAACCTCACGGCCGCCGCCTTCGGCTCCGCCGGCGAGCGCTGCATGGCGGTCTCGGTGGCCGTGGCCGTGGGCGAGGCCGCGGACCTGCTGGTGGACAAGCTCGCCGAGCGGGCGAAGGACATCACCGTGGGCAACGGCATGGACGCGTCCTCCGACATGGGCCCGGTGATCACCCCGGCGTCGCGGGACCGCGTGGTGAGGATCGTGACGGCGGCCGAGGAGGCCGGCGCGGCGGTGGTCGTGGACGGTCGCGACCTGGTCGTGGACGACCACGAGAACGGCTTCTTCGTGGGCCCCACCGTCCTCGACCGGGTGCGCCAGGACATGGAGGCCTACGAGGAGGAGATCTTCGGCCCCGTGCTGGTCGTGCTGCGCGTGGACAGCTTCGACGAGGGCATCGAGATCATCAACGCCAACCCCTACGGCAACGGCACCGCGATCTTCACCTCCTCCGGCGCCTACGCCCGCCAGTTCAAGCGCCGCGTCACCGTGGGGATGATCGGCATCAACGTCCCGATCCCGGTGCCCGTCGCGTGGCACTCCTTCGGCGGCTGGAAGGCCTCGCTGTTCGGGGACCACCACATCTACGGCCCCGACGGGGTGCGCTTCTACACCCGCGGCAAGGCCGTGACCGAGCGGTGGCCCGAGCCCCACCACGCCTCCGGGGCGTCCTTCGCGTTCCCGTCGTCGTCGGACCACTGAGCGCCATCCATCGCAGGTGACGCCCTGCCGGGCACGGTCCCGTGCCCGGCAGGGCCTCGAACATTCCAGGCCCCTCCGGGGCCGAGAGAGGACAGACCATGAACACTCCGCTTCGCGTCGCCGTCGTCGGAGCCGGCCGCATGGGCGCCGACCACATCGAGCGCATCCACCGCCGCATCAACGGCGCCGAGATCGCCGCCGTCGTCGACATCGACCGGCCCCGTGCCGAGGCCGCTGTCGCCCACATCCCCGGCGCCGTGGCCCACACCGACTTCCGGGAGGTGCTCGAGCGGGGGGACGTCGACGCCGCCCTGATCGCCACCCCCGGCTTCCTGCACGAGCAGGTGCTGCTGCCCGCCCTCGAGCACGGGCTGCCCACGCTGTGCGAGAAGCCCCTCACCCCGGACGCCGAGTCCTCGTGGCGTGTCGTCCAGGCCGAGGTCGCGGCCGGCCGGCAGCTGATCCAGGTCGGCTTCATGCGCCGCTTCGACGCCGGCTACCTCACCCTGCGCCGGATGATCGAGGAGAAGACCTACGGCGAGCTGCTGACCCTGCACCACCAGCACCGCAACCCCACCACCCCGGCCGGGTTCACCAACGAGATGATCATCAACGACTCGGTGGTGCACGAGTTCGACGCCGTGCGGTTCTTCACCGGCGAGGAGATCACCTCGGTGCAGGTGCGCATCGGGCGCTCCACCCGCAACGCGCCCGCCGGCCAGCGCGACCCCCAGCTGGTGCTCATGGAGACCGAGTCCGGGATCCTCGCCCAGGTCGAGGTGTACGTCAACGCGCAGTTCGGCTACCAGGTGGCCACCCAGGCCTCCTTCGAGACCGGCGTCGTCGGCATCGGCGGGGACCAGGAGCCCTACGTCCGCACCGCCGGCACGTGGGGCGGCAGCGTCACCCCCGGCTTCGAGGAGCGCTTCGTCGAGGCCTACGACCGCGAGATCCAGGCCTGGGTCGACGCCGCCGCCCGCGGGGAGATCGGCGGACCCTCGGCCTGGGACGGCTACGCCACGGCCGCGTGCTGCGAGGCCGGTGTCCGGGCGCAGGCGACCGGGGAGATCGTCCCCGTCCAGCTCCAGCCCAAGCCCGAGCTCTACGGCGCCGGCAGCGTCCCGGCCGGCGCCGCCCGCTGACGGGAGGCCGTGGACCCGGCGCCGGGTCCACGGCCTCCGCACGGGCGGCGGCCCCCGGTCAGCGCCCGGTGCGGGGCGGTGCGGTGGAGGACCGGAGCGTCAGCTCGGGGGCGAGGAGGGTCGTCCCCGCGGCCGCCCGGTCCCCGCCGATCCGCGCCATGAGCCGCTCGGCGGCCACCGCGCCGACCTGGGCGTTGCGGCCGTCCACCGTCGTCAGCTCGAGCAGGTGCGTCGAGGCGATGGGCGAGTCGTCGTAGCCCACGACGGAGAGGTCCTGCGGCACGCGCAGCCCGCGCTCCCGGGCGGCGGCGAGCGCGCCCATGGCCATGGTGTCGTTGGCGGCGAGGACGGCCGTGGTCTCCGGCGCCGTGTCGAGCAGCCGTGCCGCGGCGGCGTAGCCGTCCTCCTCCGTGGTCGCCCTGGCCCCGGCGACCACCCGCGGCGCGAGGCCGGCCCGTCCCATGGACTCCGCGACGCCCTCCGCGCGCAACCGGGCCGCTCCTCCGCCGCCCGTCAGGTGGCCGATGCTCCGGTGGCCGAGCCCGAGCAGGTGCTCCGTCGCCAGGCGGGCGCCGAGCCGGTCGTCGTTGGCGACGACGTCGGCGCCCGGGACCACGCCCTGCCGGCTGCCGGCCACGACGACGGGCAGACCCTCCGGGACGCGCATGGCCCCGGTCGGCTCCGTGGCGATCACCAGCCCGTCCACCCGCATGGCCAGGAACCCGTCCAGGGGGCTCGCCTCCACGTGGGCGTTGAGGGTGTGGTCGGCGACCGCGATCCGGAAGCCGTGCTCGGCCAGGCCCTCCTGCAGTCCGCGCAGCAGCTCCACGAACCACAGGTTCCGGTAGTCGTCGATGACGACGCCGATCGTGCGGGTGGTCGCGCCGGCCAGGGCCGAGGCGGCCTGGCTGGGCCGGTAGTCGAGGCGGGCCATGGCCTCGAGGACCGCGGTGCGCCGGGCCTCGGAGACGCTGGGCGATCCCCGCAGGACGAGCGAGACCAGGGACTTGGAGACGCCGGCGGCCTGGGCGACGTCGTAGATGGTCGGCGGGCGCTTCGGGACGGAACTCACTCCAGCATTGTCCTCCACCAATTGTGCTGACATGACGCTTGACGCCTCTGCGGGGTGACCCTAGTCTCGTTTGGAGCGCTCCAAAACGGGCCGGCGTGCACACGGTGCAGGCGGTCGGGCGCCCTCGCTTCCTGCTCTCCCCGTCCCTGGAGGAACAATGACCGACAGCATCGGCATCGCCGTCATCGGCGCCGGCATGGCCGGGCAGGCCCACGCGGCCGCCTACCGCGTGGCCCCCACGCTCTACGACCCCGTCCTGCCGCCCCTGCGCTACGTCGCCATCGGCGACGTCAACGAGGCCCTCGGTGGCCACGTCGCCCGCCGTTACGGCTACGAGAGGGCCGTCGGCTCCTGGGAGGCCGTCGCCGAGGACCCGGAGGTCGACGTGGTCAGCGTCGTGATCGCCAACCGCTTCCACCGCCAGGTGGTCGAGGCCCTCCTGGAGGCCGGCAAGCACGTGCTGTGCGAGAAGCCGCTGAGCGACACCCTCGACGACGCCCGGACCATGGCCGCCGCCGCGGCCGACGCCGGGTCCGTCGCCCGCATCGGCTTCACCTACCGCCGCACCCCCGGCATCGCCGCCATCCGCAACCTCATCCAGGACGGCACCCTGGGGAAGGTCCTGCACTTCAGCGGCCGCTACTGGACCGACTACGGCTTCCACCCCAGGGCGCCCATGAGCTGGCGCTACAAGGGCGGGCCCGGCTCCGGGGCCCTGGCCGACGTCGGCAGCCACCTGTCCTACATCGCGGAGTTCCTCTGCGGCGAGATCCGATCCGTGTCCGGCGGCCGGCTGGCCACCACCATCACCGAACGCCCCCTGCCCCTGGGGGCCGTGGTCGGCCACGACCTCGTGGAGGTCGGCGACACCTGCGAGCCGGTGGAGAACGACGACTACGCCGCCTACTCCGCCGAGTTCGCCTCCGGCGCCGGCAGCCTCGAGGTCTCCCGGGTGGCCGCCGGGCACCCCAACACCCTGACGTTCGAGGTGTTCTGCGAGAAGGGCGCGGCCCGGTTCACCCAGCTGCGCCCGGCCGAGTTCGAGCTCTTCCTCGCCGAGGGGCCCGAGGCCACCAACGGCTACCGCACCGTCAACCTGGGCCCCGGCCACCCCTACGTCGGGGGAGGCCTGGCCATGGACGCCCCCGGTGTGGGCTTCGGCCAGAACGACGCCTTCGGCTACCAGGCCCGCGCCTTCCTCGAGGAGGTCGCCGGCCTCGACGAGACCGCCTCCCTGCCCCGCAACGCCTCCTTCGACGAGGGCGTGCACAACATGGAGATCCTCGAGGCCGCCGTGGAGTCGGCCACCAACCACGGAAAGAAGGTCGTCCTGTGAAGCTCGGCGTCTACAACGCGATCCTGCACGACCGCTCCCTCCCGGAGGCACTGAAGGTCATCGCCGACCTGGGCCTGACCGGCATCGAGATCAACACCGGAGGGTTCCTGCCGGCCGTCCACGTCCCGAACATGGACCAGATCCTCGTCAGCGACGCCGCCCGCGACGACTACCTGGGCCTCTTCGAGGGGACCGGCGTCTCGATCGCCGGGCTCAACTGCAACGGCAACCCGCTGCACCCCAAGCGCGGGATCGGGGAGAAGCACGCCGAGGACATCCGCCGCTCCATCCGGCTGGCCCACCGCCTGGGCCAGGACCGCGTGGTCACCATGTCCGGGCTGCCCGGAGGGGAGCCCGGGGCCACCGTGCCGAACTGGGTCGTCAACGCCTGGAGCTCCGGAGCCCTCGACGTCCTGGACCACCAGTGGGGGCTCGTGGCCGCGTTCTGGAAGGAGACCGACCGGATGGCCGCCGACCACGGCGTGAAGGTGGCGCTGGAGCTGCACCCCCAGAACGTCGTGTTCAACACCGCCGACGTCTACAAGCTCGTCGACCTGACCGGCGCCACCCACGTGGGTGTGGAGCTCGACGCCTCGCACCTGTTCTGGCAGCAGATGGACCCGGTCGCCGTGGTCCGCGAGCTCGGTCCCCTAGTCTTCCACGCCGCGGCCAAGGACGTCCGGATCAACCAGGAGCACGCCGCGCTCTACGGCGTGCTGGACAACAGCTTCCGCCGCCTCGCGCCCGAGGAGGAGCGCACCAACCTCGGCGGCGACGAGTGGGCCAACGAGTGGCCCAGGAACTCGGCCTGGGACTTCGTGGCCCTGGGCCGCGGCCACGACACCGCCTTCTGGGCCGAGTTCCTCACCGCCCTGCACGAGGTCGACCCCGACATGGCGGTCAACATCGAGCACGAGGACACCTCCCTGGGCCGGATCGAGGGGCTCGAGGTCGCCGCGACCGTGCTCAAGGACGCGGCGGCCGCCGTCGGCGCCCGGCGCTGAGACCAGTCCCTCGGGAGAGGGGCGGGCAGGCATCCTCCCCGCCCGGGAGGCGGGCCGCACCGTCCGGGGCCCGCTCCTCGTGGTGGTTCCCGCCGGCGAGCGCACGGCCACCGGGGCGTCATGTCGCAACCATGACAGGCAAAGGGGTGGCAATGGCGCCTCCTTTGTCCTAACATATTCACAACCCGCCAAATGAGATCTGCGTCACACGCCCGGTGGTCGTGTCGAACGGACGGGTCGCCCATGTGAACAGCGCAGTCGTGCGCACGGACAAAGGAGCCCTCGATGGCCTCATCCTCACCGCGGGAGGCAGCCGCCGCGCTGCCCCCGCTCACTGCCGGCCCGCATCGCAAGCGCCTGGGGCTGATCTCCGTCGTGGCCTGCTTCGGCGGGCTGCTCTTCGGCTACGACACCGGGGTGATCAACGGTGCGCTGCGCCCCATGTCGGAGGAGCTGGGCCTGACCCCGCTCACCGAGGGCGTGGTCACCAGCTCGCTGGTCTTCGCCGCGGCCGTCGGCGCGCTCACCTGCGGGCGGCTCTCGGACGCCTGGGGGCGGCGCAAGACCATCCTGCTGCTGGCCGTGCTGTTCTTCGTGGGCACCGCGATCGTGGTGTTCACCCCCAACTACGAGGTCCTGGTGGTGGGGCGCGTCTTCCTGGGCCTGGCCGTGGGCGGGGCCTCGGCGGTGGTGCCGGTGTTCCTGGCGGAGATGGCCCCGTATGAGATCCGCGGCTCGATCGCCGGGCGCAACGAGGTGGCCATCGTGATCGGGCAGCTGGCGGCGTTCGTGATCAACGCGGTCATCGGCAACGTCTTCAGCGAGACCACCGGGGTGTGGCGGATCATGTTCGCGATCTGTGCGCTGCCGGCGGTGGGGCTGTTCATCGGGATGCTGCGGATGCCCGAGTCCCCGCGGTGGCTGGTGGAGAAGGGCCGGCACGCCGAGGCCCTGGAGGTGCTCAAGACGATCCGCTCCGAGGACCGGGCGATCGCCGAGCTCGGCGAGGTCGAGCACGTGGCCGAGGAGGAGCGCGCCGAGCACCAGATCGGGCTGAGCGCGATCCTGGGCAACAAGCACCTGGTGCGGATCATGCTGGTCGGCATCGGCCTGGGCATCGTCCAGCAGTTCACCGGGATCAACTCGATCATGTACTACGGGCAGATCGTGCTCATCGAGTCCGGCTTCGAGGCGGGGGCGGCCCTGATCGCCAACATCGCCCCCGGGGTGATCGCCGTGGTGGGCGGGTTCATCGCCCTGGCGATGATGGACCGCCTGGACCGGCGCAAGACCTTCATGATCGGTCTGGGCCTGACCACGTCCTGCCACCTGCTGATCGGGGTCGCCTCGATGCTGCTGACCGAGGGCAATCCGCTGCGGCCCTGGGTGATCCTGGCCCTGGTGGTGGCCTTCGTGGGCTCGATGCAAACCTTCCTCAACGTCGCCGTGTGGGTGTACCTCTCCGAGGTGTTCCCGCTGCACATGCGCGGGTTCGGGATCGGGGTGTCCATCTTCATGCTGTGGGTCGCCAACGGTGTGCTCTCGCTCTACTTCCCCTCCCTGGTCGCGGCGGTGGGGATCACCGGGACGTTCTTCCTCTTTGCCGGGATCGGGGTGCTGTCGCTGCTCTTCGTCTACACCCAGGTTCCCGAGACCCGCGGGCGCACCCTGGAGGCGCTGGAGGAGGACGTGACCACCGGCGCGATCTACACGGTCAAGGCCAACGCCGACCAGTAGGAGCCCGTGCCAGGACTCCCCGGAGCACTCGCCGGACTGCACGCCACCCGGATCGTCGGGTGGCGTGCACCGGCGGACGACCGCGAGCCGAAGGGCCCCCTCCCGCGCGGGAGGGGGCCCTTCCGCGCGGTGGCCGGCGACCGCTCCGGTCGGCCGCCCGCGCCGCCCCGGCGGTGGCCTCTCACCCGTCGTCGAGCAGGCGGCGCAGGGTCAGGGCGTTGCGCACGGCGTGGCCCTCGCCGTCGTTGTTGAAGTACGCGAACACCTCGTGGCCGGTGCGGTGCCACTCCCGGACGCGGTCGGCCCACCAGGCCATGTCGGCGTCGGAGTAGGAGCCCGCGTAGAGGTGGTGGGGGTCGGGGCCGTGGAGGCGGACGTAGACGAAGCCGGCCGTGGCCTCGAGGACGCAGGGCAGCCCGGCTCCGCTCATCACGCAGTAGGCCGCGCCGTGGCGGGCCAGCAGCGCGAAGACCTCCGGGTGGTGCCAGCTGTCGTGGCGGAACTCCACGGCGACCCGGACCCACGGCGGGAGGCCGGCCAGGAACCAGTCCAGCCGCGCGTCGTCGCGCCCCAGGGCGGGAGGCAGCTGGACCAGCAGCACTCCTCGCCTGCCGTCGAGCTCGTGCCAGGACCCCGCGATGCGCTCCGTCCACACCTCGGGCGCGTAGAGCTTCTTGGCATGGGTGAGCCCGCGCGGCGCTTTCACCGACATCTCGAAGCCCGGCGGCAGGCGGGTGTTCCAGCCGGCGAAGGTCGTGCTCCGCGGCCAGCGGTAGAAGCTGGCGTTGAGCTCCACGGTGGAGAAGGTGCGGGCGTAGAGCTCCAGGCGCCGGGCCGGCGGGGTGCCCGGCGGATAGAGCACGTGCTCCCAGTGGTCGTAGCTCCACCCGGAGGTGCCGATATGCCAGCCCATGGCCTCCAGGCTAGCCGCGCGCCGGCGGCTCGGAGGACGCGCCGGACCGGCCCCCGGCGGGGCGTGCGGTGACCTCGGCGGCCGCCGCCGGGGAGAGCCTGACGGCGCCGGCCAGCGGCACCAGCAGCAGTGCGGCCATGAGCCCGAAGGCGGCCTGGTACGGGAAGAGCCCGCCGGCCGGGAGCCCGTGGCCCAGGGCGGCCGACGCCTGCAGGGCCAGCGCCCCCGCGGCCACCCCCAGCCCGCCGGCCAGCTGGGCGCCGGTCGCGGACAGGGTGTTGGCCGAGGGCATCTGCTCGGGGGCCACGTCGGCGAACTGCAGCGCGTTGTAGGCGCTGAACCCGATCGAGCGCAGGGCTCCGCTGAGGGTCAGCAGCGCGGCAAGGGCCGGGACCGGCGTGTCCGGGGTCAGCGCCGTGCACGCCGCGAGGCAGCCCGCCCCGCCGGCCACCGCGCCGATCAGGACGGCCCGGAACCCGAACCGGCGCAGCAGCGGGGTCGTCGCCGGCTTGACGCCGAGATTGCCCACGAACACCGCGGTCACCAGCAGCCCCGCCTCCACGGGCGACCACCCGAACCCGTCCTGGAACAGCAGGGGCAGCAGGAACGGGACCGAGCTGATGACCAGCCGGTAGACGAATCCGCCCGCGTTGGCCGCGCGGTAGGTGGCGACCCGGTACACCCGCAGGTCCAGCAGGGGGGTCGCCGTGCGCAGCAGCCAGCGCACGGCGAGGATCCCGCTCGCGGCGGCCGCGACGAGCAGCAGGACGCCCGTGCCGGTCCGGTCCGCGCCGGCGACCAGCTCCATGCCGGTGACCAGGCCGAAGACGGCGGCGGTGCACCACAGCAGCCCGCGCCAGTCCAGGGCCCGGGGCTCCGGGGCGGAGTCCGGGACGATCCGCAGCGCGGCCACGAGGGCGAGGACGCCCAGCGGCACGTTGACCAGGAAGATCCAGGGCCAGCCCGCATGGGTGGTCAGGAGCCCGCCTGCCAGCGGCGCCAGCACGGGCGCCAGCAGGGCCGGCCACGTGATGTAGGCGATCGCGCGCAGCAGGTCCCGCTTCTGCGTGGCCCGCAGCACGATCAGCCGCCCGACGGGCACCATCATGGCCCCGCCGAGACCCTGCAGGACACGGCCCAGCACCAGCACGGCGAGGCTGCCGCTGAGGGCGCACAGCACGGACGCCAGCGTGAAGACCACGATGGAGCTGCAGAAGACCCGGCGGGGCCCGAACCGGGAGGCGAGCCACCCGCCCACGGGGATCGCGGTGGCCACGGTGGTCAGGTAGGCGGTGATCGCGAGGCCCACCTCGGCGCCGGAGACGCCGAGGTCCGCCGCGATGGCCGGCGCCGCGGTGACGAGGATGGTGCCGTCCAGGTGCTCCATGAACAGCACGGCGGCCACCAGCAGCGCCGGCCCGCGGTTCCAGGACTCGCCGCCGGGGGAGGCGGTGTCGTCCGCCGCGCCTCCCCGGGCGCCCGGAGCGGGCACGGGCCCGTTCAGCGGCCGAACGGCAGCCGCGGGTCGATCGCCGCCTCGTCCCAGGTCCGGCGGATCCACCCGTGGTGCGGGTCGTCGCTGATCAGCCACTCGCGCACGCGGCCGGGACCGGCCATGACGTTGAGGTAGTACATGTCGTAGCCCGGGGCCGCCATCGCGGGCCCGTGCCAGCCGTAGGGCACCAGGACGACGTCGCCCGTGCGCACCTCGGCGTTGACGTCGATGGGCCGCTCGTCGGAGGCGTAGACGCGCTGGTAGCCCAGGGCGTCGGCTCCGCCCTGCTCCGGGGCGGGAGCGGGCATGCCGGCGGCGACCTGCGTCTCGAAGTAGTAGATCTCCTCGAGAGCGGTCTCCCCCTCGGTCTCCTCGTCGTGCTTGTGCGGGGGGTAGGAGGACCAGTTGCCGGCGGGGGTCAGCACCTCGCACACGATGAACCGGTCGGCCTCCAGGGCCGCGGGCGTGCCGAAGTTGTGCACCTGGCGGGAGCAGCTGCCCGCCCCGCGCAGCTCCACGGGCACCTCGTCGCGCAGGACGTGACGGGTGGGGTACTCGGCCCGGGCCGGTGCGGACGCCACGGCCACCCGGCCGCCGACCTCCGAGATCACCGTCAGGTCCCGGCCCGCACCGGTGTAGAGGACGTCCGTGGGGCCGGAGAAGACGCTCTCCCGGCCCACCAGCTCGTAGGAGTGCCCGTCCGTGTCGACGCGGAAGGACCCGGACAGGGGGACCACGATGCGCTCCTCGTCGGCGCCGTCGAGGGCCACGCCCTCGCCCGGGCCCAGCTCGGCCACCCGCAGGCCCGTGTGCGCCCAGCCCTCGACCGCGGTGGTGGAGTCGTGGCCGCCCAGCGAGACGAACCACGCGCCCTGGGCGGCGGAGTCCTTCGGGTAGACCCACTCGGGGTGCGGGGGTGCGGTCATGTCGTCCTCCTGTGTCGTCGTGCGCGGGACGGTGCTGTCCGCGCAGGGATGGTCTCCGGCCCGCGGCTCACCGCTGGACCAGGGTGAGCTCGAAGCTGTACTTGTCCGCCCGGTAGACGTGGCGGCCGGTCTCCACGGGGCGGCCGATGTCGTCCATCGCGGTGCGGCTCATGGCCACGAGTGCTGCGCCGGGGGCGACGTGCAGCTGCTCGGCCTGGAAGGGGTCGGCGTCCACCGCCCCCACCCGCTGGTGGGCGAGCTGGAAGTTGATGCCCTGCTCGCGCATGGTCGCGTAGAGGCCGTTCTGCGCCAGCTGCTCGCGCGAGAGCTCGCACAGCGAGCACGGGATCCAGTTCTCCATGAGCGCCAGCGGCTCCCCGTCCGTGCGGCGCAGGCGCACGAGGTGGTAGACCTCCTCGCCTGCCGGCACGCCGAGCAGCGAGGCCACGTCCTCCTCGGCCGGGATCCGGGAGAAGTCGAGCACCTCCGTGGTGGGCCTGTTCCCGCTGCGCTGGAGGTCGTCGTGCAGGCTCGTCAGCTCGAGGGAGCGGCGGACCTGCGCGCCCACCACCTGGGTGCCGACCCCGCGCTTGCGCACCAGCAGTCCCGCCCTCACCAGCTGGTCCATGGCCTTGCGCATCGTGGGGCGGGAGAGGTTGAGCCGGTTGGCGAGGTCGATCTCGTTGTCCAGCTTGGTGCCGGGCGGGAGGTCCCCGCTGCGGATGGCCTCCTCGAGGCCCTGGGCCACCTGGTGGTAGAGGGGCACGGGGGAGGTCCTGTCGACCGAGAGGCGGAGCGGACCGGACATGGTGGACCTCCAAGGATCGGGCAAGGGGCAGCCCGGCTCCGGTGCGGACACCGGTGCCGGTCGGGAAACGGTTCCCCAGCGTCCATTGTGGCCCCGTTCTTGTGAGCATGTCCATACATTCTGTTGACCCTGGTGATCCCCCTCACTCGCGCGGTGCGCCGGGCGCGTGGTCGAGTCTGCGCGCGGAAGCGCTAGGATCTCTCGCGGTGAGAGGAGAACTCCGTGTCCATGCGACGTGCGGCCCGCAACGGGTATCGCCGGATGCCGGGCCGCCGGCACGTGGCCGCCGCGGCGCTGCTCGTTCCCGCGCTCGCGCTGGCCGGCTGCTCCAGCCAGGGCGGCCGGACCGTCGCCGAGGAGGGTGAGGGCAGCGGCGGGCAGGTCGCGACCACGGCGCGGATGAAGTTCGCCATGGTCACCCACGCCTCCCCGGGAGACACCTTCTGGGACACGGTCCGCAAGGGGGCCGAGGAGGCCGCGGCCAAGGACAACGCCGAGCTGCTCTACGCCTCCGATCCCGAGGGCGGCCGGCAGGCGCAGCTGGTGCAGCAGTACCTCGACCAGGGCGTGGACGGGATCGCCGTGACCCTGGCCAAGCCCGAGGCCATGCGCGACGTGCTGGCCGCCGCCGAGGACGCCGGCATCCCCGTCGTCACCCTGAACTCCGGCGCGGAGCAGTTCCGGGACATGGGCGCGTTCGCGCACTTCGGCTCCGACGAGGGGCTGGCCGGCGAGGCCGCAGGGCGCCGGCTGAAGGAGGAGGGCCTGCGGCACCCGGTCTGCGTGATCCACGAGCAGGGCAACGTCGGCCTGGAGACCCGGTGCGCCGGTGTGAGGAAGGCGCTGCCGGAGACCGAGATCCTCTACGTCCAGGGCACCGACATGACGCAGGTCGCCTCCACCGCCACCGCCAAGCTGCAGACCACCCACAACGCCGACGCCGTCATCGGCCTCAGTGCCCCGATCACCCTGACGCTGCTGGCGGCGAAGGAATCCGCCGGCAGCGACGTGCAGGTCGCCTCCTTCGACATGAACGGCGACCTGGCCCAGGCCGTCGTCGACGGCGAGGTGCTGTTCACCGTCGACCAGCAGCCGTGGCTGCAGGGCTACCTGTCCGTCGACGCCCTGTGGCAGAACCACCGCGGGGCCTTCACGATCGGCGGCGGCCAGGCCACACTGACCGGGCCCGCGGTCGTCGACTCGTCCGACGCCGAGCAGGTCCTCCAGCACGCGCAGGAAGGCGTCCGCTGAGCGGCGCCGGAAACCAGGAGAAGCCGATGTCCTCCACCCGCCCCCCGGCCGCGGCGCCCGCTCCGGACCGCGACCCCGCCGGGGCCCCCCGATCCGGCGGGGCGCCCGCCCCGACCGCCGCGGACGCGGCCGACGAGCGGGTCCGGACCAAGGGCCTGCTCGGCACGTTCCTGGCCCGCCCCGAGATCGGGGCGCTGGTGGGCGCGCTGGTCGTGGCGCTGTTCTTCGCCGTCGCCGCCCCGTCCATCACCGCCCCGCAGTCGATCTCGACGGTGCTCTACGGCGCCTCCACCATCGGCATCATGGTCGTGGGGGTGTCCCTGCTGATGATCGGCGGGGAGTTCGACCTCTCCACCGGGGTGGCCGTGATCACCTCCGCCCTCACGGCCTCGATGTTCAGCTGGTTCTTCGTCCTCAACGTCTGGGTGGGGGTGGCCGTGGCCCTCGCCGTGTCCCTGCTCATCGGCCTGCTCAACGGCTGGCTGCTGATCCGCACCAGGCTGCCCAGCTTCATCGTCACCCTGGCGACCTTCCTCATGCTCACCGGCCTGAACCTGGCCCTGACCCGGCTGATCAGCGGCTCGGTGGCCTCGCCCCCGATCAGCGACATGGACGGCTTCGCCTCCGCCAAGGCCGTCTTCGCCTCGTCCGTGCACATCCTCGGCGTCGACATCAGGATCACCGTCCTCTACTGGATCGCCCTGACCGGCCTGGCCACCTTCATCCTGCTCAGGACCCGGATGGGCAACTGGATCTTCGCCGTGGGCGGGGACGAGGACGCCTCCCGTGCGGTAGGTGTGCCCGTGGCGCGCACCAAGATCGGATTGTTCATGGGCGTGGGCCTGTGCGGCTGGCTGCTGGGCATGCACAACCTCTTCGCCTTCGACTCGGTGCAGTCCGGGGAGGGCGTGGGCAACGAGTTCCTCTACATCATCGGCGCGGTCATCGGCGGGTGCCTGCTCACCGGCGGCTTCGGCTCCGCCATCGGCGGGGCCCTGGGCGCCCTGATCTTCGGCATCGCCTCCCGGGGCATCGTCTACGCCGAGTGGAACCCGGACTGGTTCAAGTTCTTCCTCGGCCTGATGCTGCTGCTGGCCACCCTCGTCAACATGTACGTGCGCAAGCGCGTCGAGAGGAAGTGACCTCGTGACGACACCGACGCACACCGCTGCCGGCTCCCGTCCCACCGGGAGCGGGGCCCTTCCCCTGGTGGAGCTGCAGGGCGTGGGCAAGCGCTACGGCAACGTCATCGCCCTGCGCGAGGTGACCATGGCCGTCGACGCCGGGAAGGTCACCTGCGTGCTCGGCGACAACGGGGCGGGGAAGTCCACCCTGATCAAGATCATCGCCGGACTCCACCAGCACACCGACGGGACCCTGTACGCCAACGGCGAGGAGACCACCTTCGGCTCCCCCCGGGAGGCCCTCGACGCCGGGATCGCCACCGTCTACCAGGACCTGGCCGTGGTGCCGCTGATGCCGGTGTGGCGCAACTTCTTCCTCGGCTCCGAGCTCACCACCGGGGCGGGGCCCTTCAAGCGCCTCGACACCGCCCGGATGAAGGAGATCACCCGGAAGGAGCTCGCGGACATGGGCATCGACCTGCGCGACGTCGAGCAGCCCATCGGGACGCTGTCCGGCGGTGAGCGCCAGTGCGTGGCCATCGCCCGCGCCGTGCACTTCGGCGCGACGGTGCTGATCCTGGACGAGCCCACCGCGGCCCTGGGCGTGAAGCAGTCCGGGGTGGTGCTGCGCTACATCCTGCAGGCCAAGGAGCGGGGACTGGGGGTCGTGTTCATCACCCACAACCCCCACCACGCCTACCCGGTGGGGGACCGGTTCCTGCTGCTCAAGCGCGGGCAGTCCATCGGCTACTACGCCAAGGCCGACATCGCCCTGGGCGAGCTGACCGCCCAGATGGCCGGTGGTGCGGAGCTGGAGGAGCTCGCCCACGAGCTCGCCCAGCTCGGTGGGCCCGCCTCCCGGCTCCAGCAGGGCCGGGCCGACATGGCCGCGGACCTTTCCCGCCCCCGCCGGCAGTAGGACGGCAGCCCGTCCGGCTCCCACGCCGGGCGGCGGAGACGGAGCACGCCACCGCGCGTCTGCGCTGACGGGGCCGTGACCACCGGTGACCGGTGTGGCATCCGGGATCGTCTAGGGGCGGGCCACCAGGACCGAGCAGTGGGCGTGGGAGACCAGCGCGGAGCTGACCGAGCCCAGGATCATGCCCAGCACCCCGCCCCTGCCGCGGGGGCCCACGACCAGCAGCTGGGCGTTCTTGCTCTCCTCGATGAGCCGGGCCGCCGCCTGGCCGCGGAGCAGGCGGGGGGTGAGGTACTCCGGGAGGTCCTCCCCGAAGACCTGGGCGAGGGTGGTGGCGAGCAGCTCGTCGCTCTCGGCGGCGAACCTCGCGGGGTCGATGTCGGCGTAGCTCTCGTAGAGGTACGAGCTGTCCCAGCACATGATGGCCTCCAGCGGTGCCCCGAGGGCCCGCGCCAGGCGGTCGCCCTCGCGCAGGGCGTCCTGGGAGTGCCCCGAGCCGTCGACGGCCACGATGACGCGGTCGCCGGTGGGGGTGCTGGTGTTCGGTGCGTCGCTCATGACGGTTCCTTCCCTGCGAGGAGATGCCTGCACGGGGCCCCGAGACCCCGAGGGCGAGGCCGGCGGTCGGATCCGGGCCCCGCGAGGCGTGCCGACGCGGTGTCGTGCCCGGACATCTCCACGGTAGGCGCCGGACGGCAGCCGGTCGACGCCCGCCGGTGAGAAGTGGGCTCCATGACGCGCACCGGCGCAGCCGCCGCCGCGGGTGCACGACGGCGGGGACCCCCACGTCCCCGCCGGCACCGACCGGGGCGGCCCCCCTCAGACCAGGACGATGGTGCGGTTGCCGGAGAGCACCACGCGGCCCTCCGCGTGCCACCTCACGGCGCGGGAGAGGGCCTGCATCTCGGCGTCGCGGCCCACCGCCACGAGGTCGTCGGGGGTGTGGGCGTGGTCCACGGGAATGACGCGCTGGGCGATGATCGGGCCCTCGTCGAGGTCGCCGGTGACGTAGTGGGCGGTGGCCCCGACCATCTTCACGCCGCGGGCGTAGGCCTGGTGGTAGGGCTTGGCGCCCTTGAAGGAGGGCAGGAACGAGTGGTGGATGTTGATGCACCGGCCCGACAGCTCGCGGGTGAGCTCGTCGGAGAGGATCTGCATGTAGCGGGCCAGCACGACCAGCTCCGCGTCGTAGCGGTCCACGAGGCCGAGCAGCCGCTGCTCGGCCTGCTGCTTGGTCGCCGCGGTGACCGGGATGTGGTGGAACGGGATGTCGTGCCACTCGACGAGGCTCTTGTGGTCCAGGTGGTTGGAGACCACGGCCACGATCTCGATGGGCAGCTCGCCGATCCGGGTGCGGTGCAGCAGGTCGGTGAGGCAGTGGGAGAACCGGGAGACCATGACCAGCACCCGGGTGCGGCGCTGCGCGGACACGAGCCGGAACCGCATGTCGTGCTGCTCGGCCACCGGGGCGAAGCCCTCGGTGAGGGACTCGACGGTGGCGGTGCCGGCCTCGCTGACGGTGTGGCAGCGGATGAAGAACTCGTCCGTGAACCGGTCGGAGAAGTGCTTCACGTCGAAGATGTCGCAGCCCTGCTGCGTCAGGTTGGACGTGATGGCACTGACCAGCCCGTGGGCCTCCGGGCAGTGGACGGTCAGGACGTGTTCGACGGTCCCCGGGACCTGGTCGGGCATGGATGGACTCCTCGGCGGTGAGCGGCGGGTGCGGCCGCGCTCTGCGGCGTCGGTGGCGACGGGCGCGGCCCTACGATCCTAGCCGCAGCGTCCGGGGGTGCCGGACGGCCGGCTCCGGCCCGCGAGGAGCCCCGGGGAGGGGGGGTGTAGACCGATGGCCGCGGGAACGGGCGGTAGGAGTCCGCCCGGCGCGGGGAGAGATGCGCCTCCGGTGGAGGACCCGCGGCCATCGGCAGGCGTTGCACGCCTCAACAGAGGAGAGCCGTGGGCTGAGCGGCTTTCAGAACACAGGTGCCGCAGACGGTGCACCCCCCAGTGCGTCCGAATGGGTCCTACCCGTGCAATTTCCCCCATTGCTGTGGTTTTCACCACGGAAGCAACCATATCCGACTCCGTGGCGGGTTCGCACCCGGTTCCCCCGGGAAATTTCCGGTGTCCGCCGTTCGGCGCCGCCACGGGCCCGTGCCGGGGTCGGCCGCCCGGCCGCGGATCCGCGCCGCTCAGCGGCCGTGCGGGGCCGTCGCCGGTGCCGGGCGGCCGCCGCGGGCACGCACGCCCCCGGGGGCCGTCCCCGCAAGTGGGGACGGCCCCCCGTTCGCTTCCGTGACGTCGCCGGGTCGGCTCAGGCGACGCTCGTGTTGAAGAGCAGCCCCAGCAGATAGGTGGCCAGCGCCGCCCCGTAGCCGATCGCCAGCTGGCGCAGGCCGCGCTTCCACGGCGAGGCACCGGAGAGCAGGCCGACCAGGCCCCCGGTCACCAGCAGCGCGATCCCGACGAGCGCGAGCGCGAGCGTCATCGCCGGCAGCCCGGTCAGCCCGAAGAGGTACGGCAGGATCGGGATGAGCGCCCCGGAGGCGAAGAAGCCGAAGCTGGAGGCCGCCGCGCCCAGGTCCGTGCCCAGGGCGACGTGGGGCTGGGGGTCGGGCTCGTCCTCGACGGGGTCCCGGAAGGACCGGGACGGGTCGCAGTCGCAGTCGAAGAAGCCGAGGCGCTCGGCCGCGCGGTGCTCGGCGGCCTCCTCGCTCATGCCCCGCGCCCGGTAGATCAGCACCAGCTCGTTGGCGTCCAGGTCCAGGTTCGGGGCGACGTGCAGGGTGACCTGGGTGGGCTGGGACGCGTCGAGCAGCTCCCGCTGGGATCGGACGGAGACGAACTCCCCGGCCCCCATGGACAGGGCGCCCGCGAGCAGGCCGGCGACCCCCGCGAAGAGCACCATCGACGGGGAGGTGCCGGTCGCCCCCACGCCCATGACGAGGGCGAGGTTGGACACGAGGCCGTCGTTGGCGCCGAACACGGCCGCCCGGAAGTTGCCCGAGAGCTTGTGCCGGCCCTCGGTGGCGAGGGCCCGGATGATCTCCTCGTGCACCGCCTCGTCCGCGGCCATGGCCTCGGAGGCGTCCTGCTCCCGGTCGTAGGGGGAGCGGCTCTCGGCGCGCTGCAGCAGGGCGAGCACGAAGACGGTGCCGAGGTGGGCGGCGAGGAATAGGAGCAGGCGCGAGGACAGCGACGGGCGGGCGGCGGCGTCGGCGTGCGGGCCGAGCAGGCGCACCCAGTGCTCGGCGTGGCGCTGCTCCGCCTCGGCGACCTGGTGGAGGATCTCCTGTTCGCGCCCGGAGCTGCGCGCGGCGAGCCGGCGGTAGATCTGGGCCTCGGCCCGCTCCTCGGCGAGGTACTTGCGCCAGCGTCGGATCTGGGCCGGCTGCGGGTGCTCGCGCGGGGCGGAGCCGGTGTCGGTGGGGGTGCTCATGCGGCCTTCCTCGGGCCGGGCGGGAGCCACGGTGCGCGGGGCCCGACCGGGAGTGGTTCGTCCGGTGAAGGTCTCGTTCGCCCGCGGGTGCGGGTGGGCTGCCGGGGCTCCTCGTCGAGACCGGGATGGCGACAGACCGACGGGCGCGCGGGCCCGGGAACTACTCCCCTTCGCTTCCCGACGAGTGTAGGCCGGGAGCGGCGGAGCCCGGATTCGGTGCACCGAAACCGGCCGGGCGCGGACCGGGCTCAGGAGCCCCGGGTGTCCGTCGTCCCGGCGGGGTGGCGCCGCCGGTCGGCGTCGATGACCGTGGCGTCGCCGGGTGCCACCGGCTCGGCCGGGAAGGAACCGACGCCCCAGTGGAAGCGGTAGGGGTCGGCGCAGCCCCAGCCGAAGCGCAGGCCGTCGACGAGCCGCTGGGCGGCGTCCTGGAAGCCCACCGGCCCGGTAGTCCACGGCTGGTCCCAGCCCGCCGGCTCGGTCCACTCGTCCTCATTGAAGAAGGTCTCGTCGACGGGCCACGCCGCGTGCGTGAGCTGCTCCCGGGAGAGCACGGAGCACTCCACGCCGTGGGGGCCCACGCCGGCCCACGCGACGGGGGCCTCCGTGCGGCCCTGCAGGGGCTCGTACTCGATGACGAGGAAGTCATTCCACGGCAGCCGGGCCAGGACGGTGGCGATGAGCCGGTGCAGGTCGTCCCACACGTCCTCGTCGGCGACCGTGGGACCGGGACCCGCGGCGACGACGCCGATGCCCGCGCGGCCCAGCAGCTCCTGCGCCTCGGGCGTGGCCAGGTCGGACCAGGTCCTCGTGTCGGCGAAGCCCTCGCCCGCGGGCTCGCCCACCGGCTGGCGGCCGGAGGCGAAGCGCATGGCCTCCTCCCAGGACCCGAAGTAGCGGCGGACCCCGTCGAAGTAGGGGCGGGGGGTCCTGCGGGCGCCCTGCTCCACGGCCCACCGCCCGTACCGGGTCGTGGTGGGGCGCTTCCCGTGCCTGCGGCACTCGGAGAGGAACGCGGTCACGGCCTCGGCGTACTCCTCCTCGGTGAAGACGTGGACGTCGGGCTCGCCGGCCGCGGCCGGCAGGCCGATCTGCTCCATCGCCCGGCTCCACCGGCCCTCGCCGAGGCGCTGGGAGACGGTCCGCTCGGCCGCCGGCCAGTAGTGGGCCAGGGCGCACAGGAAGTTCGCGCCGGTGCACAGGCTCAGCCGGGCCCGCTCGTAGTCGTGGGCGCCGAAGGTGGTCGACGGCTCGTCGGCGCAGTGCTGCTGGGCGGCCCCGATGAGCCCCAGGACCCGGCGGGTGACGCTGCCGTCGGTGTCGGCCGCGGCGAGCACGGCCGTGACGTCGCGGACCGTCTCCGTGCTCAGGTGCAGGGCGGCGTAGTCCGGGTCCGGGGCCAGGCCGAGGTGGTGGGCCATGGTCAGCCACACCCCGGCGGCCACGGCGCCGTCCCCGACCTCGGGTGCGGTCGTGCCCGGGGAGAACTGGGCGCCCAGCTGGGCGATGGCCTCGTCCAGCAGCGCCGGCGACTCGTCCGGGAACAGGAGGAGGAAGCGCATCCGCACCTGTCCGCGGGTCATCCCGCGCCGCGCCATGGCGCGGATGAGGGAGCCGTAGCGCTGCACGAAGGCGGCGAGACCCGCCACGGCGTACGGCATGTTAGGTCCTTCGGTCGAGAGGTCGGTACGGGATCCGCGCGGAGGCGCGCGTCGGGGACCGACGGGGACGGCCGCGCCACGGGGTGGGCGGCGTTGTGTCGATGTTAGTCGTTCCGCCTCCGGCACCGGGAGCGCCGGAGGATTGTGACCCGCTGTTGACACGGCGCACGCAACCGCCTCGTCACGGCTCGAGCAGCCCGCGGATGTCCTCCGCCGTGAGGGAGCCGGAGAACATCCGGTCGTCGTCGAGCACCGCCGTGAAGAGCCGGGCCTTGCGCTCCTTGAGCTCCATGACCTTCTCCTCTATGGTGTCCCGCGCCACGAGCCGGTACACCATGACCTTCTTTTGCTGGCCGATGCGGTGGGTGCGGTCCACGGCCTGCTCCTCGGTGGCGGGGTTCCACCACGGGTCGAGCAGGAAGCAGTAGTCCGCCTGGGTCAGGTTCAGCCCGAAGCCGCCCGCCTTGAGGCTCACCAGGAACACCGGGGCCTGCCCCGAGGTGAACCGCTCGAGCACCCCGGCGCGGTCCGTCGTCGACCCGTCGAGGTAGGCGTAGGGGATCTTCAGCTCGTCCAGCCGGGCCGCGGCCTTCTTGAGGAAGCTCGTGAACTGGCTGAACACCAGGGGCCGGTGGCCCTCGGCCACGATCTCGGGCAGGTGCTCGAAGAGCAGGTCCAGCTTGCTGGAGGACACCTCCGCCTCGGGGTCCACGAGGGACGCGTCGAGGCTGAGCAGGCGCAGGGTCGTGAGGGACTGGAAAATCGTGAACCGGTTGCGGTCCAGGTCCCGCAGCAGCCCGAGCACCTTCTGCCGCTCCCGCTGCAGGCGGGTGTCGTAGATCCGGCGGTGCGCGGGGGAGAGCTCCACCTCGATGGTCTGCTCCAGCTTGGGCGGCAGCTCCAGGTCCACGGACTCCTTGGTGCGGCGCAGCATGAGGGGCTTGACCCGGCGCCGCAACCGGGCCAGCGCCTCGGCGTCCTCGGCGCGCTCGATGGGGCGCTGGTAGGTCTCCGTGAACTTCCGCCGCGACGGGAACAGCCCCGGCGCGGTGAGCGAGAGCAGCGCCCACAGCTCGACGAGGCTGTTCTCCAACGGCGTGCCGGTGATGGCCAGCTTGAAGGGGGCGTCGAGCTCTCTGGCCGCCCGGTGCGCCTTGGTGCGGGGGTTCTTCACGAACTGGGCCTCGTCGAGGAGCACGCCCGCCCAGGACACGCCCCGGTACGCGGTCTCGTCGAGGCGCAGCAGCGTGTAGGACGTCACCACCACGTGCGCGCCGGCGGCCGTGTCCGCGAGCGCGGTGCCGGCCTTGCCCTGCGTGTCGGTGACGCCGGCGACCTGCAGCGAGGGGGCGAAGCGGCGGATCTCCGCGACCCAGTTCGGCACCACCGAGGTGGGCGCGACCACGAGGAACGGGGGGAGGCCGGGGTCGCGCTCCCGCGCGCGGCAGATGAGGGCGATCGCCTGGACGGTCTTGCCGAGGCCCATGTCGTCGGCGAGGATCCCGCCCAGCCCGTGGTCCCACAGGAAGCTCAGCCACGTGTAGCCGTCCCGCTGGTAGGGGCGCAGCTCCGCGTGCAGGCCCGCCGGCACCGGCGGGGCCTCCACGGCGTCGAGGTCGAGCAGCGCGCGCACGCCCTCCCGCCAGGCCTGCGCCTGCTCGGTCTCGGTGGCGAGGTCCTCGAGGTCCTGCCACAGCCCGGCCTGCTGCCGGTGGATCCGCAGCGGCCCGTCGGGGTGCTCCTGCAGGGAGCGAGCCTCCTTGATCAGCTCCCGCAGGCGGTCGAACTCCGGGCGGTCCAGGGCGAACCAGGACCCGTCGGGGGTGAGCATGACGTCCTGGCCGAGGTCGAGGGCGCGGAAGACGTCGGCGAAGGGGATGTAGAACTCGCCCACCTTCACGGTCACGCCCAGGTCGAACCAGTCGCGCCGCTCGGTGGCGGCGGTGCTGACCGTGATGGTCGGCGGGGAGGAGATCTCCTGGTAGGCGGGCCGTCCGCCGGCGTGCTCGATCCGCAGGTCCTGGACCTTCTCCAGCGCGGGCAACCACTCGCGCATCAGCACGAGGGCGTCCCCGGCCACGTAGCTCGACCGGCGCAGGTCGAGGCCCGGGGCGCGGTGGCGCACCGCGGCGGTGACGGCCGTCTCCCACGAGCTCTCCCGGTCCACGGGCTCGTCGGCCAGGGGGTCCACCGGGCGGAACGGCAGCCGGATCCGTTCCCGGCCCCGCTGGTACTCCCACTCCCAGGTGGCGCGCACGGTCAGCTCCTGGTGCTCCAGGGTGAGCACGAGCTCGGGGTCGGCCACCTGCGGCAGCTCGATCGACCCGTCCCCGGTGGCGACGTCCATGCTGCGGTGCAGCCGCGGGAAGTAGCGGTCGAAGAACTCCCCGACCTCGTCCTCGGGGATGGTCAGCCCGCCCGCCGTGTCGAGGAACCGCCGCTGCTCCCGGGTCAGCCGGGTGGCCAGGGGCACGAGCCGCAGGGGGAAGACATTGAGGTCCTCGGTGTCCGCGACGGCCGCCGGGTCCCCGTCGGGGTGGAAGAGCCCGTGGCCGGGGTCCCCGATGATCCGGGCGGTGGTGAGCGCGATCCGGCGCTCGCCGCTGTGCACGGTGGGGCGCAGCTCGAGGGCGTCGCCCGCGCCGCGCACGACGTCGACGGAGAACCGCCCCGGCTCCTCAAGGGTCACGGGCAGCCCGTGCTCCCGCCCGACCAGGGAGATCCCCGCCTGCGGCGCCCGGGCGAGGATCCCCCACAGCAGGGGCGAGGCGTAGGAGTCCAGCCGGATCCAGTGGCGGTCGTGCACCGCGTAGGGGGAGCGGGTGGCGCTGAGGGCCCGCAGCTCGTCGAACCAGTCGGCCTGGGCGGGATCCAGGGCCCCGGGCTCCGAGGTGATCCGCTCCCAGTCCAGGCCGCCCTTGATCCACTGCTCCCGCCGGCCCCGGCGCACCGGCCGGACGTAGAGGTGCCACGGCGCCGGGCGGCCCGCCCCGGGCCGGCCGGCGCCGTGCACGTAGCGGTAGGGCTCGCGGCGCAGGTCGAACTCCAGCCCCACCCCGACCGGTTCCTCGGGACCGGGGCCCCCGGGCCCGGGGGCCCCGCCCAGGATGCGGGACAGGGCGTCCTTCCAGTCGGGCGACCCAGGGTCCTGTGGCGCCCCGGGCTCGCGGGCGGCGGAGGACCCCGCGGGCCCGGCCGCCCCGTCCGTGCGGTGGGCCCGGACCGCCGTCTCGAAGTTGTGCCGCAGCACGGCGGCCACCGCGTGCTTGCAGAAGCCCCCGGCGGGGCAGCTGCACCACGCGGGGCCCGGGACGCCGCCGGCCCCCACCCGCACGGACACGGAGTAGGTCCCGCCGGAGCCCTCGACCTGGGCCGCGAGGGTGCCCGGTCCCCCGGCCTCCCCGGACCACTGGGCGGAGCGCACCCGCCCGGCCCGGAAGTAGTCCTGGCCGCGCTGGAAGACCGCGGGCCCCGCGGCGGCGACCAGCCGCCGGGAGTCCACGAGGGGGACGGGAGGGGAGTGCATCCCTCCACCGTATCGGCCCAGGGGGACAACCGGGCCGCGTCCCGAGCCCCCTCGCGGGCTATCTATAATCGTGGCGACCCCTCGAACGACGACAGCGGCCCCACGTGCGGCCGCGGACGGAGGACTCGTGCCCGACACTGCTGGGCTCCGCCTCGGAGACCATGCCATTGCCGACAGTGCCGAGGAGGTCGCCTACCTCCGGTGGAACGACGCCGTGTGCGCGGCCTTCTTCGGGCCCCACCGCTCCGGGGAGCCCGTCTACCTCGACCTCGACGACAAGACCCTCGCCGCGATCGGCGCGGAGCAGGGGCTCGACGGCCCCTCCACCCTGCGGGCCCTCGCCGACTCGGTGACGCCGCTGCTGGTGCCCTCCGACCCGCGGCGCTCCGTGTTCGACGCCTTCACCCGCCTCAACGCCAAGTGGTACCGGGCCACCCGGCGCAGCCTGGACTCCCTCGCCGAGATCCCGCCGCCGCCCGTCGTCGCGCTCCTGGCCCTCTTCGCGCTCGCGGGCCGGCACATGTCCACCCTGGCCGCGCGGACCGGCAACAAGTCCGTCTCCACCTTCTTCCTGCCCCTCGCGGTGCTGCTCCAGGTGGGCCCGGAGAACGCGAAGGTCCTCGAGGCCTCCTTCAAGAAGGACACGGAGGCGTACTGGGACGCTCTGCGCTACTGGCTGGAGCTGCGCGACGGCGAGATCGGGCTGCCCACGGCGTACGCCGTCAACCAGCGGCCCGTGGGGCTCGCCCTGTCCCAGACGATGCTCGGCGAGGCGGAGCGGCGCCAGCTGCACCGGATGTTCGAGGACCTCGGGATGACCACGGCCCAGGGGCTGTCGGCGGCCGAGCTCGGCATCTACCTCGACTTCTGGCTCGACGTCGCCGACACGCGGGCGTCCAAGCCCATGAAGCAGATCTGGGCGAACCCCCTCACCCGGGAGCCCGGCCTGGAGATCGCCCTCGCGGAGCTCGGGGTGTGGGAGAAGTCCCGCGAGCAGGCCCGCGCCGAGGTCCGGGCCAACGGCCGCGGCCCCGGCCGCAGCGCCGTGAAGTCCTGCTCCCTGTCCCTCACGGACGGCACCGACTACGTGGGCAACCCCGTGTTCGAGCTCGGGTTCGTGGTGCCCAAGCGCTTCCTGTCCGGCCGGGAGGTGGAGCTCGAGACCACGGCGGGCCCCCGCACGGTCTTCCTGTCCTACATCGGCGACGCCTTCCTGGGCGTGTCGGCCTACACCGCGCGGATCGACGCCCCGACGCTGCTGGGCGGCGCGCTGAGGATCAGCGCCGGGGAGGTGCGCTTCGAGCGCAACCCGCGCCCCGTCGTCGTCTTCGCGAAGGACGGGTTCTCGGACACCTTCATCTCCGTCGACCACATCCCCGCGGCCTGGCCGAGCCGGATCATGGTGCGCGACGAGCCCGAGATGATCGCGCAGGTCAAGCGGATCCTCGACGACTCCGCCTCCCCGGACTACCGCTTCGTCGAGGCCGGCACCCAGGGACTCGCCGAGGGCTGGGTGATGTTCGACGACGTGCAGGTGCTGCGCGCGGGCAACCCCGAGCTGACGGCCAACGACAACTTCTCCGGGCTCGTGCCCCGCCTGGTGCCGGCGGTGACACTCTCGGGCGGCCTGCGGATCCCCGGCGACGTGGTGCGCTGGTCCGCGCTGCGCCCGCCCCAGGTGACGGTCACTTCGGACACGGACGTGCCCCTGACGGTGGAGTGCGAGTGGCGCAACCCGCACTCGTTCAAGCTCGAGAAGGCGAAGCTGACCGAGAACCGGGTGCCCCCGTTCCAGATCTCCCTGGGCGGGACCCCGCTGGCCCGCCGCGACGGGACGCTCAAGCCCAACGACTACACCCTGGTCCTCAAGGCGGGCCGCACCGTCAAGCAGCGGCGCGAGTTCAAGCTGCGCGACTCGTCCTTCTACCTCACCCAGCGCTCCCTCGGCTACGAGGGCGAGATGGTGCACGTGCGGGACGAGCCCCTGTGGCCGGTCACCGCGTCCACCCTCGAGGAGCTGCCCGAGGAGTACGTGCAGGGGTCCTTCGACAACCTGCCCGCCCAGGAGCTCGCCGCGGCGCACGAGGTGCCCGCCGCCCCCGGCTGGCACTCCTCCGAGGGGCAGCTGCTGCTCGAGCGCACGAACGTGCTGCCCGAGCCGGAGGGCCGGTCCTGCCTGGCCACCGGCCGGCACCGCATCGTGCTGCCCGCCATGGAGCCCAAGGCCAAGGCGCCGTGGATCTTCGGCCAGTGCGCCCAGTGCGGGCTGCAGAAGCGCTACCCGGGCCGGCTCACCAAGCCCTCGGCCATCACCCAGACCGGGTCCGTCGAGGCCCTGCGCTTCATCGGCCCGGACGAGGGGGAGTACCCGACGTCCTGGATGCCGTTCCGCGACGCCCTGACCTTCCTGGGCGGCGGCAAGCGCTCGAGCCTGTCCATCGTGGCCCGCCAGCTCGAGGACTCCGAGCGCTTCGAGGAGTGGTTCGTGGGCCACCTGCAGGCCCTCGGCTTCCTCGAGGTCGTCCGGGACGAGCACTGGACGGTGCGCCGCTGGCAGGTCTGCGGGCCCGCCCTGACCCAGCTCGTGGACGGCTCCGTGCTGCTCACGGGCGGGTGGACCCCCGAGAAGGAGGCGGTGGTCGCCGAGGCCGCCGCCGCGCAGGAGGCGTCCGTGGTGGTCCTCTCCCCGGAGGACCACGCGACCACGCTGCTGCAAGACGTGGACCTCGAGAAGCTCCAGGAGGCGCTGCCGGAGGGCTTCTGCGACGTCGTCTTCGAGGCGGGGCCCGTCATGCTCGACACCCTGCCCCCGCTGTCGGAGGTCGAGCAGCGCGTGCGCCGCTCGGAGATGCAGTACAACGGGGTGGCCGAGCGCTTTGTCCCCGAGGACGCCACGTGGGAGGCCACCGAGGACCGGGACCGGCCCGGGCTGTACCGGATCAACCACCACCACCGCACCCGGTACGCGTTCCGGACCCCGGCCGACGTCGAGTCCGGCCACGCCCGGCTCGTCGCCTCGGGGATCGGCAAGCACTTCGCGGCCCGGCAGGCGGGCGTCCCGATCGTCTCCTACGACCCGGAGCTGCAGCTGCTGTCCGTGCCCATCGGCGCCGAGCTGTCCGGGCTCTACGCCCGCGCCGCGGTGCTGTGCTCCGGGATGCTGCCCGCCAAGGTGGACGAGGACTTCTCCCTCAACTACGGGGACATCTCCCCGGAATTCGCCCAGGCGCTGGTCGACAAGCTCATGAGCTGACGCGCGGCTGCGCGCACGAGGAGGCCCCGGGGCCTCCTCGTGCCCCGGGGCGGCGGGGGATCGGCGCGAGCGGGTCCGTCCCGCGGACGCTGGGCACTGCGGGGGGATGTGGTGTAGGCTCGTGCGAAGTTGTTGAGGTTGTCGTTTTTGTATTTCAAGCAGTTCGGCCCGCTCGGGTGCAGCAGTTTTTCTGAGAAGACGTTTTCCAGGCATCACAACTCTTTGGTTTCTCGACCGTCGGGAAACGTTTATCTCATGAAGGATCAGGTACTCCCATGACTACTGGCATCGTCAAGTGGTTCAACGCCGACAAGGGCTTCGGCTTCATCACCCCCGAGGACGGCTCCAAGGACGTCTTCGCCCACTTCTCCGCGATCAACTCCGGCGGCTTCCGCTCGCTGAACGAGAACGACCGCGTCGAGTTCGAGACCCAGGACGGCCCCAAGGGCCCCCAGGCTGCGAACATCACCGTCATCTCCTAAGGACCGGGACCACGGGCCCACGGCCCGTCCGATCCGTCCAGAACCGCCGCCGGGCACGCGCCCGGCGGCGGTTCTGCCGTTCCCCGGCCGCCCGGACCGGGCCGTCGCCGAGGAGCCCGCCGTGGTCGATCCCGTCCCGCACCCACCGGCCGGTGAGGAGGACCCGTTCCTCGTCAACCGCGTCCCCGAGGCCGAGCTCACCGCCTCCGTGCCCTTCGAGCTGGAGAGCTCCGAGTGGGAGGCCTCCGGGTGGGAGGCCGACGGCTCCGCCGACGGGACCGGCGAGGGCTGGGGCGCGCCGGGGGACTACGGCCTGGCCTGACGGCCGGCCCGGACCCGGGCACGAGGAAGGCCGCGACCCCCGAGGGGGCCGCGGCCTTCGCCGGTGGGACGTGCCGTCTGTCTACGCCGACAGCGGCAGCGCCGGGTGCAGCTTGAAGAACGGGTGCCGTCCGGTCGCCGCCATGGCGCCGGGGACGAGGAGCTGGTGGTACTTGGCGCACCATTGCGCCGTCCCCGCTGTGTGCTCCGCGGCGGCGGCCAGGTCCGCGGCCTCCGCGCTCAGGTATTCCTGGACGTCGCCCTCGGTCGACGTCAGCCGGACGAGGTGCAGGTCGGGGAGGGTGGTGACGGTGACGTCGATCCACTCCTCACGCTGGTCGGTGGTGCTCGCTGGTCTTTCCTTGGACATGGTCATGTTTTTCTCCTGACGTTCTTGCAGGCATCCGGTGTCGTTGCCCGCCGCTTCGTCATCCGAACCACCCGTGAACTGCGGGTTGGCGCGCAGCTGGTCGGAGCCTGTCCGCGAACCCGTGTCCGGGACGTCCTGTCCCGTCCGAGCGCGCGGAAGCTGCATCTCGAGAAGCAGGTCCAGGCTACCCCGTGGGGCCGACACTCCGACAAGTCCGTCGTGAGTTGTGTCACGGAGACGTAATCCTCGGTGGTGCGGCCCTCGGCGCCACGGCACCAGTGAACACGAACCGTGTGTCGGCGAGGTGTCGGCCCGGTGACGGTCCGGGGACGCCGGGCGCGCCACGGCGTGCGGTCCGCCACATGTGGTTCAATGGGAGCAGCTTCAAGAGACCCGGTCGGCAAGCTCCGACTTGACCGGGCACCAACCCCATGTTCGCGGGTGGTTCGGATGAGGAAGCGGCTCGCATCGCCGCCACGGCGGCACCCGGTGCGAGCAAGAGCACATCGAAGGATCCCGGTCATGCCCGACGCCCTTCCCCCCGTTCCTCCTGCCCCCGTGGCCGCACCATCCGCCGCCGGGCCCGGCCTGAGCGCGGCCGCCATGAGCGTCGAGGACTACGCCCGCGTGGTGCAGGCCCGCAACGAGTTCGTCGAGTTCCTGCTGGCGCCCGCCCGCGGCCGGCTCGCGGCCGCGGCCTGACGGCCGCCCCGGGCCGAGGACCTGACCGCCGTGGACCTGCTCCTGGACCGCTCCGTGCTGCTGGGCGTGCGCACCCCGGACCGCTGCCCGGAGATCGCCGCGGCCCTGCGCCGGCACGGCCACCGCCGCATGTTCCTCCCCGCCCCGGTGCTCGGCGAGCTCCTGGCCGGGCGGCCGGACGAGGCGCTGTGGGCGGAGCAGCTCGAGCTGCGCTTCCCGGACCGGGTGCTGCCGGTGGACGCCCTGGTCAGCCGCACCTGGGGCGGGCTGGACGCTCCTCGCCGGCCCGATCCGGTCGCGGGGCTCATCGCCGCGACCGCGCTCGTGCACGGGCTCACGGTGCTCACCGCCGAGCCGGAGCGCTACGCCGGCACGGGGGTGGACGTCCTCGACGTGAGGACCGCCCGCGGCTAACCCTCAGACGGGCCAGCGGTGACGCGGGGCGCGGGCCCGGGCCGAGAGCTCCACGGCACTGCGGTAGTGCCCCAGGAGCTCCTCGCCGAGCGCGTGCCAGGTCCGGTCCTGGACCGCGGCGTGCGCGGCCGCGCCAAACGCGGCCCGCTTCGCGTCGTCGCCCACGAGGTCCGCGACCCGGTCCCGCAGGGCGGCCAGGTCCCCGGGCGGATAGAGCCAGCCGGTGCGGGAGGAGTCCACGAGGTCGAGGGGCCCGCCCCGGCCGGTCGCGACCACGGGCACCCCCGAGGCCATGGCCTCCTGGATCGTCTGGCAGAAGGTCTCGAACTCGCCGGGGTGGACGAAGACGTCGAAGGACGCCATGATCCGGGCCAGGTCCGCGCCGGTGCGGAACCCGGCGAAGTGGGCGCCCGGCAGCCGGCGGCGCAGTGACTCCTCCTCCGGCCCGGAGCCCACGACCACGAGGCGCGTGCCCGGCAGGTCCGCGACCGCGGCCAGGTCCTCGACCTGCTTCTCCGGGGCGATCCGGCCCACGTAGCCGACGATCCGCCGCCCCGCGGCGACCTCCTCGCGCCACTGCTTGTCCCGGTGCCGCGGGCAGAACCGGACGGTGTCCACCCCGCGCCGCCAGATCCGCACGTCGCGGACACCGTGCTCCACGAGCTGGCCCACGGCGGCGGACGAGGGCGCGAGGGTCAGGGTCGCGAGGTTGTGCATGGCCCGCACCCGCGCCCACAGCAGCTGCTCGAGGAACGGCGCGCCGTACTTGGCGGTGTAGCCGGGCACGTCGGTCTGGTAGACCGCCACGCAGGGCACGGCCAGCTGGTGGGCCGCCAGGATCGCCCGGCGGCCCAGGACGAACGGCGAGGCGACGTGGACGACGTCGGGCCGGAACCGCTCCAGCAGCCGCCGCACCCGGGCGACGGTGCCCCCGGCCACGCGCACGTCCGGGTAGCCGGTCAGCGGGACGGCGGGCAGCCGGTGGACCGGGACGCCGTCGAGGTCCTCGACGACGTCCTCGACCAGGCCCCCGAGGGGCGCCGGGGCGTAGGAGGGGGCCACGACGACGACGTCGTGGCCCCCGGCGCGCAGGTGCTCGAGCACCCGCAGCACCGAGTGCGTGACACCGTTCATGTGGGGGAGGAACTGCTCGGCAACCAGGGCGACTCTCACGCCACCGAACCTGCCGCCCCCGGGCGACCGGGGGGACAGCACCGCGTGGCCCCCCGGTGAAGCGGCCGTGAACTCCGCGCCCGACCGCCCCGTGGCGGCCCCGGGGCCGTGCCTCCGGGGTGGCGTGGGAAGATGGGCGGTGATGATCACCCAAGGCTCCTCTTCCCCCGACCGCCGCGGCGTGCCGATGCCCCTGTGGCTCCAGGGCCTGATGGAACTCGGCTCCGTGGCCCTGGTCTCCTACCTCCTGGTGCTGCTGACCGTGCTCATGGTCTGGCTCGCCGACGGCTTCGACAGCCTCGGCCTCACCGGCGGGTTCGTTCTGTCCGGGCAGGTGTGGCTGCTCGCCCACCTCGCCCCGCTGCAGGTGGCCCTGGACCCGGGGGCCGGGCTGCCGGCGACCTCGGGGACCCTCAACCTCGTGCCCCTCGGTCTGACCGTCGTCCCGTTCGCGCTCGCGTGGATCGCGGGACGCCGGCTGGCCCGCGCCTGCTGGGAGGGCCAGTTCTGGCAGCCGTACCTCAGCGGGCTGGCCGGCTACGCCGTGCTCGGGGCCGGGGCGGCCGTGCTGTTCGGCACGGACGAAGTCTCGGCGAGCCCCGTGGCAGGTGCCGTGTTCCCGCTCGTCCCCGTGGCGCTGGGCGCCCTCGTGGGGGCCTACCGCGTCTCCCGCTCGCTGCCCGGCCTGATCGGCGTCAACGCCGCGGCGTGGGTCGAGCGCACCAGCCAGTACTCCCGGTGGGCGGGCTCGTACGTCTGGGCGGTGCTACGCGCGGGCTTCCTGGCGGCCGTCGCCGGGGTCGGGATCGGGGCGGCGCTGCTGAGCACGGCCCTGTTCTGGAACTGGAACGACGTCGTGGCCGTCTACCAGCGCCTAGGCACCGGCGCCCCCGGGGACACCGCTCTGACGGGCCTCCAGCTCGGCTACCTGCCCAACCTCGCCGTCTACGCCTTCGCGTGGGCGACGGGTGCCGGGTTCGAGCTGGGCTCCGGCACCCACGCCTCCCCCCTCGGCACCACCACCGGGCCCGTGCCCCTGCTGCCCGCGCTCGCGGCCCTGCCACCGGCCGAGCTGCCGTCCTGGGCCCTGACCGTCGTGGTGCTGCCCGTCCTGGCCGGGGTGCTGGCCGGGTGGTGGTTCCTGCGCGAGGGCGAGAACCACCTCGACGACTGGATGGCGATCCGGCTGCCGGCCCGCTGGATCACGTTCCCGCTCTCGACGCTGGTGACCGGCGCCTTCATCGGCGCGGTCGCGGGCGCGCTGATGATGGCGCTGGGCTGGATCGCGCAGGGCTCCCTGGCACTGGGCCGGCTCGTGGAGGTGGGCCCCGACGGGGTCCAGGTCCTGCTCTGGTTCGGCGCGGAGGTCGCCGTGGGGGCGGCGCTCGGCTACGTGGCCGGGCCCTGGCTCGAGCACGAGTCCCCGTTCACCCCGCCCCGCGGGGCGGCCGGGGCACAGGGCGCGGCCGCCCGGCGCGAGGACCGCCGGCGCCGCCGCGCCGAGGCGGCGGCGCGGCGGGCGATGCGCGCGGCCGGGAAGCGGCGCCCGCGCGCGGACCGCTCCGCCCGGGGTGCGGCTCAGGCGGCGGACGCCCAGGAGGTCGGGGACGGCGAGGCCGCCGTGCCGGGATCCGCCGAGGCGTTCGACGTCGACGCGTCCGGGGAGGCCGCGTCCCGGGGGACCGCGCCGGTGGTGGCGGAGGACGCCCCGGCGGATCCCGGTCCGCCGGAGAAGTAGGACCAGATGCCGTCCTCCAGCTGCTGCTGGCACCGGGCGGTGCCCGAGAGGGTGAGGGTGCGGGAGACGCAGCGCTCGTAGGCCTCGGCCACGGGCCACAGCGCCAGCCGCGCCCCGCCGGTCAGCAGGCTCAGGCCGCCGAGGAGGATCGCGACGACCCCGCCGGCCACCACGAGCCGGCGCGGCGCGGTGCCGCCGGAGCGCACGAGCGCCGCGATGCCCAGTGCCGTGCCGAGGGCCGCCGCCGCCAGCCCGGCCACCGTGAGCCACAGGGTGGAGCCGACCAGGGCCAGGGCGACCACGGCGCACACCAGGCCGCCGCCCGCCGTGCGCATCGCGGCGGCACGCCGGGCGTCCTTCGCGGCAGGGTCACGGACGGGCGGTGGGGGAGGGGCCATGCCGTTCACTCTAGGCCACCCCCGTCCGGTGCCCGTCCGGGGTCCCTCCGGGGCCCGACTAGAATCGGGGCATGCGCATCGTGGTCATGGTCTCCGGGTCCGGCACCAACCTGCAGGCGGTCCTCGACGCCGTCCGGGAGGACCGGATCGACGTCGAGATCGCCGCCGTGGGCGCGGACAAGCCGTGCACCGGCCTCGAGCGCGCGCAGGCCGCGGGGGTGGAGACGTTCCTCGTGCGGCCGGGGGACCACCCCGACCGGGCGCAGTGGAACCGGGCGCTGCAGCGGGCCGTGGAGGACCACGCGCCGGACCGCGTCCTGTTCGCGGGGTTCATGCGGATCGTCGACGCCGGGTTCGTCGAGGCCTTCGCCGGCCGGATCGTCAACACCCACCCGTCCCTGCTGCCCTCCTTCCCCGGGGCGCACGCCGTCCGGGACGCCCTGGCGCACGGCGTGAAGGTCACGGGCGTCACGGTCCACGAGGTGGTGGCCGACGTCGACGCCGGCCCGATCCTCGCCCAGGCGGCCGTGCCCGTGCTGACGGACGACGACGAGGACCGGCTGCACGAGCGCATCAAGGCCGCCGAACGGGAGCTGCTGGTAGACACTCTCGGCGCGCTGGCCCGCCGGTCCGCCCTGCACGACGCCCGGTGAGCGCGCCCGGCCGGGGTCCGTAAACTGGTGTGCGGCGGATCCCGCCGGCACCCACCACCGAAGACCCATGGAGAACCTGTGAGCCTCACCCAGCCCGACCGCGTGCCCATCCGACGAGCCCTGGTGTCCGTCTACGACAAGACGGGACTGGAGGACCTCGCCCGCGGCCTGCACGAGGCCGGCGTGGCGATCGTCTCGACCGGGTCCACGGCGCGGCGCATCGCCGAGGCGGGGGTCCCCGTCACCGAGGTCTCGGAGGTGACCGGCTTCCAGGAGTGCCTGGAGGGCCGGGTCAAGACCCTCCACCCGCGCGTGCACGCCGGCATCCTCGCCGACCGCCGCAAGCAGGAGCACCTGGACCAGCTCGCGGAGCTCGACATCGAGCCCTTCGACCTCGTCGTCGTCAACCTCTACCCCTTCGTGGAGACCGTCCGCTCCGGGGCGGCGCAGGACGAGGTCGTGGAGCAGATCGACATCGGCGGCCCGTCCATGGTCCGCGCCGCCGCCAAGAACCACGCGGCCGTCTCCGTCGTCGTGGACCCCGCCTCCTACGGGGAGGTCGTCGAGGCCGCCGCCTCCGGGGGCTTCGACCTGCGGGCCCGTCGCCGGCTGGCGGCCGCGGCGTTCGCCCACACCGCCGCCTACGACACCGCCGTGGCCACCTGGACCATGCAGCAGTTCGAGCAGGACGAGGACGCCAACTTCTGGCCGCCGTACGCGGGGCTCGCCTTCCAGCGCTCGGCCTCGCTGCGCTACGGCGAGAACCCCCACCAGAAGGGCGCCCTGTACGTCGACGAGGCGGCGTCCCCCGGGATCGCCCAGGCCGACCAGCTGCACGGCAAGGAGATGTCCTACAACAACTACGTGGACGCCGACGCCGCCCTGCGCGCTGCCTACGACTTCGACGAGCCGGCCGTGGCTGTCGTCAAGCACAACAACCCCTGCGGCGTGGCGGTGGCCGGCCCCGGTGCCGCCGACCCGATCGCCGACGCCCACCGCAAGGCCCACGCGTGCGACCCGCTCTCGGCCTACGGCGGGGTGATCGCCGCCAACCGCCCCGTGACCCGGGCCATGGCCGAGACCGTCAAGGACATCTTCACCGAGGTCGTCGTGGCGCCCGGCTTCGAGCCGGAGGCCCTGGAGATCCTGCGGACCCGGAAGAACGTGCGCCTGCTCGAGCTGCCGGAAGGCTTCGAGCGCGACGCCCTCGAGTACCGGCAGATCTCCGGCGGAGCGCTGTTCCAGGTCACCGACCGGCTCGACGCCGCGGGCGACGACCCGGCGAACTGGACCCTCGCCGCGGGCGCCCCGGCCGACGAGCGCACGCTCGCCGACCTGGCCTTCGCGTGGAAGGCCCTGCGCCCGGTGAAGTCCAACGCGATCCTGCTCGCGCACGACGGCGCCTCCGTGGGCATCGGCATGGGCCAGGTCAACCGCGTGGACTCCTGCAGGCTCTCCGTCGAGCGCGCCAACAGCCTCGGCGAGGACGGCGCGGAGCGGGCCCGGGGCGCGGTCGCGGCCTCGGACGCGTTCTTCCCGTTCGCCGACGGCCTGCAGGTGCTGCTCGACGCCGGAGTGCGCGCGGTGGTCCAGCCCGGCGGCTCGATCCGTGACGAGGAGGTCGTGGCCGCGGCCGAGGCCGCCGGGGTGACCATGTACTTCACCGGGGCGCGGCACTTCTTCCACTGAGCCCTCCCGGCACAGCACAGCGGCCGCATCCGGGAACGGATGCGGCCGCTGCGCTGTGCCGCGGGCGCCGCGTCGTGCTCGGCGCGGCGCCCGCGGGAACGGTTCAGACGGTGAGCGAGCCGAGGACCTCGTTGAAGGTCTGCGACGGGCGCATCACCGCGGTCGTGCGGACGTCGTCCGGGCGGTAGTAGCCGCCGATGTCGGCGGGCCGGCCCTGCACGGCGAGCAGCTCGGCGTTGATCGTCTCCTCGTTGGCCGCCAGCTGCTCCGCCACGGAGGCGAAGGCCTGGGCCAGCTCGGCGTCCGCGTCCTGGCGGGCCAGCTCCTGGGCCCAGTACAGGGCCAGGTAGAAGTGGCTGCCACGGTTGTCGATCTCGCCGACCTTCCGGCTCGGGGACTTGTTCTCCTCGAGGAAGGTGCCGGTGGCGCGATCCAGGGTGTCGGCCAGGACCTGGGCGCGGGCGTTGCCCGTCGTCGAGGCCAGGTGGTCGAAGCTCGCGGCCAGCGCCAGGAACTCGCCGAGGCTGTCCCAGCGGAGGTGGTTCTCCTCGATCAGCTGCTGGACGTGCTTCGGGGCGGAGCCGCCGGCGCCGGTCTCGAACAGCCCGCCGCCGTTGATCAGCGGGACCACGGAGAGCATCTTCGCCGAGGTGCCCAGCTCGAGGATCGGGAAGAGGTCGGTGAGGTAGTCGCGCAGCACGTTGCCGGTGACCGAGATGGTGTCCTCGCCGCGGCGGATCCGCTCGATCGAGAAGGCGGTGGCCTCCTCGGGGGACATGATCTCCAGCTGCAGGCCCTCGGTGTCGTGCTCGGGCAGGTACTGCTCGACCTTCGCGATGAGGTTGGCGTCGTGCGCCCGGGTGCGGTCCAGCCAGAACACGGCCGGGGTCTGCGAGGCGCGGGCGCGGGTGACGGCGAGCTTGACCCAGTCGCGGATCGCGACGTCCTTGGTCTGGCAGGCCCGCCAGATGTCGCCCGGGGCGACCTCGTGCTCGAGGAGCACGGTCCCGGAGCCGTCGACGACCTGGACGGTGCCGGCGGCGGGGATCTCGAAGGTCTTGTCGTGGGAGCCGTACTCCTCGGCCTTCATCGCCATGAGCCCCACGTTGGGGACGGAGCCCATGGTGCGCGGGTCGAAGGCGCCGTTGGCGCGGCAGTCGTCAATGACGACCTGGTAGATCCCGGCATAGGAGCTGTCCGGGAGCACCGCCAGGGTGTCGGCCTCCTCGCCGTCGGGGCCCCACATGTGCCCGGACTGGCGGATCATGGCGGGCATCGAGGCGTCGACGATGACGTCGGAGGGCACGTGCAGGTTGGTGATGCCCTTGTCGGAGTTCACCATGGCCAGCTGCGGGCCCTTGGCGAGGCCCTTGTCGAGCGCGGCCTTCACGTCCTCGCGGACGCCGGCGGGGAGGGCGTCGAGGCCGTTGAGGATCGCGGCGAGCCCGTTGTTCGGGGACAGGCCGGCCTCCTCCAGCTGGGCGCCGTAGGCGGAGAAGACCTCCGGGAAGAAGGCCTTGATCACGTGGCCGAAGATGATCGGGTCGGAGACCTTCATCATGGTGGCCTTGAGGTGCACGGAGAACAGCACGCCCTCCTGCTTGGCGCGCTGGACCTGCTCCGCGAGGAAGGCGTCCAGGGCGGCGGCGCGCATCACGGTGGCGTCGACGACCTCGCCCGCGAGCACGGGGAAGGCCTTCTTCAGCACGGTGGTCGTGCCGTCCTCGCCCACGTGCTGGATCGTGAGGGTGTCGTCCTCGCCGAGGACCACGGACTTCTCGTTGGACCGGAAGTCGTCGTGGCCCATGGTGGCGACGTTGGTCCTCGACTCCGCCGTCCACGCGCCCATGCGGTGCGGGTTCTTGCGGGCGTAGTTCTTCACCGAGGCGGGGGCGCGGCGGTCGGAGTTGCCCTCGCGCAGCACCGGGTTGACCGCGGAGCCCTTGATCTTGTCGTAGCGGGCCCGGATCTCCTGCTCCTCCGCCGTCGCCGGCTCGTCCGGGTAGTCGGGCAGGGCGAAGCCCTGCTCCTGGAGCTCCTTGACGGCCGCCTTCAGCTGGGGGTTCGAAGCGGAGATGTTCGGCAGCTTGATGATGTTGGCCTCGGGCCGCTTGGCCAGCTCGCCGAGCTCGGCGAGGGCGTCGTCGACCCTCTGCTCCGCGGGCAGGCGGTCGGAGAAGGCCGCGATGATGCGGCCCGCCAGCGAGATGTCGCGGGTCTCCACCTCGACGCCGGCGGTGGAGGCGAAGGCCTCGATGACCGGCTTGAACGAGTAGGTGGCCAGCAGCGGCGCCTCGTCGGTGCGGGTGTAGATGATCTTTGCCATGTGCGGGGTGTCTCCCATGAACGTCATCGGATCGGGACAGTGTTTCCTGGTGCCAAGATACCCGAGCCGGAGCCGTCCCTCGTCGTGCTCCGGGCCGCGGCCGCGGCCCGGAGCACGACGACGGGCCCGCTCCCCGGAGGGAACGGGCCCGTGGCCGTGCTCGCCCGCGCGCGGCGGGACGCGCGATCAGCCCTCGGTGGATTGGGTGGAGCCGGAACCGTTGACCAGCTCGCCCTCGCCGATCACGCGGTCCTCCTCCCCGGACTGCGTCTGGCCCAGGGCCTGCTGCTCGCCCTGGCCGGAGACCACCTGGATCTTGCGCGGCTTGGCCTGGGCGGTGACCGGGATGGTCACCGTGAGCACGCCGTTGTCGTAGGTCGCGGCGATGTTCTGGATGTCGACGCCCTGCCCCAGGTTGAGCTGGCGGACGAACGAGGAGCTCTGCCGCTCCCGGGTGATCCACTGGACGTCCTGGACCTCGGGCAGCTTCCGCTCGGCCCGGATGGTCAGCAGCTGGCCGTCGACGTCAACGTCGACGCTGCCCGGATCGATGCCCGGCAGGTCCGCGCGCAGGATGTACTCGTCGCCGGCGCGGTACAGGTCCATGGGCATCTCCCGCAGGCCCGGGCGGGCCAGAATGGACGCCGCGAGGCGGTCGAAGTCGTTGAACGGGGTGAACATCGTAGCCATGGTCATCATCTCCTGAACCGGATGAGCAATGTCTCTGACACTTAGTTGAGTCCGATCAACTCAACTGTGAAAAATGATATCCCCGCCCCGATCGGCGGGCAACAGATGACAGACCCCATCGCCCAGGGCGAACCGGATCGCCCTGGGCGATGGGGCCGCGCGATCTGGTGGGCCTCCGTGCGCCTCAGCGCGCGTCGTTGGGGTAGCCGACGCCGATCTCCGCCCGGACGCGGTCGAACAGCTCCACGAGCTCCAGCGAGTCGGCCCACGGCATGATCGGCGACTCGAGCAGGCCCTCCTGGACGCAGCGCGTGGCCTCGCGCATCTCGAAGACGTAGCCCGCGCCCGTCACGGCGACGTGCTCGACGACGGGCGCGGCGCCGGCTCGCTGCCGCTCGGCCGTCTGCAGCACCAGGGTGTGCGGGCAGTTGATCCGGCCGTCCACCCGCAGCCAGCCGCCGGTGCCGCTGATCGTCACCTGGTGCGGGACCGTCGTGGCCAGCGTCCCGCTCACGTGGGCGCGGCCGTGGTCGAAGTCCAGGGTGAGGGCGGTGTCCACGTCCACGGTCGTGGCCCCGACCTCCGCCAGCACGCTCCAGCTCCGGGGTGAGCCGAGCACCGCCGCGGTCCAGGTGAGCGGATAGACCATCATGTCCAGCAGCACGCCGCCGCCGTCGGCGTTGCGGAACAGCCGGTGCTCGGGGTCGACCGGCCGGTGCATCCCGATGGTGCCCTCGACCGAGCGCACCCGGCCGAGCCGGCCCTCCCGCACCCAGCCCATGGCGGTGCGGAAGCCGGGGGTCATCCGGGTCCAGACGGCCTCCATGAGGAACACCCCGTGGGTGCGGGCGAGCCGCGTGAGGTCGCGGACCTCGGCGGCGGTCATGGCCAGGGCCTTCTCGCAGACCACGTGCTTGCCGGCGCGCAGCAGCGCGGAGACGTCGCGGTGGTGGTAGCCGTGCGGGGTGGCGACGTAGACGATCTCCACGTCCGGGTCGGCCGCGAGCCGGTCCAGGCCCGTCACCCCGTCCGTGTCCCCGTACGCGCGCGCCACGCCGTGCCGGCGGGCGAAGTCCTCGGCGCGGTCCTGCGCGCGGGAGCTGACGGCCACCAGGCGCGCGTCGGGCAGGGCGGCGATGTCCGGGACGACCTTCTCCGCGATGGCCGCGGTGCTGACCACGCCCCACCCCAGGGTGCGGCCCGTCGGGGCCAGCGGGTCCTCGAGGTGGGCGGCGTCGAGCGCGGCGTCGGCGAAGGGGGCCAGGGCGGTGGATGCGGCGGAGGAGGTCTGGGGCAGCATCGTCGCATTGTGCCACGGCGCCGGGCCGGGTGCGGCGGCGTCCCGGCGATCGAACGACCGTTCGTCCCTTAGACTGTCCGGCGTGGCGCGGGTGAGCGAGCAGCACAGGGAGCGGCGGCGGCGGGAGATCGTGGCCGCCGCGAGCACGTGCTTCCTCGAGCACGGCTACGACGGCGCGTCGATGCAGCGCATCATCGCCGCCACGGGCCTGTCCGCCGGCGCGCTCTACAACCACTTCCCGAGCAAGCAGGAGCTCGTGCTCGCCGCCGCGGGGGACGCCCTGGGGCGCGTCCTCGCGGACGAGGCGGGCGGGGAGGACCTTGCTCCCGCCGAGTGGGTGGTGCGGCTCCTGGAACGCCTGGACGCGGACCCCGGGACCACCCGGCTGTTGCTCGTCACCTGGGGAGCGGCCGTGACGGACCCGGCCCTCGGAGTGCTGGCCGGGGAGCACCTGGCGCAGGTGCGCGGGCGGATCGAGGCGCACTACGGCCGGTGGGCGCTCGAGCAGCTCGGCCTGGACGCCGTGGCCGCGCAGGAGTGGATCGGCATGTTCGCCCAGGCCATCCTGTCCGTGCTGCAGGGCTACGTGGTGCAGTCCTGCCTGCTGCCCGGCTTCGACCGCGACGCCTACCGGGACTACGCCCGCACCCTCGTGGCCCAGTGACCCGCCCGCCGGGCGCGGGCCGGCTCAGCCGCTGAGCTGCCGGTGCTCGGCGGAGAGCTGCACGTAGGTGCGCGCGTTCGCGCGGACCTTCTCCTGCTCCTGCTCCGTGAGCTCCCGCCGGACCCTGGCCGGGACCCCCGCCACGAGCGAGCGGGGCGGCACCACGGTGCCCTCGAGCACGACCGCGCCCGCGGCCACCAGGGAGCCCGTGCCGATCACGGCGCCGTTGAGGACGGTGGCGTTCATCCCCACGAGGACGTCGTCCTCCACGGTGCAGCCGTGCACGACCGCGCCGTGGCCCACGCTCACGCCGGCGCCGATCGTGCACGGGTGCTCGGGGTCCGAGTGCACCACGACGTTGTCCTGGAGGTTGGACCGCGCCCCAGCCGGACGGGGGAGCGGTCCCCGCGCACGACGGCGCCGTAGAACACCCCGGAGCCCGGCCCCAGCTCGACGTCGCCCACCACCGTGGCGGTGGGGGCCACGAAGGCGGAGGGGTCGATCCGGGGCGCGTGCCCCGCGTGCGGGAGGACCAGGCCGGAGGCCGTTGAACAAGGCATCCGAGCAGCCTATCGGTACGGGGTGAGCTCCACGGGAGCTCGGCGTCACCCTTGGGTGTCACCGGGGCGTGTCCCCTGCAGGCCGGTGGCCTGATCGATTTGATGCCGGGTCAGGCCAAGGAGCCCGGCCAGCACCTCGTTGGTGTGTTCTCCGAGGTCGGGGCCGAGGTGGTGGATGGGCAGGGACTGCTCCCCGATCACCGGGACGATGCCGGGAAACCCGACGGCGGTGAGGACCTCCTCGCCGGTGGAGACGTCGAAGGACTGGATCATGTTGCGGGCGGTGTACTGGGGATCGGTGCTGATGTCGGCGGCGGTGTAGATGGGCCCGGCCGGGACCCCAGCGGCGTCCAGGGCCGCTAGAGCCTCGGCCGCGGTGCGCCCGGCCGCCCAGGCGCAGATGGCCGCATCCAGCTCCTCGCGGCGAGCCCAGCGGTCGGCGTTGGTTTGCAGCCCGGGGTCAGCGGCCAGGTCGGGGCGGCCGATGATCTCCATGTAGCGGTGGTAGATGGAGTCCCCGTTGCCGGCCACCACGATGCTGGCCCCATCGGCGCACACGTAGGCGTTGGACGGGGCGACGCCCTCCAACCGTCCGCCGACGCGTTCACGCGTCACCCCGTAGGCTTGGTAGTCGGGCACCAGGGACTCCATCATCGAGAACATCGCCTCGTACAGGGCCACGTCGGTGATCCGCTCCCGCAGCGGCACACCCCTGTCGTGGGTGCTGCGTCGGGCCTCGCGCTGGTAGAGACTCATCACCACCCCGAAGGCGGCGTAGAGCCCGGCGATGGAGTCCCCGATCGACACGCCGACCCGCACCGGGGCCCGGTCCGGGTCCCCGACGAGGTTGCGGAAGCCGCTGTAAGCCTCGGCGACGGCGGCGAAGCCGGGCCGCGGGGCCAGGGGACCGGTCTGGCCGAAGGCGGAGATCCTGCTGATTACCAGGTCGGGGTTGATCTCGTTCAGCACGTCGGGGGGGAGGCCCCACTTCTCCAGGGTGCCGGGGCGGAAGTTCTCCAGCAGCACGTCGGAGGCGGCCACCAGGGCCTTCACGGCCTCCCGGCCCGCGTGGGAGCGCAGGTCGAGCACCACGGATTTCTTGTTGCGGTTGAGGGTGCGGAACAGCATCGAGGTGGTGCCCTTGTACAGGCGCCAGTTGCGCAGCTCGTCGCCGGTGCCGGGGCGTTCGACCTTGATGACCTCGGCGCCGAAGTCGGCCAAAAGGCGCCCGGCGGTGGGGGCGGCGATGTAGTTGCCCAGCTCTAAGACCCGGACGCCCTCTAAAGGGCGGATCAGGATGTCGTCGGTCATGACGGGATGTCCTCTCAGGTGTGTGGGTTGGGGACCGGATCCAGCCGGTGGGGCGCGTCTGCGGACGAGGTCCTCGAAAAGCTCCGGCAGAAACAGGCGGTCCCCGTGCCCGTGGTCGGTCGGCGGCAACAGTGAGGACGGCCCGGCCTCCTCAACCCGCCGACCCCTTAGGTGCGCCCCGATGCTTGTTTTGGGCCCATACCCCAACGCTACTGAGCCGGGGATCCCGCCGAAATAGATAACCCGTATTACGCGGCGGGACGTTGTGAGCGTTGAAGCGCAGGTCGGAGGCGGATGGTGGGGCCGTCCGGCCGTCCGAGAGAGAACCTCTTGCGGCGGACCTTTAGTATTCATGTTTTTGTTTATCGGCAATCGGGTGGCATGGAAAAGATCACATTAATTTGCTTTTTGAAAATTCTGGCGAAGGAAGAAACATTGGATCAACAAATCGTTTTGGGGGGAGGATGAGAACATTCCAGACTGCCACCGGATCTCCGAGGCGCGGGATCCACCGATGGGGGGATGCCTGCGGTGAAGCCATGGGCAGCTCTTCTCGATCGGGGGGAATCATGAGAGGTTTCAACAGAACGACGCCTACGTCTTCCCTTGCGGCCCCTGCGCCCGGGGCCGGGGCGTCGATGGACCGGGAGGACCGGAACCAGGCGCAGGGCGCGGCGTCCGGTACGGCTCCGCCACCACGTCCGTCCGGACGACGTGCCATGGGCGTCGACGTCGCCCGGGCGGTCGCACTGATCGGAATGATCGCTGTCCACGTCTTTCCGGAATCCGACGAGGCCGGCGGCATGAGCTGGGCTTTCGGCATCTTCGGTGGACGAGCTGCTGCCCTGTTCGCGCTACTGGCCGGGGTGTCCGTCGCCTTCGTGGAGAAGCGGTCTCGCGGCCAGTTGCACGGCCGCAACCTAGCCGCCGACAGAGTGGCTCTGATCGTCAGGGGTCTGATTATCCTGCTGGTGGGTCTCCTTCTGGGGTATCTGGACACACCCATCCAAACGATCATTCCCTACTTCGGAATCCTGTTCCTCATGGTCGTGCCTCTTTACGGCCGGTCGTCCCGGGTTCTGCTCATCGCAGCGACGTGCTTCGTGATTCTTGGGCCCGTCCTCCTCCACGCGTTCGGCGGCAGCCTCCCGGAGCAGGCCAACCCCGACAACGACTACACGCCCGTCACCGCCATCATGCAACCGGTGCCCTTCATCGCCGACATGCTCCTCATCGGCTTCTACCCGACGTTGCTGTGGATGGTCTACATCTGCGTGGGCATGGTCGTCGGTCGGCAGGTGCTGACGTCCCGGAAGGTCGCCCTGGCGCTTGTGGGGTGGGGGGCGCTCCTGGCAGTCCTCACCTGGGTGCTCTCGAAGCTCCTGCTGGGTCCCGCCGGAGGGCTGCAGCGCTTGGTGGAATCAACACCGGATCTCACCAGGACGGAAATCGTCGATTACCTGACTTACGGAAACGAGTCGTATCTAATGCCGGACACGACATGGTGGTGGCAGGCGGCCATTTCGCCCTACTCCAACACATCGTTGCACGTCCTGCACAACCTGGGCTCCGTCTTGGCTGCTCTCGGCATTGCACTGCTCGTCACCCGTGCCGGCGGCAAGGTGTTCTCGCCCTTCGCGGCCATCGGGGCCATGACCCTAACCCTTTACTCGGCGCACTGCGTCATCCTGGCGATCGAGGTGCTGGACGAGGACCGGCCGATGCTCTCACTGTGGATCCAGATCCTTTCCTTCATGCTGTTCGCCACGCTGTGGCGCACCGCCATCGGTAAGGGGCCGCTCGAGGGCATCATCTCGGACGCCAGTGACTGGGCTCGCAACCGGGTACGGATGGGCGGGACACATCCGCCGAAGACGACGACGACACCAGAACGGTCGCGCGAAGAGCCGAGCCGTGAGGCAATCTCCGTGGCGCCGCCGGGTCTGCCTCGGAACGTGGCCCCGCCCGTCCCGATGGCAGTAGACCTGTCCCCCGAACCAGACGGGAGCCATCCATGAGAATTCTGATTGTCGGTGCCGGAGCGACGGGGGGGTACTTCGGGACACGCCTGGCACACGCCGGTCGTGACGTGACCTTCCTGGTGCGTCCGCAGCGAGCCGAACAGCTGCGCAACGGTCTGCGGGTCTACGGGCCCGGGTACGACGAGACTGTGCCCGTTCGAGCCGTCACCGCTCAGCAGCTGGACGGCACCTACGACCTGGTCCTGCTCATGGTGAAGGCATGGTCCCTGGAGGCGGCGATGGACGACATCGCCCCAGGGGTGGGGGCGGACACGACGATCCTGCCCCTGCTCAACGGCATGGCCCATCTGGACAGGCTCAACCAGCGCTTCGGCCGGGATGCCGTTCTGGGGGGGATTGTGCGTGTGGTGTGTACCATGACCCCGGACGGTTCGGTGTTCCAAATGAAGCCGCACGCCTCACTGACCTTCGGGGCACAGGATGGCCGACCTGCGAAAACCCTTTCCCGGATTGGCCGGGAGATGGCGGCGCCGGGCTTCCACACGGTTCTCGCCGACGACATTATGGCCTCGATGTGGTACAAGTGGGCCTTCATCACGGCCGGTGGGACGATCACCTGCCTGATGCGGGGTACGATCGGCCACATCGTCGCGGCCGAGGGCGGCAAGGAGTTCGTCCTCGACGTTATCCAGGAGACGGAACGGGTGGCCGAGGCCGCAGGGTACGCTCCTTCGGCCGCCGCGCACGCCGCGAGCCTGGAGATGTTCACGGAAGCGGGCTCCGTCTTCACCTCCTCCCTCTACCGCAACGTCATAGCGGGGACCTCGCACGAGGGGGAGCATCTCCTCGGACAGTACGTGGCCGTCGCCGACCGGCTCGGCGTGGACGTCCCACTTACACGTCTGGCTCTGACCCAGCTACGGGTCCACGACCAGGCGCGGCTTCAGTAGTCTCCGGCCGTTCCGGCAACGGCTGTTGCCGGAACGGCCGCCGCAGCGAGGGCGGGTCGAAGCCGTCAGCGCTCAAGGGCCTGCTGCGTGCCCGGGCGAGGGTGGCGCTGCTGGATGGCGACGCGGATCCGCTGCCCGCCCTTGAGGACGTACTCCGCGCCGTGCACGTGGATCGTGACGCTGTCCGCGCGCTGGGACGAGCCCTCGAGCTCGAGCACGTGGTGGTCGATGCAGACCCGGATGACCTGCCCGCGGTAGAGCACGGTGAAGGAGACCCGGTCCAGCTGGCTCGGCAGGGCCGGGTCGAACTCCAGCCACTCCCCGCGCACGCGCAGCCCGGCGTAGGCGCGGGTGACGACGTCCACGGAGCCGGCCATGGCCCCGAGGTGGATGCCCTCGCCGGTGGTGCCGCCCTGCGTGTCGTCGAGGTCCACGAGCAGCGCATCCTGGAACGCGGACCACGAGCGGTCGGGGTTCAGCCACGCGAGCACCGAGGCGTTGACCACCCGGGACAGCGACGAGCCGTGGGAGGAGCGGGCGATGTAGTGGTCGACCGTGCGCTCGACGGCCGCGTGGTCGACCTCGTAGCCCATCCGGCCCAGCTCCTCGACGAGCCCGTCGGGGCCGAGGAGGTAGACGAGCATGATGGTGTCCGCCTGCTTGGACAGCTTGTAGTTGTTCGTCATGTCGCCCTCGTTCTCCAGCAGGAGGTCGAGGCGGCCGATGTTGCGGTACTTCGCGCGGTAGTACTCCCAGTCCAGCTCGTCGAGGTCGTCGTAGCCGTCGAACTGGCTGATCGTGCCGTCCCGGTTGAAGGGCACGAACATCCGCTCGGCCATCCGCTGCCAAGTCCCGACCTCCTCGGCCGAGAGCCCGAAGCGGGCCGCGAGCTCCTCCCGCTGGTGCTCCACCATGTCGTGGAAGATGTGGGCGCTGTGCCGGAACAGCCAGGCCGCCAGCACGTTGGTGTAGGCGTTGTCCTTGAGCCCGCCGCCGTGCTGGCCGCGCGGGCCGTCGTGGTACTCGTCCGGGCCCATGACCCCGGCCATGTGGTAGCGCCCGTCCGCGGGGTCGTAGTCGGTGAGGGAGGCGAACAGGCGGGTGATCCCGATGATCAGCTCGGAGCCCTGGCCGGCCAGCCAGTCGATGTCCCCGGTGGTCTCGTAGTAGATCCACGCGTTGTAGGCGATCGCGAGGCCCACGTGGAACTGCCGCCAGGAGTTGTCCGGCAGCCACCGGTTGGAGTGGTGGTTGAACAGCTCCGGCGGGGTCTCCTCCCGGCCGTCCGAGCCCGACTGCCACGGGAACGCGGTGCCCTCGAGGCCGAACTCCATCGCCCGGTGCCGGGCCATCGCGATCCGCCGCCAGCGGTAGGAGAGCAGGGAGCGGGTCACGCGCGGCTGGCGCAGGTTGACCACCGGGAGGATGTAGAGCTCGTCCCAGAAGATGTGGCCGCGGTAGCCCTCGCCGTGCAGCCCGCGGGCGGGCACGCCGGCGTCGCGCAGCGACAGGTGGGGGGCCAGGGTCTGGGCCACGTGGAACAGGTGGGTGCGCAGCGCCAGCTGGATCATGGCCAGCTCCTTCGGGCGGTCTCCCGGGTCGGGGCAGACGTCCACGTCGTAGCGGTCCCACAGCAGCGCCCACTCGACCTCGTGGGAGGGCAGCAGCCCCCGCACGCCGCTCGGGTTGCGGTCCAGCTCGGCGAGGGCGCCCTCGCGGGGGGAGCCGATGGCCGCGTCCCGGCTCGTGACCACGGCCGTGGTCGAGTCGATGATCACCGGGCGGCCCTCCGTGATGTTCACCTGGTGTCGGCGGAACTCGGTGCCCCCGGGGCGGATCTCGCGGCGCTCGCGCACGTTCTGGCCGCCCTCGATCGTGGTGCGCTGGGCTGTGGTGATCTCGATCTTCGACTGCGTGGTGCGCACGTGCGACAGGAGCGTCTCGTGGTCGTCCGGCAGGGACGTCGACTCCAGGTCCACCAGGTGGTGGGCGTTGAGGTCCTTGTACTCCGCGACCCCGTTATTGCGCACGGTGGGGTCGATGCCGGTGCGCACGTGCAGGCGCCCGGAGAACCCGCGGGCGGTCACCGTGGTCTCCTGGGCCCCCAGGTGGCGGTGGCGCAGGGAGACGAGGCGGCGCTGGACGATCTCGAGCCGGGCGTGGGAGCCGTCGTCGCCGAGGTCGCCGTGGAGGTCGGTGAGGGTCAGGGACCGGATCAGCAGCCCGCGGCGCAGGTCGAGCTCGACCCGCTCGGCGGTGGGGCGCAGCCCGCCCTCGGACCACCACTCGCCGCCGGCCACCCGCAGGTCCAGGTGGGTCCAGTTCGGGGCGTTGACCATGGACTCGTGCTCTACGTCGCGGCCGCTGAGGTGGCTCACCACGCGGTTGAAGACGCCGGCCAGGTAGTTGCCCGGGTAGTGGACGCCGTTGTCGGGGAACTCGCACGCGGACCCGCGCACGCCCATGTAGCCGTTGGCGAGGGTCAGCAGGGCCTCGCGGCGGGCCTCGGCCGCGGGGTCGAAGCCCTCGAAGACCAGCTTCCACGGGTCGTCCCGGCGCGCGCCGAGGTCGAGCTCGGCCACGTCGTTGAGCACGACCGTGGCGCCCGCGTCGTAGAGGTCCTGGCGCTCGCCGTGCCGGCGGATGCCGACGACCATGCCGAAGCCGCCGGCGGCGGCGGCCTGGACGCCCGCCACGGCGTCCTCCACCACGACGGAGCGGGCCGGGTCCACGCCCAGCATCTGCGCGCAGGTCAGGAACGTGTCGGGGGCGGGCTTGCCGGGCAGCCCGTGCTCGGCGGCGAAGTGGCCGTCCACGATGATGTCGAAGGCGTCCTGCAGCCCCGCCGCGGCCAGGACCGGGACGCTGTTGCGGCTGGCGGTCACGAGCCCCACCGGCACACCCGCCGCCCGCAGCCGCTCGATGAGGGCGACGGTGCCGTCGAAGACCCGCACGCCCTTCACGTGCAGGACCTCCTGGAAGTAGGCGTTCTTCAGCGCGGCCTGGCCCTGCACGGTCCACGCCCCGGGCGTCTCGTCGCCCTCGGGCAGGCAGGCTCCGCGGGCGTCCAGCAGGGCCCGGATCCCGTCCTCGCGCCGGCGGCCGTCGACGTAGTGGCGGTAGTCGGCGTCGGCGTCGAACGGGCGCCGGTCCACGGTCCCGCCCTCGGCGGACGGCTCCAGCCGGTCGTCGGCCAGGATCGCGTCGAAGAGGGTCTTCCAGGCGGCGGCGTGGACGGCGGCGGTGTCGGTGACCACGCCGTCCATGTCGAAGATCACCGACTCGTGGTCGGTGCGCAGCTGGTCGATCGTCTGGGGAGGGTTGCCCGAGGACCGGATGCGCGGCAGGGACGCGGTGAACGGAGCGGTGGGGAGTGCGTTCACGGGGGTTCCTCCGGAGCGTGGTGAGCGGCTTCCGGGCCCCGCGGGACCGCTCGGGGAAACCTGCACGCGGTACGCTACGGACCCCGGGCGCGGCGTTGCGGTTCGGCGGGGAGGGGCTGGCGCGCCCTCCGTGCCGACGGTTCCTGACGACCTCATTAAACGGCCCGGTGGCCCCCGGGGCAAGCGGGGTCCGCCTGGCGGGACACGGCCCGCCCCGGGCGCGCCGCTCGGGCGGGCGGGAGCCGGACCGCGAAGCCGGTGGCCCGGGGGCGCCGCGCACGTCGATCCGCCCGTGCTGGGCCCCGGCGACGGCCTTCACGACGGACAGCCCCGGCGGGCTCGAGCGGATCCGGGCGGGGGAGCCCCGCCCGGGCCCGGCCGGGAGCGCCCGGCCGATCGCCTAAACTCGTGGTGTCCGACCCCAGGTCCCAGCTTCAGGAGCGGCATGTCCACGAGCTCGTCCCCGTCCGTCACCAATCAGCCCCTCACCGAGGTCGACCCGGAGATCGCGGCGGCCATCGCCGACGAGCTCGGGCGGCAGCGGGGCACCCTCGAGATGATTGCCTCCGAGAACTTCGCCCCGCGGGCGGTCCTCGAGGCGCAGGGCTCCGTCCTGACCAACAAGTACGCCGAGGGCTACCCCGGGCGCCGCTACTACGGGGGCTGCGAGTTCGTCGACGTCGTCGAGAACCTCGCCCGGGACCGGGCGACCGCCCTGTTCGGCGCGGAGCACGCCAACGTCCAGCCGCACTCCGGGGCCCAGGCGAACACCGCCGTCATGGCCGCCCTCATGAGCCCCGGCGACAAGCTGATGGGCCTGTCCCTGGCCCACGGCGGGCACCTGACCCACGGCATGAAGCTCAACGTCTCCGGCAAGCTCTACGAGATCGCCGCCTACGAGGTCGACCCCACCACCTACACGGTCGACATGGACAAGGTCCGCGAGCAGGCCCTCGCCGAGCGGCCCCAGGTCATCGTCGCCGGCTGGTCCGCGTACTCCCGGCAGCTGGACTTCGAGGCGTTCCGCTCGATCGCCGACGAGGTCGGCGCGAAGCTGTGGGTGGACATGGCGCACTTCGCCGGCCTCGTGGCCGCGGGCCTGCACCCCAACCCGGTGCCCCACTCCCACGTGGTCACCTCCACCGTGCACAAGACCCTCGCGGGCCCCCGCTCCGGCGTGATCCTCACGACGGGGGAGTTCAAGAAGAAGATCGACTCCGCGGTCTTCCCTGGCCAGCAGGGCGGGCCGCTGATGCACGCGATCGCCGGCAAGGCCGTGGCCTTGCGGATCGCGGCCACCGACGAGTTCCGCGACCGTCAGGAGCGCACCCTGGAGGGCGCCCGCATCCTCGCCGAGCGGCTCTCCGCCGCCGACGTTGCCGACGCCGGCGTCTCGGTCCTCACCGGGGGCACCGACGTGCACCTCGTGCTCGTGGACCTGCGCAACTCCCAGCTGGACGGCAAGCAGGCCGAGGACCTCCTGCACAGGGCGGGGATCACCGTCAACCGCAACGCCGTCCCGTGGGACCCGCGCCCGCCCATGGTCACCTCCGGCCTGCGCATCGGCACCCCGGCGCTGGCCACCCGCGGCTTCGGCGCCACCGAGTTCGAGGAGGTCGCCGACGTCATCGCGACCGCCCTCAAGCCCGGCGCCGACGTCGCCGCCCTGCGCGCCCGCGTCGACAAGCTGGCCGCCGACTTCCCGCTCTACGACGGCCTCGAGGAGTGGTGAGCATGATCGCGCAGATCCTCGACGGCCGGGCCACGTCCGCGGCCATCAAGGCCGAGCTCACCGACCGGGTCGCCGCCCTCGCCGGGCGGGGCGTCGTCCCCGGCCTCGGCACGCTGCTGGTCGGCGACGACCCGGCCTCCCACTCCTACGTGGGCGGCAAGCACAAGGACTGCGCCGAGGTCGGCATCGCCTCGATCCGCCGCGAGCTGCCCGCCGACGTCTCCCAGGAGGAGCTCGAGCGGGCCGTCGACGAGCTCAACGCCGACCCGGCCTGCACCGGCTACATCGTGCAGCTGCCGCTGCCCGGCCACCTCGACACCAACGCGATCCTCGAGCGGATCGACCCGGACAAGGACGCCGACGGGCTGCACCCGACCAACCTCGGCCGGCTGGTGCTCAACGTGTCCGAGCCGATGGCCTCGCCCCTGCCCTGCACGCCCAACGGCGTCGTGGAGCTGCTGCGCCGCCACGGGGTGGACCTCGCGGGCCGCCACGTCCTGGTCGTGGGCCGCGGCGTCACCGTCGGGCGCCCAATCGGGCTGCTGCTCACCCGGCGGGAGATCAACGCCACCGTGACGCTCGCCCACACCGGGACCGGGAACCTGGACGAGCTACTCGCCCAGGCGGACGTCGTCGTGGCCGCCGCCGGGCGCCCGCACATGATCAAGGCCGACTCCCTCAAGGAGGGCGTGGTCCTGCTCGACGTGGGGGTCTCCCGCGTGGAGGACCCGGAGACCGGCAAGCGCCAGCTCGCCGGGGACATCGACCCGGCCGCGGCCGCGAAGGCCTCCTGGATCTCCCCGAACCCCGGGGGCGTGGGCCCGATGACGCGGGCGATGCTGCTGCTCAACGTCGTCGAGACCGCCGAGCGGCAGGCCGGGCTGCGCTGAGCCCGCCGGCCCGGGGACCCCGGGCGCACCGCGGCGCCGGGGACGAGCGGTCGTCCCCGGCGCCGCTCTACACTGGGCCGGTGTCCGAGATCGTGATCCGCGCCACCGACCTGGCCAAGCACTACGGCAGCTTCCGCGCCGTGGACGGCATCGGCTTCGAAGTCGCCCGCGGCGAGTCCTTCGGGCTGCTCGGGCCCAACGGCGCCGGCAAGTCCACCACCATGCGGATGATCGGCGGGGTCTCCCGCCGCACCTCCGGCCGGCTGGAGATCCTCGGCCTGGACCCGGACGAGCAGGGCCCGCGGGTGCGCGCCCACCTGGGCGTGGTCCCGCAGCAGGACAACCTGGACGAGGAGCTCTCGGTCCGGGAGAACCTCGTGGTCTACGGCCGCTACTTCGGCCTCCCGTACGCGTACCTGCGGCCCAAGGCCGAGCAGCTGCTGGAGTTCGCCCAGCTCACGGACAAGGCCGGCGCGAAGGTCTCGGAGCTGTCCGGCGGGATGAAGCGGCGGCTGACCATCGCCCGCTCCCTCGTCTCCGACCCCCGCATCCTGCTGCTCGACGAGCCCACCACAGGCCTCGACCCCCAGGCCCGGCACGTGCTGTGGGACCGGCTGTTCCGGCTCAAGGAGCAGGGCGTGACGCTGGTGCTCACCACCCACTACATGGACGAGGCGGAGCAGCTGTGCGACCGGCTGGTCGTCGTCGACGCCGGCCGGATCATGGCCGAGGGCTCGCCCGCCGAGCTGATCCGCCGCTTCTCCACCCGCGAGGTGCTCGAGCTGCGCTTCGGCTCCGACCGCAACGCGGCCGCCGCCGAGCGGCTCGCCGGGCTCGGCTCCCGCGTCGAGGTGCTCCCCGACCGGGTGCTCGTCTACTCCGCCGACGGCGAGCGCGACCTCGAGGAGGTCTCCCGCCGGGGCCTGCACCCGCTGACGTCCCTGGTGCGCCGCTCCTCCCTTGAGGACGTGTTCCTGCGGCTGACGGGCAGGTCCCTCGTTGACTGAGCCCGCCCGGCCGGCGCGCGGGGGCGCCGTGGTCGACCTCTCCTCCCTGCGACCGCCCTTCGGCCCGGACGAGGCCGCCCGCCGGGCCCGGGCCCGGGGCGCCCTGTACTTCGCCGAGCACCGGCTGCGGAACCTGCGCGCCTACGCCGGGACCCTGCTGGGCGTGGGGGTCGGCTCGCCGGTGCTCTACCTCCTCGCCCTGGGGATCGGGCTGGCGACCGTCGTCGACACCGCCGCCCCGTCCGGCCCGGGGCTCGGGACCTCGTACCTGCACTTCGTGGCCCCGGCCCTGCTCGTGTCCGCGGCGATGATGGCCGGCGCCGAGGAGAACTCCTACACCGTGATGGCCGGGTTCAGGTGGCGGCGCACCTACCTGGGCGCCCACGCCACCCCGCTGTCCCCGGCGCAGCTCGCCGCCGGGCACACCGCGGCGGCCACGGTGCGCTACCTGGTGACCTCCGGCGTCTACTACGGGGTGCTCCTGGCGTTCGGCGCGGTCCCGCGGCCGGCGACCGGGTGGCTGCTCGTGCCCCTCGGCGTGCTCGCGGGCAACGCGTTCGGGCTGCCCGTGATGGCCTTCGCGGCGCGCCTGCGCGAGGAGCGGGGCGAGTTCGCGCTGCTCCAGCGGTTCGTGATCATGCCGCTGTTCCTGTTCTCCGGCACCTTCTTCCCCCTGTCCGTGCTCCCGGGCCCGCTCCAGGTCGTCGGGTGGCTGTCCCCGCTGTGGCACGCGACCGAGCTGGGCCGGGTCCTGGCGTACGGGCTCGCCGAGCCCGGCTGGCTCACCGCGGTGCACGCCGGCTACCTCGCCGCGCTCGCGGGCGCGGGATGGGTGCTCGCGCGCCGGGCCTACGCCGGGAGGCTGGAGACGTGAGCGCGCCGGGACCCGCGCCCGGACCCGTCGCCGGCTCCCCGCCCGACGGCCAGGGGCTGCTGCGCCCCCCGCGCGGGGGAGCGCTCTACAGCGGCAACGCCCGGGCGGTCTTCGCCCGCGGGATGCGGGCGCAGTGGCGGGCCAACTGGGCCGTCATGGCCTCGGGGTTCGTGGAGCCCGTGCTGTACCTGCTCGCCATGGGGGTGGGCCTGGGCTCGATCGTGGGGGAGGTGACGGGCCCCGACGGCGCCCCGGTCGCCTACGCCGCCTACATCGCCCCGGCGCTGCTGGCGGTCTCGGCGATGAACGGGGCCGTCTACGACTCGACGTGGAACGTGTTCTTCAAGCTGCGCTACTCCCGGCTCTACGAGGGCATGCTCAACACGTCCCTGGGCCCGCTCGACGTGGCCCTCGGGGAGATCGGCGTCGCGCTGGTGCGCGGCGGCGTCTACGCGGCCGGCTTCACGGCGGTCATGGCGGCCATGGGGCTCGTGCACTCCTGGTGGGCCGTGCTGATGGTCCCCGGGGCCGTGCTCGTGGCCTTCGGCTTCGCCGCGTTCGGGATGGCCGTGACCAGCTTCATGCGCACGTTCCAGCAGATGGACTGGGTCACCTTCCTCACGCTCCCGCTGTTCCTGTTCTCCGGCACGTTCTACCCGCTGGAGGTCTACCCCGAGCCGGTCCGGTGGGCCGTGCAGGCGCTGCCCCTGTGGCACGGGGTCGAGCTGCTGCGGGACCTGGCCGCGGGCGCCCCCGGCGCCGCCACGGCAGGGCACGCGGCCTACTACCTGGCCCTCGTGGGGGTGGGGGTGCTCGTCACCACGGCCCGGCTGCGGGCCCTGTTCCTACGCTGAGCCCTGGGAGCAGGCGTAGCGGCAGGTATGCCGTCATCTTAGGTAAATGGGTGCGTGACAAGTCACTATTGACGCGGATCGGCTTTTGAGGGACGGCGTAGGCGTTGCCCAGGCGTAACGGGTGGGTCTGTCGTCGGCATCGGCACGGCCTGCTTGATCCTGCAAGCCGTTACCGGTTTGCGGTGTCCAAAAATGACGAGGTGTGTTCGGCCGTCGTGGGGGTGGTCGTGCGGACGTAGCTCTTTGGGGAGGGGCATGCATCGGTTGCCTGTGCCGTCAGCGCAAAATGGCAGGGGCGGTTCTCGCCGTACGCGGCGGAGACGCGCGGCCGCGATTGCCGGATCAGTACTGGTGATCGCTCTGGCTTTCACAACCTCCATCGAGAGCGTGGACATTGGGGATGATGCCACTGTCGGCCGGCAGGCGGAGCCCAAAATTGACTTGGTGGTGCTCGTGGTGTTCGACGGCTCGGCGATGGTTGCAGCCTATGAGGATCGACTCAATCGTGAAGGCATTCCGCTCATGCGCCTGGACCTCACGGACCCCGAACGGCCGGTGCTTGATGAGACGTTCCTGACGGCGGCCGATCCCCATGCGCGACACGCTAAGTTCCAGGGCGTTATCTTGCCGTCTTCCTCTCCCGCTGGCCTGAAACCCGATGAGCTCGCAGCCCTGCACCGCTATGAATCGCAGTTCGCAGTACGGCAGATCAGCGCATCTGTGTGGCCCGATGCAGCCCTGGGCATGAACGCCCCGGAGCACTCCGGGGCAGTGGACGGTATGAACGCTACTGTCGTCGGGGCGGCTCGCAGAGGAGACTTCGGTTACCTGCTGGGCGATGTCAAGCTTGACGACTTCGATCCTGCCGTCAATGAGTCCTACGGTCACCTAGCTACTCCCAAGCCCTCAACCGGTGCGCGCCTTGATCCGGTGCTCACCACGCGCATGTCTCGTAACGGGGAGGAAGCGGTGCTGATTGGCATCCACGACCACGGGGCGCGCGAGGAAATGTTCAATACCTTCGCGTCCAACCAGTACCAGCATCACTTTCACGTGCTCGCCCACGGCCAACTGGAGTGGCTGACTCGGGGAATACATTTGGGTCGTTACAGGAATTATTTCTCCGTGCACGTCGACGACGTACTTATGGCCAACAAATTATGGAGCCGCGATAGCGGCTGCAATAACACCCACGGTTGCACTAGGGCTCCTAGCCCCCGCGCGGTGGACACGACACGAATGACCGCCGCAGATGTACATTTTTTAAAAAAATGGCAGCGGAAATGGGATTTCCCCTTGCACATGGTATTCAACGGCAGTGGATCCGCCGACCGTGTTAGCGGAGTCGACGGGGGTCGTGAACCGTTGCTTGATACGTTTCTGGCGGATCCCTCGGCATTCAGGTGGATTAACCACACCTACTCACATCTCAATCTTGGATGTATTTACCCTCACCTCCCGCACGGGGAGCAGAAGTGTGTGACCGATTCATCCGGTGCGGTGCAATATGTTCCGGGGGACACAATTCGGGACGAGATCACGGAAAATCAGCGATTTGCCGAAAGCCATGGCATGGCAATCGAGCCCGCCTCGCTGGTGACCGGGGAGCATTCAGGTCTGGCGGCATGGCCCACCCCGCCGCATGACAATCCGTATCTTGCGCCCGCTCTCACCGACGCCGGCATTGCATGGATTGCCGCGGACGCGTCCAGGGAAAGGGATCAACGGCAGATCGGCTCCGCGTTCACGGTGCCGCGACATCCAATGAACCTATTTTTTGACGCCGCCACCCGTGAGCAGGAGGTGGATGAGTACAACTGGGTCTACAGCTCCCGCAACGACGGGGGATCCGGCTTCTGCGAGGAGCATCCTGAAACCTCTACTTGCATTGAGCCGTTGCCTGCCAGTAGCGGCTTTGAAGAGCACATTGTGCCTACAGAGGCGCGCACAGGTCTCATGCATGTTCTTGGGAACGATCCGCGACCGCACTACGTCCACCAGTCGAATGTGACGAAGGACCGTATTGCTCTTCCCGTACTTGAGCGGATGCTCAGCTGGTATCGGGACACCTACGCCGACAACACTCCGCCGGTCGTCCCGACAATGGCGGAAGCTGGGACTGTTCTGCGGGATCAAGCGACGTGGGCTCGGGAGGATGGCGCCACGGCTGTCTATTGGCGTGGCACCGTCATCGTGTCCGCTGCTCACAGCGGCGCCGTGGTGCCTGTGTCGATGCCCGATGGGACGACGGTCGACGGGGAATATTTGCCGGAAACCTACTCGGGTAAGGACACGGCAAACCTTGTAATTTCCGATGGCTCAACAACCGTGCTGACCGTGGGAGATACGGGATACGGCGCTTCGACCTCGACTGGAGAAGGCATTCAAAAGATCCGCCAATCGAGAGGACCAGCCGAGCATGCCTTGGACGGGACTCAACTGGCACGCGGAGCCAGAGCCAGGAACCCGCCGATACCAGATGCCGGGGCAGACGACGCGGTTCCAACGGGTCGTTTGAGATAGCTACGGGAGCGGGGGCAGGTGCGCTGGGGGGCGTGCCGACGCCGTCGCTTCCGGGCCACGGCGAAGGGCGCCGGTGGCCGCATTGCAAAGGGGGAAGCAGGAACATGCGAGTAGCGATGATCACAGAAGGCACCTATCCGGTGACAACAGGCGGGGTGAGTACATGGTGCGATCAGCTGGTCACCGGTATGGCCGAACACGAGTTTGAGGTTACGGCCATTGTCGCTACGGGACGGGAGCCCCTGGTTTGGTCGTTGCCGTCGAATGTTGAAGAGGTCCGTAGCGTAGCCATGTGGGGTAACTGGCCAGCACCGTTGCGGTGGCGCAACGCCGCGCGGCAACGGGCAGAACACCTGCTCAACTCGATGTGGGACGCGGTGCTTGGCCCTGATGATCCCGCCAACCACGCCCGGTTCACGGAGGCCATCCGAGGGCTTGTCGAGATTTCGGAGGTAATGTCCATCAGTCGTTTGCTGGCAGCTAAGGGCTCGGTTCCTGCGCTGTTAGCGGCGTGGACCGAACAACAACAAGTGCCGGACGGCAATCGATCGCTGCACGTCGGGGAGGCTGTGATGGCCTGCAATCTGGTGGACAGAGTGCTCGCGCTCGTCGATACCAGACTTAGCCCCGTCGACGTGGTCCACGCCACGGGTAACGGACCGTCTGCACTTATCGGCTTAGCCCACATGTGGCGAACAGGAACGCCCGGACTGCTTTCCGAGCACGGTGTCTACCTGCGGGAGCGATACCTCGCCATGGGTAAGTCCCGTCTGCCATGGCCAGTACGCCGGGCGGTCATGGCGTTCATGTCCGCCCTGTGCCGCCTTGCCTACCGAGAATACCCCAAAATTCTGCCCGTCAACCGGTTCAATGCCCGCTGGGAAAAGAGGTTGGGGGCCGAGGAGCAGAAAATCGAAACGGTTGTCAACGGCGTCGACCCACAAATGTTTACCGCAGTGGAATCCGAACCCACTGTGCCAACGCTGTCATTCGTGGGACGCATTGATCCGCTCAAAGACCTGGAGACGTTGATACGGGCGTTCGGCCTCGTGCGGCAGCAGATCAGCGGGGCGCGGCTACGCATTTTTGGCCCAGTTCAGCCCTCGAATATCGAATACAAGAATCAGCTGGTAGCGCTGACGGCCGAGCTTGGCGTGTCGGAGGCAGTGACATGGGAGGGGCCGTCCGCAGGGAGTCGTCCCGCCATTGAAGCCGGTAATCTTGTGGTTCTCTCCAGCATCTCCGAGGGCCTGCCTTTTACGGTTGTCGAGGCCATGATGTGTGGACGAGCCACAGTGAATACCGACGTCGGCGGAGTTTCCGAGTGCTTGGATGACGAACAGCGTACCGGCCGGTTAGTTCCCGCTCGCGACCCCAAGGCGTTCGCCGATGCCTGTGTCGAATTGCTCACGGACGACCTCCTGCGTCGCCGAATGGGGCGGCTTGCCAGGCAGTACAGTCTGGAAAAGTTTGACCTGCAAATCTTCCTGAACAACTACCGCAGCCACTACGCGAGGGTAGCTGGCATCCCGGTCGGCGTGCCCTTCGGCGCAAATCAAACGGTGACCATCGCCTCGGCGGCAGTAGAGAAGGTGGGTTAAGCGTGGATGACTTCACAAGTACCAGCGACGGGACGTCAGCACAGCCTCCGCGGAAACCTGGCCGTCATCTGCCCGACGAATTTCAAGGCGACGGCGGCGATGTCGTAGACCTCCTCGATGCCGCAGCCCGGATCGAGTCGCGTGGTTACAGTGATCGATCCGTGTGGGCCCGGTACGGTTACGTTTCGGTATTCGACCTTGCGCGTGAGGTTATCAATAGCCGGGGCCGGGCGCGGGCTGTGAAAGATCCCGTGTCAGTGGCCTATTCGGTGCACAGGGCTTGGATGCGGGCGGCGCTACTCGTCAGTGGAGCCCTGCTGGCCGGCCTCGTTCAGGCCCAATTGGGCACGAGCCCCCTTGAGATGATCGTGGCAGGCTGTGCGGGATGGGTGCTCGGTCAGGCAGTGGCAGGCATCACTTGGTACAGATTGCGCTTTGATCCCGTGGGCCATGCTGCCCGCTTCGGCGGTGTGGTTGCCATATTGTGCGGTGCTTTCGCTTTGCTCGGTTCCACCGCCCTATTAATAGACGGCCGCATCGGCGCGACGGGATTTGCTCTGGTGCTGGGATGGGTCGTCTACGCCCTTTCGGTGTCCTTGCTGACGGTGATGGATCGCATCGTCCTGCCGTTGATGGTGATGAGCGGTGCCGTGTTGCTGGAGTTTCTCACATGGGTGGTATGGCATCGGACAGTTGCATCGGCTGGGTTGCCTGCCGCTTTACCTGCAATCGCCGCCGTTGTGCTCATCTGCGCGTACACCGTCCGCGCCGTCCGTTCCGAACGGGGGCCGGAGCGACTGAACCCGAGCGACTTCGGTGGTATCACTGTCCCAGTGATACAGGCAGCTTTGCTTGCGGGAGCTCTAGTGATTGCGTTGTCGGCCGTGCCGGAAAGCCACGGCACAGCCTTCGTGGCCACGGCTGTGCTCGCCGTGAGCATTACCGATCCTGGCATCGTCGCGCTGCGTGGGCGCCTGTCCTGGTTCGCGCACCGATCCACCTCACTTCTATGGTCTCGGTGGTTTGCTTGGGGACTGGCTTGTCTTTCCGTCATGGTCATCGCCGCGCTTGCGGCGTGCCTTGTGGTAATGGTCGTCGCCATCACAGGTTCGTTGCAGGAACAACTGGCGAGTACGGTTCTAGGTACTGTTCTTTTTTCGGTTTTTGCAACCCTTTCCTCGGTACTTACGGCCTTCGGCGCCCAGGTAAAAGGATTAGTCCCAGCGGCTTTGGCTGTTCCCGTGATGCTGGCCATTGGCACGTACAGCGGCGTTCCGCTCCTGTCGTTGAGCATTCTTGCCTGCGGGGCAGGACTGGCGATGCTCATCCACCAGTTCTCCGACGCCCGGGTCTTTGCATGAGTCGCCGCGTGGTGCCGTCTCCTGGTGTTCCGTGGTACGTCCACCCTGCGGAGGATCCGCCAGCATGGCAGCGGCTGGCGAGGTACTTCGCCTCCGCCAGCGGAATCGACGATGGGTTTGTGGTGGTCAACGTGCATAACGGACCGGGGAAGGATCGTGACTCGTATTACCTACCGGCATTAAGCAGTTTGTCTTCTGCTGCGCCTGGGCTGGTGACCCTGGGCTACGTCGACCTGGATTATGGACGGCGTCCCATGGCGGAGATTCTCGAGGACGTCGCGGTGTGGCGACGTCTTTATGGTCTGGGCGGAGTGATGCTTGACCGTTTTCCCTCTGGCACCGACGACGGTACCGCGTCTGCCGCTCTGGCCCTGAAAGCCGTAGCCCACATGCGTGCCGACGGCGTCCACCTAGTCGCTGGCAATCCGGGGATAATGCCCAGTCCGGAGATGGCGGCGGTCCTGGACGTCGTTTGTGAGTTCGAGGGCACCGCCCAGGACTACTTGAACCGGGACCCTGTTCCGGCGATCGGCTCCGGCACTTGGCACCTGGTGCACACCTGTGCCTCTGCTGAATTGCAGGCAGTGCACCAGACTGCGCGGGCGAATGGAGTGCAATACATCTTTGCCACTGAAGCCTCCCCACCACATCCGTGGAACGGTTTCCCGAGGGGAGCAGACGCATGAACCGGCGCACTGCGGTAATCGTCCTTGCCGTGGGACTGGCCGGGCTGGGAGCAGCAGCAGGTGTCACCCTTGGAAGTGCAACCTTAGGAAAAGGGGCGGGGGCGGAGCGTGAGATATGGATGCCTCAGCCGCGCACCGACTGGCAATGGCAGCTCAGCAGCACCCCTCAAATGGAACCAGGTGTGGACGTGTATGGGATGGACGGACAGGGAACCCCCGCTGCGGAGGTGCGGACGTTCGCACGGGAGAACAAGCACACGATTTGCTACATAAGCGCGGGGACGTTTGAAGCATGGCGGCCTGACGCGGATCGCTTCCCAGCTGATGTGATGGGCCTGCCGATGCAGAACTGGGCCGGCGAACGGTGGCTCGATATTCGGAGGCTGGACATCTTGCAACCCATAATGGCCGCGCGCATGGACGAATGCTTAGTTAAGGGTTTTGATGCCGTCGAAGCCGACAATGTGGACGGATATGGTAACGACACTGGTTTCCGATTGAGCGCCGCCGACCAGCTCCGCTACAACCGTGCTCTTGCGGCCATGGCTCATGAACGAGGCCTTTCGATCGCCCTCAAGAACGATATCGACCAGATCGCCGAGCTCGAGCCGGACTTCGATTTCGCGATCAACGAGCAGTGCTTCCGCTATGACGAGTGCGCTGCCTACGAGCCGTTCCTAGATGCGGGTAAGGCTGTGCTCAACGTGGAGTACGAAGACACGCCCAACCGATGCGCGGAGGCCGCAAGGCTCGGGCTGTCGTCGATGCGAAAGAACTTACAGCTCGACGCGTGGCGGATTGCCTGCTGAGAAGGACAAGCTGGTTCGTGGCCCGGGCCGGGATTTGAGACAATGTGCACCATGCGCTCCATCGGATCCTCGACCCCGTCCGCCCCCGCCCGCGAGGCCGGCTCCCGCACCGCCCTGTGGGGCACGGTGATCGGCATGGCCGTGCTCGTGGTCATCTTCGTGGTGGCCATCCTGCAGGCCGCGAACGCCAACTCGCTGCTGGGCTGGATCCTCGCCGGCATCGCGCTCGGCTGGCTCATGCTCGCCGTGTGGGTGGTGCTCATGGTGCGCAAGGCCGCCCGCTTCGGCCGTCGCCGGGTCGAGGAGGCCCAGGAGCAGCTGCGCGGCCGCGCCCCCGCCGCCGCGCAGGCGCGGACCTCCCGCTCCATGCGCGACGAAAAGCTCTCCCACAGCTTCCAGATCGTGCTGGTGCAGTCGAAGGTCATCAAGCAGGAGCTCGCTGCACTCCCCGTCGACGGCGCCGAGCGCGAGGCCCTCGACCGCGCCCTCGACACGATCGACATCACCGCCGGCAACGGGATGAGCATGCTCCGCGACTCGGGCGAGCCGCTCAGCGGCACCGTCGTCGACTGACCCCCGTACCTCCCCCCGCCCCCTGTACGCCCCCTCCCGGAACCAGGTGCCCCCCGCATGACCCGCCCCGAGAACGCCCTGCGCGTCGCCACCGTCAACGTCAACGGCATCCGCGCCGCCTACAAGCGCGGCATGGCCGCCTGGCTCGCCGGGCGCGACGTCGACATCCTGTGCCTGCAGGAGGTCCGCGCCCCCGACAAGGTCGTCCGCGAGCTGCTCGACGAGCAGGTCTGGGACGTCCACCACGCCGAGGCCGCCGACAAGGGACGGGCCGGCGTCGCCGTCGCGACCCGCCGCGACGCCCACGGCGGGACGCTGCTGCCCACCGGCCGGCGGGACTCCATCGGCCACGAGCACTTCGCGACGTCGGGCCGGTGGGTCGAGACCGACCACGCCCTGGCCGACGGCAGCACCCTCACCGTGGTCTCCGCCTACGTGCACTCCGGCGAGGTCGGCACGGTCCGCCAGGACGACAAGTTCCGGTTCCTCGACGTCATGACCGAGCGGCTGCCCGCGCTCGCCCGGACCAGCGACCACGTGCTCGTGGTGGGGGACATGAACGTCGGGCACACCGAGCTCGACATCAAGAACTGGAAGGGCAACGTCAAGAACGCCGGGTTCCTGCCGGAGGAGCGGGCCTACTTCGACCGGTTCTTCGGCGAGCACGGCTACCACGACGTGGCCCGCCGGCTCGCCGGTCCCGTCCCCGGCCCCTACACGTGGTGGTCCTACCGCGGCAAGGCGTTCGACACCGACGCCGGCTGGCGCATCGACTACCACATGGCCACGCCCGGGCTCGCCGAACGGGCCGTGACCGCCGTCGTGGACCGCGCCGCCTCCTACGACACCCGCTTCTCCGACCACGCCCCCGTGGTGGTCGACTACCGGCTCTGACCCCGGCGCCGAGCACCACCGAGCACCACCGAGCGCCACCGAGCATCACCGACCACCTCCGATCGAAGGACCCGCACCGTGACTGCTGACCCCGCCCCGTTCGACGTCCCCACCTCCGGCAGGCCGCGCGTGGTCTCCGGGGTGCAGCCCTCCGCGGACTCCCTGCACCTGGGCAACTACGTGGGCGCGGTGCGCAACTGGGTGGACATGCAGGACGACAACGAGTGCGTGTTCTTCGTCGCCGACCTGCACGCCATCACCGCCGAGCAGGACCCCGCCCGGCTCGCGGAGCGGACCCGGATCACCGTGGCCCAGTACATCGCCGCCGGCATCGACCCCGAGCGCTCCACCCTGCTGGTGCAGTCCCACGTCCCCGAGCACGCCCAGCTGGCGTGGGTGCTCAACTGCATCACCGGCTTCGGCGAGGCCTCGCGGATGACCCAGTTCAAGGACAAGTCCGCCAAGCAGGGCGCGGACAACGCCACGGTGGGGCTGTTCACCTACCCGGTGCTCATGGCCGCGGACATCCTCGTCTACCAGGCCCACCAGGTCCCGGTCGGCGAGGACCAGCGCCAGCACCTCGAGCTGACCCGCAACCTGGCCCAGCGCTTCAACGCCCGGTTCGGGGACACCTTCGTGGTGCCCGACGCGAAGATCCTCGCGGAGTCGGCGAAGATCTACGACCTGCAGAACCCCACGGCCAAGATGTCCAAGTCCGCGGCGTCCGAGAACGGGCTCCTGCGCCTGCTGGACCCGGCGAAGAAGAACGCGAAGAAGATCAAGTCGGCCGTGACCGACGACGGCACCGAGATCCGCTTCGACCGGGAGGCCAAGCCCGGGATCGCCAACCTGCTCACCATCTACTCCGCCCTGTCGGGGCGCACGGTCGACGACGTCGTCGCGGAGTACGAGGGCCGGATGTACGGCCACCTCAAGGTGGGACTGGCCGAGGTCGTCACCGAGACCCTCACCCCCATCCAGCAGCGGGCGCAGGAGCTGCTGGACGACCCGGCGGAGCTGGACCGGATCCTCGCCCGCGGCGCCGAGAAGGGCCGGGAGGTCACCGCCCGCACGCTCGCGACGGTCTACGACCGCGTGGGCTTCCTGCCCCGCCTCGGCGCCCCGGAGGGGCTGGGCTAGGCTGGATCCCGTCCCGTGAGGAGTTGAGTTGACCAGAACGCAGCAGTCTCCCACCCTCCGCCCCGGCCGGGTCTACGCCGGAGTGGTGATCGAGCTGCCCGAGCCCGTGGGCCGGGAGCTGCAGGACTGGCGCGCGTCCTTCGGGGACCCCGCGTCCTACGCCGTGCCCGCCCACATCACGCTGATGATCGCCCCCCAGGAGGCGTGCTGGGACGACGTCGTCGAGCGCGTGCGCTCCGTGGCGCGCGACTGGCGGCCGTTCCGGGTGGAGATCAACGGCACCGGCACCTTCCGCCCGGTCACCCCGGTCGTCTACCTGCGGATCGGGGAGGGCGGCGAGGAGTGCCGGGCGCTGCACGAGGCCCTGCACGAGGAGCGGCTCGTCTCGGCGTCCCCCTTCGACTTCCACCCGCACGTCACCATCGCCCACGCCGTGGACGAGGAGGACCTCGACCGGGCCCAGGACATGCTGCGCACCTACCGCGCCGGGTTCCTCGTGGACCGGATCGGGCTCTACGAGCTCGACGTGGAGGGCGTGTGGCAGATCCGCGAGGAGTTCCCCTTCGAGGGCGGCGGGCGAGAGCGGGCCTGACCCGCGTGCCATGAGCACCCGCGCCCGGCCCCGCACCGGCCCCGCCCCCGCGATGGCTCCGCGGGCGGTGGACCGGCACGGGCTGCGCCGGGAGGCACTGCGCCAGCGGGCCCTGCTGGACCGGGCGCGCGCGGAGGGCGCCGGGCCCGGCGCCGTGGCCGCCGGCCTGCTCATGGTGGGGCTCTGCGAGCTGTTCCGGCGCCTGCCCGTGCGGGTGGTCATGCACTACCTCTTCCACGGCGGGCCCCTCATGGCGGCCGGGCTGTCCTTCGTCCTGATCTTCGCGTCCACCGCGCTGCTCGTCGTGGGCTTCTCCGTGATCGGCGTGTTCCTGGGCAACGACCCCGTCGTGCGGGACACGGTGGTGGCGGCCGTGACCGCCCGGGTGCCCGGGCTGCTGGACACGGGAGCCGGGGGAGTGGTGCCCCTGGAGCTGCTCCAGGACACCCGCCCGTTCACCCTCGCCACCCTGATCGGCTCCGGCGTGCTGGTGTTCACGGGGTGGCGGTGGGTCGCGGGGGTCCGGCTGGCCTTCCGCCGGCTCTTCGAGGTGCCGCCCGCCCGCGGCCTGCCCGTCGCCGCCGTCCCGCGGGACCTGCTGGGCCTCGTGATCCTGGGCGTGCTGCTCGCCCTGTCCGCGGCCGCCAACAGCGCCGCCTCCGGGCTGCTGGGCTTCCTCCTGGGCCTCGCCGCCGACCTCGGGTGGGGCGGCGGGCCGTCGTGGCTGGGGCACGGGCTCACCTGGGCCCTGTCCACCCTGCTGGTCGTCCTGCTCGACGCCCTGTTCGCCCTCGAGCTGGTCCGCGGCATCGCCGGGCTGCGGCTCACCCGCCGCGCCCTGCTGGCCACGGTGCTGGCCGCCGCCGCCGGCAACTTCCTGCTCCGCTACCTGGGCGGGACCGTGATCGCGAGCAGCACCGCCAACCCCTACCTGCTCTCCGCGGCCCTGATCATCGGCGTGCTGGTGTGGTTCTACCTGTTCAGCCAGGTCCTGCTCTTCTCCGCCGCCCTGGGCGCGATCGTCCAGGCCGACCAGCACGGCGGGCAGGTGCACCCGGCGCAGGAGGCCGTGGCGATCACCGTGGTGCCCGCCTCCGCCCTGCCGCTGCCCCCCGGGGACCGCTGAGGTCCGCCGAGGCTGAGCACCGCCGAGGGTCCGACGACGACGGCGGCCCGCCTCCTGCGCGCAGGAGGCGGGCCGCCGTCGTGGGGTCCGGGGACCTTCACGGGGAACCGGTCACATGGAGCGGCTCAGGATCGCGTTCTTCACCTCGGCGATCGCCTTGGTGATCTGGATGCCGCGGGGGCAGGCCTCGGTGCAGTTGAAGGTCGTGCGGCAGCGCCACACGCCCTCCTTGTCGTTGAGGATCTCCAGGCGCAGGTCGCCGGCGTCGTCGCGGGAGTCGAAGATGAACCGGTGCGCGTTGACGATCGCGGCCGGACCGAAGTACTGGCCGTCGGTCCAGAACACCGGGCACGACGACGTGCACGCCGCGCACAGGATGCACTTGGTGGTGTCGTCGTAGCGGGCCCGGTCCTCCTGGGACTGGAAGCGCTCGTACGTGGGCTCGTTGCCGCCGGCCACGAGGAAGGGCATGATCTCGCGGTAGGACTGGAAGAACGGCTCCATGTCCACGATCAGGTCCTTCTCGCACGGCAGGCCCTTGATGGGCTCCACGGTGACGGGCTTGGACAGGTCGAGGTCCTTGAGCAGCACCTTGCAGGCGAGGCGGTTCTGGCCGTTGATGCGCATCGCGTCCGAGCCGCACACACCGTGGGCGCAGGAGCGGCGGAAGACCAGCGTGCCGTCGATCTCCCACTTGACCTTGTGCAGGGCGTCCAGCACGCGGTCGGTGCCGTACATGGTGAGCTTGAACTCGTCCCAGCGGACCTCGTCCGAGACCTCCGGGTTGTACCGGCGGATCCGCAGGGTGAGGTCGAAGGTCGGGATGTCGGCGCGCTCGACGTCGTCCTGCACGTCGATCTTCGAGGCCGGGGCCGCGCCCTCGGCGTTCGCCGCGGCCGGGTCCTGGGAACCGGCGACGTCCTGGGCGTCCACGGCGGGGGAGTCGGCGTCGGTCTTGTAGCCCGCACGGTCGTCCTGGGCGTGCCCGGGCGCCTGCCCGTGCTCCTGCACACGGTCCTGCGGGTCGTTGCTGCGGCCGTTCTCCGGCCGCTCGGGAGTGTGGGAAGGGGACATCAGTACTTACGCTCCATGGGCTCGTAGCGGGTGAAGATGACGGGCTTCGTCTCCTGACGGATCCCGGCGGTCGGCGACGAGGGGTCGAGGTAGACCATCGAGTGCGCCATGAAGTTCGCGTCGTCGCGGTCCGGGAAGTCCTCGCGGAAGTGGCCGCCGCGGGACTCCTGGCGGTGCAGCGCGGCCACGGTCATGACCTTGGCCAGCTGCAGCAGGAAGCCGAGCTCCACGGCCTCCAGCAGGTCCAGGTTGAACCGCTTGCCCTTGTCCTGGATCGAGATGTTCGCGTACCTGCGCTCGAGCGCCGCGATGTCGTCGAGGGCCGTCTGCAGGGTCTCGGCGGTGCGGAACACCTGGACGTTGAGGTCCATGGTGTCCTGCAGGTCCCGGCGGATCGCCCCGACCTTCTCGGTGCCGGTGCCGTTGCGGGCGTTGTCCAGGAGGGCGACCGTGGCGTCCAGGGCGTGGTCCGGGACGGGCACGAACTCCGCCTGCTGGGCGTACTCGGCGGCGTAGATCCCGGCCCGCTTGCCGAACACGTTGATGTCCAGCAGGGAGTTGGTGCCCAGGCGGTTGGACCCGTGCACGGACACGCACGCGACCTCGCCGGCGGCGTAGAGGCCCGGGACCACGGTCTCGTTGTCGGCGAGCACCTCGGCCTTGATGTTGGTCGGGATCCCGCCCATGACGTAGTGGCAGGTGGGGAACACCGGGACCGGCTCCGTGTAGGGCTCCACGCCCAGGTAGGTGCGGGCGAACTCGGTGATGTCCGGGAGCTTCGCGTCGATGTGCGCGGGCTCGAGGTGGGTCAGGTCGAGCAGGACGTAGTCCTTGTTCGGCCCGGCGCCGCGGCCCTCGCGCACCTCGTTGGCCATGGAACGGGCCACGATGTCGCGCGGGGCGAGGTCCTTGATGGTGGGGGCGTAGCGCTCCATGAACCGCTCGCCGTCCGCGTTGCGCAGGATCCCGCCCTCGCCGCGGGCGGCCTCGGAGACGAGGATGCCCAGCCCGGCCAGGCCGGTCGGGTGGAACTGGATGAACTCCATGTCCTCGAGGGGCAGGCCGTTGCGGAAGGCGATGGCCATCCCGTCGCCCGTGAGGGTGTGGGCGTTGGAGGTGGTCTTGAAGACCTTGCCGGCGCCGCCGGAGGCGAAGACCACGGACTTCGCCTGGAAGACGTGCAGCTCGCCGGTGGCGAGGTCGTAGGAGACGACGCCCGCGGTGCGGCGCTGGCCGTCGACCTCGGTCATGATCAGGTCCAGGACGTAGTACTCGTTGAAGAACTCCACGTTGTGCTTGATGCAGTTCTGGTAGAGCGTCTGGAGGATCATGTGCCCGGTGCGGTCTGCGGCGTAGCAGGCCCGGCGGACCGGGGCCTTGCCGTGGTCGCGGGTGTGGCCGCCGAAGCGGCGCTGGTCGATCTTCCCCTCCGGGGTGCGGTTGAAGGGCAGGCCCATCTTCTCCAGGTCGAGGACGGCGTCGATGGCCTCCTTGGCCATCACCTCCGCGGCGTCCTGGTCGACCAGGTAGTCACCGCCCTTGACCGTGTCGAAGGTGTGCCACTCCCAGTTGTCCTCCTCGACGTTGGCCAGGGCCGCGCACATGCCGCCCTGCGCCGCGCCGGTGTGGGAGCGCGTGGGGTACAGCTTGGTCAGTACGGCTGTGCGGGAGCGCTGGCCGGCCTCGATGGCGGCGCGCATACCGGCACCACCGGCGCCGATGATCACCACGTCGTACTTGTGAACCTGCATACCGGATGTTCTTTCTGTTCGGTGTTCGGAAGATGTTCTCGGTGCCCCGGTCGCCCTCGGCCGGACGGCAGAGAGCGGCCCGTCACGGGACGGGCCGCCGGGGCCGGGCTCAGCCCGCTTGGCAGAAGGACGCCAGCAGCTCGGCCTCCGCGCCGGTCGGGCAGGGCTCGAAGGTGAAGATCACCAGGGTGCCGAGCAGGATCACGAAGGCGGAGGTCACCGTCAGGAGCATCTTCAGCCAGAAACGGGTGCGGTCGCGCTCGGCGTAGTCGTCGATGATCACGCGCAGGCCGTTGGTGCCGTGCAGCATCGCCAGCCACAGCAGCACGAGGTCGAAGACCTGCCAGAACGGGCTGGCCCACTTACCGGCGACGAACGCGAAGTCCACGGCCTTGACGCCACCCTCGGGCGAGACGAGGTTGACCCACAGGTGGACGAAGACGAGCGCCAGCAGGACGACGCCGGAGACGCGCATGAACAGCCACGCGTACATCTCGAAGTTGTTGCGCTTGGTGGAGGCGCGGTTGTACTTGGTGCCGTTGACCTCGAGGTCCTTGCTGCGGGGGACCGAGATGCGTGCCTTGAGCGGAGTGCTCATGTGATTAACCCCCGAAGACGTGAGTGAGGTGACGGACGAGGAACGGGATCATGACGACCAGCCACAGGGCGAGCACGCCCCACAGCATCTGCTTCTGGTACTTGGTGCCGTAGCGCCAGAAGTCGATCAGGATGATGCGCAGGCCGTTGAACGCGTGGTAGACGATGGCGGCGACCAGGCCGGCCTCGCCGAGGCCCATGATCGGGTTCTTGTAGGTCGCCATGACCGCGTTGTAGGCCTCGGGCGAGACCCGCACGAGCGCGGTGTCGAGGACGTGGACCAGAAGAAAGAAGAAGATGGCCACGCCCGTGATGCGGTGAGCGACCCAGGACCACTGGCCGTGGGCCTGGCCGCGGTACAAGGTGCCCCTGAAGGTGCCCTCGGATGTCTTCGCCACTGAAAAACCTCCCTGAGTCGCTCGCCGTCGTGCGCTCTTGAAAACCGGGAATTCGCACTGCGCACAACGGGAGCGGAGCCCTGCGGACTCTGTGTCGGATATTGCGCGAGTTCCCTTCCACGATACCAGTACGGACGATGTTTACTGACACCCTGTCCCCCTCCGTGGTGCCGATATCGCGCACGGCGGACGGGCCGTTCGGGCCCCGCCGCGCCGAGGCCGTAAGGTGAGGAGCGTGACCACTCCCCTCGCGCACTTCCACCCCTTCGTCCCCGCCGGCGGGGTCGGGTCCCGCCTGTGGCCGCTGTCCCGGGCCGACGCCCCGAAGTTCCTGCTGGACCTCACCGGATCGGGCTCGTCCCTGCTGCGGGCCACCTACGACCGGCTCGCCGGGCTCAGCGACGGCCGGGTCATGGTGGTCACCGGCCGCACCCACGCCGCCGCGGTCTGCGAGCAGCTGCCGGAGCTCACGGAGGAGGAGCTGGTCCTCGAGCCCTCCCCCAAGGACTCCGCCGCGGCCATCGGGCTCGCCTGCATGCTGATCCAGCGCCGCGACCCCGACGCGATCGTCGGCTCCTTCGCCGCCGACCACGTCATCGAGCCGGCCGAGGCCTTCCACGACGTGGTCCGGGAGGCCGTCACCGCGGCAGCGTCGGGGCGGATCGTGACCATCGGCATCCCGCCGAGCTCCCCGGCGACCGGCTTCGGCTACATCCGGGCGGGGGCGCCCCTGGGGCTGGACGGCGCCCCGCACGCCCTGCAGGTCGAGCAGTTCGTCGAGAAGCCCGACGAGGAGACCGCCCGTGCGTACGTGGCGAGCGGCGACTACACATGGAACGCCGGGATGTTCGTGGCCCCCGCCGCCCTGATGCTGCGCCACCTCGAGGCCGGCGAGCCCGTGCTCTACGCCGGGCTGGCGGAGATCGCCGACGCCTGGGGCACGCCCGCGCAGGAGGAGGTCGTCGACCGGGTCTGGCCCGGGCTGCCCAAGACCGCCATCGACTACGCCGTGGCGGAGCCCGCGGCGGCCGCCGGGGACGTCGCCATGGTGCCCGCCACCTTCACGTGGGACGACGTCGGGGACTTCGCGGCGATCCGGCGGCTCAACCGCGTCGACCCGGAGGCGGACTGCGACGTCGCGGTCCTGGGGGAGAACAGCCGGGTGCTCGCGGACAGCTCCACGGGCATCGTCGTCTCGGACACCGGCCGGCTCGTGGCCCTGATTGGGGTGGAGGACATCGTCGTCGTCGACACCGCCGACGCCCTGCTGGTGACCACCCGTGAGCACGCCCAGCGCGTCAAGGACGCCGTCAGCGCCCTCAAGCAGAACGGCGACACGGACGTCCTCTGAGGCGCGCGGGTGCGCGCAGGGGGAACCGGACCCGGGAGTATCCTGGTCAGATGCCTGACGCGTCCCCCGCCACCGCCCCCGCCTCCGTGGAGGCCGGGCTGCCGCCCGCCATCGGCCCGCTGCTCAAGCGGTACCTGCCGGACCTCGTCTCGTTCCGCCGGGACCTGCACCGCCACCCGGAGCTGTCCTACCAGGAGTTCCGCACCACGGACCGGATCGTGGCGGCGCTGGAGAACATGGGCCTGGCCCCGAAGCGGCTCGCGGACACCGGGTGCTACGTGGACATCGGGCACGGGCCGATCGCCGTGGGCCTGCGGGCGGACATCGACGCCCTGCCCATCCAGGAGGCCACCGGCCTCGACTTCTCCTCGGTCAACGACGGGGTGGCCCACTCCTGCGGCCACGACATCCACGCGACCGTGATGGTCGGCGTCGCCAAGGTGCTCGCCGACCTGCACCGCACCGCCCACATCGCCGGGACCGTGCGGATCGTCTTCCAGCCCGCGGAGGAGCAGCTGCCGGGCGGCGCCCTCGGGGTGATCCGGCAGGGCGTGCTCGAGGGCGTGCCGCGCATGTTCGCCCTGCACTGCGAGCCCAAGGTCGACGTCGGGCAGGTGGGCACCCGGATCGGGGCGATCACCTCCGCGTCGGACACCGTGCGGATCGAGTTCGCGGGCCGGGGCGGCCACACCTCCCGCCCGCACCTGACGCAGGACCTCGTGTACGCGATGGCGCAGGTCGCCGTGAACGTCCCGGCGGTGCTGTCCCGGCGGATCGACGCCCGCTCGGGCGTGGCCGTGGTGTGGGGCCAGATGCACGCCGGCGTGGCGCCCAACGCGATCCCCGCCACGGGGTTCATGTCCGGGACGATGCGCTGCCTCGACGCCGAGGCGTGGCACCGGGCCGGGAAGCTGCTCGACGAGGTCGTCCACCAGGTCGCGGCGCCCTACGGCGTGGACGTGGCGCTCGAGCACATCCGCGGCGTCCCCCCCGTGGTCAACGGGGAGGTCGAGACCACCATGATCGAGAACGCCGCCCGCGCCGAGCTCGGCGAGGACGCGGTGGTGCTGGTGCACCAGTCCATGGGCGGCGAGGACTTCGCGTGGTTCCTCCAGGAGGTGCCCGGCGCCATGATGCGGCTGGGCACGCGCACCCGCGGGGGGCACACCTACGACCTGCACCAGTCGGACTACGTCGCGGACGAGGCGGCCATCGGGTGCGGGGTGCAGGTGATGGCCAGCACCGCCCTGCGGGCCATCCGGCTGCACGCCCGCGAGACGCACCGGACCCCCGTGCCGGACCAGGCCTGACCCGGGCCCGCGTGAGCGCGAATTAACGTCCCGCTCCGGCGGGGCGGCTTCTACCCCTGGGTAGAATGGCACCACGCCGCGCGTCCCCGCGCGGACGAGACCCGTTGCCCGCCGCCGGGTCACCCCCGTCTCCTGGAGGAACCATGACCACGTCATCCCGGACGTCCCGAGGCTCCCGCGGCCTCTCCGCCGCCGCGCTGCTCGGCGTCTCCGCCCTCGTCCTCGCCGGCTGCGGCGCCGCCCCCGAGGAGGGCGGCGAGGCCTCGGGCGAGACCACCGACTTCACGGGCTGCATCGTCTCCGACTCCGGCGGGTTCCAGGACCGCTCCTTCAACCAGAACTCCTACGAGGGCCTGCAGGCCGCGCAGGAGAGCATGGGCATCGAGGTCAACCAGGCCGAGTCCCAGGCCGAGACGGACTTCGAGCCCAACCTCAACTCCATGGTGCAGTCCGGGTGCGACCTCACGCTGTCCGTGGGCTTCCTGCTCGCGGACGCGACCCGGGCCGTCGCCGAGGCCAACCCCGAGGCCCACTTCGCCATCGTGGACGACGCCTCGATCGAGCTCGACAACGTCAAGCCGCTCGTCTACAACACGGCCGAGGCGGCGTTCCTCGCCGGCTACCTGGCCGCGGGCAGCACCCAGAGCGGGACCGTGGCGACCTACGGCGGCATGGACATCCCGACCGTGACGGTGTTCATGGACGGCTTCGCCGACGGCGTGGCCCACTACAACGAGGTCAAGGGCGAGAACGTCCGGCTACTGGGCTGGGACAAGGACGCGCAGGACGGCACCTTCGTCAACAGCTTCACCGACACCTCGGCCGCGAAGACCACCACCCAGAACTTCATCAACGAGGGGGCCGACATCGTCCTCCCCGTGGCCGGCCAGGCCGCCCTCGGCACCCTGGACGCCGTGGTGGAGGCCAACGACGGCGACCGCGAGGTCCGCTTCGTGTGGGTCGACGCCGACGGCTACGAGACCCTCGACCAGGGCAAGCAGTACCAGCTCACCTCCGTGCTCAAGCAGATGAGCACCTCCGTGCAGGACGTCGTCGAGACCGCCGCGGGCGGCCAGTTCGACAACACCCCGTACGTGGGTACCCTCGAGAACGAGGGCGTCGGCATCGCCCCGTTCCACGACCAGCAGGAGGCCGTGGGGGAGGAGCTCGCCGCGGAGGTCGAGCAGCTGCGGCAGGACATCATCGCGGGCACGATCACCGTCGAGTCCCAGAACTCGCCGCAGGCCTGATCCGGGCCATCCGCGACCACCGCACCCACCGCCGCCAGCGACGGCCCCGGCCGCTGCTGGCGGCGGTGGCGTGCCCGCCCGGGGCCGGCGCACGGCCCAGGAGGAGGACCACCCGACCATGAAGCTGGAACTGCAGTCCATCACGAAGCGCTTCGGTTCCTTCGCGGCCAACGAGGACATCGACCTCGTCGTGGAGCCGGGGCAGATCCACTGCCTGCTCGGCGAGAACGGCGCCGGTAAGTCGACCCTGATGAACGTCCTGTACGGGCTCTACCGGCCCACGGAGGGACGCATCCTCGTCGACGGCGCCGAGGTGTCCTTCAAGGGCCCCGGGGACGCCATGGCCGCCGGGATCGGCATGGTCCACCAGCACTTCATGCTGGTGCCCGTGTTCACCGTCGCGGAGAACGTGGCCCTCGGCGCGGAGAGCACCCGCGGCGCCACCCTGGACCTGGAGACGACCCGGCGGCGGATCCGGGAGATCTCCGACCGCTACGGCTTCCACGTGGACCCCGACGCGGTCGTCGAGGACCTGCCCGTGGGGGTGCAGCAGCGCGTCGAGATCATCAAGGCCCTCGTGCGGGAGGCCCAGGTGCTCATCCTCGACGAGCCCACGGCGGTGCTCACCCCGAAGGAGACCGACGAGCTGCTCGCGATCATGCGCCAGCTGCGGGCCTCGGGGAAGTCCATCCTCTTCATCTCCCACAAGCTGCGCGAGGTCAAGGAGGTCTCCGACGTCATCACGGTGGTCCGCCGCGGCCGCGTCGTGGGCCAGACCTCCCCGGAGGCGTCCACCTCCGAGCTCGCCGCCCTGATGGTGGGCCGCGACGTGTCCCTGACCGTCGCCAAGGACGAGGCCGAGCCGGGGGAGTGCGCCCTGGACGTCTCCGGACTGACCGTGGTCGGGGACAACGGCGTGAAGCTGCTCGACGACGTCAGCTTCACCGTCGCCCGCGGCGAGATCCTCGCCGTGGCCGGCGTGCAGGGCAACGGGCAGACCGAGCTCGCCGAGGCCGTCCTGGGCCTGCGCGAGCGCGCCACCGGGTCGGTGCGCCTCAACGGCAAGGAGCTGCTCGGCCGCTCGGTGCGCCAGGTCCTCGACGCCGGCGTCGGTTTCGTCCCGGAGGACCGCTCCACCGACGGGCTCGTGGGTCCGTTCACCGTGGCGGAGAACCTCGTGCTGGACCTCTACGGCGACGACCGCTTCTCCCGGGGCCCGTCCCTGCGCCTGGGCGAGGTCGAGGCCAACGCCCGCCGCGCCGTCGAGCAGTTCGACGTGCGCACCCCGTCGGTGGACGCGCCCGTGCAGACCCTCTCGGGCGGCAACCAGCAGAAGGTCGTGATCGCCCGGGAGCTCTCGCGGCCCCTCGAGCTGTTCATCGCCTCCCAGCCCACCCGCGGCGTCGACGTCGGGTCCATCGAGTTCATCCACGAGCAGATCGTCGCGGAGCGGGACAAGGGCGTCCCCGTGCTGATCGTCTCCACCGAGCTCGACGAGGTCTACGCCCTCGCCGACCGCATCGCCGTGTTCTTCCACGGCCGGATCATGGGCATCGTCGGGCCCGACACCCCGCGGGACGTCCTCGGGCAGATGATGGCCGGCGCGAGCGCCCACGAGGCGTCCGCGGCCGCCCACGAGTCCACCGCGCAGCACACGAAGGAGCAGGCATGAGTGCCACCGAGGCCGCCGCGGCGGCCCCCGACCAGCAGGCGGCGCCGCCGCCCACGGCCACCACGCCCGACGCCGCGCGGCGCACCTGGACGGGCGCCGCCCTGCAGTCCGTGCTCGCGATCGTCGCGGCGCTCGTGCTCGGCGGGCTGCTCATCGCCCTGACGGACGAGGAGGTCTCCGAGGCCGCGGGCTACTTCTTCGCCCGCCCCGGGGACACGCTCTCCGCGATGTGGGCGGCCGCGTCCTCGGCCTACGAGGCCATGTTCTACGGCGCGGTCTACAACCCCGGCGGCGACACGTTCGCGCAGCGGGTCTACCCGCTCACCGAGACCCTCACCGTGGCCACCCCCCTGGTCCTCGCCGGCCTCGCCGTCGCCGTGGCGTTCCAGGCGGGCCTGTTCAACATCGGGGCTCAGGGCCAGCTGCTCGTCGGCGCGACCCTGGCCGCGTACGTGGGCTTCGCGTGGCAGCTGCCCACGGGCCTGCACCTGCTCGCCGTCGTCGTCGCCGGCGCCGTGGGCGGGGCGCTGTGGGGGGCGGTCGTCGGGCTGCTCAAGGCCCGCACGGGCGCGCACGAGGTGATCCTGACGATCATGCTCAACTACATCGCGCTGAACCTCGTCGCCTGGCTGCTCACGCAGCCGGCGTTCCTGCGGCCCGGGTCGTCCAACCCGATCAGCCCCCAGCTCGCGGACACCGCGATGTTCCCCAAGCTGCTGGGCGAGCAGTTCCGCCTGCACTGGGGCTTCGCGCTCGCCGTGCTCGCGACCGTGTTCGTCGCGTGGCTGCTCAAGCGCTCGACCGTCGGCTTCGAGCTGCGCGCCGTCGGCGCGAACCCGCGCGCCGCCCGGACCGCCGGCATCTCCGTGACCCGGGGCTTCGTCGTGGTCATGGTGCTCGCGGGCGCCCTCGCCGGCCTGGCCGGCGTCGCCCAGGTGGCGGGCACCGAGCGGGCCCTCACCTCCGGGGTCGCCGCGTCGTTCGGCTTCGACGCCATCACCGTGGCCCTGCTGGGCCGCTCCAAGCCGTGGGGCACGTTCTTCGCCGGCCTGCTCTACGGGGCGTTCCGCGCCGGGGGCGTCACCATGCAGTCCATGACCGGGACCAACATCGACATCGTGCTCGTCGTGCAGTCCCTGATCGTCCTGTTCATCGCCCTTCCGCCGCTGCTGAAGACCGGCAGCGGCCGCGCCCGGTCCCGCCGCGGCCGGGGCGCCACCGCCGCCACCGAGGGGGTCCAGGCATGAGCCCGCACCATGAGTCACGGCGTCCCGACGCGGCGCCCTGGGCCGGCGGCAGCACCGCGGTCGGCGCCGCGGCGCCCCCGCTCGAGTCCGAACTGTCCACCGCCGCGGCCAACGAGGTCGTGGGCGTGCGCAGCTGGCGCACCCCCGTGGTCCTCGCCCTGCTGAGCCTGGTCGGCCTGGTCCTGTTCGGCCTCAACGCCCCGGACACCCGGGTGGCGTTCCGCGTCTCCGAGGAGGGCGACCTCTTCCGCGTGCCGGACCTCGCGGTCAACGGCGTGCTGTGGGGCTGGCTCGCCGTGGCCGTGCTGGCCGCCGTGACGGTCCTCGCGTTCCTGCGCGCCCGGGCGGGGGCGCACCTGCCCCGGTGGGCGGTGGCCGCCTTCGGCTTCTTCTTCGTCACCGGCTTCCTCGTGTGGGTCGTGGGCAGCTCCCGCACCCCGGACGTGTCCCTGTCCGGGCTGCTCGCCGGGTCCGTGGCGCTGGCGATCCCGCTGATCTTCGGCTCCCTCGGCGGGCTGCTGTGCGAGCGCTCCGGCGTGGTGAACATCGCGATCGAGGGCCAGCTGCTGTTCGGGGCGTTCGCCGCGGCCGTGGCCGGCTCCCTGTCCGGCAGCGCCTGGGTGGGCCTGCTGGCCGCCGTCCTGGGCGCCGCCCTCGTCTCGCTCGTGCTCGCGGTGTTCTCGATCGGCTACAAGGTCAACCAGGTCATCGTGGGCGTGGTGCTCAACGTGCTCGTCTCCGGGCTCACCGGGTTCCTCTTCGCCACGGTGCTCGAGCCCAACGCGAGCGTCTTCAACGCCCCGCCGCGGCTGCCCCGCTTCGCGGTGCCCGTGCTCTCGGAGATCCCGGTGGTCGGCCCGATCCTCTTCGACCAGTCCGTGATCGGCTACCTCATGTACGCCGCGGTCGCGCTCGTGTGGTTCGCCCTCTACCGGACCCGCTGGGGCCTGCGCACCCGGGCCGTGGGCGAGCACCCCAAGGCCGCCGACACCCTCGGCGTGCGGGTCAACGCCCTGCGCTTCCGTAACGTGGTGCTCGGCGGCATGGTCGCCGGCATCGGCGGGGCCTTCTACACCCTGGTCTCCGTCTCCGCGTTCACCCGCGACATGACCTCCGGGGCGGGCTACATCGCCCTGGCGGCGCTGATCTTCGGGCGGTGGAACCCGATCGGGGCGCTGCTCGCCTCCCTGCTGTTCGGCTTCGCCTCCAACCTGCAGTCGATCCTGTCGTTCCTGGGCACCCCCGTGCCCAGCCAGTTCCTCGCCATGCTCCCGTACATCGTGACGATCCTGGCGGTGGCCGGGCTCGTGGGCGCCTCGCGCGCGCCCGCGGCCTCCGGCCAGCCCTACACCAAGGAGTGAGCGCCCCGTGAGCACCGACCCCGCCCCCCGGCCGCCGGCCGCGGCCCCCGGCGGCGACCCCGCCGGCACCACGGCCGGCGCCGTCGACTGGGAGCTGCTGCGGGAGGCCGCCGTGGCCGCCCGCGAGCACGCCTACGTCCCGTACTCCCGCTTCCCCGTGGGCGCCGCCGCGCTGACGGAGGACGGGCGGGTGGTCTCCGGCTGCAACGTGGAGAACGCCTCCTACGGGCTGACGCTGTGCGCCGAGTGCACCCTCGTCTCCGCCCTGCACATGTCCGGCGGCGGGCGGCTCGTCGCGTTCGTGTGCGTGGACGGCCGCGGCGACGTGCTCATGCCCTGCGGGCGCTGCCGGCAGCTGCTGCACGAGCACCGGGCCCCGGGCCTGCAACTGCTCACCGTCTCCGGCGTGAGGACGATGGCCGAGGTCCTCCCCGACGCCTTCGGCCCCGAGAACCTCTAGCACCCCTCGAAAGGACCCCCATGACCGAGCAGTTCGACGCCGTCGACGTCATCCGGACCAAGCGCGACGGCGGCACGCTCTCGCCCGAGCAGATCGCGTGGGTCGTGGACGCCTACACCCGCGGCGTCGTGGCCGAGGAGCAGATGAGCGCCCTGGCCATGGCCGTGTTCCTGCGCGGGATGGCCCGCGAGGAGATCGCGCGCTGGACGCAGGCGATGATCGCGTCGGGGGAGCGGATGGACTTCTCGCAGCTCGTGCGCTCCGGGGCGCGCTCGGCCACCGCGGACAAGCACTCCACCGGCGGCGTGGGGGACAAGATCACCCTCCCGCTGGCCCCCCTCGTGGCGGTCCACGGGGTCGCCGTGCCGCAGCTGTCCGGCCGCGGCCTCGGGCACACCGGGGGCACCCTGGACAAGCTCGAGTCGATCCCCGGGTGGCGGGCGGCGCTGTCCAACGAGCAGATGCTGGCCCAGCTGCGGGACGTCGGCGCCGTGATCTGCGCGGCCGGCTCCGGCCTGGCCCCCGCGGACAAGAAGCTCTACGCGCTGCGGGACGTCACCGGCACGGTCGAGTCCATCCCGCTGATCGCCTCCTCGATCATGTCCAAGAAGATCGCCGAGGGCACCCAGTCGCTCGTGCTGGACGTCAAGGTGGGCTCCGGCGCGTTCATGAAGGACCTCGCCTCCGCCCGCGAGCTCGCCCGCACCATGGTCGACCTCGGCACGGACGCCGGGGTGGGCACCACCGCGCTGCTCACCGACATGTCGACGCCCCTGGGCCTGACCGTGGGCAACGCCGTCGAGGTCCAGGAGTCGGTCGACGTCCTCGCCGGGGGCGGACCGGCCGACGTCGTCGAGCTCACCGTGGCGCTGGCCGCCGAGATGCTCGAGGCCTCCGGCATCACCGGGGTGGACCCCGCCGACGCGCTGCGGGACGGGCGCGCGATGGACGTGTGGCGGGCCATGGTCTCCGCGCAGGGGGGCGACCCCGACGCCCCGCTCCCGCAGGCCCGCGAGTCCGAGACGCTCACCGCGCCGGCCGACGGCGTGCTGGCCGAGCTCGACGCGTACAAGGTCGGGGTCGCGGCGTGGCGCCTGGGCGCGGGCCGGGCCCGGAAGGAGGACCCGGTGCAGGCCGGGGCCGGGATCGTCCTGCACGCCAAGCCGGGCGAGCCCGTGCGCGCCGGCCAGCCGCTGATGACGCTGCTCACGGACACCCCCGAGCGCTTCGCCCGCGCCCGGGAGGTGCTCGAGGGCGCGGCCGTGGTCTCCCCCGGCGCCCCGGCGGACGGGCCGCGCCGCGCGGTGGTGCTCGAGACCGTGCGCTGAGCACCGGCAGCGCGTCCGAGGGGCGCGCCTATACTGCGGAGAGCACCAGCGAAACGAGAACCGAGGGCGTGCGCACGCGCTCAGAAGGGTGGGTCCAGGTGGGTCTGCGAGGAATGTTCCGGAAGAACTCGGCCGGCGAGGAGGCCGGCCGGGAGGCCGGGGAGCCGGAGCGCTCCGCGGCCCCGGCCGCCCCCACCGAGCGGGGAGCGGACGAGGCCCGGGAGCTGCCGGGCGAGGGCCCCCTGGCGTCCATCGTGGAGCGGCTCACCGCGCGCGGCGCCGACCGGGCGGTGCTCACCCTGGTCCAGCGCGGCAACACCATGACGCACCAGACCGAGCAGTCCGTGGGCGACGTGGCGCCGTCGGTGGAGTCGGGCACCGTGGACCAGGACTCCCCGCTCTTCGACGCGGTCGCGGACCTCTACAGCGAGGCCATGACCTCCCCGCGCGGCGCCTGGCACCGCGCGCGGATCGAGGTGGGCCCCGAGCGGGACGGGGTCCGTCCGGTCGTGACGACCTACGGCTTCGCCGACGGGGCCGAGACCGTGGACACCTGGCACTCCGGCCGGCCCACCCCGGAGGCGCCCGCCAGCGCGGTGGGCACGCAGGACGCCGCGGAGGACCGCCACGCCCCGGCCGGACCGGCCGACGATCAGCCGGGCGCCGATGAGCCGGGTGCCGAGCCGCCGGCCGACCGGGACCCGGTGACCGCCCTCGCAGCCGTCCCCGCCGCCGAGCCCGCGCCCGTGACCTCCGGCGTCCCCGTCATCACCGAGGTCGAGGACAGCGCCGGGTCCACGGCCGCCGCCGCGACCGCGCCGGCCGCCCCGGCCCCGGACGCCGGCGGGGAGCGCGTCCCCGACCACGTCGACCACGAGGAGTGGCACGAGGACGTCGAGCCGGCCGCCCCGACGGGCCCGGCCGCGGCGACGGCCGCCGCTGCCGCCGCCGGGACCGCCGCCGCGGGGGAGGACCACGACGCGTCCGCCCCCGAGACCGCCGTGACCACCGACGTCTCCCCGTCCTACCGGGCCCCCGCCGAGCTGCTGGACCGGCCCTCCCCGGAGAAGCTGGCGGACGGCAACCTCGTGCTCAAGGAGGTCGAGGTCCTGCGCCGGCTCGCCGACGCCCAGCGGCGGCTGTTCGGGGAGGACGGCACGGCGATGGACGTCTCCACGGTCCTCGTGCGGGTGCGCGCCCTCGGCACCTACTACGACGCCCTGACCCACGTGCGCAAGAACGGCTTCTGGGACCAGCGCCGCACCTTCGACCTCGTTCCTGAGGAGCTGCTGCACGTGCAGGAGCTCAAGGACGCGTCCTACGTGGAGGGCGCCGGGGCGCCGGTGGCCATGATGTTCCGCTTCCGCCCGGGCATCCCGCCGGAGGTGTCCTTCGACTACGCGGACGAGGAGGCGTTCGTGCGCTACGAGGAGCGCCTGCCCGCGCAGAACTACCTCGAGGAGCTGCGGATGTACCCCCGCACCGGGGCGAACATCCCGCAGCACATGAACGAGGCCCTGCAGGACTGGAACTACTGAGACCGCGTTGCTGACCTCCGCCGAGCACCAGCCCGCCCGCGTGCCGGAGGGCATCCTCCGCGACCTGCCCAAGGTGTGCCTGCACGACCACCTCGACGGCGCCCTGCGCCCGGCCACGGTCGTCGAGCTCGCCGCCGCGGCCGGGCACCGCCTGCCCGTCGAGGCGCCCGAGGCCCTCGGGCGGTGGATGCGCACGAGCGCCGACTCGGGCTCGCTGGAGCGCTACCTCGAGACCTTCGAGCACACGGTCGCGGTCATGCAGACCCCCGAGGCCCTCGTGCGCTGCGCCCGGGAGTACGTCGAGGAGCTCGTGGTCGACGGCGTGGTGCACGCCGAGGTCCGCTGGGCCCCCGAGCAGCACACCGCCGGCGGGCTGTCGATGGCCGAGGCCGTGGAGGCCGTGCGGCTGGGGCTCTCCGAGGGGGTGCTCGCGGCCGAGGACGCCGGGCACATCGTGTCCGTCACCCAGATCCTGTGCGCGATGCGCCACGGGGACCGCTCCCTCGAGGTCGCCCGGCTCGTCGTGGACAACCGCGACCGCGGGGTCGTGGCCTTCGACCTCGCGGGCCCCGAGGACGGGTTCCCGCCCGCCCGCCACCGGGCGGCCCTCGAGCTGCTCGCGGACGAGCTCATGCCCGTGACCCTGCACGCGGGGGAGGCGGCGGGGATCGGCTCGATCCGCGACGCGCTCGCCACGGGCCGCGCCCTGCGGCTGGGCCACGGGGTGCGCATCGCGGAGGACATCGACATCGACTACCTGGAGGACGTCGCCGTGGTGGACCTGGGCCGGACCGCCGAGTGGGTGCGGGACCGGGGGATCGCGCTGGAGGTCTGCCCGAGCTCCAACCTGCAGACCGGCGCGGTCGCCGCCTTCGGCTCGGCCCCCTCCCAGCACCCCGTGGACATGCTCTACCGCACGGGCTTCACGGTGACGATCTCCCCGGACAACCGCCTGATGAGCGGCACGTCGGTCACGGACGAGCTCGGCTTCCTCGTCGAGCACTTCGGCTACGGGCTGGAGGACCTGGAGCGGCTGCAGCGCAACGCCGCCGCCGCGGCGTTCCTGCCGCTCGAGGACCGCAGCGCGCTGGACGGGCTGATCACCGAGGGCTTCGAAGGGCTCTCCGCATGAGCCAGGGACACGGCACCGACGGGGCCGACGACGTCGGCGGGACCGCCCTGGGCGTCCCGGACCGCACGGGGCAGCGGTTCGCGGAGCTCGTGGCCGTGATGGACCGGCTGCGCTCCCCGGGCGGCTGCGCGTGGGACGGGCAGCAGACCCACGAGTCCCTCGTGCGCTACCTCGTGGAGGAGGCCTACGAGGTCGTCGAGGCGATCGAGGCCGAGGGCGGCCCGGAGGCCCACCCGCAGCTGCTCGTCGAGGAGCTCGGCGACGTGCTGCTGCAGGTCGTCTTCCACGCCCGCGTGGCCCAGGAGCGGCCCCGCGAGGCGGGCGGGTTCGACGTCTCGGACGTGCTCGAGGCGATCACCGGCAAGCTCGTGCGCCGCCACCCCCAGGTCTTCGGGGCCGGCTCGGCCGGCGACGTGGCGGGGGAGCACACCCTCGAGCAGCTGCACGCCCGCTGGGAGGACCTCAAGAAGGAGGAGAAGCCCGAGCGCACCGGGCCCTTCGACGGGATCCCGCCCCACCTGCCCGCCCTGGCCCTCGCCGAGAAGACCCTGGCCCGGGCCCGCAAGAACGGGCTCGAGCCCGCCCGCCCCGAGGACCCCGCAGGACCGCGCACCGAGGAGGAGCTCGGCGAGGCGCTGTTCGCGCTCGTGCGCTCGGGCTCGGCGCACGGCCTCGACGCCGAGCGCGCCCTGCGCGGGGCGACCCGCGCGTACGTGCGCGAGCGCGACGGCGGCTGAACCCGGGTCCGGGGCGCTCCGCGACGCCCGGGGGCGGCGCAGGACGCCGCCGACTCGCTAGGCTGGACCCGCTGGGGCCAGCACGCCCTCCCACCACGACGTCAGGAGCTTTTCATGGCCATGATCACCGCAGTGCACGCCCGCCAGATCCTCGACTCCCGCGGCAACCCGACCGTGGAGGTCGAGGTCCTGCTGGAGGACGGCAGCTACGGCCGGGCCGCGGTGCCCTCGGGCGCCTCGACCGGTGAGTTCGAGGCCGTCGAGCGCCGCGACGGCGACAAGAGCGTCTACCTCGGCAAGGGGGTGCTCGACGCCGTCAAGGCCGTCGACGAGGAGATCGCCGAGGCCGTCATCGGGCTCGACGCGACCGACCAGCGCCTGATCGACCGCACCATGCTGGACCTGGACGGCACCGACAACAAGGGCAACCTGGGGGCGAACGCGATCCTGGGGGTCTCCCTCGCCGTGGCCCGCGCCGCCGCCAACGCCGCCGACCTCGAGCTCTACAAGTACCTGGGCGGCCCGAACGCCCACGTGCTGCCCGTCCCGATGCTGAACATCCTCAACGGCGGCTCCCACGCGGACTCCAACGTGGACATCCAGGAGTTCATGATCGCCCCCATCGGCGCCCCGACCTTCTCCGAGGCCCTGCGCACCGGCGTGGAGGTCTACCACTCGCTGAAGTCCGTGCTCCACGACCGCGGCCTGTCCACCGGCCTGGGCGACGAGGGCGGCTTCGCCCCGAACCTCGAGTCCAACCGCGCCGCGCTGGACCTGATCTCCGAGGCCATCGAGAAGGCCGGCTACACCGTGGGCACCGACGTCGCGCTCGCCCTCGACGTCGCCTCCTCCGAGTTCTTCGAGGACGGCAAGTACAACTTCGAGGGCAAGCAGCTCAGCTCCGACGAGATGGCCGCGTACTACGAGGAGCTCGTGCGCGACTACCCGCTGGTGTCCATCGAGGACCCCCTGGACGAGAACGACTGGGAGGGCTGGAAGACCCTGACCGCCTCCGTGGGCACGCAGGTCCAGCTCGTGGGCGACGACCTGTTCGTGACCAACCCCGAGCGCCTGGCGCGCGGCATCGAGGAGGGCGCCGGCAACGCGCTGCTGGTGAAGGTCAACCAGATCGGCTCGCTCACGGAGACCTTCGACGCGATCTCCCTCGCCCAGCGCCACATGTTCCACTGCATGATCTCCCACCGGTCGGGGGAGACCGAGGACACCACGATCGCCGACATCGCGGTGGCCACCAACGCCGGGCAGATCAAGACCGGTGCGCCCGCCCGCTCCGAGCGCGTGGCGAAGTACAACCAGCTGCTGCGCATCGAGGAGGAGCTCGGGGACGCCGCCCGCTACGCCGGCGCCTCCGCCTTCCCGCGCTACACCGCGAAGTGACCGCGGCCGCCTGAACGGGCGGTCCCGAGCGTGCGGGCCCGGCCCCCGGCCGGCCGGGCCCGCACGGACGCTACACTGGTGCCCGTCCCCGATCCCGCCCCGTGAGGTCCGCATGCCCGCTTCCCGCCCTCCCACCACCCGCCTGCTCGGCGGGCGGGACGCCGCGCGGAGCCGGGCGGAACGGGCGCCGCGCCAGCAGACCGGCTCGACCGCCGTGGGGACGCCGACCCCCGCCCGGACCTTCAGCGGCCGGTTCCTCGCCCTGACGCTCGTGGCGGTGCTCATCGTCTTCCTCGCGGCGCCGACCACCAAGATCTGGCTCGAGCAGCGCGCCGAGATCGCCGCCCTCGAGCGCTCGATCGCGGACATGCAGGCGGAGCAGGCGTCCCTGGAGCACCAGGTGGACCAGTGGTCGGACGAGACCTACGTCAAGCAGCAGGCCCGCGACCGGCTGCTCTACGTCATGCCGGGGGAGCGCTCCTACCTCGTGGTCGGCGCCGAGGAGATGGAGGGCGCCGTGGTGGACTCCTCCGCGGCGCAGGTCGAGGCGGACAAGCCCGCGTGGGTCGACGCCCTGTGGCAGTCCGTCGTGGCCTCCGCCTACGACGACACCACCGGCACCCCGGGAGCCACCGGGGACGCCCAGCAGAGCGAGAGCACCGGCGGCTCCGGGGGCACCGGGAGCTCCGCGAGCACCGCCCCGGAGGCCACCACCGGGGCCGACGACCAGCCGCAGGACGCGGCGACGGACAGCCGCGGCACGGCCGCGGAGTGAGGAACGGCGTGAACGACCAGCACGGACACGAGACCGGCGACGGTGCGGCCCCCGCCCCCCGGGGCCTCGGGGTGACGGCCGGCACGGTCGAGCCCACGCCCCTGGACCTGCAGGTGCTCTCCCGCCAGCTCGGGCGCCCGGTGCGCGACGTCGTCGAGATCCCCGCCCGCTGCACGTGCGGCAACCCGCTCGTGGCGGCCACCGCGCCGCGGCTGGCCAACGGGACCCCGTTCCCCACGGTCTTCTACCTGGCGCACCCCGTGGTCACGTCCGCGGTCTCCCGGCTCGAGGCCGGCGGGCTGATGTACGAGATGTCGGACCGGCTCGGCTCCGACGAGCGGCTCGCCGCCGGCCACCGGGCCGCGCACGAGGACTACCTCGCGGAGCGAGCCCGGATCGGGGCGAAGGCCGGCACCGGCCCGGTCCCCGAGATCGAGGGCATCTCCGCCGGCGGCATGCCCGTGCGGGTCAAGTGCCTGCACGTGCTCGCCGGGCACGCGCTGGCCGCCGGCCGGGGCGTGAACCCCCTCGGCGACGAGACCCTCGACGCCATCGCGCAGTGGTGGACCCCCGAGGCCTGCCACTGCGACCCCGCCTGGCGCGACGCCTGAGCCGGCCCCTGCCACCACCCCCGCCCGCACCCCCCACCCCTGAGGACGTCCCCATGCGCGTAGGCGCCATCGACTGCGGCACCAACTCCATCCGACTGCTCATCGCCGAGGCGCGGGAGGAGGACGGGCGCGTCGTGCTCGACGACGTCGTGCGCGAGATGCGCGTCGTGCGCCTGGGCCAGGGCGTGGACGCCACCGGGTGGCTCGCCGAGGCGGCGCTGCAGCGCACGTTCGCGGCCGCCGACGAGTACGCCCGGCTGCTGGAGCAGCACCGAGTGGAGCACCTGCGGTTCGTGGCCACCAGCGCCACCCGCGACGCCGGCAACCGGGACGTCTTCCTCCGCGGCATCCGCGAGCGGCTCGGCGTCGAGCCCCAGGTGATCACCGGCGACGAGGAGGCCGACCTGTCCTTCCTCGGCGCCTCCGCCGCGGTCGGCGGGGCCGACCCCGACGACCGGGTCCTCGTGGTGGACCTCGGCGGCGGGTCCACGGAGTTCGTCCTGGGCAACGCGGACGGCGTGCGCGCCGAGCGCAGCGTCGACATCGGCTGCGTGCGCCTGACCGAGCGCCACCTCGGCGCCAACCCGCCGACGGCTCCCCAGCAGGAGGCCGTGCTGCGCGACGTCGACCGCGCCGTGGACGCCGTCCTGCAGACCGTGCCCCTGGCCGAGGCGACCCACCTCGTGGGGGTGGCGGGCACCGTCACCACCGTCACCGCCCACGCGCTGGGCCTGCCCGGCTACGACCCGGAGGCCATCGACGGGGCGGAGCTGCCCGCCGAGCGGATCGAGCAGGCCTGCCGGGAGCTCACCGCCATGACGCGGGAGGAGCGAGCGCAGCTGCCCTACATGCACGAGGGGCGCGTGGACGTCATCGGCGCCGGCGCCCTGGTGTGGCGGCGGATCGTGGAGCGCGTCGCCTCCGCCACCGGTGGCCGGGTGCGCTCGGCGATCGCCAGCGAACACGATATTTTGGACGGGATCGCCCTCTCGCAGGTCGGCTGACCCGCGCTCGTCCCACTCGGACCCCACCCCGAAGGACCCATGCACCCCACCGCCGCCCGTCGCCGTCCCGCCCGTCCCCTCGGCGTCCCGCGCCGGGGCGCCCTCGGCGCGGCGGTCCTCGTCGCGGCCGCCGCCGTGGGCCTTCCGGGAGCGGAGCCCGCCCGGGCCCAGCCCGGTCCGCCGGCCCCCGCCCCGAGCATCCCGATCGAGAACCCCGTCACCGAACCGCCCGAGGCGCCCGACACCTCCCGGATCGACGCGGACGGGATCCGGGCGCAGCAGTACTGGCTGGACGAGTACGGCATCCGCGACGCCTGGAAGGAGTCCACGGGCGAGGGAGTGCGCATCGCCGTCATCGACACCGGCGTCGACGGCGCCCACCAGGACCTCGCGGGCGCCGTGGCGGGCGGCACCGACGTCTCCGGGGGCGGGGCGCCCGACGGCCAGGAGGGCCTCGGCGCGGAGCCCGAGCACGGCACCCTCGTGGCGTCCGTGGCGGCAGGGCGCGGCCACGTGCCCGACGGCGGCGACGACGACGCCGCCCCCGGCCGCCCCGCCGGGGTCGTGGGCGTGGCCCCGGACGCGCAGGTGCTCGCCGTCTCCACGTGGCTGGGCAACGAGACCCCGGACATCCGCAGCGTCGACGAGCAGATCCCCGACGCCGTCCGGTGGGCCGTGGACAACGGAGCGGACATCATCAACATGTCGGTGGGCTCCAACAGCACGTCCTGGCCGCGCAGCTGGGACGACGCCTTCCTCTACGCCGAGGAGAAGGACGTCCTCGTCGTCGCCTCCGCCGGCAACCGGGGCTCCGGGCTGGTCCAGGTGGGGGCCCCGGCCACCATCCCGGGCGTGCTCACCGTGGGCGGCGTGGGCCGCAACGGCGAGGCCAGCTGGGAGTCCTCCTCGCAGGGCATCTCCATCGCGGTCGCCGGGCCCACCGAGGACATGGTGGGCGCCATCCCCGGCGACCGCTACGCCACGTGGGCCGGGACGTCCGCGTCCGCCCCCGTCGTCGCGGGCGCCGCGGCGCTGATCCAGGCGAAGTGGCCGCAGATGAGCGCGGCCCAGATCGCCAACCGCCTGGTCTCCACCGCCCGGGACACCGGGGCACCGGGCAAGGACCCCCTCTACGGCTACGGCGTGCTCGACGTCGAGGCCGCGCTGACGGAGGACGTCCCCGAGGTCACGGAGAACCCCCTGGGGAGCATGCGCGAGTGGGTGCGCGTGCACCGCCGCGGCGCCTCGGCCGCACCCACGGCGACCCCCACGCGGAGCGCCGAGCCCGTCACCGAGCAGGTCGAGGCCGAGGCCGCCCCGCCCGAGCCGGTGCCGCCGATCGACGAGACGGGGCTGCTGCCCCTGTTCGTGCTCTCGGGCTTCGGGCTGCTCGTGCTCGGGCTGACCGCCGGGGCCGTGGTGCACATCCGGCACATCGTGCGCGGCGGGCCCGGCCGCAACGGATGAACCGGGCGCGCCGGCCCGGCGCCCGGACGGGCCGACGGCGGAACACGGTACCGGGGGTCCCGGCCGGGCCGCAGCGCCGTCAGCTTTCTGAGTAGACTCTGGGTCATGTCTTTTACTCAACTCGCTAAGGATCGACCGCGCCTTCTGATCGTCGGCGGCGGCTACGTCGGTTTCACCGTGGCGCAGGAACTGCAGAAGCGGATCAAGGACTCCGGCGGGGTCGTGACCGTGGTGGACCCGAACCCGTACATGACCTACCTGCCGTTCCTCCCCGAGGTGGCCGCCGGCAACATCGAGGGCCGCCACGCCGTGGTCCCGCACCGTCAGCACCTGCGCGACTGCGAGCTCGTCGGCGGCCGCGTGGTCGGCATCGACCACGCCAACCGCACGGCGACCGTCCAGGGCGTCGACGAGGGCGAGACCTTCGAGCTGGCCTACGACGAGGTCGTCATCTCCGGCGGCTCCGTGACCCGCGCGTTCCCGATCGAGGGCCTCGCCGAGAACGGCATCGGCCTGAAGTCCGTCGAGGAGGCCGTCGCGCTGCGCGACTGGGTCCTCGAGCGGATCGAGTTCGCCTCCCTGACCTCCGACGAGGACGCGAAGCGCCGTGCGCTGACCTTCGTCGTCGTCGGCGGCGGCTACGCCGGCACCGAGGGCCTCGCCGAGATGGAGGACATGGCCCGCAGCGCCGTCGAGCGCAACGAGCGCCTCGAGGTCTCCGACCTGCGCTTCGTCCTGATCGAGGCCATGGGCCGGATCATGCCCGAGGTCTCCGAGGACCGTGCCGAGAAGGTCGTGGCCCAGCTGCGCAGCCGCGGCATCGAGGTCCTGCTGAACACCTCCCTGGCCTCCGCCGTGGACAAGCACCTGAAGCTCATCAACATGCAGGACAAGTCCCCGGCCGGCGAGATCGACACGGACACCCTCATCTGGACCGCCGGCGTGCAGGCCAACCCGCTGGTGAAGAGCACGGACTTCCCCCTGGACCAGCGCGGGCGCGTCCGCGCCGGCGCGGACCTGCGGATCACCGGCGACGACGGGCCCGTCGAGGGCGCCTGGGCCGCCGGCGACGTCGCGGCCGTGCCGGACCTGACCGGCGGGGGCGTGGGCGGCTTCTGCGTGCCCAACGCCCAGCACGCCGTGCGCCAGGCCCGCGTCCTGGCCAAGAACATCCTGGCCGCCCGCGCGGGCAAGCCGCTCGAGGACTACTACCACGAGAACCTCGGTGCGGTCGCCGGGCTCGGCCTGGGCAAGGGCGTGGCCAGCATCAAGAACCTGCCCGGCATCAAGGGCAACGGGATCGAGTTCTCCGGCTTCCCGGCCTGGATGATGCACCGGCTCTACCACGGCTACGCCATCCCCACCGTGGAGCGCAAGGTGCGGGTGTTCTCCGAGTACGTCCTCAACGCCGTGTTCGGGCGCGACACCGCGCCGATCCGGCACGCGCGCGAGCCCCGGCTGAACTTCCAGGAGGCCACGGGCAGCGCCCCGGCCTCGAGCAAGGCCAGCCTCTGACGGGACCTCCCGTCCACCGGCTCAACCCCGCCCCGGGCAGCGTCCGGCGGCGGGGTTGAGCCGTTCACCGGCCCCCATAGCCCAATCGGCAGAGGCAGCGGACTTAAAATCCGCTCAGTGTCAGTTCGAGTCTGACTGGGGGCACTCAAAATCCGCGGAAACGCAGGAAAGTTGGTTGAGTCGGTCACCGTCACTGGTGGCCGGTTCGCCATCTACTCTCCATTTTCGACACAAAATTCGCACTGAAGGCGGCGCAAGGTCCCAAGCTACCGGGACTTCGTCATCTCTCACGGGCGTCACCCGCGGCTGGCCACCGACTGCGCGGCCGAGGCGTCGCTGGCGCGGTGGCTGGCGCGGCTGAAGGCCGACGGTGAGGCGACCGAGCTGGTGGCGGCCGTCGAGGGCCTGGTGATGCCCGCCCAGGCCCAGCGCACCACCGAGGAGGCGGTGACCGTGCAGTGCGTACGTTTCGGCTACACCCACCTGCGGGTGCCCTCCCGATCGGCCAAAGACGCACGGAAGCGAATGCTGGCCTCCTGGCGGGCAGATGTGGTCGCCGACCCGTCCCACCGTGACCACCAGGTGCTCAGCCGACTGGCGGAGCGGATCACCAACCGTCGTCACGAGGTCGCCCTGGTGTAGATGCTCGAGCACAAGGCCGCGACCGGCAAGGTGGTCAACAACCGCTCCGACGCTGCCTTGTACGGGGCGCTGCGCCGGGCGCGGGCCGCTCGGGCTGACGGAACCCTGTCAGTGCTGGGAGCACGGTTGCTAGCAGACCTGGAAGGCGCGCCGCGCCCGGTGCGCCGTCGGAGACGAGCCCGGGCTCCTGGGTCTGTCCGGGCAGAAGCAAGGGCAGACGCCGAAGCCTTCGGGCGAGCGCTGGCGGGGGTGTGAACCCCTTCCGCGCACCGGTCGATCCGGTGCACAATCTGATCACCCGAGGACCTCGTGAGCACTGCGCCCCAGTGCGGCGGGGTCCTCGGTTGACTTGACCCCATCCCGGCGCCCGGCCGGGGCGATGCACAGGAAGGAGCCGCTATGAACCCCATCGAGTGCCCGTGCTGCGACGACGGAGTCGTTGCCACCTGGCGGGTGGTCGCCACCGACGAGATCATCCTGCTGTGCGACGAGTGCGACTCCGTGTGGGATGGCCCCGAGGAGCTGCCGTGCCCGGCGTTGACGACCGTGGACCAGTTCCTCGCTGCCCGGGGTCTGCCGCTGATGTGGGACCAGCTGCAGCGGCTGGACCAGGCGCCGGCCGCATGAGCGGGGCGTGGGAGGCCGCTGCAGGTGACTCGGCCTGGGCGGCCTACCAGCGCACGGCGCAGGTGGAGTCCACCACGCTGATCCTCAAGGGCGGGCCGATCTTCGACCCAGCCAAGGTGGCGGCCAACCCGGGGTACTACCTGCTGGACATCTACGAGCACGAGACCGAGGCCGCGAAGCTGTGGAAGTCGCGCCGGCGCCGGGACCGGTACTGGAGCGAAGGCGGGATTCGGCTGCGGTATCAGGGGGCCGAGATGCTGCCGTTCGGGGCAGTGGACGACGTGTCGGCGTTGTGGTGCTACCTGGTGGACGTCGTCCATGAGTTCCTGGATACGGGTCGAGGATGGTGCGACTACCCGGACCAGCCACTGCCGGTGGTGCTGGAGACGTTCAAGCGCAAGGTGTTCTTCTCCGCAGAGGGCAAGCGCGTGATGGTCGAGCCCGTCCCGTTCCTCGACTCGCTGCTCGATGAGGCCCAGCGGTTCTTTGAGCGGGTCGAGCACCACCTGGGTGAGCAGCTGCTGGTGCGGCCGCTGACCGGCCTGCGGGAGCGGCTGCGCGAGGAGCCCGGCGGGTGGCGGTCATGACTGGCGCCGGCGAGGAGGTGTCCGCACCGCTGCACGGACCGTGGGGGCAGATCGAGTCGTGGCTGCTGGCTGGCCCTCCGGCAGCCGCGGCACTGCTTGAGCAGGTGGCGTGGTCTCCGGTCCTCAGCGAGAACTCCTTTGCCCCCGGGGACGAGGAGCTGATCGAGCTGTGGCGCACCGGAGGGTGGGTCAGCTGGCTGGGCGGACCCGCGGCCGCACCACTGCAGTCCTGGCCGGCGCGGGCCGACGGACTGGCACTGACGCACGTGCTGACACTGGATCTGGCCGACCTCGACGGGGCGCTCGACGCCCAGGGCAAGGCGGTGTGGCCGGGACTGCGGGAGGGGCTGCCGGGGACCGGGGTGCTTGAGGTCTTCCACGACCTGGAGACCACGGGGGAAGACCCGGCGGATGGGGAGTCCCGGGCGTGGCTGGTGCGCTGGGTGCACCAGCCGGACCGGTCGGCGCTGGTGGATCCGCCGGAGTCGACGGCCGCGCCGGGGCCAATGTGCCAGGTGGTGCTGCCGATGCCTGGATTCACGCTGCCGCCGGCCGCTGACGCTGCTGGCGGTCTCAACGAGGTGTTCCAGACGGCCAAGGAGCTCGAGCAGCAGCTGCAGTTCTCGTGGCTGGTGCAGCGCACCGGCTCCGCGGCCGGGACGCCGACGCCGGTCTCCCACGTCTACGGACACAGCCAGGTGGGGGAGCTCAACGCCCGGGCGGTGCTGAACCGGGTCCTTCCGCTGGAGCAGCCCCGGGATGAGCACCGGCTCGTGGTGGATCTGGAGAGCTGGACGACGCTGAGCGGGTGGTTCGGCGACGGCGGGCACCTGGAGGTGTGGATGCGCAAATCGGACCTACGTGCGGGGGACTTCTCCGCCGCGTGGTGCATGCTTCGATCCGGCTGAGGGGATGAGAACGCCCGCCTGGGGATCAGTCCCGATGGGCGCCGCGTGCGAGCAGCTTCTGCCGTGCCGGCGCCGCTCAGCCGGATTGGCACTGAAGAACATCGCCTACTACTTGTCGGCGCGCGGTTTGCCAGCGCTGTGCAGTGAGCTGGCCCCGGGGAGCTAAGCCGCATGAAGGCGGCGGGCTCAGCCCGCCGATGCTGACCACGCGCGCTCGATGCCTTCCTGCGGAGTGACTCCGCGCTCGGACAGGAAGTCTGTGATCGCCACAGCGATTTCCGGAGACCGGGTCCAGTGCAGGTAGTGCCCGCCATCAAGCACGATGAGCTTGTGGTCGTCCACTGCCCGCAGCTGCTCTTCGTGGGAGGGCAGCCACTCGTTGGTCTGGTTCACGGTGTCTTGGGCCAGGAACATCAGCACCGGCAGTTCACGCGGGAATTTCACGTCCTCCAATACTCGGGCGTTGTCCCCGATCCGTCGGGTTTGGTCGGTCACCGCCGGGTTGGCGAAGTTCCAGACGGTCATCCGGTTGATCTGCTCCCGTTCTTGAGCGGTGTGGGCCGTGGTGGCGGGCAGCGCCAAGTCGGGGGCGGCCAGCAGCGTCCAGCGGAGTAGGCCGGTGGACGCCGCCAACCGGCCCCATGGGATGCCGCCGCTGGCCGGGGCCTCGTCCTGGTCGGCGGCGAAGGCGGGAGCGGTGGTGTCGATGCCGATGACCGCGGAGACCTCCCCGGGGTGCCGGTTGACGTAGTCGAGGATGTAGAACCCGGCCAGGGAGTGGCCGGCCAGTACGTACGGCCCCTCGACCTCGGCGCCGGCCAGGGCGACGTGGAGCTCCTGGGAGATGTTCTGGACTGCCCGGTCCGGGGCTTTCATGTCCGCGTCGCCGTAGCCGAACCCTTCGACGACCACCACACGGTGACCTTCGAGCTCCCGGATCAGTGGGGCGAAGTCCAGGGCCGGGGAGGGGACCCAGACCGCTGAGCAGCACGATGGTGGGCCCGTCCGCGGCGTTGTCCACGACGTCGACCGAGCCGCCGTCCACCGCCACCCGCTGACCGTACGGAACGCTGCTGGTGCGCTCGTATTGGGTAAGTGCGAAGTGCAGCCCGCTGGAGACCAGCACCCGGACCAGGAGAACCATTGCCGTGACGACGGCCAAGCGTCCGATCCTCCGCCACCGCGGCCGTCTTGGCCGCGCAGGGCGCGGGGTGGTGGCCGGATCGGCGGGTGCTGGATGTGCGTCGTGGCGCGTGGCCATGCCGGCCTCCGAGAGCGGAGAAAGTTGCTTGGGGCGAGCGTAAGCAAGTCTCTAGATGTACCCGGGCAGGAGATTGGTAGCGCGGTGTTGACGTGAGGAGAGCCTCCGGGTGGGGTGTGGCTTGTCGAAGGCCCACATCCACCACGGAGGCTCCCATGTCCCACGGTAATGCCCGCACCACCGTCCACGGCAGGCTCCTGATCGTGCAGCGCCACCAGGCCGGGATGCCCAAGGCGCACATCGCCGCGGCCATGGGTGTGTCCCGCAAGTGCGTGGCGACCTGGATCGCCCGCTACGAGCACGAGGGTGAGGCCGGCCTGCACGACCGGTCCTGTCGCCCGCACACCACCCCGACCCGCACCCGGCCCGAGGTCGAGCAGCAGGTGCTGGCGCTGCGCCGCACCACCCGGCGGGGTCAGGACTGGCTCGGCCCCGAGCTGGGACTGGCCCCGCGCACGGTGGGGCGGATTCTGCGCCGCCACCGGGTCCCGTACCTGCGGGAGCTGGACCGGCTCACCGGCCAGCTCATCCGGGCCTCGAAGGCCACCGCGGTGCGCTACGAACGCGACCGGCCCGGGGAGCTGGTGCACATGGATGTGAAGAAGCTCGGCCGGATCCGAAGACGGCGGCGGCTGGCGGGCGATCGGCCGCGCCCAGGGCAGCCTCACTCGGGACCACGGCACCCGGGTCGGGTTCGACTACGTTCACTCACTGGTCGATGACCATTCCAGACTGGCGTACTCCGAGGTCCTGGCCGATGAGAAGGGCGCCACGTGCGCGGGGTTCCTGGCCCGGGCCGCGGCCTATTTCGCCGACTGCGGGATCGAGAAGATCCAGCGGGTGGTGACCGACAACGCCTGGGCCTACCGCCATTCCACGGCCGTGCGCGAGGTCATCACTACCCTGGGCGCCAAGCAGGTGTTCATCCGCCCGCACTGCCCCTGGCAGAACGGGAAGGTGGAGCGGTTCAACCGCACCCTGGCCACTGAGTGGGCCTACCGGCAGGTCTTCACCAGCAACGACGAACGCGGCGCTGCTCTTGCCCCGTGGGTCGAGCACTACAACACTGGCAGGCGTCACAGCGCACTCGAAGGCCACCCACCGATCAGCCGCCTGCGACCAACCCAGTGACCGGGTACATCTAGATAGCGGCAACGATTCAGGCCATCGTGATGACTGGTGAGGTGAGCGCCCCAGGGGTGTCGGCGCCTGCCGGGGGATCAGCCTGCGGGTGCCGGGTGCGCGAGCACGTTGAGCCCGGCCCTGCTTTCCCACAGGAATGGGGCCATCAGTGGACGGTCAGGTGTTCTCCGTCTCCCTCCACGCCCCCGACTCCGCGGTCGCCGACGACTTCGCCACGGCCCTGGAAGCGGTCATCGCCTCCAGCACCGGCCCCACGACCTGAGCCGGTCCCGCGGAGACACTGTCCCACCGTGCTTGCCCCAAATGGCTACCACCCCCCCCGGGACAGACGGATGCTGAGACCCCGATGCGGGCGACTGGCCCGGTGTCGGCAGTGCCTCCGCTGGGGTCCGTGCCGCACACATGGGAGATGACCACCGGCCTTTCCCGTCTCCACCCCCGCCGCAGGGATGGAAGCAAACAGGACGGCACCATCATCCAGAGACGGACACGATGATCACTTCCTCCAGACCCAAGCCACGCCTGCCCTCCCACCGCTTGCCGCTGATCCCCGTCCTGCTGGTGGTGCCAGTGGCACTGACGGGCCTGTACGCGGCCGGAGTGCCCTGGGTCGTCACGGCCCTCGATGCGTTCTGGGCAGGGGTGGACCACCTGGGGCGGTACACCGAGGTGCTGTGGGCGGTAGCCAACCTGTCTTGGGTCGGGGTCGCGTGGCTGTTCCTGCGCCTGCACCGCCTCACGCAGTGGAACCAGCAGGTCCTCTCGGCCTTGAAGGCCGCCATGGACGAGGCGGAGGTGGTTCGGGCATTGGGTCGCAACGTGCTGGCCGACCTCGCCCACACCCGGGGTGTCCCGCGCAGGGACCGGGCCTGGGTCTCCTCCATGCTGGCCGCGCTCACCCCGCCGGACCACGACGACACTGCTGGCACCCAGGAGCAGCAATGGCACCCAGGAGCAGCAATGGCACCCAGGAGCAGCAATGGCACCCAGGAGCAGCAATGAAGGAGTCCGACGAGAACGAGATGAACAATGATGCCCACGCCGGCGCCTCGCCCACCGGTGCAGCCGAGCCGGGCATCCGGGAGGTCGTCCGGGACCTCACCGGCCACCTGGGCCCGACCCTGGTGGCCGTGATGGCCGGCAGCCAGGACCCCGGCATCGCCGTCCAGTGGGCCGGGGACGACGGGCCCGCCCCCGACCCGCCGGCGGAGTCAAAGCTGCGACTGGCGCACCGAGTGTGGGCCGGGCTCTCGGCAGCGGAAGGCGATGAGGTGGCTCGCCTGTGGTTCCTCGGGACCAATCCCTGGCTGGACGGGATCTCCCCGGTGGAAGCCATCGCCCAGGGGCGAGCCCAGGTGGTGCTCGGCGCTGCCCGAGCCATGATTGAGGACCGGCACGCCGGTTAAGCCCTGCCGACGTTGGCAGGACAGGGGTGCTCAGCCGCGGCGGCCGGCGCGGGCGGCGAAGTCGTCGAGGGCAGCGGTGACGTCCTCGGCGATCCAAACGCGGTTGCGGCGGTTGGCGGTGGCCGGGGTCAGCACCCCGGCGGCGAGCAGCTGGTCGATGGCCCGTTGGGCGGCCGGCTGGGAAACCCGGGCGTGGTCGGCGACCCAGCGCACGGTCACCGCCGGCTGGCGGATCAGCATGGGCAGCACCGTCCAGGCGGCAGCGTCCCGGCGGGCGTGCAGGGATTGCTGCCAGGTGGCGTAGAGGCCCTGCAGTTGCTCGGCCAGGACGCGACCATTGGTGACTCCGGTGAAGGCGGCGTGGGCGAACCGACTCACGATCGGGGTGAGGTCCCCGTCGCGGTAGGCGGTCAGGGCGTCGAAGTAGGAGCCCGTGTCGGTGAGCAGCCCGGCCGAGACCGGCACCGTCATCGCCCGGGTGGCGCCGGCGGCGCGCAGCATCGCGTGGACGAGCACCCGCCCGGTGCGCCCGTTGCCGTCAGCGAAGGGGTGGATGGTCTCGAACTGGGCATGGGCGATCGCCGCATGGGCCAGCACCGGCACGTCGGTGCGGTGACAGAAGACGATCAGATCGTCCATCGCCGCCTGCACCCGGGAGGGGTGCGGGGGCACGAAGGTGGCGGTGTGCGGGGTCGGGGCCATTCCGCCGATCCACACCGCCCCGGTGCGGAACCGCCCCGGTGCGGCGTAGTCCTGACCGGCCATCAGCGCCGCATGGGCGGCCCGGAGGGAGTCCACCGACAGGTCCTCGGACATCGCCACCGCGGCCTGCATGGCGGTGACGTTGGCAGCGACCATCGCCGCGTTCGGTCCTGTTCTCTCGCCCACCGTGGCCAGCGCCAGGGCCTTGGCACCCGCGGTGATGTCCTCGATCTGGGAGGATGAGGTGGACTCGGTGCGCAGCAGCACCGCCGCCAGCGGGGCCAGCTCCCCGTGCTCCTCCGGGTCCCCGCCGCCGACGCCTGGCAACGCGGAGGTCAGTTCGGCGTCGAAGCGGGCGATCTCCATCAAGGCGTCCTCTGCCTCAGTCGCGACCGCCGGGGGCAGGACGACACCCAGGTCGGCGATCCTTGCCGGCACGGCCGCCCGGTACGGGCCGCGGGCAGCCATCCGCGCCCGGCGCGACATCGCCCCGGCCACCACCGGCTCACTATCCCAGGAGTGCTCCTCCCACCCCACGGCCAGATCGCTAGCCGGCCGACCTTCCCAGGACGCCGACCCCGGCGCGGAAGCGGACTCCTGCCGGTGAGGTGATGAAAGAGGGTCCACTGGGCTGGCCATGCCACCACTCTACCCAACGTTCAAGGCATAAAGTTATATAAGTGATTCCTCGTTTCAGGGTTTCTAGCGCCTGGAAGGCGGCCGGAGCCCGCAGATCCGAATTTCACTGGTGGGCTCGACGGCGTCCTTCTTCGCCCTTGGTGCCCGCGGTATTCCGCGCCAGTAGGCCGGCTTTTCGCGCCAGCTCCAGGGGCGATGCGTCGTTGATGCGTCGTTCGCTGCACGGAACCCGCAGCGCGGGCCCGTTGCAGGCCGCACGGTGCGCCTGCCCCGGACCCGTCGGCGCCGCAGCGCCCTAGAGGGCTTCCTGGTGCTGTCCGGCCGCTCCGCGCCGGCCACCCCGGCGGTGGCCGCACGCCTGGGACTGTCCGCCGGGGACACCGGCCTCCTCGAGGGCTGCCTGCACCGGGAGGCCCTGGTGTCCGTCCAGGAGAGGTCCGGGCCGGTGGCCGACGCCGGGGGAGAGACCTTCCGCCACCGCATCGACCACCCTCCGGTCGCCCCACCGCTCTTCACCGCCCCGGACCTGGCGGAGCGGGGCACGACACGCGGGCGCGCCACGGCACACGCTCTGCTGCAGCACGCCCTGGCGGGCTGGCAGCACCCTCAGCCTGCCCCGTCGTGCCGGCCACTACTCTGAAGGCGACACCGTGCGCCCACCATCGACAGGACCCGATGACCATGAAGGTCCAGCTCGCTCCCGCCCTGCTCGGACTGGGGCTCGCCCTGACCGGCTGCTCCTCGGCGCAGCCCGACCAGGCCGGCGCCTCGTCCTCCGCTGCCGCCTCGGCGGAGCCGGCCGCGTCCTCGCCCGGTGGCGGCCAGGCCGGGCCGCGCAACGGCACCGACGGCGCCGACCCGCTGGCGTCCTTCCTGGCCTCCGACGCCGGCGCCCGGTACACCGGCACGGTCACCGGCGTCCAGGAGCTCGGCGGGACCAACGGCGGGATCCGCGTCCACCGCCTCGACACGGACCTCACCGACCGGGAGAGGGCCGTGGAACTCTGCCAGGCCTACCAGTCGGCCATGACCACCGGGCAGGAGCAGGTCAACGTCCTGGACGCCGAGCAGATGTTCCTGGCCACCACCAACGGCGACCCCGGGACGTGCACGACGGCGGGGACCGAACCGGAGACCACACCGCCGCCGCCGGGCCCGACGCAGACCCCCGATGATGGACCCGTCGTGCCGGCCCCGGACCCGAATGCCCCCTTCACCTACGAGGAGGCCTACGCCGCCTGGCACAACGGGATGCCCTACTACGAGGCGTTCTGCGTGAACTACACTCCCGTCACCGACGGCGGGTCGCCCAGTGCGAGGGCATCAACGCCGGCACCGTGGGCTACACCACCGGGGAGTACCTCGGCCCCTGACCCTCTCGCGGGCAGTGCGAACGCCTTGGCCGCCCTCGTGCAGTGCCGGGGCGTTGTCAGGTCCGGCGGTAGTACCGCTGCTCGAGCTGTCGGTCGATGCCCTTGCGCCGGGCCGCCGCGGCCAGCAGACGGAACACCGGCGTCATGGCCCGGCCTGCGCCGGGCAGGTGGATGTCGGACTCCACGAGGATCAGCGCCAGGTGATAGAGGTTCTTCGGCCGCCCGTCCGGGTGGGTCAGACCGTCGGCGGCCATGTTCTGCAGGGCGACCACCCACTTCTCGAACCCGGGGTGGGCCGGGCGCAGCTCCACCACGGCACGTCCCACCCGGTCACCGGAGATGCGGAACTCGTGCACCGCCCGCTTGGGCACCACGGCTTCGTCCCCGGTCTCCAGATGCACCTCCCGACCGGCGACCCTGCCCTCGACGAGTCCGTCGAAGACGTGGAACGTCTCCACGTAGAGCGTGTGGAAATGGGGAAACACCCGGCCTCCCGGGGCGTACTCCGCGTAGATGAGGCCGTACTCCCCGCCCGTCTCCGCGCCGGTCCGGAGCCAGACCAGCGACGTGCCCTGCGACTCGTCGCGGTGGACGGTCCGTCCCTGCCGCATCTGCGCAATCTGGTCCTCGGTCCAGTCCATGACCATCGCCCCCGCCACCCAGTCTAGGACGGGTCCTCGACGGTGGCTCCCGTGCCTGCGGAAGGCCCGGCAATGTGAACGCCCCGGCCTCCGTGATGGAGCGCCGGGGCGGTGCCGGACATGGCGGCCACCGTCACGGATCCGCCAGGAGTCACGGGCCGGCGACGATGCGGCTGGTTCCCTTGGGGCCGTCGCCAGCCGGTGCCTACCGTCGAGACACCGGCCCCGCACCCGGGCCGGGCACGCAGGAATCGGAGGACACCATGAGCGACATCCCCACGTCAGTCGCCGGGCCGGTGCCCGGCGCCGGAGATCAGCGGGAGAAGGCCGAGAAGATCATTGCCGCGCTCAATGCCCACGACGCCGCCGCCTACGCCGCCTTCTACAGCCCCGACGCCATCGTCTACACCACCGCCTCCCCGGAGCCGGTGCGCGGACGGGCCGCGATCCAGCAGGACATCCAGCAGTGGTTCACCGCGATGCCGGACATGGTGCTGCAACTGGAGGAGGTGGTCGTGGACGGCCCCGTGGCCGCATCCCGGGTGCTGTTCGTGGGCACCCACACCGGGCCGCTGACGACGCCGGCCGGGGAAGTGCCGCCCACCGGGCAACGGCTGTCTGTCCCCATGGCGGTCTTCAGCAGGGAGGGCGAGGACGGGCTGACCGCGGAGGACCACCGTTACCTGGACATGATGAGCATCGCCCAGCAGCTCGGACTGGCCTGAACCGAGGAGGCCGGGGTCACGGACGGCTCGGCGGCGCAGGCCGAAGCCTCGCGCCGACGATCCCCCGGCGCGGCCGGCCGCGACCGCCAGCCCGGCACGGGGCATCAGGCAGCACGAACGCCCCGGTCCCCGTCGTGGACGCCGGGGCGTCCGGTCGTGCGCGTGCTCCGCGCCGATTGTGACGGCCCTGGGGGCAGGGCGGATAACGATCAGGTGATCAGCTCCGGCCCCGTCTCCTCCGCTCCAGCCAGGCGAGCACACTGGAGCCGTGGGCCGGTCTCGATACCGCCCGCAGCTCCGCTTCCATCCACTGCACCAGCCGTGGACTGCGCCCGGTCCGTCCTCGGCACCACGCCCCGAGGAGCAGCCATGAACAGCACCCGCCGGATCGCAGCCGCCTGCGCCGCGGCCTGCCTCGCCCTCATCGCCCCGTCCACCGCCGTGGGCCAGACCGAGCCGGTCCCACCCCCTGAGCAGCCCGACCAGCTCCAGTGGCCGCCGGCCAGCACCCACGGGAAGCTCGTGCCCTTGCCCGAGGAGTTCTACGCGCCGGTGACCCTGCCGCTGTGCGACTCGGAGGTCACCATCACTCAGGAGGACGTTGAGCCCAGCACGTACCGCGCCCTCGTCACCGAGGACGGCGACACCGTCGTGGAGTACCGGGGGTCCATCGCCCTGGACATCACTCGCGCCTCGGACGGGGCGACGCTGGAGGACATCCTCCTGGACTCCGCCCCCGTGGAGACCTACTACGCCGACGGTCTCTCCGCCACGTTCGACTACCCGGGCCCCGCGATGATTTTCGCCCAGGAGGAGGTCGACATCCAAGCCCTGGCCGAGGAGGGTCTGCCGCCGGCGTTCCTCTACCTCTCCGGACGCCTCGTCAGCACGATCACCCTGGAGTCCGTCCCCGAACCCGGCGGGCAACCACCGGCGATCGCCGAGGTGGAGATCGTGGAGAACACCACCGAGTACGTCTTCGACGTGTGCGACCTGCTCGACCAGGCCGCCGCCGGTGAGCAGCCCGACCTGACACAGCCCACCGGCTAGGCCGGGCGAATCCCGCGGAGCAGGAACGGTCCCGCCACCGCCAGCAGAGGCGTCCGTCAGCCATCACGAAACGCACGGAGGAACACGTCGCGGTCCTGGTCGAGAACGTCCTGCTCGCCGGCGGCAGGACCATAGCGAGCTGCTGGTCGGCCGCCACCGGCGCCCACGCCGTGGACGGCGGCGGGGGCATCGGCCGGAATACCGCGGGCGTCCTCCCCGTTGACTGATTGTTGAAACGTCAACCAAGGAGGCGTCGTGCTGAAGGTCGTGGTGATCGGGGCCGGGCAGGCCGGCCTGTCCGCCGCCTACCACCTGCGGCGGCAGGGGCTGGTGCCCGAGGAGGAGTTCGTCGTCCTCGACGCCAACCCCGGGCCGGGAGGGGCGTGGCGGCACCGGTGGCCGTCGCTGATCCTGGGGGCCGCCCACCGCGTGCACGACCTGCCCGGCCTGGCCCTCGGCGACGCCGACCCGGCCGAGCCGGCCTCCGCCGTCGTCGCCCGGTACTACGGCGAGTACGAGCAGCGCTTCGGCCTGCCCGTCCACCGGCCGGCGGCCGTGCGGCGAGTGCTCGCCTCCTCCGCCGACGGCCCGCTCGAGGTGCTCGCCGACGACGCCGTGCGGGAGACCGCCCTCGTCATCAACGGCACCGGGACCTGGGACCGCCCGTACTGGCCCTACTATCCCGGCCGGGAGTCGTTCCGCGGCCGGCAGCTGCACACGCACGACTTCCGCACCGCCGAGGAGTTCCGCGGCCGGCACGTGGTGGTGGTCGGCGGTGGCACCTCGGCCGTGCAGTTCCTGCTGCAACTGGCCGCGGCCGGGGCCACGACCACCTGGGTCACGCGCCGGCCCCCGGGCTTCACCGCCCGGGAGTTCGACGCGGACTGGGGCCGGGACGTCGAGCGGCGGGTGGACGAGCGGACGCGGGCCGGCCTGGCGCCGGCGAGCGTGGTCTCGTCCACCGGCCTGCCCCTGACCGGCCCCTACCGGGCCGGGATCGAGGCCGGGATCCTCGTCTCGGCGGGCCCGCTGCGGTCGGTGACGCCCGAGGGCGTCCTCCTCGCCGACGGCCGCCGGGTCCGGGCCGACGCGATCCTGTGGGCCACGGGCTTCCGGCCCGCGCTCGACCACCTCGCCCCGCTGCGGCTGCGCGAGGCCGGCGGCGGCATCCGGACGGACGGCGTGCGCGTGCTGCGCGACAGGAGGGTGCTGCTGGTCGGCTACGGCGCGACCGCCTCGACCCTCGGGGCGACCCGCGCCGGGCGGGCCGCGGCCCTCGAAGCCGTGCGCGCCCTCCGCGACGGCGCCGGTCCGGCGCCGCGGCCGCGGACCGCCGGTCTCCAGGAATGCCGCTGAGGCCGGGACGGCCCCCCAGCCGTCCCGGCCTCAGCACTGCACCGGTGCCGGCTCGTCCGACCCCCCGTCGGTGTCACAGAACCGGTGCCACGGGATCCGTCGCCGGACCCCCGGGTCTCCCCGTGACCGATACCTTCGTCCATGCACGCCGCACGCACAAGGGTCTCCGACATGTGGCCGTGCCTGGGCGACACATAAACGTGCTATAGCAAACAGGCGGCGGTGGGCGCTCCGCTCCGGGGCCGGGGCGCGCCCGGCCCCCGCCGGCGGGCCGGGCGCGCACGCCCACGGCTTAAGCACAGCAGATCTCCTGCTCTCGCGAGGGTGGCGTTGCTACCCTGGAGGCACATCACGCACATCAGTGCCAGGGAAGGACCGACACATGCCCGGCGGAAACCCGCTCCTCCGCGATCTCACCAAGTCGGGCGCCGGTGGCGCCCAGCCCTACGGGGCCCAGTACGGACAGGCGTCCCACGGGCCCCGCTACCAGCAGCCCGGCTACAACCAGGGCTACGGACAGCCCGGCTACGGCCAGGGCTACGGCCGTCCGCACAACGCCGCGTACTCCGCCGAGCCCCTGGACGCGCTCTACAACGCGCCGGCCGCGGGCACCAACCAGACCGGGCGGATGACCTACGACGACGTCATCATGCGCACCGCCACGGTGCTGGGCGCCGTCGTCCTCGGCGCCCTCGCCGGGTGGGTCATGCCGGTCCTCGCCCTGCCGGGCGCCCTGATCGGCTTCGTGCTCGGGCTCGTCAACGCGTTCAAGCGCCAGCCCTCGCCCGCGCTGATCCTCGCCTACGGCCTCTTCGAGGGCATGTTCCTCGGCGGGATCTCCGGCATGTTCGAGCTGAACTTCCCGGGCATCGTCGTGCAGGCGGTCATCGGCACCATCGCGGTGTTCACCTCCGTGCTGGTGCTGTTCCGCTCCGGCAAGCTGCGCGCCTCCGCAAAGGCCACCCGGATCTTCATGGTCGCGCTGATGGCGTACGCCATCTTCGCGCTGGTCAACCTCGGCGCCGTCCTGCTGTTCGGCTTCGACATCCGCACCGAAAGCCCGCTGGGGCCGTGGCTGGGCCTGGCGATCGGCGCCATCGCGATCCTGCTCGCCGCGTACAGCTTCGTGATGGACTTCGAGAACATCAAGCACGGCGTCGAGTCCGGCGTCCCGGAGCGGGCCGCCTGGTCCGCCGCGTTCGGTCTCACGGTCACCCTCGTGTGGACCTACGTGGAGATCCTGCGCGTGCTCGCCATCATCCGCCAGATGACCTCCGATTGATCCCCGCCTGACCGCTCCTCGCACCAGCCGACGGCCCGGAACCCCGCAGGGGGCCCGGGCCGTCGGCCTGTCCGGCCGGCACGCACGCGGTGGCGGCCGGCGGGGCCTCAGAAGTAGGTCACCGGGGGATCGACGACCGGGAGGGTCGCCGCGTGGTCCGCGGCCGCCCCGCGGGGCGGGTGCCCCACGAACAGCCAGCCCAGGATCCGCTCCTCCTCGGAGAGCGTGTAGAAGGCGCGGACCGCGGCCTCGTCCCCACCGTCCCGGGGGGTCCACACGGTGCCCCACCCGGCGGCCCAGAACGCCGCCTCGAGCAGGGCCCGGCCCCCGTGCGCCGAGGCCCGCTGCTCCTTGCGCGGAGCCGGCAGGCCGGAGTCCGGGCTGAAGATCAGGGCGCAGCACATCCCGCCCGTGCTCGCCCACTTCAGCGAGCCCCGGAACGCGGCCAGCCGGCGCAGCTGCTTGCCCTTGAGCCGCTGGACCGGCTCCCTCATGTCCGGCACCCGCCGCAGGCCCGCCATCGCGGCCGCCAGCTCCGGCGCGGACCGGCGCGTCGTCACGGCCACCCGCCAGGTCAGCCCCTGCCCGCCGGCCCCCGCGGCCGCGCGGAGCACGGCCTCCAGCTCCTCGCGCGGAGGCGCGTCCGGGGTCAGGGCGGGCGCCGGACGGCGCTGGGCGAGGATCCGGAGGAAGGTGCGCGACATGGCCCCAGTCTCCCACCGTGCGGGCGGCGTGCACGGCAGCAGAGCCGCTGCCGGCCCCCGCGCGCCCGGGCGCCGCGGCGGAGGTGCGTGGGAGGATGGCACCATGCCTTCGACTTCGCACGACGCCGAGCGCCCCGCCGACTCCGGGGGCAGCGGCGAGCTCCCGCCGCTGCACGGCAACGCCGCCGGTGGCGTCTCGATCCCGGTGCGGGTGGCCGCCGCGTGGTCGTGGCGGCTGATCATCATCCTGGCGGCCGTCGGGCTGCTGGGGTACATGCTGTCCACCGTCACGGTGGTCATCATCCCCGTGCTGATCGCGGCCCTGCTCGCGGGCCTGCTCTTCCCGCTCGTGAAGTGGCTGCGCAGCAAGCACGTCCCCGCGGGGGCGGCCTCGGGGCTCGCGGTGCTGGGGCTGATCGGCTTCGTGGTCGGCCTGCTCGTGCTGGCGGGCCGGCAGGTCGTCCTCGGCTTCGCCCAGCTGTCGCAGAACGTCGTGGTCGGGACCCAGCAGCTGCTGGGCTGGCTCGAGGACGGGCCCCTGAACATCAGCGCCGAGACCTTCAACGACTGGGTGGCCGACCTCGGCGAGACCGTCCAGGACAACAGCCAGGCCATCCTCTCGGGCGCGATGTCCTTCGGGTCCACCGCCGGCAACCTGCTGACCGGCACCGTGATCATGCTCTTCACCCTGCTGTTCTTCCTCATGGACGGGGAGCGGATCTGGCTGTTCATCGTCGGGCTCTTCCCGTCCACCGCGCGGCGGGCCGTCAACGGGGCCGGCCGGCGCGGCTGGACCTCGCTCGTGCAGTACGCCCGCATCCAGGGCTTCGTGGCGTTCGTGGACGCCGTGGGCATCGGCCTGGCCGCCTTCTTCCTGGGGGTCCCCCTCGCCCTGCCGATCGGCATCCTCGTGTTCCTGGGCTCGTTCATCCCCATCGTGGGCGCCGTCCTCACCGGCACGGTCGCCGTCCTGGTCGCCCTCGTGGCCATCGGGTTCGGCAAGGCCCTGGCCATGCTCGCCTTCGTGCTGCTCGTCCAGCAGGTCGAGTCCAACATCCTGCAGCCGCTCGTGATGGGCAAGGCGGTCTCCCTGCACCCGCTGGCCGTGTTCCTGGCGGTGGCCTCGGGCTCCATCCTGTTCGGGATCGCCGGCGCCCTGTTCGCGGTGCCGATCATGGCGGTGCTCAACACGGTGCTGCGCTACCTCGTGAACCGGCAGTGGCGCGACGACGACGAGATCGCCTGGCAGCCCTACTTCTTCCCGTGGGAGATCAAGAAGCACGCCAAGCGCAACGAGCTGACCCGGGAGCAGGTCATGGCCCTGCTGGTGCGCTTCCGCCGCAGCCGGGCGCAGGAGCGGCTGCGGGCCGCCCTCAAGCGCGAGGCGAAGCACCACAAGGACACCGAGCGCGACTCCAGCATCGCGGCGGATCCGCACCCCGGCACCGGGGGCTGGGGCCAGAGCGTCTCCCGCGAGGACCGGGGCGCCTCCCGCGACGATCAGAGTGTCCTCCGTAACGACTAGGATGGAGCGCGTGCCTGCCGCTGGTGGGCGCGACTCGCGCGGGCCGGGGCCGGGGTCCCGGCCCGCCGCACGCCCCCACCGGGAAAGAAGGACCGCTGTGAGCCTGGCCGACCTGCCCGTCCGCCTCCCCGACATCGAGGCCGCCGCCGCGCTGCTGGACGGGGTCATCGACCGGACGCCGATCGCGCACTCCCGGGCGCTGTCCCGCCTGGTCGGCTCGGAGGTCAACCTCAAGGCGGAGAACCTGCAGCGCGCCGGCTCCTTCAAGGTCCGGGGCGCCTACGTGCGGATGGCGAAGCTCACGGCCGGGCAGAAGGCGCAGGGCGTCGTCGCCGCGTCGGCCGGCAACCACGCCCAGGGCGTGGCCCTCGCCGCCGACCGGCTCGGCATCCGCGCCCGGATCTACATGCCCCACGGTGCGGCCCTGCCCAAGGTCGCCGCGACCCAGGACCACGGCGCCGAGGTCGTCCTGCACGGCTCCACCGTGGACGAGGCCCTCACCGAGGCCCAGCGCCACGCCGAGGAGACCGGCGCCGTGTTCGTCCACCCCTTCGACCACCCGGACATCGTGGCGGGGCAGGGCACCCTCGGGCTGGAGCTGCTGGAGCAGGTGCCCGACGTCGACACCGTCATCACCGGCGTGGGCGGGGGAGGCCTGCTCGCGGGCCTCGCCGTGGCCGTCAAGGCCCGTGCCGAGCAGCTCGGCCGGCCGATCCGGGTGATCGGCGTCCAGGCGGGGAACGCCGCCGCCTACCCGCCCTCGCTCGCCGGGGACGCCCTGGTGACGCTGGAACGGGTCTCCACGATCGCGGACGGCATCGCCGTGGGCAAGCCCGGCCAGCTGCCGTTCAGCATCATCAAGGAGCTCGCCGACGACGTCGTGACGGTCTCCGAGGACTCGCTCGCGCGGGCGCTGGTCTTCCTGCTGGAGCGCAACAAGCTCGTCGTCGAGCCCGCCGGCGCGGTGGGCGTCGCCGCCCTGCTCGACGGGGCCCTGCGGGACGCCTACCCCGACCTGGGCAGCACGGCGGTCGTGCTCTCCGGCGGCAACGTGGACCCGATGCTGATGCTGAAGGTGATCCAGCGGGGCCTCTCCGCCGCCGGGCGCTACATGACGATCAAGATGATGCTCACCGACCGTCCCGGCGAGCTCGCGCTGATCTCCAGGATCATCGCCGTCCAGGACGCCAACGTCACCGGGGTGGACCACACCCGCATCGGCGGCTCCCTCAGCATGGGGGACGTCTCCATCACCATCGACATGGAGACCAAGGGCCACGAGCACTGCCGGCAGATCCTGCGGGCGCTCGAGGCCGAGGGCTACCACCCCGTCGTCGTGCACTGAGCCCCGGGCGGGAGGGCCGGACGACGACGGCGCCGGTCCTCTCCCGGGCGGGAGGGACCGGCGCCGTCGCGCGCGGGCCGGGCGCTCAGCGCCGGCCGCGCGCCGTCAGGTAGGTGACGAACCCGCTGACGAACGTGGCGAACACGGCGATGTTGCGCGGGCTGCCCGGGGCGCTCGCCGCCGGGTCGCCCCAGCCGGCGACGTGCAGGGCCACCGCGACCACCGCGAGCGCCGCGGTGACCACGAGCATCACGCGGGTGCCGGGACCGGGGGTGCGCAGCCAGTGGGACGTCACGGCGGGCTCAGCCCTGGAACGGCTTGGCGTCCAGGATCCGCACCGGGATCTGCCGGCCGTTGGGGGCGGTGTAGGCCAGCTCGTCGCCGACCTTGTGCCCGGAGATCGCCGCGCCCATGGGGGACTTCTCGGAGAACACCTCCAGGTCGCTGCCCGCGGCCAGGTCCTCGGCCACCTCGCGGGAGCCGATGAGGAAGGTCATCTGATCCCCGGCGATCTCGGCCGTGACGACCATCCCCGGCTCGACGACCCCGTCGTCGGCCGGCGCCTCGCCGACGTGCGCGTTCTCGAGCAGCGCCTTCAGGTGGGCGATGCGGCCCTCGTTCTTGCCCTGCTCCTCGCGGGCGGCGTGGTAGCCGCCGTTCTCCTTGAGATCGCCCTCGGAGCGGGCCTGGTCGATGCGCTCCACGATCTCCTGCCGGTACGGGCCGGAGATGTAGTCGAGCTCCTTCTTCAGGCGGTCGAAGGCCTCCTGGGTCAGCCAGGCGCTGTGCTTGTCGGTCTTGGTCACAATCTCTCCTCGGTGGGCGGGCGGGACGCCGCGGCGCTCCCGGGTCGTCGGGGGCGGTGGGCGGCGGGCCGGGGCGACGGCGCGGCGCCGTCGTCCGGTGCGGGGATCCGCGAACGCAAAGACCCCGCCCCGGTGCCGGGCCGTCCGTGCGGACGGCGGCCGGGGCCGGGGACGGGGAGTCCTGTCGGCAAGTCTAGGCACGGCAGGGGGGCAACCCCAAAGCAGCGTGAGGGATGTGTCACAGCCGCTCCGCCGCCGGTCCGGCCTCGATCAGTCCTCGACCCAGCAGGAGTCGACGACGGCGGTGGTCGCGCGGTTGGTGGTCCGCAGGGCCACCCGGTGGGAGCTGGTCCCGCCGTCGCCGAGCTGCTCCGGGGGCACGGACCCGACGGTCACCTCCTTCCACCCCACCACGGCGTAGTCCTCGTTGAGGGCACGGACGGCGCACGTCACGACGTCCTCGGGGCGCTTGGTGAGGTCGAAGTCCGCCGTGGCCCGGGCGTCGGAGACCACCTGGAAGCTGACGTCCTTGAAGGTGGGCTCCGCGCGGCCGGAGGTGACGACCCAGGCCACGAACGCGGCGGTGACGAGGGTCGCCGCCAGGGTGATGCCGAGCCAGCCGCGCGGACCGATCCGGCGGGTGCGGGCCGGGGTCCCGTAGCGGTTCCGGAGCAGGTCTGGGGAGTCGGTGGACACAGCGGGCCTCGGGTCTCGGGAGCGTCGACGGGCGGCCGCCGGGGGCGGCAGCCGCCCGTCCACTGTAGCCGAGCCGTCTGGGAGGCTCCCGGGCGCGGGGGGCAGGAGCGGACGCGTAAAATGGTGTGCGGCCGTGCCTGCGGCCGGTGCCCCACCTCCCCGTCCGTTCCCGAGAGGACCTCCCGAGTGACCTCCCTGTCAGAGATGCGTCTGCTGGCCGTCCACGCCCACCCCGACGACGAGTCGAGCAAGGGCGCCGCGACCATGGCCCACTACGTCCGGCAGGGGGTCGAGGTCATGGTGGCCACGTGCACCGGCGGGGAGCGGGGGTCGATCCTCAACGCCGAGATGGAGGGGCACCCGCACGCCGAGCGCGACCTGACCGGCCTGCGCCGGCTGGAGATGGCGCAGGCGGCGGCCGCCCTCGGCATCCGGCACCGCTGGCTCGGGTTCATGGACTCGGGCCTGCCGGAGGGGGACCCGCTGCCGCCTCTGCCCTGGGGCTGCTTCGCCCTGCAGCCGCTGGAACGGGCCGCGGCGCCGCTGGTGCGGCTCGTGCGCGAGTTCCGCCCGCACGTGATCCTCACCTACGACGAGAACGGCGGCTACCCGCACCCCGACCACATCCAGACGCACAACGTCTCGGCGGAGGCGTTCCGCTCCGCCGGGGACCCCGGGAAGTACCCGGGGCTGGGGGAGCCCTGGGCCCCGCTGAAGCTCTACTACGACCGGGCGTTCAACCTGGAGCGGTTCGTCGCCCTGCACGAGGCGCTCGAGGAGCGGGGCCTGCAGTCCCCGTACGCCGCGCGGCTCGCGGCCCAGCAGGAGAGCGATCCCGAGGGCCACCGCCCGCCGGTGCCCCGCCACGACACCACCACCAAGATCGAGTGCCCCCACACCTTCGGGCACCGCGACGAGGCGCTGCGCAGCCACCGCACCCAGGTCGCCCCGGACGGGATGTTCTTCGCCGTCTCCGCCGAGCTGCAGGCGGAGGTCTGGCCGTGGGAGGACTACGTCCTGGCCGAGTCGCGGGTGCCGACCGAGCTGCCGGAGAGCGACCTGTTCGCCGGGCTCGTGGGCTGAGCGAGGAGATGACCGCCGTGCCGATCCCGATGACCCTGCTGGCCCTGGTGCCCGCGATCGCCCCGAACCCCGTCGACGAGGGCACCCTGCGGCCCGGCCTGGACCCGAGCCAGGTGACGCCCGGGCTGGTCGGGTTCCTGATGTCGCTGCTGCTCGCCGTGGCCGTGATCCTCCTCGTCCTGGACTTCAACCGCCGCAACCGGCGGCTGCGCTACCGCGCGGAGTACGCCGAGCGCCGCGCCGCCGAGGAGGGGCTGGGCGGCCGGGCGGGGGCCGGGGCGGGCCCGGCCACCGCCGGCCCGGCCGCCCCGGCGCCGCCCGCCGCACCGGCGGGACCCGGCGAGGCGGCCGGACCCGCCGGGCCCGAGGAGCGGGACCGGCAGCGCTGAGACGAGGGGCCCTCGCCCCGGGGGCCCGCGAGCAGGACCCGAGCCCGAAGGAGCGCCCCGTGCCCAACCGCCTGACCGGACAGTCCTCCGCCTACCTGCGCCAGCACGCGGACAACCCGGTGGACTGGCAGCCCTTCGACGACGCGGCCTTCGCCGAGGCCGCCCGCCGCGACGTCCCGGTGTTCCTCTCCGTGGGCTACGCCGCCTGCCACTGGTGCCACGGCATGGCCCACGAGTCCTTCGAGGACCCCGCGATCGGGGCCTACCTCAACGAGCACTTCGTCCCGGTCAAGGTGGACCGCGAGGAGCGCCCCGACGTGGACGCCGCCTACATGGCGGCCACGCAGCTGCTCACCCGCCAGGGCGGCTGGCCCATGAGCGCGTTCCTCACCCCGGACGGGCGCACCTTCCACGCCGGGACCTACTTCCCGCCCCGGCCCGCCCACGGCATGCCGTCCTTCCGGCAGGTGCTCGAGGCCGTGACCGAGGCGTGGGCGGCCCGCCGCCCCGAGCTCGAGCAGGCGGCGGACGCGGTCGCCCGCGCCGTCGCCGGGCAGGCCGAGGACCTGCGCGCCGCGCTCGGGACCCCGCCCGTGGCGCCGGCCGCGCAGGAGGGGGACGGCCTCGTGGCCGCGGCCCTCGACGTCCTCGAGCAGGAGGAGGACCCCCGGCACGGCGGCTTCGGCGGGGCGCCGAAGTTCCCGCCCTCCACCGTGCTGCCCCTGCTCGAGCGGCTCGCGGCCGGGACCGGGTCCGAGGCCGCCCGGCGGGCGCGCGGGCTGCTGGTGCGCACCCTGGACGCCATGCGCGGCTCCGCCCTCTTCGACCAGCTCGGCGGGGGCTTCTACCGGTACTCCGTGACGCGGGAGTGGTCCCTGCCCCACTACGAGAAGATGCTCTACGACAACGCCCAGCTGCTGCGCGCGTACGCGCGCGCCGCGGCGGTCGAACCGGGCCGGGGCTACGAGCGCGCGGCCGCGGACACGGCGGCGTTCCTGCTGCGCGAGCTGCGCCTGCCCGGCGGGGCGTTCGCGTCCTCCCTCGACGCCGACACGCCCGCCGCCGGCGGCGACGTGCACAGCGGCGAGGGCGCCTTCTACGTGTGGACCCGGACCGGGCTGCGGGAGGTCCTCGGCCCCGACCGCGGGACGGCGGCCGCCGACCTCATGGGCGTCGCCGCGGGCGCGGCGCAGCCCCTGCACCCGGGCCGCGTCCTCGACGAGGAGGAGCAGGCCCTGTGGGACGCGCTGCGCCCCGAGCTGCTGGCGGCCCGCGCCGGCCGGCCCGCGCCGGCGCGGGACGACAAGGTCGTGGCCGGCTGGAACGGGATGGCCGTCGCGGCCCTCGCGGAGGCGGGCGTCCTGCTGGAGGACCCCGCCCTCGCGCTCGCCGCCGAGCAGGCCGCCGCCCACCTGTGGGAGGTGCACTGGGACGGGGCCCGCCGCCGGCTGGCCCGCACGAGCCACGGGGGGTCGGCGGAGCGCTCGATCGAGGGCCTGCTGGAGGACTACGCCATGGTCGCCGAGGGCTTCCTCGCCCTCTACCGGGCCGGCGGGGCCGCACCGTGGTACGAGCGGGCCCGCCGGCTGGCCGAGGTCGCCGCGGAGCGCTTCTCGCGCCCGGCACCGGGCGGCGGCCCGGGGGACGGCACCGGGCAGGGGACCGCGCAGCGGCTCTGGTCGGACCTGGCGGACGTCCCCGCCCCCCTGCTCGCGGCCGGCAGCTCGGGGCGCGCCGACCAGCTCGACAGCGTCACCCCCGCGGGCACGTCCGTGCTCGCCGCGGTGCTCGCGCACCTGTGGGCCCTGGACGAGGACGAGCGCTGGGCGCAGCTCGTGCCGTCGCTGCTCGGGCCGCTGGAGCTGCTGGCCCGGCGCGCACCGCGCAGCGCCGGGTGGGGACTGACCGTGCGGGCCGCGCTGGACACGTCCCCCGGGCACGTGGTGCTCGCGGGCGGGACCGCCGAGGACAAGCTGGAGGCGCGCCGGGCCGTCGGGGCCGCGGCGGTGCTGGACGCGTACGTCGTGGACGCCGACGCGCCGGGGGCTCCCGGCTGCGCGCGGGGCAAGGACGCCCCCGGCGGGCGGTTCACGGTCTACGTGTGCCGGGACTTCGCCTGCCGGGCCCCCGTGCACAGCGTGGGGGAGCTCACGGCGCAGCTGCGCGGGGCCCCGGGCGACGGGCCCGGCGGAGGGACCGGGGGAGGCGTCAGCGGCTGAGCACCGCCTGCAGGATCGCCGCGTAGTGCAGGAGGAAGCCCACGACCGTGCAGGCGTGGAAGACCTCGTGGAAGCTGAACACCTCGGGCAGCAGGCGGGGCCGCTTCGTGCCGTAGACGACCGCCCCGGCGATGTAGGCGGCGCCGCCGGCGGCGGTCAGCACGGCCGCCGCAGGGCTGGCCTGCCAGAACTGGGGGAGGTAGCCGACCGCGAGGCAGCCCATCACCACGTACAGGGGGGTGTAGAGCCAGCGGGGCGCGAGGGTCCACAGCAGGCGGAACAGCACGAGGCCCGCGGCGCAGGCCCAGATCACGGTCAGCAGCACCCGGGACTGTCCCGGGGACAGCAGCGCGACCGCCAGCGGGGTGTAGGTCCCGGCGATCAGCAGGGCGATGTTCGAGTGGTCCATCCGGCGCAGCACCATATGCAGCCGCCGCGGCCAGTAGGCGCGGTGGTAGATGGCCGACACGCCGAAGAGCAGGATCCCCGTCACGCCGTACACGGCGGCGGCGAGGCGCAGCTCCGTGGTCGGGGCGACGAGGATCGCCACGAGGCCCAAGACGACGACGACGGGCGTGAAGCTGGCGTGGATCCACCCCCGCCAGGCGGGCTTGCGCTCGAGGAAGTCCTCGATCCGCTGCTCGACGGCGCCCTCGAGGTGCTCGACCGCCCGCCCGACCGTGCCCTGCCTGTGCTCCATGGTGCCCGCCCGCCTCCTGTGCCTGCGCCCGGTGTCGATCCTCCGCACCGTCCACCGGGTAGTTTAGGAGAGGTCCCCGACCGCCCGCTGGACGCCGTGCCCCCGCCGGCCCCGGCGCCGGGGACCACGCCCCCACCACCGACAGCACGGGAGGAACCACGGATGGCGAAGCCGCATCCGCTCTACCGGTTCTACGAGCGCCGTCTCGCCGCCGGCCTCGACCCGCGGACCCTGCCCAAGCACGTCGGGGTGCTCGTCGACGGCAACCGCCGGTGGGCCCGGCAGTGCGGCACGACCACCGCGGCCGGGCACGCGGCGGGCGCCCAGAAGATCGTGGAGTTCCTGGGCTGGTGCCGGGAGCTCGACATCGAGGTGGTCACCCTCTACATCCTCTCGACCGAGAACCTCAAGCGCCCGGCCGCGGAGCTGGAGCCGCTGCTCGAGATCATCTCCGACCTCATGGACACGCTCACCGAGACCGGCGTGTACCGGGTCCAGCCGGTCGGGGCCCTCGAGCTGCTGCCCCCGCAGCTCGCCGCGCGCCTCGCCGAGCTCACCGCCCGGACGGCGGACAACCCCGGCCCGCACCTGAACATCGCGGTCGGCTACGGGGGCCGCCAGGAGATCGTCGACGCCGTCCGGGAGGTCCTCACCGACGCCCTCGACGCCGGCGCCGACCTGCGGGAGCTCGCGCAGGGCCTGTCGGTCGAGGACATCGCCCAGCATCTCTACACCCGCGGCCAGCCGGACCCGGACCTGCTGATCCGCACCTCCGGGGAGCAGCGGCTCTCGGGCTTCCTGATGTGGCAGTCCGCCTACAGCGAGTACTACTTCTGCGAGGCCCTGTGGCCGGCCTTCCGCCGGGTCGACTTCCTGCGCGCCCTGCGCGACTACGCCTCCCGGCAGCGCCGCTTCGGCGGCTGAACCTCTCAGGTCACGGCCAATTTCCCCGCTGTTCGCCGTTTCCCCTCGCGCGGCGGGTCCCGTCTGCGTACGTTGGCCTCAGGCGGACGGCGAGGACGCCGCCCGCCGGACCGAGTCGGAAGGGCCGCCATGAGCATCTCGAAGAACCCGGAGCGCATCGTCGACATCGCCTCCCCCCTGGGCGCCGAGGTCAGCGCGGACGCCGAACCCCGCACCGGGGTGCGCTCCTACGTGATCGACACGTCGGTCCTGCTCTCCGACCCCCGGGCGATCCTGCGCTTCGCCGAGCACGAGGTCGTGCTGCCCGTCGTCGTCATCACCGAGCTGGAGGGCAAGCGCCACGACCCCGAGCTCGGCTACTTCGCCCGCCAGGCGCTGCGGCTGCTGGACGACCTGCGCCTGGAGCACCACGGGCTCAACCGGCCGGTGCCGATCGGGGAGGAGGGCGGCAGCCTCGTCGTCGAGCTCAACCACTCCTCGGACTCCGTGCTGCCGGTGAGCTTCCGGCTCAAGGACAACGACTCCCGGATCCTGTCCGTGGCCCTGAACCTCGCCAACGGGGGCAGGGACGTGTGCGTCGTGTCCAAGGACCTGCCCATGCGGGTGAAGGCCTCCGCCCTGGGCCTGGAGGCCGACGAGTACCGGGCCGAGTGGGTCGGCTCGGACGTCGAGTGGTCCGGCACCGCGGAGCTCGACGTGGACGACGAGGTCGTCGCCCGCCTCTACGACGGCGAGCCCGTCCCGGTGCCCGGCACGGAGCGGATGCCCGCGAACACGGGCCTGACCCTGCACTCGGTGCGCGGCAACGCCCTGGCCCGGGTGCGCGCGGACGGCCGGTCGCGGATCGTGCGCGGGGACCGGGACGTCTTCGGCGTCAACGGCCGCTCCGCCGAGCAGCGGCTCGCGATCGACCTGCTGCTCGACCCCGAGGTGGGCATCGTGTCGCTGGGCGGGCGCGCCGGCACGGGCAAGTCCGCGCTCGCCCTGTGCGCGGGCCTCGAGACGGTCATGGAGCGCCGCGAGCACCGCAAGGTCATGGTCTTCCGGCCCCTCTACGCGGTGGGCGGGCAGGAGCTCGGTTACCTGCCGGGCTCCGAGGAGGAGAAGATGAACCCCTGGGGACAGGCGGTCTTCGACACCCTGGGCGCGCTCGTCTCGCAGGAGGTCGTCGCGGAGGTGCTCGACCGCGGGATGCTCGAGGTGCTGCCGCTGACCCACATCCGCGGCCGGTCCCTGCACGACGCGTTCGTGATCGTCGACGAGGCGCAGTCGCTGGAGAAGAACGTGCTGCTCACCGTCCTGTCCCGGATCGGGCAGAACTCGAAGGTCGTCATGACCCACGACGTCGCCCAGCGCGACAACCTGCGGGTCGGCCGCCACGACGGCGTGACCGCCGTGGTCGAGGCGCTCAAGGGCCACCCCCTGTTCGGGCACGTCACGCTCACGCGGTCCGAGCGCTCGCCGATCGCGGCCCTCGTCACGGAGGTGCTGGGCGACCTGGACGGCTGAGCGCGCGGGCCGGGGGCCGCCGGCGGGCACTGCGCCGGCGGCCTCCCCAGGACCGGGCGCGGAAGGGCGCCGCGGCGGCCGCGGCCGCTACGATGCCGGGTGTGACGGCCTTCCTGAGCGAGCAGTTCGCCCGCGGGGACGCCGCCGGGTGGGCCGCCGGGGCCCTCGCGGCGGCGGGCTTCGTGGTGCTGGCGGTCGCGGGCGCGTGGCTGTGGGCGGTGGACGTGCGGGAGCACCGGCTTCCGGGCCGGGTGGTCCGCCCGCTCTACCCCGTGTGCGGGGCGCTGCTGGGGGCGGGCGCCCTGCTGGGCGGGCAGCCGGTGCGGGTGCTGTGGATGCTGTGGGGGCTGGTGCTCGTGGGCGGGACCTACGTCCTGCTGCGGGTGCTGCACCCTGCCGGGCTGGGGATGGGCGACGTGCGGCTCTCCGGGCTGCTGGGCCTGTGCCTGGGCTTCGTCTCCGTGGGGCACGCCGTGCTCGGCGCCCTGGCCGGTTTCGTCGTGGGCGGACTGGCGGCGGCCGTGCTGCTGGCCCTGCGGCGGGCGGGCCCGGACTCCCGGGTGGCCTTCGGCCCGGCCATGCTCGCGGGTGCGTTCGGGGTGCTGCTGCTGGTGCGGTGAGCGCGGCGGCGGCGTCGCGGGGACGGCCGCGGCCCGGCGCACGGGGTGCGCCGGGCCGCGGTCCGGGTCGGGCGGCAGGGGCGGATCAGCCGCGCGAGGCGAGGTCGTGCTGGTAGTTGGGGCTGTCGGGGTTGAGCACCGAGTGCCGGCGCCCGTAGAGGAAGTAGATGGCCAGCCCGATCAGCAGCCACACCCCGAAGCGGGCCCAGGTCTCCCAGTGCAGCTGGAGCATCAGGAACAGCGAGGCCAGCACGCCGAAGGCGGGCACGAAGGGCATCAGCGGCAGCCGGAACGTGCGCGGGGTGTCGGGACGGGTGTAGCGGAAGAGGATCACCGAGACGCACACGACGACGAACGCCGAGAGGATGCCGATGTTGGTCAAATCGGCCACGGCCCGGATGGGGAATACCCCGGCCAGCAGCGCCGAGCTCACCCCCGCGATCCAGGTGACGCGCTGCGGGGTGCCGTTGCGGTCGGTGTGGGCGAACCAGCCGGGCAACAGGCCGTCGCGGCTCATGGAGAACCACACGCGGGTCACACCCAGCAGGAAGGTCAGCATCACGGTGAGGATCGACAGCACCGCGAACACCGAGATGATGGTCGCGATCACCGGCAGGCCCACGCTGGAGAACGCCGAGGCGAAGCCGGCCTCGGGGTCGATCTCCCGGTAGTTCTGCATCCCGGTCAGCACCAGGGTGGCGGCGACGTAGAGGATCATCGCGATGATCAGCGAGAGGATGATCGCCTTGGGCATGTGCTTCTTGCCGTCCTCGGCCTCCTCGGCGGCGGTGCTCATGGCGTCGTAGCCGAAGACCGCGAAGAACACGGTCGCCGCCCCGGTGACCACGGGGCCGAACCCGGTGGGCATGAACGGGTTGTAGTTCTGCGTGTTGATGTAGAACACGCCCAGCCCGATGATGAACAGGATCAGCAGGATCTTGATGCCCACCGCGATCAGCTCGAAACGGCCGAAGGTCTTGGTGCCGCGGCTGAGGATGAACGTCACGAGCAGGCAGATCAGGATGGCGGGGAGGTTGATGATCCCGCCCTGGCCCTCGTCGGGGGTGGAGGTCATCCACACGGGCAGCTCGAGGCCGAAGCCCGACAGGAACGCCTCGACGTAGCCGGAGATGCCGATGGCCACGACGGCGACGATGGCGATGTACTCCAGCAGCAGGTCCCAGCCGATGAACCAGCCGATGATCTCGCCCAGTGCCACGAACCCGTAGGTGTAGGCCGACCCGGCGCGGGGGATCATGCCCGCGAACTCGGCGTAGGACAGCGCGGCGGCGGCGGAGGCCAGGCCGGCGATCAGGAAGGAGATCAGGACCGCGGGGCCGACGCCGGGGTTGTCCGGATCGCCGTGGGCCACGAGCCCGGCCAGGGAGAAGATGCCGACGCCGATGATGCCGCCGACGCCGATGGCCGTGAGCTGCCACAGCCCCAGGCTCTTGTTCAGCACTCCGTGCTTGCTCTCCTCCTCGACGAGGTCGACGGGCATCCGCCGCAGGACGGACTTGGGATTCTGTGCGCTCATGAGTGGTTCTCCGTGGGTTTGGATGGAAAGCCCCGACTGTAGCCCTACTATGCTCCACGTCTCAGGTTGGATAAAGTGATGTTTTCCGACCCTTGATCATCGGCACCCGTGATGAATGGGGCGCCGGATGGCCTCGCCGGCGCGGGCCGGGACGGTGCTCCGAGCGTACTGTGTCCTGGACGACGGCGGCGCCCCCGCTCGCAGCGCCGGAGCACGGCCGCCCCCGAACCGCTCACCGCCCTGGAGGACGCCTGTGCCCACCCCCGAGTTCGTCCTGGCCCTGCGGCAGAAGATCGGCCACGACCTGCTGTGGCTGCCCGCGGTCACGGCCGTGGTGCTGCGCGAGGACGGGCGGGTGCTGCTGGCCCGGCGCAGCGACAACGGCCGCTGGGGGCTCGTCAGCGGGATCGTGGAGCCCGGTGAGGAGCCGGCGGTCACGGCCGTGCGCGAGTGCCTGGAGGAGACCGGCGTCGTCGCCGTCGTGGAGGACCTCGTGGCGGTCCGGGCGGGGGAGCCCGTGCAGTACCCCAACGGTGACCGGTGCCAGTTCCTCGACCACACCTTCCGCTGCCGGTACGTCTCCGGGCAGGCCCGGGTCAACGACGACGAGTCGCTCGAGGTCGGCTGGTTCGCCCCGGACGCGACGCCGCCCCTGCCGCCGCTCCAGCGGGCGCGGCTGGACGCGGCGCTCGCCCACGACGGCCGGGCCCGTTTCGTCGTCTGATCCCTGGGAGTGTCCGCCGGCGGGCTCCGGCGGCGGCCCGCGGAGGGCCGCCCCCCCGGAAACACAGCGTGCTTACTTGTGAGCCGGCGCACACCCTCCTAGACTCGGGAGCGTCCATCGACAACGAGCACGAACGAGCAAGGAGGACCGACATGGCCACTGGCGAGACCGGCTTCGACGACGTGACCTACGACCTGATCTCGGTGCAGTACCACTCGCTCAAGGCGGGGCACGACTACGGCCAGTACGTGCGCGACGCCCGCAACGCGGGTCTGGACGACATCGCGGAGTTCTTCGAGCAGGTGATGTCGCAGGACTCCGAGCGCGCCGCCCGGTGCCACGAGTTCATCAAGCGGATGTCCAAGTCCGAGGACTCCGGCCCGGCCGTGACGTCCTGACGGGGGCACGCCCCGCCCACGCCGAGGGGCGGTGTCCCGCCGGAGCGACGTTCTCGCTCCGGCGGGACACCGCCCCTCGGTGCGGGGAGCGGGTCAGGCGTTGGGGCCCGTCATGGTGGTGACGTCCAGCGCGCTGTCCAGCTGCTCCTCGGTGAGCGAGCCGTTCTCGACGTAGCCCAGGGCGATCGTCGCCTCGCGCACCGTCATCTTGTTCGCCACCGCGTGCTTGGCGATCTTCGCGGCGGCCTCGTAGCCGATGGCCTTGTTCAGCGGGGTCACGATGGACGGGGACGCCTCGGCGAGGAAGCGGCAGCGCTCCACGTTGGCCTCGATGCCGTCGATCATCTTCTCCGCCATCACGCGGGAGGAGTTGGCGAGCAGGCGGATCGACTCCAGCAGGTTGGAGGCCATCACCGGGATGCCCACGTTGAGCTCGAAGGCGCCGTTGGTGGTGGACAGGGCGACGGTGGCGTCGTTGCCCACGACCTGGGCGCAGACCTGGATCGTCGACTCGGCGATCACGGGGTTCACCTTGCCCGGCATGATCGAGGAGCCCGGCTGCAGGTCGGGGATGAAGATCTCGCCCAGGCCGGTGTTCGGGCCGGAGCCCATCCAGCGCAGGTCGTTGTTGATCTTCATGTAGCTGAAGGCGATGGTGCGCAGCTGCCCGGAGGCCTCCACCAGTCCGTCGCGGTTGGCCTGGGCCTCGAAGTGGTTGCGGGCCTCGGTCAGCGGCAGGCCGGTCTCCTCGGCGAGCAGCTCGATCACCCGGGCGGAGAAGCCGGCGGGGGTGTTGATGCCGGTGCCCACGGCCGTGCCGCCCAGGGGGACCTCGGCCACGCGGGGCAGGGAGGCCTGCACGCGCTCGATGCCGTAGCGCACCTGCGCCGCGTAGCCGCCGAACTCCTGGCCGAGGGTGACCGGGGTGGCGTCCATGAGGTGCGTGCGCCCGGACTTCACGACGTCCTTGAACTCCGCGGCCTTGCGCTCCAGGGACTCCGCCAGCTGGGTCATGGCGGGGATCAGGTCGTTGATCAGCGCGCCGGTGACCGCCACGTGCACGGAGGTCGGGAAGACGTCGTTGGAGGACTGCGAGGCGTTGACGTGGTCGTTGGGGTGGACCTCCACGCCGGTGCCCTCGAGCGCCTGGTTGGCGAGGGTGGCGAGCACCTCGTTGGTGTTCATGTTGGAGGAGGTCCCGGAGCCGGTCTGGAACACGTCGATGGGGAAGTGCTCGTCGTAGTCGCCCGTGGCGACCAGGTCGGCGGCGTCGGCGATGGCCCGGGCGCGCTCGTCGTCGAGCACCCCCAGCTCCGCGTTCGCCCGGGCCGCGGCCTTCTTGATCTGGGCCAGCGCCGCGATGTGCTGGGGCTCCAGGGCCTTGCCGGAGATCGGGAAGTTCTCGACGGCGCGCTGGGTCTGGGCACGGTACAGGGCCTGCGCGGGGACGCGGACCTCGCCCATGGTGTCGTGCTCGATGCGGTACTCGGTGTTGTCTGCGGTCGTTGCAGCCGTGGTGTTTGCCATGGGCCTCAGTGTAGGTCAGCCGGAGGTGACGCCCGGCACGTCGGCCCGGGCCCGCGTCACGGGCCCAGGCCGACGTCACGGGCCCATGGCGCGCTCAGCGCTCGGGCAGCCAGGTCCCGTGGCCGTGGACGAGCTCCGCCTCGCCGTCCTGGAGGTGGTAGAAGACGCCGACGACGGCGACCTCGCCCCGCGAGACGGCCTCGTTGATGATGCGGGACTGCTCGAGCAGCCGGGAGGCGGTCTGCTTGGTGTGCGCCACGACCGCCGAGTTGACGTCGTGGTGGCCGTCGCGCCGGGTGTCGAGCACGGACGGCATGATCCGCTCGATCAGGTCCCGCTGGAACCCGCGGGGCATGTCCCCGGACCCCGCGGCCGCGTGCGCGGCGCTGACCGCGCCGCAGGAGTCGTGGCCCAGCACCATGACCAGCGGCGTCCCCAGGTTGGCCACGGCGTACTCGATCGAGCCCAGCACGGCGTCGTCGATGACCTGTCCCGCGGTGCGCACCACGAAGGCGTCCCCGAGGCCGAGGTCGAAGATGATCTCCGCGGCCAGGCGGGAGTCGGAGCAGCCAAAGATGACGGCGAACGGGTTCTGCCCTCCCGCCACGGACTGCCGGCGGGACGCGTCCTGGTTGGGGTGCAGGGACTCGCCCGCCACGAAGCGGGCGTTGCCCTCCCGCAGCCGCTGCCAGGCGGCGGCGGGGGTGGCCGGGACGGTGTCCTGCGTGCGGGTCTGGGGGGTGTGCTCGGTCATGTCTGCTCCGTTCTCGTCGGTCATGGTCGCTCCTCCGTGGTCGTCGTGGCGGTGGCGGTCGTGGGGGCGGGTGCGCCGGTGAGGTCCTCGACGACGGCGGCGGCGAGGTGGTCCAGCTCGGCCCCGGAGGCGTCGCCCTTGAGGACCACGGTGGAGCCGTCGACCTCGCCGGTGTAGACGGTCAGCGGCTTCTGCTCGTCCGTGGCCTCGCGGACGTGGACGTCCCACGGCACGCCGCCGGCCTCGACGGAGGCCGTGGCCGGGATGGTCTCTGCCTGCTGGGCCAGCCAGGTCGGGTTCGCCAGGGAGGTCTGGACGAGGCCGACGAAGCTGCCCCGCGGCGTCACGTACCCGATCTCCCAGTAGGGCACGCCCTCGGCGGCACCGTTGTTCCAGCGGGCGTAGTTGGCCGTCCAGTCCTCGCCCGGTTCCGGCACGGCCGGCGGGAAGGGCGACTGGTCCTCGACGTAGCCCGCCTCCTGGGCGACGTCGACGTCCGCCCGGTACGGCTCGGCGTCCGGCCGGGGCTGGAGCCACACGAACGGCAGCACCAGCAGCAGGAGCACGGCCATCGAGATGATCATGCCCTGCACCGGGGCGTTGATCCGGCGCGCCTGCTTCTCGGTGATCCGCGGGAGGGGCTGCGCCTCCTCGGGGCCGGGGGCGGCCGCGGGGCTGTCGGCGGGACGGTCGGGGGTCGAGGAGCTCACCGCACCATTGTGCCCTCTCCGCCGGACGCCTGCCGACGGAGCCCCGCCGGGCGTGCGCCCCCCGGCGACGTGGCCTCCGGGCCCGCCGGGGAGCGGGCGATATGCTGAGCCCGACGGGACCGCGTCCGGGCCGAGCCCGGCCCGGGGACCCGCAGACCGCAACTCGAAGGTGAGGAACATCGTGGCCGAACAATCCACCGGAACGACCCAGGCGCGCATCAACAACGTGGCGGACCGCAACCTGGCCATGGAGCTGGTGCGCACGACCGAGGCGGCGGCCATCGCCGGCGGCCAGTGGGTGGGCGCCGGCGACAAGAACGCCGCCGACGGCGCCGCGGTGGACGCGATGCGCTCGCTGCTCTCCACCGTCCACTTCAACGGCACCGTCGTCATCGGGGAGGGGGAGAAGGACGAGGCCCCGATGCTGTTCAACGGCGAGCAGGTCGGCGACGGCTCCGGGCCCGCCTCCGACGTCGCGGTGGACCCGATCGACGGCACCCGGCTCACGGCGCTGGGCATGAACAACGCGCTGGCCGTCATCGCGGTGGCCGACGGCGGGTCGATGTTCGACCCCTCCGCCGTGTTCTACATGGACAAGCTCGTGGTGGGCCCCGAGGCCGCCGACTTCGTGGACCTGCGCCTGCCGGTGAAGCAGAACCTGCACCTGGTGGCCAAGGCCAAGGGCACCAGCATCAACCAGATCACCGTGTGCGTGCTGGACCGCCCGCGCCACCAGCAGCTCGTCGACGAGATCCGCTCCACCGGGGCCCGCACCCGGATGATCCTCGACGGCGACGTCGCCGGCGCGATCGCGGCGTGCCGCGAGGGCACCGGCGTGGACGTCATGATGGGCATCGGCGGCACCCCCGAGGGCATCGTCACCGCGTGCGCGGTCAAGGCCACCGGCGGGATCATCCAGGGCCGCCTGGCCCCCACGGACGACGACGAGCGGCAGAAGGCCATCGACGCCGGGCTGGACCTGGACGCCGTGCTGACCACCGACGACCTCGTCACCTCGGACAACTGCTTCTTCTCCGCCACGGGCATCACCGACGGCGACCTGCTGCGCGGCGTGCGCTACCGCGGGCCGAAGATCACCACCCAGTCCATCGTGATGCGCTCCCGCTCCGGGACCGTGCGCATGGTCGAGGCCGAGCACCTGGCCTCCAAGTGGGAGAAGTACGCGCGCCACTGAGGTCCGCGCCCCCGGGCCGTGAGCCCCGCGATCCCCCGCACCGTCCCGGTGCGGGGATCGCCCGTTCCCGGCCCCCCCCCCCCGGGGTGCGGCCGTGTCCGCGCCGATCCGCCCCGCGGGCCTCTACACTGGTGCCCGTACTGCGGGCGCCGACCGCGGTCCCCCAGCCGGGGCGGAGCGCCCGGGTGACGAGGAGGATCCCATCGTGAGGACGACGGTCAGCCCCAGCCCCCACCGCAAGACCTGGGACGCCACCGTCCGGGTGACGGGCGGGCACCCGCAGCAGCTGTGGGGCATCGGCGAGGCCCAGGTCTCCGCCGAGGGCCCGCAGCTGCGGGTCGACCGCGTCATGGTCCACGACGCCGGGCAGCGCACCGTGGGCTACGCGCAGCTCTACCTGCGCTCCCAGGCCGAGCGGGTCATCGCCGGGACCGTGCAGTGCCACGTCCACCGCCCCGAGGACGTGCCCGTGGTCGCCGGCGCGCTCGCCGACTGGGTCCGCGAGGAGCACTCCGCCGCCCTGTTCCGCTTCGACGCGGACACCGTGGACACGCCCGGGGCCGAGGACGCCCTCACCGCCGCCGGCTTCGAGCGCCGCGGCGCGGCCGGCGCGGCGGCGTCGGGCGCGCGCCGGCTGCAGGTGCGGCTGGGCGAGTCCGAGCGCGACCTCTCGTGCCGGCTCTCCGAGCGGACCCTGCAGCGCTGCCGGGCGGCGCTGCGCACCCCCGGCGTGACCGTCCGGGAGGTCACCGCCCAGAGCGGGGTGCTCGCGCACGTCGGGCTGCGCACCCGGCTGATCGACCGGCTGCTGGAGGACCTGGGCGAGGACTCGCTGCTGCTCGTGGCCACGGAGGTCGGCGACGACGGCTCCGAGACCGCGCTGGGCTACCTGTGGTTCGTGCACACCGGTGGGCTGGCCATGATCTACCGGCTGGGCTTCACCCGGCGCGGGCGGGACCTGGCGCTCGACGACGCGCTGCTGCTGACCGGTGTCGTGGAGCTGCAGAAGCGGGGAGTCCGCACCCTCGACGGCGGGGACCCGGCCGAGCCGGACGTCCCGCTCGTGGTCCGCGAGCTCGCCGAGGCGCAGTGCCCGGTGCTGGGCACCTGGGAGAAGCAGCTGGGCAGCGGCCGGGCGGGCGAGCTCACCGGCACCGCCGACGGCGCGGACGCCACCGACGCCGCCGTCGAGCGCACCGGCACGGCCGTCGCCGCGGAGCTGGGCCTGGAGGACCCGGCGCCGGCCGGGCCCGCGGGGCCCGTCGACGCCGCCCCGCCGTCCGGGCCCGTCCCGGGCGACGGCACGGGCCCGGACGGCGGGCGGGCCCGCCGCGTCTCGGTCCTCACCCGCCGGCTGGTGGGGGAGGGGCTGTCCGCCCTGCGCAACGCGGCGGGGCGCTGAGCCCGGCCCGCTCAGGCGTCGTCGCGGCCGGTCCCGCCGGCTCCCGGGCGCACGCCCGGGCGGATCCGCGCGGCCAGCCCCGGCAGGGCCCGGCGGGCCGCCGCGCCCCTCTCGCGCGCCGCGCGCACGCCCGTGTAGGCCGTGTACCCGGTGCGGCTCACCGGCAGGTCCCACGTGCCGGGATAGGACTCGGGGCGCCCGCCGAAGGACTTCTTGAACTTCGTGAAGCCGTACCACTCGTGCTCCGGGCCCGCGCCCTCGGGGGCGGTGCCGAAGAGGTCGAAGCGGGAGAGCCCGGCCGCCTTGGCGTCGAGGACCATCCGCACCACGAGCGGGATGCCGGCGGAGAGCCTGCGGTGCTCGAAGTCCATGGCCGCGTGGGCGTAGGTGCGGGTGTCGTCGGAGTCGTAGGCGAGGGCGGCGCCGATGGGCTCGCCCTCGAGGCGCGCCACGTACAGCCGCGCCGCGCCCAGGGGCATCAGCGTGCGGGCGGCCTCCCGCAGGTAGGCGTCCTGCTGGCGGTTGAAGTCCTTGCGCTCGGCGGTCGCGTCGAGGAACCGCAGCAGGACGTCGACGTCCCCGGGCTCCGCCGAGGAGGTGAAGGTCACGCCCTTCTTGGCGATGTTGCGGTGCAGGTTGCGGTTGGTGGACTTCATGTCCTTGAGGATGGCGTCCTCGTCCCGGGTCAGGTCGATCACCTGGGTGTGCCCGGGCTGCACCTGCCGGGGGGCGGGGCGCAGGCCGCGGCGGCGCAGCGAGGCCTCGGGGGTCTCGAGCCCGTCCGTGACCGCGGCGCCGGCGGGCTCCACGCGCACGAACCAGCACCGGTGCTCCCGCGCCGCGCGCGCGAGGTCGGCCAGCGCGGCGTCGAAGGCCTGCGGGGACTGCGCCTCGGGGCCGTAGGGGCAGTACAGGTAGCGCCCGGTCCGCCCTCCCTCGACGACGGCGAGGTAGCGCCACCCGTCCCCGGCGGCCTCGACCACCGTCCGCCCGAGGTTCCGCTGGAAGGATGCCCATGCTTTCGACTGGAGTATGTTCGCCACGCCCCCACTGTACCGGCCGGTCAGGAGGGGGTCGGCGCGCCGCGGGCCCGGCCCGTCAGGGCACGGAGCAGGTGCCGTTGGCGGAGAGCTCCTCCGCCGGCACGAGGGGCTGGGCCGCGGGCACGGCCACGGCCATGGCCAGGCCCGCCGGTCCCGCGCCGCCGCCGGGCAGCCCCGCGGCGGAGGGGGCGCCCGCGTCGGTGGCCTCCCGCAGGACGCGCTCCACGTCCGCGTGCAGCCGGTCGTAGTCCGGGTAGGTCGGGAACGACGGGTCGTAGTAGGGCGGTCCGGCGGCGAACTGCCCCATCTCGTGCTCCTTGGCCTTGAGCGCCAGGTTCACGAAGGAGCCGATCTGGCTCTGCGGGATGTCGGTCTCGACGACCTGCGTCCCCGACTGCGCGAGCTCCTGGAAGCGGGAGACGACGTTGACGGGGTTCAGCTGCTTGAGCATCGCGGCCTGCACGCAGCGCTGGCGGGCCTGCCGGTCGTAGTCGGTGGCCCCCTCGCGGGAGCGGGCGTACCAGAGCGCGTGGTAGCCGTCCATGTGCTGGACGCCCGGCTCGATGTACCCGAAGATCTCGTTGGGCAGGCCCGTGGTGAGATCGGTGCCGCCGCCGATGGGGACGCGCCCGCCGACGTCGATGGTGATCCCGCCGAGGGCGTCCACGAGCTCCTCGAACCCGGTCATGTCGATGAGGGCGTAGGCCTGGATCTCGATGCCCAGCGCGCCCTCCGCGGCGTCCTTCATGGCCTCGGCCCCGGGGTCCTGGGCGTCCGGGTAGAGCTCGGCGTAGTTGTTCGTGACGTCGGTGTAGAGGGCGTTGAGGATGCACTCGTCGCCGCAGTTGAAGCCCTCGGGGTAGACCTCCGCCAGGGGCGAGTCCTCGGGGAAGGGCGCGTTCTGCAGGTTGCGGGGCAGGGAGACGCTGACGGTGCGGCCGGAGTCGGCGTCCACGCTGATCACCGTCATCGAGTCGGGGCGGCGCCCGGAGCGGTCCGCCCCGGAGTCCCCGCCCATGAGCAGGATGTTGTAGCGGCCCTCCGAGGGGCCGAAGGGCAGCCCGCCGCCGAAAATGTCGGAGACCGCCCCGCGCGCCACCGACAGCAGGTAGGCGGAGTACCCGAGCCCGCCCGAGGTGACGAGCACGAGGGCCACGGTGGCCGCGGCGACGGCCCGGCGCGCCCTCGGGGCGAGCAGGCCCGGCCGGGCCAGGCGCAGCGTGTCCAAGAATAGGTACGCCCACCCCAGGGCCAGGGCGGCCAGCCCGGCGACGAGGAGCAGGGACGTGACGGAGTTCGTGACGAACCACACGAGCGGGGTGCGCCACAGGAGCGCGGAGAACAGGGCCAGGACCACGGCCGCCCACACCACCACGTCGACCTTCAGCGCGGCCCGACCCACCGGGCGGCGGCCGGCCGCGAGCTGGGCGCTGCCGGGCACGAGCAGGGTCGAGCCCAGCAGCGTCCACGCGCGCCGGGTGCGGATCCGCTCCCCGGCGTGCTCCGGGTGGCGCAGCGGGTCGGTCAGCCGCGCCGGGACGGTGCGCTCGACGTCGTCGAGGGCGCGGACCGCGGTGACGTCGCCGGCGGCGATCTCGGGGAGGTCGGGTTCGGCGCGGGGGGTGTGGCCGTTCACGGGCAGCTCCGGCGGGGAAGGGGAGGGGGACGAGCGGGGACGGCCGGGTCAGCCGTCGAGGCGGGTGCGCAGGGCCGCGCCCTTGTCGTGGGCGGTCTGCTTCAGCTCGGCGGCGAAGCCCAGCAGCCGCTCGCGCAGGGCGGCGGCGCGCTCGTCGTCGCCGGAGGCGAGGATCCGGGCGGCGAGCAGCCCGGCGTTGCGGGCGCCGCCGATCGAGACGGTGGCCACGGGCACGCCGGCGGGCATCTGGACGATCGAGAGCAGGGAGTCCATGCCGTCGAGGGTCTTCAAAGGGACCGGCACCCCGATCACGGGCAGCGGGGTCACGGCGGCGAGCATGCCGGGCAGGTGGGCGGCGCCCCCGGCCCCGGCGATGATCACGCGCAGCCCGCGCTCGTGCGCCCGCTGACCGTACTCGATCATCTCCACGGGCATGCGGTGGGCGGAGACGACGTCGGCCTCGTACGGGATCCCGAACTCCGCGAGCGCGGTGGCGGCGGCCTCCATCACGGGCCAGTCGGAGTCCGACCCCATCACGACGCCGACGACGGGGCGCTGCACCTCGTTCACTGCTTCCTCCTGGGCTGCCGGTCCGCTGGACCGCTCGACTGCTGGGCTGGTGGCGCCGGCGGCGCGGCCCCGGTCCGGGGCTACGCTATCGGGCCCGGCTGGACGGGGCGTGGGAGGCACGCGGGTCAGGCCTGTCCGTCGCGCAGGACGGCCGCGGCGCGGGACGCGCGGCGGCGCAGCTCGGGCAGCTCGTCGGCCCTGCCCGTGACGTTGACGTGGCCGATCTTGCGCCCGGGGCGCACGGCCTTGCCGTAGTTGTGGATCTTGGCCCGGGGCTCGGCGCTCATCGCGGCGCGGTAGGCGCCGAAGAGGTCCTGGTTGGCGCCGCCGAGGTAGTTCTTCATCACGGCGGCCCCGCCGATCAGGGCGGTGTCCCCGAGCGGGAGGTCCAGGACGGCGCGCAGGTGCTGCTCGAACTGGCTCGTCACCGACCCGTCCATGGTCCAGTGCCCCGAGTTGTGGGGGCGCATGGCCAGCTCGTTGACGAGGAAGCCCGGTCCCCGGCCGGGGGTCTCGAAGAGTTCGGCGGCCATCACGCCCGTGACGCCGAGCTCGGTGGCGAGCGTGCGCGCGGTGTCCGCGGCGGCCGCGGCGACCTCGGGCAGCAGGGCGGGGGCTGGGGCCAGCACCTCGTCGCACACGCCGTCCACCTGGATGGACTCGACCACGGGCCACGCCCGGACCTCGCCCGACGGGGTGCGGGCCACCAGGGCGGAGAGCTCGCGGGTGAACGGGACCTTCTCCTCCGCGAGCAGCGGCCCGTCCGTGCGCTCGAACCACTGGGCCGGCTCGGCGCCGCGGGCGGCCGCGGCCGTGTCCAGGACCATGACGCCCTTGCCGTCGTAGCCGCCGCGCGGGGTCTTGAGCACCACGGGCCAGCCGGTGCGCTCGCCGAACGCGACGAGCTCCTCGACGTCGGCCACGGGCGCCCAGTGCGGGTTGGGCAGGCCCATCCGGTCCACCGCCGCGCGCATCCGCAGCTTGTCCTGGGCGTGGACGAGCGCGGCGGGGCCGGGCTGGACGTCGACGCCCTCGGCGAGCAGGGCGTGCAGGTGGTCGGTGGGCACGTGCTCGTGGTCGAACGTCAGGACGTCGACGTCCGCGGCGAAGCGGCGCAGCACCTCGAGGTCGGTGTAGTCGCCCACGGGGGCGGTGGGCACGGCGGCCACCGCCGAGACGTCGGGGCCCTCGGCGAGCACGCGCAGCTCGAAGCCCAGGGCGGTGGCGGCGGGCGCCATCATGCGGGCGAGCTGCCCGCCTCCGACGACGCCGACAACAGGTCCGGTCACAGAAGTTCTCACCCGTCCAGGGTATCCCGGCTCGTCAGCGGTCCCGGGCGCCCGCCCGGTCACACCCCGGGCGGGCCCGGGGAGCCGGGGTACGATGACCCGAAGTCCGGGCGGGTGCCATCCTGCGCCGTCCGGTCACGGCGCCGGCCGGCGCCCGCCCGCTCACCAGCCTGGAGACCGAAGCCGCGTGAACCGTCTCGTCGACCGTTTCGATGCCCTGTGGCACCTGTTCGTCAAGGAACTCATGAAGTTCGGCGTCGTCGGGGCGCTCGCGTTCGTCATCAACGCGTCCCTCACGTGGGTGCTCATGCACACGTGGTTCCAGGACGGGCACCTCAAGGCGAAGGTCGTCGCGACGGCCGTGGCGATCCTCTTCGCCTGGGTGGCCAACCGGATGTGGACGTTCCGGCACAAGCGCCAGTCCGACAAGCGCCGGGAGCTGGTCCAGTTCCTGGTGGCCAACGGGATCGGCATGGCCATCGAGCTCGGCTGCCTGGGCTTCAGCTACTACGTGCTGGGCCTCACCAGCGCCTACGCCTCCTTCGTCTCCGGGACGATCATCGGCACGATCCTCGGCACCGTGTTCCGCTACTTCGCATACCGGTTCTGGGTGTTCACCGAGGAGCTCGACGCGGACCCGAACTTCGCGGACACCGCCGCCCTCGAGATCGCGCGGATCACCGGGCACGTCCCGGTGGCCGGGGCCGGCCACGACGGCCGCCGCGACGACCACCAGGACACGCGTCCCCCGGCCGGGCGCTGAGCCCCGCCGGGGGAGGCCTGCTCAGAAGCCCGCCGCGTTCTCGGCCGCCAGCACGGCGTCCCAGGCCTCGTCCGCCGCGTCCCGGTCGGTGACCACCACCGCGCGGCCGGAGGCCAGCACCCCCAGCACGCGCAGCAGGAACGCCTCGTCCATCCGGCGCCCGGGCACGTGCACCGCCGCCGCGGCGCCCCAGGCAGGTTCACGGGCCCCGGCGAGCTCCCGGGCGCGCGGCAGCAGCTGCCCGTGCAGCACGGGGTCGGCGTCGTGCGCGGCGAGCAGCGCCGGGTCCTGCGGGCCGGGCTCCTCGAAGCCCGCGTAGACGTCGGCGTGGGCGCGGATCTCCGCGCAGTAGTCCACGGCGTCCTCGCCCGGCAGCTCCCCCCGGTACCCCAGGGACAGGGCGGGGCGGTCCACGACGACCGCCCGGGCCCGCGCCGGCGGCTCCGCCACGAGCGGCGGCAGGCCGCCCCGGGCGTCCACGAGCGCCACGACCGCCCGGGCGCCGGCCGCGCCGCCGGGACCCGCCGGGTCCACGGGCAGCACGGCCGCGCCCATCGTCCACGTCCCGAGCACCGCGGCGAGGCCCCGCCAGTGGACGTCCTCGCCCACCGCGACGACGTCGCCCCCCGCCAGGTCCAGCTCGTCGACCCACAGGTTCGCCGTCTTCGCCGCCCAGTTGTCGAGAACCCGTCCGGAGAGCTCCACCCGCTCGCCGTCGGCTCCGTACCAGACGAGCGCCGGCCGGGTGTGGTGGCGCAGGCCGTCCATCAGAAGGGGGACAGTCGTGGCCGTGGGAAAATCCATGCTCGCTCCTGGTGGGTGCTCGGGTGCGAGGGCCTGCCGGTGGCATATGCCCTCGGGTGCATCTGTCCTGCGGCCTGCCCGGTGCGCCGAAGCGCCTCTGACCTGGATGAACGCCCCGTTCGAGGCTCATTAGCACATGCAAGGACTGGACGAAGGGCCAGGCGTAATCCCTTGACGGCACAGTATTCGCACACGTGTAATGAGGAGGTCCGGCAGGCGATCACCAAAGATACGTTCTCCGGGATGCATCGGGTCGGCGCCCCCCGCATTATGCCAGGCCCGAGCGAACGTGTCGCATGGAAGGATAGTCATGGGAGAGGCTGCACGCCGCCAGCTCGTCGATTCCACCCCCCTCGTCCCCCGTCGCCGGAGCGTGCGCTCGGCCCCGGAGGACTGGTTCGTCGATCCGGCCGACCCCCGCGCCGCCGAACGGCACGTCCAGCGGACGAGCCTGAGCCTGGAGGACCAGGCCACCGCCTTCCTCACCGCCCACGGGACCGCCGAGGAGGACCGGACGGCCCCCGCGGGCCTGGACCTGCTCGAAGCACCCCTCGCCGACGGGGCGGACCGCTGGCAGGCGGTCGCCGGCCTGTACGCCGTGGAGGAGGACGAGGGCGAGCTCTCGTGGCAGACCGACGCATTGTGCGCCCAGACCGACCCGGAGGCCTTCTTCCCGGAGAAGGGCGGCTCCACGCGCGACGCCAAGCGCGTCTGCGAGGCCTGCCCCGTCCAGGCCGAGTGCCTGGACTACGCCATGAGCAAGGACGAGAAGTTCGGGATCTGGGGCGGGCTCTCCGAGCGCGAACGCCGCCGTCTGCGCCGCCTCGCCCGCTGAGGTAGTTTCGGAGGATGAGCTCTTCCGGCAGCGCCACGCGCCGCTGCTCCCGCCAGACCTGCACGCGGGACGCGGTCATGACCCTCACCTACGTGTACTCGGACTCGACCGCCGTCGTCGGCCCCCTGGCCGCCCACGCCGAGCCCCACGCGTACGACCTGTGCGGCGTGCACGCCGACCGGCTCACCGTCCCGCGCGGGTGGCGGGTGGTCCGCCTCGAGCTGCCGGAGGCGGCCGCGCGCCGCGACGACATCGACGCCGTCGCCGAGGCGGTGCGCGAGCCCGAGCCCGTGCCGGGCGTCCGCGACCGCCCGCGGACGGTGCTGCGCGACGTCTCCCTCCCGCGCCCGGGCGCCGCCCGGGGCAGCGCACCCGGTGCGGGCGCCGCGCCCGGTGGACGCCCCGCACCCGCCGTCCCGGAGGAGCCCGCCGCCGCTGCTCCGCGCCGGGCCCCGGCCGAGGTGCCGTGGCACGACGCCCCGATGCCGCAGACCCTGCAGCGGCCCCACCTGCGCCGCCCGGCCACCGGGAGCACCGGGCCGCTGCCCCCGCGCTGAATCCTGCGCTGCATCCCGCGCCGAACTCCCCGGGGGGTCCCCCGCGCGGGGGCCTGTGCCCCGGGAGGTCCTCCCCTAGGATGAGCCGCAGGCCGCGTCTGCCCGGCGCGGTGGCTCTTCCCCCCGGAGCACCAGGAGTCCCCCCATGACTGTGCCTGCAACGACGCAGACGACGCACGAGGTCCACCACGAGGTCCACCACGAGGTCCGCCCCTCGTCCCCGCGCCCGGGCAGGACCGAGGGCACACCCGCCCCGCACGCCGTGCCGGCGAGCCTGCGCCCGGCGCCGTGGGCGGCCCAGCAGCGCGCGCCGGAGCCGGTGGCACGCCCCAAGCCCGCCCTGGACCCCGCACTGTTCGCGATCCTGCGCTGTCCGCTCACCGGCGGGGCCCTCGTCCCCGTGGACGCCGACCGGCTGATGAGCGACCGCCCGTTCCGCGACGGCGTCCACCCGGTCTACCCGGTCGTCAACGGCATCGCCTGCCTGAGCCCCGTGCGCTGAGCCCCCCGGTACCGGGGCCCCGCGGGCCGCGCCGCCGCAGCGGGTGCACGGCCCGTCCCGGGCGGTCCCGGAGGGGCCGGCAGTCGCACCCCGCGGCTTCCCGGGGCCCTCGGCCGGGGCCCCTGGCCCTATCGTGGAGGCGTCCCCCGTGCCTTCCTCCCCGCACCCCCGACGCCCGAGGTGATCCCGCCATGCCCCCGTTCCCCCGTGCGGATGCCCTGCCCGCCGCTGCGCCCGTCACCCCTCCGCGCCGCCTGCTCGCCCTCGGCGCGGTGACGCTGCTGCTCGCGACCGGCTGCGCCCAGGCCGCCGACGGCACACCGGCGGCCCCGTCCTCCGGCGCCCCGACCCCGGCGGCACCGGCGGCCGCACCGACCGCGACAGCACCGGCCGCGACAGCACCGGCCGGGGCCGTGCCCACGGCGTCCCCGCCGGTCGCGGAGGGTCCCGCCGGGGTCGCGGTCACGCCCGCGGACGCGGCGGTCGAGCACAACCCCGTCGATCCGGTCGTCGTGCGCGCCGGCCGGGGGGAGCTCGCCGACGTCGCCCTCGTGCCGGCGCCGGGCGGCGCCCCCGTGCCGGGCGAGCTCTCCGCCGACGGCCGCACCTGGACGAGCTCCGGGGACCTCGCCTTCGACACCCAGTACGTGCTGACCTGGACCGCCGTGGCCGACGGCGTCCCCACCTCCGGGACGAGCGCGTTCACCACCGTCGCGGCCGCGAACGAGGTCGACGCCCGGCTCAACGTCGTGGACGGCCAGGTCTACGGCACCGGCCAGGTCCTGGAGCTGCGCTTCTCCGAGCCCGTCCTGGACAGGGCCGCGGTCGAGCGGGCCGTCACCGTGGAGGGCGGCGGCGACCGGGCCGGCGCGTTCCGCTGGTACTCGGACCGGGTGGTCCGCTACCGGCCCGCCGAGAAGTGGCAGCCGCGGTCCCGGGTCACCGTCTCCCTGGACCTGCGCGGCCTCGACGTGGGCGACGGCATGATCGGCAACCACGACCTGCGCACCACCTTCTCCACCGGCGCCGAGCACTACGCCCGCGTGGACAACCGCACGAAGACCCTCACCGCCTACGTCGACGGCAAGGTCGTCGGAAGGTTCCCCGTCACGCTCGGCAACCCCGACTGGCCGTCCACCACGGGCCGGAAGGTCATCATGGAGCAGGCCCCGAGCTACCTCTTCCAGGCCTCCTCCCTCGACCTCGCCCCGGGGGAGCCGCACTGGTACGAGACGTTCTGGGCGTCGAACGTGTCCCGGCTGACCGCCAGCGGCGAGTTCGTCCACCAGGCGCTGCCCTCGGCCCTGCCCCTCCTGGGAGAGGAGAACGTCTCGCACGGGTGCGTGGGCATGAGCCCCGAGGGGGCCGAGTTCATCCACGACGTCTTCCGCCCCGGGGACGTCGTGGAGGTCCTCGACACCGGCTACCCGCAGGCCGACCCCGACGACGGGTACGGGGACTGGAACATTCCCTTCGAGCACTACGCGGACGAGCAGTGGAAGGGCAACTGGTGACCGGCGCCCCGGTCCTCCGCCCCGCCCTGCCGGGCGGGTAGGATCGGGGCCGACCGCGCGGCCCCGTCCCGCGCCGCACCCGATCCCCTCCGATCCGAAGGACCCGCCCGTGGCCCCCTCCAGCAACCACCAGGCCCCCTGGCAGCAGGCCGACCCCGCCGAGCCCGCGGCCGAGCGCCGGGAGGAGCCCGTGTGGACCGGCCTGATCCCCGCCGTCAGCACCTCCGAGCCCGCGCCGGACGAGGACCCGTCCGGCCGCCCGGCGGACGGCCCCGGGCGCGGCACCGCGCGCCCGGGCGGCTCCCAGCCGGTGGACGCGGTCGCGGAGGAGGACGAGGAGATGGACGAGGACGCCCGCCGCCGGGCCGCCCTGCGCCAGGACGCCGTGGCGGACGAGCCGCGGTTCCCGCGCCTGCAGCAGGTCCTCCTCGCCGTCGTGCTCCCGCTCGCCCTGCTGGCGGCCGCCGTGCGCACCGTGGCGACGCCCCTGTTCCTGTGGGCGGAGTACCACCGCCCCGGCTTCCCCGCGGACCGCTACGGCTTCTCGACCGACGAGCGGATGATCCTCGGCTCCTACGGCCTCGACTACGTCCTGAACTGGGCCCCCGCCGGTTTCCTCGGCGACCTCCGGGGCGCGGACGGCACCCGGCTGTTCCTGAGCTCCGAGGTCGCGCACATGACGGACGTAAAGGTCGTGCTGCAGAGCGCGCTCGCCGCGGTCGCCGTGCTGGCGCTGCTGGGGATCGTCTCGTCCCTGTACCTGCGCGCGAAGGCGCCCGGGGCGGCGTCGGGCGCCCTGTTCTTCGGGTCGTGGCTGACCGTGGTGCTCCTGGTGCTGCTCGCGGTCGGCGCGGTGCTGGGCTGGCAGCAGTTCTTCACCTTGTTCCACTCCCTGTTCTTCGCGGAGGGCAGCTGGACCTTCCGGGCCTCGGACACCCTCATCCGGCTCTACCCGACCCAGTTCTGGATGGACGCGGCGATCGCGGTGGGCGCGCTCGCCCTCCTGGGGGCCCTCGCCGTCATGGTCGCCACCTGGCCCACGGCGTTCCGCCGGCACCGCGCCCTCGAGCGGGTCCGCCGGCGCCAGGAGCTGAAGCGGCGGCTCGCCGGGCGCTGAGCCGGCCGCGGCCGGAGCTCAGGCGGCGGTGAACAGCGAGAAGCCCACCAGCGCGGTCACCACCATGGCGAGGAGCAGCAGGAGCGTGCGGCCGGCGAGGTTCGTGTTGTCCGCCCGCCGGTGGGCGAACCAGGCGTGGGCGAGCACGCCCAGCAGCAGGGCGAAGGCGGTGACGCTCAGCCCGTGGGACCACCCCGGCCGGCCGGCCGCGGGCTGGACCAGCGAGGGGACCAGCACCAGCCCCAGGCCGACCGCGCCGATGACCAGGGCCGCCCGCCGGTCGGCGCGGTCGAGCCGGCGGTGCCACGGCAGCAGGGCCGCGGCGTAGACGACGAGGAACAGGACCAGCCGCACCGCCGGGAGGGCGAGGGCGCTCGAGATCATGGGGATCCTTCCGTGGTGCACGGGCGAACGGGGGACGGCCCCGGGACGGCGGCCACGACCTAGCGCTCGGGCGCCGCCGCGTCGATGAGCACCTCGGCGGCCCGCCGGGCCTGCCCGGCCGCGTCGGGCGTTCCGGCGATCGCCGCGGTCGTCTGGGCGCCCTCGGCCAGGATGCACAGCTGGGGGCCCAGCTCCGCGGGGGCGCCGGCGTCGTCGACGAGCTGGGCGACGTAGGCCTGGAAGGCGCGCTTGTGCTCCCGGGCGGACGCGGCCACCCGCGGCGAGACGCTGCCCAGCTCCCCGAAGGCGTTGATGAACCCGCAGCCGCGGAAGGAGTCCTCGGCGAACCAGTCGGCCAGGTAGTCGTAGATGCCCAGCAGCCGCTCGCGCGGGCTCGCGGACCGCTCCACCCGTGCGCGCACGCCGTCCTCCCACATCCGGTGCCGGCGGGCGAGGACGGCCAGGACGAGGTCCTCCTTCGAGGGGAACAGGGCGTAGAGGCGCTTGAGCGAGACCCCGGCCGCCTGGCGCAGCTCGTCCATCCCCACGGCCTGCACCCCGCGGCCGTAGAAGAGCCGGTCTGCCGTCTCGAGCACGTGCTGGCGCGGGTCGTCGGAGTCCATGCCGCCATTCTATTGCGCGGAGAACGGGCGTTCCCTAGGCTGGGAAGCGCGGGAGAACGATCGTTCTCCCACGTGCCGGGAACGACCGAGAGGAACCACCCCATGGGTTACATCACCGTCGACACCACCAACAGCACCGACATCGAGCTCTACTACGAGGACCACGGCAGCGGCCAGCCCGTCGTCCTGATCCACGGCTACCCGCTGGACGGCTCGTCCTGGGAGAAGCAGACCGCCGCCCTGCTCGAGGCCGGCTACCGGGTCATCACCTACGACCGCCGCGGCTTCGGGCGCTCCAGCAAGCCCGTCACCGGCTACGACTACGACACCTTCGCCGCCGACCTGGACGCCGTCCTCAGGACCCTGGACCTGTCGGACGCGGTGCTCGTGGGCTTCTCCATGGGCACCGGGGAGGTCGGGCGCTACCTGTCCACCTACGGCTCCGCCCGGGTCGCCAAGGCCGCGTTCCTGGGCTCGCTGGAGCCCTACCTGCTGCAGACCGAGGACAACCCCACCGGCGTTCCGCAGGAGGTCTTCGACGGGCTCGGCCAGGCCGTGACCGCCGACCGCTACGCCTTTTTCACCGACTTCTTCGACAACTTTTACAACACCGACACGTTCCTGGGCACCGAGCGGCTCAGCCGGCAGGTCGTGGACGCGAGCTGGAACATCGCCTCCCGCTCCGGGGCCGTGGCCTCCGTGGCGGCGCAGCCCACATGGCTGACGGACTTCCGGGAGGACATCCCGAAGATCGACGTCCCGGCCCTGATCGTGCACGGCACCGCCGACAACATCCTGCCCATCGAGGCCACGGGGCGGCAGTTCGCCAAGGCCCTGCCCGAGGCCGACTACGTCGAGATCGAGGGCGCGCCGCACGGCCTGCTCTGGACCCACGGCGCCGAGGTCAACACCGCCCTCCTGGACTTCCTCGCCCGCTAGACCCGCCCTGCCCGCCCCGGGGCGCCGCACCGGTCACCGGTGCGGCGCCTCGGGGCGTGCGGCCGGCTCAGATCCAGGCGTCGAACCACATCCGCTGCCGCCACTGCTCGTAGGGGACGGTCTCCGCGAACCAGATCGGCGCGAAGTGCGCGCTCAGGACCAGGGCCGTGGCCGTGAAGAGGCCCACGACCACGAGCCCGGCGCGCCGGCGGGCCACGGTGCGCCGGGGCCCGCCGAGGACGAGGCCCAGCATCCCGGCCAGCAGCAGCATGAGGTACGGCTCGACGGGCAGCGCGTAGAAGTAGAACATGGTGCGCTCGGGGTAGAGGTACCAGGGCAGGTAGCCGGCGGCGAACACGCCCAGGGGCGCCCCGAACCGCCAGTCCCGCCGTGCTGCCCACAGCCACACGGCCACCAGGAGCGCCGCGATCGCGGTCCACCACAGCAGCGGGTTGCCGATGTTGAGGATCGCCTGCGAGCAGTTCTCCACCGCGCACCCGGCCGTGCCCTGCGCCGGGGACTCGTAGTAGTAGGAGGTGGGCCGGCCCAGGACCAGCCACAGCCACGGCAGCGCCTCGTAGGAGTGCGGGGTGCCCAGGCCGTTGTGGAAGTCGAACGCGGCGACGTGGTAGGCCCACAGCGAGCGCAGCGGCGCCGGCAGCCACGCCACGCCCTCGCCCGGGTGCTCCGCGGCCCAGGTGCGGTGGTAGGCGCCGGACGAGGCGAACCACCCCGACCACGAGAGCAGGTAGGCCACCAGGCCCGTCCCCACGACGGCGAGGAAGGCGGGGATCCCGTCCCGGAGCAGGCCCGCCCGCAGCCAGTGCCGCACCCCGGCCACCCGCCGGGCGTTCATGTCCCACAGCACCGTGAGCACGCCTAGGGCCGCGACCATGAACAGCGCGTTCCACTTCGTCCCCACGGCGAGCCCGCACGCGGCGCCGGCCGCGATCCGCCACCAGCGCACGCCCAGCCACGGGCCCCACGCGAGCCGGGACCGCAGCTCGGGCTCGGCGGTCCCCGGGCCGGCCACGCCCAGCCGGGCGACCAGGCGCCGGCGGGCGTGGGCCCGGTCCAGCAGCAGGAGCACGAACGCGAGCAGCACGAAGAACATGAGGAAGACGTCGAGCAGCGCGAGCCGGGACTGCACGAGGTGCAGGCCGTCGACGGCCGTGAACAGGCCCGCGAGCGTCGCCACGGTCACCGAGCGGAAGAGCAGCCACCCGGCCGCGCAGACCAGGGCGACCGACAGGGTCCCCACGAGCGCTGCGGAGAACCGCCAGCCGAACGGGTCCTCCGCCCCAAACAGCCACATCCCCGCGGCGATCAGCCACTTGCCGACCGGCGGGTGCACCACGTAGGAGGGGGTGTCGAGGGCCTCCGGGGGAGTGCCCGCCACGAGGAGCTCGTCGGCGCCCTCGGGCCACTGCCGCTCGTAGCCGTAGCGCAGCAGGGAGTAGGAGTCCTTCACGTAGTAGGTCTCGTCGAAGACGATCGCGTCCGGGTGCCCGAGGTGCCAGAAGCGCAGCACGCCGCCGAGCACCACGACGAGCAGGGGCGCGAGCCAGGCCAGGCGCCCGACGGCGGCCGGCGCGGGCAGCAGCCGGGCGCGCAGGGCGTCGGGGGCCAGGGACCGGGGCAGCGTGCTCACCGGGGGCGCCGGCCGCGTCGCCGGTGCGGGGGCTGGGGCGCGGACCGAGGAGCTCACGGTGTCATCGTAGGGGACGGGGCTCCGGCCGCCGGGGACGGGCGGGCCCGGCGGCCGGCCGTAGAGTGGAGCCGTGCACACCGAACCCCACGACGACGCCCCGCCCGCCGCTTTCGAGGCCCCGCCCGGCGAGGCCGGGTCCGACGCCGGGGCCGTGGTCCTGGCGGGCACGCCGATCGGCAACCTGGGGGACGCGTCGCCCAGGTTGCGGCAGGCCCTCGAGAGCGCCGACGTGCTCGCCGTCGAGGACACCCGGCGGCTGCGCCGGCTCGTGGCGGGCCTCGGCGTCACGACGCGCGGACGGGTGCTCACCCACCACGAGCACAACGAGGCCGCGCGGGTGGCCGAGCTGCTCGAGGCCGTGCGCGCCGGGCGCACCGTGCTGGTGCTCTCCGACGCCGGGATGCCCACCGTCTCCGACCCCGGCTACCGGCTCGCCGAGGCCGCCGCGGCCGAGGGGCTCACCGTCACGGCGATCCCCGGGCCCTCCGCGGTGCTCACGGCGCTCGCCGTCTCGGGCCTGCCCACGGACCGGTTCACGTTCGAGGGCTTCCTGCCCCGGAAGGGCTCCGACCGCGCGGCCCGCCTCGCCGAGCTCGACGGCGAACGCCGCACCATGGTGTTCTACGAGGCCCCGCACCGGCTCGAGGTCATGCTCACGGCCCTGCGCGAGGCGTTCGGGCCCGACCGTCCCGCGGTCGTCGCCCGGGAGCTGACCAAACTGCACGAGGAGGTCGTGCGCGGCACCCTCGCGGAGCTCGTCGCCTGGTGCGCTGAGGGGCAGGTGCGTGGGGAGATCGCCGTCGTCGTCGCCGGGGCCCCCGCCCCGGACGCCGCCCGGCCCGAGGACCTGGTGACCGAGGTCGAGGCGCTCGTGGCCGGCGGGGTCCGGCTCAAGGACGCCGCCGGGCGGGTGGCCGAGCGCTCCGGCGTGGGCAAGCGCGAGCTCTACGAGACCGTCCTGGACGCCCGCCGGAAGTAGCCCGAGCGCCCCAGACCGTCCGCCCCGGACCGTCCGTCCTGGATCACCGGCCGCGCAGCACCGAGCGCGGGAGCCAGCGGGCGCGCCGGGCACCGGGGCGCTGCGCCAGTCCGGCGCGCAGCGCCGCGACGTCCCCGGGCCCGGACCCGGGCGACCACGCGGTCCCCGGCGCGGCGTAGAGCGCCCGCTCGGCGTCGTCCCCCAGCCGCCGCAGGGACTCGCCCGCCGGCGGCACGGCGTGGGCGAGCCGGGCCACGAAGGTCCGCGGCGTCTCCGCCGCGGCCCGGGCGAGGCCGTGGTCGGCCGCGAGGTCCTCGACCTCCGCCCAGCCCGCGAGCGCCCGGTCCCCGGGCGCGGCGGAGGGGTCGGCGAGCCGCTGCAGCCGCCGGGCCCGCCGCCGGTCCCGCACGAGGCGCGGCAGCGCCAGGAGCAGGGCGAGCAGCGCTGCGGTCAGGGCGGCCGCGGCCCAGGGCAGCCAGGCGCGCGGACCGTCGTCGGGCTCCCCGGGGGGTGCGGCTTCCTCGGCCGGTGCCCCGGTGACGGCCGGCTCGGGGTCGCTGGTCTGCGTGCTCGTGGGGTCGTCGGAGGGGCTCTGCGTCGGCTCGGCGGTGGGCGGGGCCGTGCCCGTCGGCTCCCCGGCCGGCTCCTCGGCCGGGGTTTCCGCGGCGTAGCCGGGGACCTCGCCGGTGCCGGGGGTCGGCTCGAAGCGCACCCAGCCCACGCCCTCGAACCACAGCTCCGGCCACGCGTGGGCGTCCCGGGGCCGCACCGGCACCGGGGTGTCCGCCCCGGGCCGGGCGAACGGGTCCCCGGCCGCGTCCTGGGCGGGCGGGAGGTAGCCGACCGCCACGCGGGCGGGGATGCCCAGCTCGCGCGCCATGACGGCCATCGCGGGAGCGAAGTGCCCGGCGTAGCCGGCCCGCTCCTGCAGGAACCGCTCCAGGGCGCTCATCCCGCCGGCGTCGTAGCCCTGCGCCACCGGGGTGTCCACGTCGTAGCGGAACTCGTCCGAGCGCAGCCACTCCTGCAGGGCGAGGGCCTGGTCGAACGCCGTGGCGGCGCTGCCGGCGTGCCGGTGCGCGGCGTCCCGCAGGGCGGCCGGGGTGTCCTCCGGCAGCGCCCGGAACGGGTCCAGCGGCTCGCCGGCCGGCGCCGCGGGGGCCGCGCGCAGCTGCGCGGCCGTGGGCTCGGGCGCCACGGAGCGGACCTCGTAGGCGGTGCCCGGCTCCGGGACGTCGTCCGCGTGCACGGCGAGGTCCCGGGGGCTCCACGACCAGCCGTCCCCGCCCAGCCCGGTCACGGCCACGGGGACCCAGGGGAGGGGGAGCCACCGCTCGGACCAGTTCCGCAGCGTCACCGCCGCGGTCCGCTGCTCACCCGGGCCCACGGGGTTCAGCGGCGTCGCGCCGAGCCCGCCGAGGCCCTCCTCGAGATCCTCGGCGGCGGGGAACCACTCGTCCCCGGTGAAGTCCTCGAGGCTGAGCACCCGCAGCAGCTCGGGCTCGCCCGAAGCCGTCGTGTACTCGAGCCGGGGGGCCTGCTCCCCCGAGCGCAGGTCCTGGCCCACCGCGCGCAGCGGCCCCACGCCCGCGGCGCGCTCGCCGGCCAGCCCGCTGCCCTGCGGGAAGGCGCCGTTGACGAAGCCCGGCACCACGCCGGGGACCAGGACGGTCACGGCCAGCACCCCGGCGACCACCACGAGCGCCCGGGGCCAGCTGCCGGGGGCCGCCGCCGTGCGCGGCTCCCGCACCGCGCCCCAGCGCCGCCCGCCCCCGAGCAGCACCAGCGCCGCGAGCGCGGCGGCCGCCGTCCCGGCCGGGCCCACGCTGCCCGGCAGCACGAGGGCCGGGACCACCAGGACGGCGAGGACGCCGGCCCCGGCGAGCACGGGCAGGCGCAGGCCCACCAGCAGCACGTCGACGAGCAGCGCCACGAGCCCCGTGCCCAGGGCCGCCACGAACGAGAGCGCCTGCCCGGCGGGATACGGGGCGGGGCGCTCCCGCACGGCGCCGGCGGCGTCGCGCCACAGCGCCTCCGCGGCGGCGAGGCCGCCGGGCGTGGGCACGAAGCCCAGCAGCGCCGGTTCCCGCAGGAACAGCACGGTGAGCAGGAGCACGAGCGCCCCGGCGCCGAACAGGGGCGCCAGCACGGGCGGCAGGCCCACCGCCCGGGAGACCGCGGTGGCGGCGACGACGGCGAGTGCGGCCAGCAGGGCCCCCGGCAGCCACGCCGTGCCGTCGAGGACGCCGGCCAGGGCGACGAGGGACAGGACGACCGCGGTCAGCACCGTCGCGGCGAGGCCGAGCACGCCCCCCGCCGGGGGCCTCACCGGGCGGCTCCGGCGGTCCGGGCGCCGAGGCCCGCCCACGCGTCCTCGGGCGCCGCCGTGGCGGGGACGACGAGCACGGACCACCCCGCGGCCTCGAGCACCGCGGCGCCGCCGGGGGCCCGGTCCGGGTCGGCGACCAGCACCGCGCTGCCGGTGCCGGCCCGCTGCGCGGCCCGCACCACCCGCTGCGCGCCGGCCCGGTCCAGCTCCCCGGAGACCAGCAGCACCGGGTGGACCAGCCCGTCGCGCTCGAACCGCTCGGCCAGCGGGTCCGCGGCGTCCGGGGACTGTCGGGCGGGGGCGGGCAGGGGCCGCACGCGGGCCAGCCCGTGCCGGGCGTCCTCCGCGGCGTCGTCGGTGACGAGGGCGGTGCCGGCGCCGCGCAGGCGGGTGCCGCCGTCGTCCGCGCCGCCGCGGGGCAGCGGCCGGCCGTGGCCGTCGAGGGCGTGCACGGCGGTCTCCCGCCGGGTCAGGTGCTCCAGGACGGCGGCGGTGAAGGACACGGCCCACTCGAACCCGGCCGTGCTCGGCAGCACGCCGGCCCACAGCCGCTCGCCCGGCCAGGAGCGCTCGTCGAGGTCCAGGACCAGGCTCAGCCGGCGGGTGCTGCGGGGGTCCTCCTGGCGGACCATCAGCTCCCCGTGCTTGGCCGAGGCGGCCCAGTGCACCCGGCGCACCGGGTCGCCGTGGCGGTACTCGCGGATCGTCACGTTGTCCGGCCCCGGCTGCGGCATCGCCGTGCGGGACGGGTCGCCGCCCCGCTCCCGGAGCCGCCCGGCGGCGGTCTCGGGCAGCGGCACGGCCTCCGGGGCCACGTGCAGGGAGGTCCGCTCGGAGGCGTCGAGCAGCTCCGTGGCCAGGCCGAACGGGTCGGCGACCCGCACGGTCGCCGGGCCCAGCGCCCACACCCCGCGCCGGCGCGGGCAGACGGTGTAGGCGGCGGGCTCCCCGCCGGTGCCGACGGCCAGCTCCCGGTCCCCGCCCAGGGGCCCGGGCACGCTCTCGTGCACGGTGACCGCCCCGGGCGCCGGCCTGCCGCCCCGGGCCCGGTGCCGCACGCGCAGGCGCACCACCGCGGAGTCCCCGGCCGTCACGAGCGCGGGGTCCACGGTGCGCTTGAGCAGCACGCGGGGTGTGACGACGTAGAGGGACAGCGCGGCGAACAGCGGGGCCCCGCCGAGGAACAGGGCCAGCGCCAGGACGTCCTTGCGCCCCAGCCAGGTGGCCGCCAGCAGCGCCAGCCCGCCCGCCGCGAGGAACGCCCAGCCCCGGCCCGTGAACCGGGCGCGGGAGTCGACGGGCTGCTCCTCCCGCTCGCCCGCGGCGCCGGCGCCCTCCCGGGTCCGCCCGGCGCGCCCGTGGGCGCGGCTCATCGGCCGCGGGGGGCGTGCTCGGCCGGGACGCGGACGTCCTCGAGCACCGCGCGCACCAGCTGCTCCGCGGAGTCGGTGCCGGCCCGGCGGTCCAGGATCAGCCGGTGCGCCAGCACCGGCACGGCGACCGCGCGGACGTCGTCGGGCAGGACGTACTCGCGCCCGCTCAGGGCGGCCTCCGCCCGGGCGGCGGCCTGGAGCTGGAGCAGGGCCCGGGGGCTCGCGCCCAGGCGGATCTGCGGGTGGGACCGGGTGGCCTGGCCCAGCGCCACGACGTAGGACCGCACGGCGTCGGAGACGTGGATCCCGCGGACGTGCTCGACGAGGCGGGCGGCGTCCTCCACGGCCACGACCGGGCGCAGGCCCGCGAGCGGGGACCCGCCGCCGTGGTCGGCGAGCATCGTCATCTCGGCGGCCGTGTCCGGGTAGCCCATCGAGATGCGCGCCGTGAACCGGTCCCGCTGCGCCTCCGGCAGGGGGAAGGTGCCGTCCATCTCGACCGGGTTCTGCGTCGCCACGACCATGAACGGGGTGCCCAGGCGGTGGGTCGTGCCGTCGGCGGTGACCTGCCCCTCGGCCATGCACTCCAGCAGCGCGGACTGGGTCTTGGCGGAGGCCCGGTTGATCTCGTCGCCGATGACGACGTTGGCGAACACCGGGCCGGGCTTGAACTCGAACTCCCGCCGGGCCTGGTCGTAGACCGAGACCCCCGTGATGTCCGTGGGGAGGAGGTCGGGGGTGAACTGGATGCGGGTGACGGACCCGCCGATCGCCGTGGCCAGCGTGCGGGCCAGCATCGTCTTGCCCACGCCGGGGACGTCCTCCACGAGCAGGTGCCCGCCGGCCAGCAGCACCGTCAGGGCGGTGCGCGCCGCTTCGGGCTTGCCGTCGATGACGGCGTTGATCCGGTCCAGGATCGCCTGCGTGTACTGCGGGAAGGACTCCATGGGCTCCTCGGCTTCCTCGTCGGCACTTGTCCCCCACAGTATGTGGCCCCGCCCGTCTCGTAGATTGGAGGCGAGACCGCGTCCCCTCCGAACTCCCCGAGGTTGCCTCCTCATGACCGACCCGAACGCCACCCGCCTGGCCGCCTCCCTGTGGCCGGACCCCGCCGACCGCCCCGCCCAGCGCCCCGGCGACGTCCCGCCCGCCTACGAGGCCGAGCGCTACGCCCTGCCCGAGGACGTCCCCGACGGCGAGGGCACCCGGCGCCGTGCGGCCCAGGCCGACGACGGTCGCCGCCGCAACCTCGCCTACCCGCCCGCGCCGCCGGCCCTGCCGCACCGGGTGGCCGACAACCACACCCACCTGGACCTGCAGGACGGGCAGGTGACGGTCTCGGTGCGCGACGCCGTGGACGCCGCCGCGCTCGCCGGGGTGGCCGGGGTGGTGCAGGTCGGCTGCGACGTGCCGTCGTCGCGCTTCGCCGTGGCCGCCGCCCAGGCCGACCCGCGGGTGCTGGCGGCCGTGGCCCTGCACCCCAACGAGGCCCCGAAGCTGGCCGCCGCCGGGACCCTCGACGAGGCGCTCGCCGAGATCCGGGCGATGGGGGAGCACGAGCGGGTGCGGGCCTTCGGGGAGACCGGCCTCGACTACTACCGCACGGAGGGGGAGGGACGGGAGCACCAGAAGCGCTCCTTCCGCGAGCACATCCGCTTCGCCAAGGAGACCGGCAAGGCCCTGCAGATCCACGACCGGGACGCGCACGCCGACGTCGTCGCCGTGCTGCTCGAGGAGGGCGCGCCCGAGCGCACCGTCTTCCACTGCTTCTCCGGCGACGCCGAGCTCGCCCGCACCTGCAACGAGCACGGCTGGTACATGTCCTTCTCCGGGACGGTCACGTTCAAGAACAGCCACGACCTCAAGGCAGCGCTGCGGGTCGCCCGCCCGGAGCTGGTGCTCGTGGAGACCGACGCCCCGTTCCTGACCCCCCACCCGTACCGGGGCCGGCCCAACGCCAGCTACGTGGTCAACTGGACGGTGCGGGGGATGGCGGGGATCCTCGAGCAGGACCTCGAACCGCTGTGCGAGCGGATCTGGGCCAACACCGCCGCGGTGTACGGGACGTTCTGAGGCGCGCCAGCGCTGCCCACTGTCCGGCGCCCCCTGTCGCCGAGTCCCCACGGTGGCTTCATCTGCCCACGATCGATCCTGGGGAACTGAAGCCGGAGTGGGGACCCGGGTCCTCCGCCGCCGGGCTCCTGGGGGCTCGGCGGCGAGCGGGACGGCTCTCACCACGGCCGCGCCGCCCGCTGCAGCGCCGCGGGGACTCGGCACCAGGGGGTGCCGGGATGTGGGGGCTCGGCAGCAGGGAACGCGGAAGCATGGGGGTTCGGCGGGCGAGGGGCCGGGCGGGGCCGCCGGAGCGGGCCGATACGATGACCCGGTGACAGATGACACCGACCCCGCCGCCCGCCCGCTGCTCGGACCCGCCGAGATCCGCGCGCTCGCCGAGCAGCTCGGCATCCGGCCGACCAAGACGCTGGGGCAGAACTTCGTGATCGACCCCAACACGATCCGCCGGATCGTCGCGGCCGCGGACCTGCGCCCGGCGGAGACGGTGCTCGAGGTCGGCCCCGGCCTCGGCTCGCTGACCCTCGGCCTGCTGGACGCCGCGGAGCGGGTCGTCGCCGTGGAGATCGACCCGCCCCTGGCCCGGCAGCTCCCGCACACGGTCGAGCGCTTCCGCCCGGAGCAGGCCGCGCACCTGAGCGTCGTGGAGCAGGACGCCCTGCGCGTCGAGGAGCTCCCGGCCCGGCCCACCGCCCTGGTGGCCAACCTGCCGTACAACGTGGCCGTGCCGGTGCTGCTGCACCTGCTGGGCCGCTTCGACTCGATCGGCCACGGGCTCGTCATGGTGCAGGAGGAGGTCGCCGACCGCCTCGCCGCGGGGCCCGGCTCCAAGGTCTACGGCGTCCCGTCGGTCAAGGCCTCCTGGTACGCCGAGGTCACGAAGGCCGGGACGATCGGCAAGAACGTGTTCTGGCCGGCCCCGCAGATCGCCTCCGGGCTCGTGCGCTTCGTGCGCCGGGACCGGCCGGTCGCCGACGTCGACCGCAACCTCGTCTTCGCCGTGGTCGACGCCGCCTTCGCGCAGCGGCGCAAGACGCTGCGCGCCGCGCTCGCGGGCTGGGCGGGCTCCGCCGCGGCGGCGGGCGAGCTGCTGGCCGCGGCCGGCATCGACCCGGGGGAGCGGGGCGAGAAGCTCGACGTCCACGAGTTCGCCCGCATCGCGCAGGCCGGCGCGGCGGCCGGGCTGAGCGCGGGGGCCCGGGGCGCATGAGCACCCTGACGCTGGCCGAGCAGGCCTCCGCCCCCGGCAAGGTCAACCTGTTCTTCGCCGCCGGCCCGCGGCGCCCGGACGGCTACCACGACGTCGCGAGCCTCTACTGCGCCGTAAGCACGGCCGAGACCGTCACCGCCACCCCGACCCGCGGCACCGGCATCGCCGTGGGCGTCGCCGCGGTCCCGGGCTCGCTCGTCGACCAGCAGATCGCGGCCGGCACGTTCTGCCTGGACGCGGTCCCCACCGACGGGTCCAACCTCGCGGTGCGCGCGGCCCGCGCCGTGCTGGAGCGCTTCCCTGCGCTGCCCGGCGGGCTGCACCTGCAGATCGACAAGGCCGTCCCCGTGGCCGGCGGCATGGGCGGGGGCTCGGCCGACGCCGCCGCGGCGCTCGTGGCCGTCAACCGGCTCGCGGCCCGCGTCTCGGGCCGGCCCGCGCTCGACGACGACGCCCTGCTCGCCCTGGCCGCCGGCCTCGGCGCGGACGTGCCCTTCGCCCTGGTGGGCGGGGCCGCCGTCGGCACCGGCACCGGCGCGCAGCTGCGGCCCGTGCGGACCGGCGCCCCGGTGCACCTGGTGCTCGTCGCCGGCACCGCAGGGCTGTCCACCCCCGCGGTCTACGCCGAGCTGGACCGGCTGCGCGAGCACGAGGACGTGCCCGCGCCCGCGCTGCCGCACGGGCTCGAGCAGGCGCTGTCGGACGGGACCGCGCAGGACCTGGCCCCGCTGCTGCGCAACGACCTGCAGCCGGCCGCGCTGTCGATGGCCCCGCACCTGGCCGCGGCCCTGGCCGAGGGCCCCGCGGCCGGTGCTGCGGCGAGCCTCGTCTCCGGCTCCGGGCCCACGGTCGCCCACCTGCTGGCCGACGCGGCGTCGGCCGAGACGCTCGCGCAACGGCTCCGGGAGCGGGGCGCGCCCGCTCTCGCGGTGCGCGTCCCCGGTCCCTGAGCCGGGCCCGGACGGGTCCGCCCCGCGGGCCGGGGGAGCATGTCCCGGGCCGGCGGCGACCCCGCCTGTCGAGTACCCGCGGGTAGGTGACGAGCCGGTCACGGTTCGCGGTCGTGGCTGGGCGGACCTGCGGCGCCGGTCCTAGCCTGGGGCTGTCGCACGGCAGGCGCGCGACGACTTCGACCGGGGGTGCGGGACATGAGACGACTCGGAGCAGGTGCTGCGACGGTGGCCGTGGCACTGGCGGGACCGCTGCCGGTGGCCGTCGCGCAGGGGGACCACGAGCCGCCCGGTCCGCGGGTGGTCGCCGAGGGGCTGGACAACCCGCGGCAGCTGAACTGGGACCAGGACGGGCAGTCGCTGGTCGTGGCCGAGGCCGGCCGGGGCGGACCGGAGTGCGTCACGGAAGGGCGCTGCGTGGGCCCGACCGGCGCGGTCACGCTCGTCGAGGACCCGGACGGGGAGACGCCCACGGCGTCCTCCGCCGCCGAGGGACTGCTCTCCGTCGCGGGCCCGGACGGGTCCTTCGCGGAAGGCCCCGCCGGCGCGGACACCACGGACGTGGAGGGGCAGCACATCGTCGCCGGCTACGACCCCGCCCGGTTCGACCCCGCCGTGCCCGAGGCGCGCGGCGGGTCCCTGCTGGTGGCCGTCCAGGAGGCCTCCGACGTCACCTCCGTCCTGGCCTACGCCGATCTCCAGGCGGCCGAGGAGCAGCTCAACCCCGACGGCGCGCAGATCGACTCCAATCCGTACGCGGTGCTCTACGTGGACGAGGACACGGGGGAGTCCCCGGACGGCTACGCGCTCGTGGCGGACGCGGGGGCGAACGCCGTGTGGAAGGTCGAGCCGGACTTCTCCACGGCGACCGAGGACGCCCCGCCCGCGTACGAGGTGAGCGTCTTCGCGAGCTGGCCGACCACCGGACTGCCCGGCGGGGCGGACGACCCGGAAGGACCTCCCGAGTTCGTGCCCACGTCCCTGGCCGCGGACCAGGACGGCAACATCTACGTCGGCGGGCTGGGATCGGTGCGCCCGGGGGAGGCCTCGGTCGTGCAGTTCGCCGCGGACGGCACCGAGCTGACGCGCTGGGACGGGTTCACCGCGGTGACCGGCGTGGCGGTGGACGGCGGCCACCTCTTCGTCTCGCAGCTGTTCGGGCCCACCCCGCCCATGCCTCCGGGGCAGACCCCGGCGGACGAGGCGCCGCCGGCCGCCGGGGAGGCACCGGGCCAGGTGCTGGTCCTGGACCGGCACGCGGAGGACGCCGAGCGCTACGCGGTCGACGTCCCCCTGCCGGCCGGCCTGGCCTCCGACGGCCGGCACGTCTACGCCGCGGTCAACAGCGTGGCCCCGGCTGAGGGCCTCGCGGCGGGACCGCGGAACCCCCTCGGCGCCCTCGGCGGCGGCGCGGTCTGGGAGCTGGACTTCTCCGAGGCCTACCTCGTGGAGCCCGTCGAGGCCCCGCAGGAATAGGCCCGCGGCCGGGGACGGCGGGGACCACGGCGGTGGCGCGGCCCGGTCGCGCCACCGCCGTCGCCGCGGCCACGGCGGTCCTCACCGGGCAGGGATTGCGGCACGGAAAAATTCGCTATTCATTCCCGCTCCTCAGGAGCATCCTGGAATCATTCGAGCGTGCTCGGGAAGCCTCCCGGGCCCGTGGACCGATCCAGGAGGACCAGCCATGCCTGCCACCGAGTTCGTTCCCGTCTCCGACTGCTCCGTCGAGCCCTGCTCCTTCAACCACAACCACGAGTGCACCGCCCACGCCATCACCGTCTCCGGCTCGAACGGCCACGCCCACTGCGGCACGTTCATCTCCCTCGGCCCCGACGGCGGCCTGCCGACCGTCCACGCCGAGGTCGGCGCGTGCCAGCGCTCCGAGTGCACGCACAACTCCCACCTGATGTGCACGGCCGAGAAGATCATGGTCGGCCGCGGCGCCGACGAGGCTGACTGCCTCACCTACCAGGCGGCCTGACCCGCCGCGGAGGATCCCGCCGGGTGGCGGCCCCGGCCAGGGGGCCCTCACCCGGCGGGTTCCGCCGCAGACCTAGGCCAGGTCCTCGGACAGCTCCAGCCAGCGCATCTCCAGCTCCTCGATCTCGTCCTCGACCGCGCGCAGCCCCGCGGTGATCGTGGCGAGGCCGCTGTAGTCGGACTGGTCGTGGGCCGCCATCCCGGCGTGGATCTGCACGACCTGGGCGTTGAGCTTCTCGAGCTTGCGCTCGATCGCGGCGACCTCCTTCTGCGCGGCGCGGGCCTGCGCGCCGGTCAGCCTCGGCGCGGCGAGCGTCGTCGTCGCCCCGCCGGAGGCCCCGGCGGCGCCCGCCGCCAGGGGGTTCGTGGCCCCGGCGGAGCCGGCGGCCGAGCCCGAGCGGGACTGGGACGCGAGCTCCAGGTACTGCTCCACCCCGCGCGGCAGGTGCTGGAAGCGGCCGTCGATCACCGCGTACTGCTGGTCGGTGACGCGCTCCAGCAGGTAGCGGTCGTGGGAGACGACCAGCAGGGTGCCGGGCCAGGTGTCGAGCAGGTCCTCCATGGCCGCGAGCATGTCGGTGTCCAGGTCGTTGGAGGGCTCGTCGAGGATGAGCACGTTGGGCTCGTCGAGCAGGATCATCAGCAGCTGCAGCCGCCGCTTCTGCCCGCCCGAGAGGTCCTTGACCGGGGTGGAGAGCTGCTCGTTGGTGAAGCCCAGCCGCTCGAGGAGCTGGCCGGGGCTCATCTCCTTGCCGTCGGCCAGGTAGGTGGTCCGCTTGGACGCGATGACGTCCGAGACCCGGTCCTCGGCCACGTCCTCCAGCTCGGACAGCTGCTGGGTGAGGGTCGCGATCTTCACGGTCTTGCCGCGCTTGACCCGCCCGCTCGTGGGCTGGACCGCGCCGGTGACCAGGCCCAGCAGCGTGGACTTGCCGGCGCCGTTGACGCCGAGGATGCCGGTGCGCTCCCCGGGGGCGATCAGCCAGGTGACGTCCTTGAGCACCGGGCGGGTGCCCCCGTCCTCGGTCGGGTAGGCGACGGAGACCTTCTCCAGGTCCACCACGTCCTTGCCCAGCCGCGAAACCGCCATCCGGGACAGCTCCACGGTGTCGCGCGGCGGGGGCACGTCGCTGATCAGCTGGTTGGCGGCCTCGATGCGGAACTTCGGCTTGGCCGTGCGGGCGGGGGCGCCGCGGCGCAGCCACGCCAGCTCCTTCTTCATGAGGTTCTGCCGCTTCGCCTCGACCGTGGCGGCCTGGCGGTCGCGCTCCACGCGCTGCAGCACGTACGCGGCGTAGCCGCCCTCGAAGGGCTCCACGATCCGGTCGTGGACCTCCCACGTGGTGGTGCACACCGCGTCGAGGAACCAGCGGTCGTGGGTGACCACGGCGAGCCCGCCCTGGTTCTTCGGCCACCGGCTGCCGAGGTGGCGGGCCAGCCAGGTGATGCCGTCGACGTCGAGGTGGTTGGTGGGCTCGTCCAGGAAGATGACGTCCCAGTCCCCGGCCAGCAGCGCCGCGAGCGCCACGCGCCGCTTCTGCCCGCCGGAGAGCTCGCCCACCTTCGCGTCCCAGTCGAGGTCGTTGACGAGCCCGGAGATCACGTCGCGTACCTTCGCGTCCCCGGCCCACTCGTGCTCCTCGCGCCCGCCGACGACGGCGTGGCCCACGGTGAGCTCCGGGTCCAGGACGTCGGCCTGGTCGAGCATGCCGACGCGCACGCCCGAGCGCACGGTCACGCGGCCCTCGTCGGGCTGGAGCCGGCCCGCGAGCAGCTTCATGAGGGTCGACTTGCCGTCGCCGTTGCGGCCCACGATGCCGATCCGGTCGCCCTCGTCGATGCCGAGGCTCACGCCGTCGAAGACCGTCTTGGTGGGGAATTCCAGGTGCAGGTTCTCGCCGCCGAGTAGATGTGACACCCGACAAGGGTACTCGGGTGTCCTGGGTCCCCGGTGTGCGAGTCTCGTGGGCGCCGAGCCCCCCACCTGGTGCCAACTTCCCAGGTGCGATCATGGGGAATCGCCACCACCTTGGGGACTCGGCGGGAGATGGCAAAGAAGTAGGGGACCGGGAGGGTGGGGACTTGGCGCGGGAGGAGGGCGCAGCAGTTGTCCCCCCAAGAGCAGATGTGCGACCGGGAAGTTCTCAGCCTCGTCACAAGGGCGCGTGGGAGAATCGCGGCATGCAGGAGAACCTGGCCGCACAGCCCGTCCCGTCCACGCGCCCGCACGGCGTCAGCCTCGACGGGATCTCCGACCTGGACGCCGCCGTCCGGGCCGTGCAGGCCCACCCCGGGCCCGTGGAGATCCCCGTGGGCCCGGGCCAGCTCGCCGGCCGCCACCTGGGCTCCGTGCCCCGCCGCCAGGTGGGGGAGGCGCTGCGCCGGGCCGGTGCGGACCCGCTGATCGTCCGCGCGGCGGTCGCCCTCGACGACGACATCCCCGACGAGGGCGTCATCGCCGTCCTCGACGACCACCTGGCCCTCGCGGCGGGCCTGGGCGCCCGCTTCCTCGTGGTGCCCCGGGCCGGCATGAGGCACCGGGGCCGCAGCGAGGAGCAGGTCTACTCGATGCTGGCCGCCCTCGCCGAGGCCGCCTCCGCGCACGGCGTCCACCTGCTGCTGGAGACCGAGGGCGCCACCGTCGACGAGCTGGAGCTGCTGCTGTCGCTGGAGCAGGCCCGGGAGACCGGTGTACTCGACGTCGACGACCGCTACGTCGCCTCCGTGGCGTGGAACGTCGCGGGCTCCACGGCGGCGGGGGAGGACCTCGCCGTCGCGTTCGCCCGGATGCGTTTCCTCCTGGACCGCGCCCCGCTGCTGGTGCGGGGTCTCGACGAGGCCACGCTCGCCGTGCTCTACGAGGCCGTCCCGGACCTGCGCCAGGCCGCCGCGGCGCGCCGCGTGCTGGTGGTCCTGATGAGCCCGGGGGCCACCGCCGCCTGATGGGCCGATGGTAGGGTGGGTCCTTGTGCACGACGTGCACCACTGCCGTTCCACGGCGGTGCTCCGCCTTGGTGTAACTGGCAGCACCCCGGCCTTTGGAGCCGTGGAGTCTAGGTTCGAACCCTAGAGGCGGAACGTCCGCGTCCTGCCCCCGAGACGGACACCCCCGGACGGACCCCGAGACGTAGTCTGCGCCCCCGCGGGGGCGTCCCGACGACCGAGGAGCTGCATACCGCCGTGACCACCTTCGAGACCTCCGCCCCGGCCGCGGGAACGGCGAGCGGCCCCGCGGCCGTCATCGTCCTCGCCGCCGGCAAGGGCACCCGGATGAAGTCCAAGACCCCCAAGATCCTGCACCGGATCGGGGGTCGTTCCATGGTCGGGCACAGCCTGGTGGCCGCCCGCAGCCTGCACCCCCGGCGCCTCGCCGCGGTCGTGCGCTTCGAGCGGGACCTTGTGGTCCCCCACGTGCTCGAGGAGGACCCCCACGCGCTGATCGTGGACCAGGACGAGGTGCCCGGCACGGGCCGCGCCGTCCAGGTCGCCGTGGAGGCCCTCGACGCCCAGGAGCGTTTGGCCGGGACCGTCGTGGTGACCTACGGCGACGTCCCCCTGCTCACCCCCGAGGTGCTCGCCCGGCTGGTCGCCCGCCACGAGGAGCGCGGCAACGCCGTGACCGTGCTGACCGCCGACCACGAGAGCCCCGGCGGCTACGGCCGGGTGCTGCGGGACGCCGACGGGTCCTTCCGCGAGATCAAGGAGGCCAAGGACGCCACCGCGGCCGAGCTCGCGGTCACCGAGATCAACTCCGGCATCTTCGCCTTCGACGCCGACGTCCTGCGCGAGGCCCTGGCGAAGGTCACCACGGACAACGCCCAGGGCGAGATGTACCTCACCGACGTCCCGCGGCTGGCCCGCGAGGCCGGCCACGCCGTGGACGCCCTGAAGATCGAGGACCGCTGGGAGGTCGAGGGCGCCAACGACCGCGTCCAGCTCGCCCAGCTCGGCGCCCACCTCAACCGCCGCGTCCTCGAGGCGCACATGCGCAACGGCGTGACCGTCGTGGACCCCGCGACCACGTGGATCGACGTGCAGGTTCGGATCGCCGCGGACGTCACGATCCTGCCCGGCACCCAGCTGCTCGGCGCCACCCGGGTGGCCGAGGACGCCGTGATCGGCCCGGACACCACCCTCACCGACGTCGAGGTCGGCCCCGGCGCCGAGATCGTGCGCACCCACGGCTCCGGCGCGGTGATCGGCGCCCGCGCGTCCGTGGGCCCCTTCGCCTACCTGCGCCCGGGCACGGTGCTGGGGCAGAAGGGCAAGATCGGCACGTTCGTGGAGACGAAGAACTCCCGCATCGGCGCCGGCTCCAAGGTCCCGCACCTGTCCTACGTGGGCGACGCCACCATCGGCGAGCACTCCAACATCGGGGCGGCCTCCGTGTTCGTGAACTACGACGGCGTGCGCAAGCACCGCACCGTGATCGGCGACCACGTCCGGATGGGCTCCGACAACATGTACGTCGCCCCGGTCAGCGTCGGCGACGGCGCCTACTCCGGGGCGGGGACCACCATCCGCAAGGACGTCCCGCCCGGGGCCCTGGCCCTGACCGAGGGCGCGCAGCGGATCGTCGAGAACTGGGTCGTGGAGCACCGCCCCGGCACCGCCGCGGCCGACGCCGCGCTGCGGGCCCAGGACGGCGGCACGACCACCGCGCCCTCCGGCGCGGGCACCAGCACGGCCGCCCCGGCCCATCCCACGGGGAACACCACGGAGAACCTCCACGAAAGCGAGAACAAATGACCGGCATCACCAACAAAGGTGCCAACCGGATGGTCCTGCTGTCCGGGCGGGCCCACACCGAGCTCGCGGAGAACATCGCCGCGGAGCTCGGCACGGAGCTGATCCCCACGGACGCGTACGACTTCGCCAACGGGGAGACCTACGTGCGCTTCGGGGAGTCGGTGCGCGGGACGGACGCCTTCCTGATTCAGTCCCACCCGGCGCCGATCAACCACTGGATCATGGAGCAGCTCATCATGATCGACTCCCTCAAGCGGGCGTCTGCGAAGTCGATCACCGTGGTGTCCCCGTTCTACCCCTACGCCCGGCAGGACAAGAAGCACCGCGGCCGCGAGCCCATCTCCGCCCGCCTGGTCTCGGACCTGTACAAGACCGCCGGCGCGGACCGGCTGATGTCCGTGGACCTGCACACTGCGCAGATCCAGGGCTTCTTCGACGGGCCGGTGGACCACCTCATGGCCATCCCGCTGCTCGCCGAGCACGTGCGCTCGATCGTCGACATCGAGAACGTGACGGTCGTGTCCCCGGACACCGGGCGCGTGCGCGTGGCGGAGCAGTGGACCGAGCTGCTCGGCGGCTGCCCGCTGGCGTTCGTGCACAAGACCCGTGACATCACCCGGCCCAACCAGGCGCTGTCCAAGGAGGTCGTGGGGCAGATCGAGGGCCGCACCTGCGTGCTGATCGACGACATGATCGACACCGGCGGGACCATCACCGGCGCGGTGAAGGTGCTGCGCGAGAAGGGCGCCAAGGACGTCATCATCGCCGCGACGCACGCGGTGTTCTCCGACCCGGCCGTGGAGCGTCTGTCCTCGTGCGGGGCGCTGGAGGTCGTCGTGACGGACACCCTGCCCGTGCCCCCGGAGCACCAGTTCGAGAACCTCACGGTCCTCTCCATCGCCCCGCTGATCGCCCGGGCCATCCAGGAGGTCTTCGAGGACGGCTCCGTGACCAGCCTGTTCGACGGCCGCTCCTGAGACCGCGACGACGACGGAGCCCCTCACCACCCGCAGGTGGTGGGGGGCTCCGTCGTCGCGGAAAGCACTCAGACGTTCTGGTCGAAGCGGTAGAGGAAGGCGGCCATCACGTCGCGGCTGACCGAGGCGGCCGGCCGGTAGGTGCCGTCGTCCCAGCCGGTGGAGATGCTCTCGGCGCGCATCCAGGCCATCTCCTTGTAGAAGCCCTGGCGGGTGGAGACGTCCTTGAAGGGCGAGGCGGCCGGCGGGGTGAAGGCGGGCTTGCCGGCCAGGCGGTAGAGGAACGCGGCCATCTGGTCGCGGGAGATCGCCTGGGTCGGCTTGTAGGTGCGGATCCCGTTGGCGGCGACCCAGCCGGTGGAGATGTTTTTGGCGCGCATCCAGGCGATCTCCTTGTAGAACACGTGGCTGGTGGGCACGTCGGCGAAGGGGGAGACCCGCGGCGGGGTGTAGGCCGGGGACCCGGCGACCCGGTAGAGGAAGGCCGCCATCTGCTCGCGGGAGACGTTGTGCGTGGGCCGGTAGGCCCGCGCGGCGCCGGAGGGCCAGCCGTTGGAGACGCCCGCCGCCCGGGTCCACGCGATCTCCTTGTAGAAGGTGCGGCCCCAGTAGACGTCGGTGAACGCCGAGGTGATGTAGAGGCCGTCGTGGGTGTTGAGCGTCTTGCCCGCGGGGAAGGGGTCACCGGAGGTCAGCAGCAGGTCCTTGAGCTGGTCGGAGGTGAACGCGGGGTTCTTCTGCTTCATCAGCGCCAGGGTCCCGGCCACGTGCGGGGTGGCCATCGAGGTGCCGTAGTCGTAGCGGACGTTGGGCGCCACCGGGGTCGTCCGGCCGGTGTTGCCGGAGGAGAGGATGTGGTCGCCGGGTGCGAAGATGTCCACGGCGCCTCCGATGTTGGAGTAGTTGGCCACGGCCCGGCTGGAGGTCACGGCCCCGACGGTGACCACGTTGTAGCAGTTGCCGGGGGCGTAGTTGATGGCCTGGGCGCCGTAGTTGTTGCCGGCGGCCACCGCCACCGGGATGCCCTTGAACCAGGCCTTGTTGATCGCGTTCTGCAGCACGGCCGGGCAGGACCCGTACATGCTCAGTGACATGTTGATCACATTCGCCCGCTTCTTCGCGGCCGGTACCCCGGCCACGGGCTCGCCGGCGAGCCAGCTCACGGCGTCGGCCATGTCGGAGACGTAGCCGGTGCCGCACGCGCCCAGCGCCCGGGCGTTGAGCAGGGTCGCGTCCGGGGCGATGCCCACGGTGCCGTAGGAGTCGCGCTTGGCGGCGATGGTCCCGGCCACGTGGGTGCCGTGCCAGATCGAGTTGGACGCGGGGGAGCCGCTGTAGCACTGGCCGTAGGTGGAGTAGGTCCCCGGGTCGCGGGGGTCGGCGTCGCGGCCGTTGCCGTCGTTGCCGAGCGCGGGGCTGGAGACGAAGTCCCAGCCGCCGATGACCTTGGAGTCCAGGTCGGGGTGGTTGGCGAAGCCGGTGTCCACGACGCCGACGGTCATGCCCTTGCCGGTGGCGGTGTCCCAGGCGCTGAAAGCCCGCAGCTCGGGCAGCGCCCACATGGAGGCGACGTTGGCGTCGTAGGCTGCCGCGGAGGTGGAGGCCAGCTGGTCGATCTCGGCGCTGGACATTCCCGGGATCTGGGCGGTGAAGACCAGCCGGTCCGGCTCCGCGTACTCGACCGCCGGGTCCTCGGCGATCTTCGCGGCCAGCTTCTCGGCGTCCTCGGTGCTGACCTCGTCGGAGAGCTCGACGACGTCCGCGCCGTCGGCCGTGGCCTTGAGCTCGGTGGTCCTCTCGGCCTCGGGCACGTCGGCCTCTTCGGCGGCCTGCTCGAGGATCTCCTCCTTTTGGGTGTCCGCGACGGGCGCGGCGTACTTGACGATCATGCGGTCGGTGGGCAGGTCCTCCGGTGGGGCCTGGACCGAGCTCTGCGACGCGGGGGCGGGCCCGGGGGCGGCCGGTGTGGCGAGCGCGCCGGTGGCCGGCAGGGCGACCAGCGCGGCGGCTGCCAGGACCGCCAGCGGGGGGATGCGGTGTGTGTTCATGATTTTCCTCGAGGCCTGTGGGGTCAGGAGCGGTGGGCGTAGCGGTACAGGAAGGCGGCCATCACGGCTCGGCTGGTGCTGGCGCCGGGGCGGTAGGTGCCGTCGTCCCAGCCGGTGGAGATGTTCTTGGCGCGCATCCAGGCCATCTCCTTGTAGAAGCCCTGGCGGGTGGAGACGTCCTTGAAGGGCGAGGCGGCCGGGGGCGTGTAGGCGGGCTTGCCGGCCAGGCGGTAGAGGAACGCAGCCATCTGGTCGCGGGAGATCGCCTGGGTCGGCTTGTAGGTGCGGATCCCGTTGGCGGCGACCCAGCCGGTGGAGATGTTTTTGGCGCGCATCCAGGCCATCTGCTTGTAGAACACGTGGCTGGTGGGCACGTCGGCGAAGGGGGAGACCCGCGGCGGGGTGTAGGCCGGGGACCCGGCGACCCGGTACAGTGCCGCGGCCGTCTGCTCGCGGGTCATCATCCGGTTCGGGGCGAAGGTGCCGCCGGGCCAGCCACGCAGCACGCCCGCGTCCCGGACCCATTCGATCTCGGTGGCGAAATCGTGGTCGGCGGGCACGTCGTTGAACGGCCCGGCGGCGGCGATCGACCCGGGGTCCGGCACGGGCGCGGGAGCCGGGGTGGGAGCGGTGCCGGTGGGCACGGTGGTGCGCGTGTCGGTGGGTGCGGCCCCGGCCGGGTACCCGTAGGAGGTGACCGTCCCGACCAGGCGCCAGCCCTGCTTGGTGCCGGCCAGGGATCCGTCCACGTAGGTCAGGCCGATGCCGATGACCTGCATGTCGGGATCGATGAGCACCTTGTTGTGGGCGGTGGAGCTCTTCCACCAGGTCATGAGATCCTCGACCGAGACCTGCCAGGAAATTGCGTGGATCTCCCCGGCGGCGGTGTAGGACCCGGCGCGGTTCTTGTCGAGGAAGTCGGTGGTGTGGTCGATGACCTCCTGACGGACCAGGCGGTCGGACTGGCCCTGGGCGATCTTGGAGATCGTGGCCGAGTACTTCACGGGGCTCAGCCCCTTGGACTTGCGGTGGGCGTTGATGAGGTTGAGCAGCTTCTGCGCGTCCGTGGCCCTGGTCTGGCTCGAGGCGGTCACGATGTCGGAGGAGGCCGCCGTGGCGGGCTCGGTGACGGAGAGGCTGGTCACGGTGAGCGCGGCCGTGACGGCAGCGGCGAGGAGGTGCTTGCGCATGGGAACGTCACCCATCTGTTCGGGTCGGAGGCATGGGGGTGCCGTGAAAAGTGGCATGGGAGTGCCGAGGAGAAGGGGGAGGGCAGTGCCTCAGGAGCGGGTGGCGTAGCGGTGCAGGAACGCGGCCATCACGTCGCGGCTGGTGCTGGCGGCGGGCCGGTAGGTGCCGTCGTCCCAGCCGTTGGAGATGCCTTTGGCCTTGAGCCAGGCCATCTCCTTGTAGAAGCCCTGCCCGGTGGAGACGTCCTTGAAGGGGGACGTGGCCGGCGGGGTGTAGACCGGCTTGCCGGCCAGGCGGTAGAAGAACGCGGCCATCTGCTCCCGCGCCACCGGCTGCGCCGGCTTGAAGGTGCGCATCCCGGTGGCGGAGACCCAGCCGGTGGAGATGCCCTTGGCATGCAGCCAGGCGATCTCCTTGTAGAACACGTGGTCGGTAGGCACGTCGGCGAAGGGCGAGACGGCCGGCGGGGTGAAGGCGGGCTTGCCGGCCAGGCGGTACAGCGCTGCGGCGGTCTGCGAGCGTGTCATCAGGGCGTACGGGCGGTAGGTGCTGTCGTCCCAGCCGCGCAGCACCTCCCGGTTCTTCACCCAGGTGATCTCCTTGGCGAAGACGTGGGTGGCCGGCACGTCCTTGAACGGTCCCGGCGCCACCGGCGTCGGCGTCGGTGTCGGTTTGGGCGCCGGCTTGGGCGCGGGAGGGGCCACGTACGGCGCCCGGCCGCCGATGGGCTTGTAGGCGGGGTTCTTGGCGAGGTTCTGCAGAGCGGTGTAGCTGCCGTTGAACACGTTGCTGTCCACCTCGGCGATGGCCGTCTCGGAGTACTGCCAGATGTCGTAGTTGCTCCAGCCCGACGGGAGGAGACTGGGCTTGGTGACCTCGTAGGCGGCGATCATCATGGGGTGGTCGTTGAACGCGGTCGAGTTGTTGGTGCAGTCGTTCCACCAGTAGGCCCCGGTGTAGATCGCCGGCAGACGGCCGGTGCGGGCCTTGTACCTGTTGGAGAAGTCCCGGATCCAGCTCACCATCTGGGTCGGGGTCAGGTCGTAGCAGTGGTCGACCGTGTAGGGCGACCGCTCCAGGTCCAGCAGACCGGGCAGGGTGCGGCCGTCGGCGCTCCACCCGCCGCCGTTGTTGATGAAGTGGTCGGCCTGGGAGGCCCCGGAGGACCAGGAGGGGTTGGCGAAGTGGTAGGCCCCGCGGATGAGCCCCGCCGCGGTGGCGCCCCTCCACTGGGTGTCGAAGATCGCCTTCGGGTAGCTCGAGTTGGGGTAGTAGGTGCCCTCGGTCGCCTTCATGTAGGCGAACCGGGCGCCTCCGTTCTTGGCTGCGGTCCAGTTGAACGCGCCCCCCTGGTGGCCGGAGACGTCGACGCCCAAGGTGCCCCAGTTCGGCCTGAACGCCGCGGCGGACAGCAGCGACGACGCGGCTCCGGCGACAGGTCCACCGTCGAGGACGGCTTCGGTCTGCTCGGCGACCTCCGCGGCGCGCTCGGCGTAGCCGGGCCCCTTGAGCCACTGGCCCATCACGGCCGCGCCGTTGGGCTTGCCGTCGACGAGCCGGGGGGTGGCCTGGGAGGCGTCGAACTCGATCGGCTCGCCCGTGGTCTGGTCCACCACGGAGGAGACGATGTTGCCGTCGATGTTCTCCACCTTGGAGACGAGATCGCCGTCGGTCTTGGAGTACAGGGTGGTGCTGTCCGCGGCGGAGCTCTCGGGTGCCGCGGCGACGGGGGAGAGGGTGGTGATCGCCAGGATGGCTGCCGTGAGGGCAGCGGACAGCGTCAGTCGAGGGGGTGCTTTCACGCTGGAACGCCTAACTCGCATGGAACATGGGGGGACAACTCACGCGGGCCAAGGGTGGGGGGAAGTCCCTTTGGAGCCACGGGGAACGTTATATGTGCGTTTGCATGTTCGCTAGGCCCATAGGTGTATTACTTGGCCGGATGTGGCCTCTGACGACGGCGAATTCGCAAAAGCACCTTGTCATGGCGGGGAGTTCGCCAGTTATGGGGACAATCCGCCTTTATGCTTCTGTTACGAACATCGGCGCGGACCCGTTGTGGTGGATCCGGCGCCAAGAACGACGGCGGGGTCCCGCACCGTCTCACTGCGGATGGTGCGGGACCCCGTTGCCGGGCCGATACCTCGCCCAGGACCTCAGCGCAGGTCGTGGACGGGTACGAAGGTGTAGCCGAGTTCCTGGATGCCGGTGACGGTCTCCTCGAGGTCGTCCCGGTCGAGATAGGGGTGGAAGTAGAAACTCGCCGTGGACTCACGGACCACAAAATGGGCCTTCGCCCGCTCGACGAGGAACTCAGGTACGCGAACACCGCGGTCGTTCCGCGCCGTCTCGGTGATGCTGCCGAGGTTCTCCGGGTAGACCGTGGACCCGTAGACGTCATGGACCGTGCACGGGAAGCGCTGCCCGTAGAACGCCTCCGCGGTGACGGGGCGGCCGGAGCCGCCGCCGGCATAGTAGTCCACCTGCTCGTAGCGCCCCTCGTAGAGCTGGCTCATCGCGACGTAAGCGTTGACCGATGCCCCGTAGTGAGGGGTCTGGAAGATCGTGGGGCCCCGAGCCCGGCCTCCACCATGATCTGGCGGCCCTGCACCAAACGCTGGACGTGCTGCTCGACGCGGTCGTCCGCGACGGGGCCCATCTTCTGCACTGTAGTTCCCAGAGAGGTTGTGATCAGCGTGGCGTGATCTGAGAAGGCGAGGACCTCCGGTATCGAAGGGGTTACCACACCTTCCTCGACCCACCGGAGGTCCTCGTGACTCACCCTAACGCCCCGCTCACCCCCACCGGCCGGCTGCGGCTGGCCCGCCACCGGGTGCCGCTGTTGGCTCACCTGGACCAGGTCACCGGCCTGCCGGTACGCACCCCGCGGCCGGTGCGCTACGAGCACCCCCGCCCCGGGGACCTGGTGCACCTGGATGTGAAGAAACTCGGATGCATCCCCGACGGCGGCGGCCACCGCACCCTGGGGCGGGCGGCCGGGCACCGGGACCGTCGTCACGGGGTCGGCTACGCCTACCTCCACCACGCCGTGGACGACCACTCGCGGTTGGCGTATTCGGAGATCCTTGCCGATGAGCGCCAGGAGACCGCTGCGGCGTTCTGGCAACGAGCCCGCACGTACTTCCTGCAGGCAGGCTTCGACGTGAGCGCGGTGATGACTGACAACGGCGCCTCTTACCGCTCCCGCGTCTTCGCGGCCGCGCTGGGAGAGGTCAAGCACCGCCGGACCCGCCCTTACCGGCCTCAGACCAACGGGAAGGTCGAGCGCTTCAACCGCACCCTGGCTGCCGAGTGGGCCTACGTGACTAGCTACGCCAGCGACGCTGCCCGGGCATTGACCTACCCGGACTGGGTGCACCACTACAATCACCACCGACCCCATACCGGCATCGGCGGCCTGACCCCGGCCCAACGCGTTCACAACGTCACGGGGAACTACACTTAGCGGTTCCTATCTGGGCGCTCGTGCTAACCTTGTGCGGTTGCCAAGGCGAGGGGACCCTCCGGGGTCCCGTGATCGACGACGGCTGGTTGAACGTTCCCGTCCCCACAAGTGCGGCGGCGCCCCTTAAGGCGCGTCGCGCGGCGTCCTCCACGACGCGGGGGAGGGTCTGCGGCCGGTATCGCCTGGCCGATATGCGTCAGAGAGCACGTACAGACCCGATTCCGAGGAGTTCCCATGGTCGACACCATCCGCATCCCCGCCACCTCCCGCAGCGACTTCGGCAAGGGCTACGCCCGCCGCATCCGCGCCAACGACCAGATCCCCGCGGTCGTCTACGGCCACGGCGCCGAGCCCCAGCACGTGGTCATCCCCGGCCACGAGACCATGCTGGCCGTGCGCAACTCCAACGCCGTGCTCGAGCTCGATGTCGAGGGCACCACCCAGCTGGTCATGGTCAAGGACGTCCAGCGTCACGCCACCCGCCCGGAGATCCTGCACATCGACCTGCTGGCCGTGCGCCGCGGTGAGAAGGTCCAGGTCGAGGTGCCCGTGCACGTCGAGGGCGAGGTCGCCGGCGACGCCGTGCAGAACGTCGAGGAGAACGTCCTCGTCGTCGAGGCCGAGGCCCTGCACGTCCCCGAGGCGATCACCATCGACATCGAGGGCCGCGCCGCGGGCCAGCACGTGCACGCCGGCGACGTCCAGCTGCCCGAGGGCGTCTCGCTGGTCTCCGACGCCGAGCTGATCGTCGTCAACATCTCCGAGCCCACCAACGAGGACCTCGGCGAGGGCTCCACCTCCGCGTCCGAGGACGAGGCCACCGGCGACGTCGTCCCCGAGAACGAGGCCTGAGCCTTCGTCTCGTAGGATCCCTGTGGTACCAGAAGTGCGGGGCGGCTTCCGAGCCGCCCCGCACTTCGCATGACAGCACTGTTATTGACCGCTTGTTGGTGAGCGCCTGAAGGAGGCACCGATGTCCGACGCCTGGCTGGTCGTGGGTCTGGGCAACCCCGGCCCCGAGTACGCCCGCACCCGGCACAACGTAGGACAGATGGTCCTCGACGAGCTCGCCCACCGCGCGAACGGGAACTTCAAGACCCACAAGGCCCGCGCCCAGGTCCTCGAGACCCGGCTGCGCCCCGGCGGTCCCCGCCTGGTGCTGGCCAAGCCGATGACCTACATGAACACCTCCGGCGGACCCGTCTCCGGGCTGGCGAAGTTCTACGACATCCCCGCCGACAGGGTCATCGCCGTCCACGACGAGATCGACATCCCCTTCGGCGCCCTCAAGCTGAAGATCGGCGGGGGAGAGGGCGGCCACAACGGCCTGCGGGACATGTCCAAGGCGCTCGGCACCAAGGACTACCACCGCGTGCGCGTGGGCGTGGGCCGCCCGCCCGGCCGGATGGACGCCGCGACCTACGTCCTCAAGCCCTTCGCCACGGCCGAGACCAAGGAGCTGCCCTTCCTCGTCGACGACGCCGCCGACGCCGTCGAGGCGCTCGTGGAGCAGGGCCTGCTCGAGGCGCAGCAGAAGTACCACTCGCGGGCGTAGCTCCGCACTGCTCCGGTGCGGCAGCTCTCAGACGCGACGGTGTGCTGAGGGGCGCCCACGCCCTCCACTTCGTCGGGGCCTTTTTGAATGCGGGCCAGGGATGGTCTCGTAGGTTCCACTCGCCTGGCCTGTGGAACGGCGGGCCGGACGGCTCCCTGCTGGAGCTGGTCGGCTTGCTCCAGCTCGGCACCGCCGCCGTCCTTCTCGTCCTGCTGGCGGGCCGTGCGGCGTCCCACCGGGTCTTCGCCAAGTGGGGTGCGTCGTTCTCGTCATGGCCGCCGACGACCTCTTCCGGCTCCACGAGCGCACGGGCCGCCTGCCGGCGCTGGACAGGATCGATCCCGGGCTGACCAGCTCAGGCGCTGCGCCTCATCACGACCCGGCCCTCGGTGTACTGACCGGGGACGTTGGTTGAGTGGGTGTGCAGCGTGCCCGGCCACCAGGTGGACGGGCACGCTGCGTGCTGAGAACGGATCCGTGGAGCCGCGCGAACTGCTACCGGGCGTCGAGCTTGTCGACCTCCACGCCCTGGGCGCGCAGTCGCCGGTAGTGTCCGTTGCGCACGGCCAGCAGGGCGCCGCCCACGACGGCGGCGATGGCGGAACCCGTGAGGATGCCCACCTTCGCATGGTCGTTGTGCGGGCTGCCGATGCCGAAGCTCAGCTCCGCGACGAGCAGGGACACGGTGAAGCCGATGCCCGCGACCACCGACATCCCGCCCAGATCCAGCCAGGTGTAGTCGTCGTCCTTCGCAGCCGGGGTGAACCGGTCCATGAGCCAGGACGAGCCGAAGATGCCGAGCATCTTCCCCAGCAGCAGGCCGGCCACGATGCCGATGGCCACGGGGTCCGTCAGGGACTCGGTGATCCCGGCCCACCCGCCGACGGCCACACCGGCGGAGAAGAAGGCGAACACCGGGATGGCCAGGCCGTTGGTCAGCGGCCGGAAGCGGTGCTCCAGGGCCGGGGCCAGGCCCAGCTCCGGGTCCTCGTGGCGGATCACCCGGGGGACCACCTTCTTCACCGGGGTGCTGAAGCCCAGCAGCACCCCGGCGATGGTGGCGTGGATGCCGGCCTCGAGGACGAAGAGCCAGGTGACCACGCCGATGGGCAGCAGGATCACCCACGCGGCCCAGTGGTGCTCCATGAAGAAGTCGCGGAACCTGTGGGTCAGCGCCCAGTACAGGCCCAGCGGCACCAGGGCGAGCAGCAGGAACAGGGCCTTCAGGTCGCCGGTGTAGACGAACGCGATGATGACGATCGCGATGAGGTCGTCCACCACGGCCAGCGTCAGCAGGAACGTGCGCATGGCGATGGGCAGGGCCGAGCCGACCACGGCGAGCACGGAGACCGCGAAGGCGATGTCGGTGGCAGTGGGGATCGCCCATCCGGTGAGGGTGGACGGGTCCCCGTCGTCGACGAGGTTGACGGCCGTGTAGATCAAGGCGGGCATCAGCACGCCGCCGAACGCGGCGACGACGGGCAGCATGGCCTTGCGGATGTTGCGCAGCTCGCCGTCGACGAACTCGGTCTTGAGCTCGAGGCCGACGAGGAAGAAGAAGATCGCCAGCAGCCCCTCCGAGGCCCACTCGCCCACGGTGTGGTCGAGTCCCGGGAAGTCGATGCCGATGTGGGTGTCCCGCAGGGCGAAGTAGCCCTCCGCCCACGGCGAGTTGGCGATCACCAGCGCGGCCAGCATCGCCACGAGCAGCAGCATCCCGCCCACGAGGTCCCTCCGGAGGAAGGCCCCCAGGCGGTGGAACGGTGTGGCGGGCGGGGCTGCGGTCACGGCGGGCTCCTGTGCGTCGTCGGTCGGAGGATCCCGGCCAGTCTAGGCCCGCGGCGCACCAGGGATCAGCGCTGGGCCAGCCAGGTCTGCGCCTCGCGGGCCTGCAGGGACAGCGCCTTGCCGACGTAGGGCTCGGCGGCCTCGGCGATCTTCTTGCCCACGAAGGGGATGTTGGCCTGGACGACGCAGTCGACGTCCACCTGCGTGGCGTCCCCCTGGGCGGCCAGCGTCTGCGTGGCGGTGCCGGAGACCGGCAGCGAGGCGACCTTGATGTCGCTGCGCACGGTGCGGGAGCCGTCGGCGGCCGGGGCCTCGTAGGCGTCGGTCTGGGTGATGCGGATCGAGGCGCCCACGAACTTCTTGGCGGCCTCGGGCAGCCGGTCGGCGCTCATGGCGCGGACCGTGGTGACGGTGAACGCGGACGCCGTGTCCCCGTCGACCTGCACGGACTCCAGCTCGGCGCCGCCGCGCTGGGTCACGTGGCGGATGAACGCCTCGTCGGAGAAGGTGGCGACGACGCGCTCGACGGGCGCGGGGACGGTGGTGGACGCGGTGACGGCCATGGGAGCTCCTCGGTAGGGGTCTGGGACAGGGGCGGTTGCCCCACCCCATGGTAAGCGTGCCGTCCTGGAGCGGAGCCAGGAGCGGTGTCGGGGCCCGGGAGTAAGCTGGAGGCCGCGATCGTTGGTCTCTACAGCCCCTTGTCCTCTCCCCGCCCACCAGGAGACTGCTCACCCATGACCTTGTCCGGACTGCTCGCCGCCCTTGGGGCGGAGCGCTCCTTCGCGAACATCCGCACCCAGGCCGCCCTCCCGCCGGGGGAGCGCAGCGCGGAGACCGTCATCAGCGCCCCGGACGGGATGCGCCCGGTGCTCACCGCCCAGCTGCGCGCCGCACTCGACGAGGCCGGTGCGGCCGAGGACGGCCGGGCGCCCGTGGTGCTGGCCGTGACCGCCACCGGGCGGGAGGCCGAGGACCTCGCCGCCGCCCTGTCCGCGTTCGTGCCGGCCGAGGAGGTCGCGGAGTTCCCCGCCTGGGAGACCCTGCCGCACGAGCGGCTCTCGCCGCGCTCGGACACCGTGGGACGCCGTCTGGACGTGCTGCGCCGGCTCGCCCACCCCGAGGCCGGCCGGCCGCTGCGGGTGCTCACCGCCCCGGTGCGCTCCGTGCTCCAGCCCGTCGTGGCGGGCCTGGGGGAGATGGAGCCGGTGCGCTTCGCCCGCGGGGCGGAGCTGGACTTCGACGAGGCCGTGACGGCGCTCGCCCAGGCCGCCTACGCCCGGGTGGACATGGTCACCAAGCGCGGGGAGTTCGCCGTGCGCGGCGGGATCATCGACGTGTTCTCCCCGGTGGAGGACCACCCCGTGCGCATCGAGTTCTTCGGCGACGAGGTCGACGAGCTGCGCTGGTTCGCCGTCGCCGACCAGCGCACCCTGGCGACCAGGGACCACCCGGACGCGCTCGTGGCCCCGCCGTGCCGCGAGGTGCTCATCACCGCCTCGGTGATGTCCCGCGCCGCGAAGCTGAAGAACGCGCTGCCCGGCGCCGAGTCGATGCTCGAGCGCATCGCCGGGGGCATCTACGTGGAGGGCATGGAGTCCCTCGCGCCCCTGCTCGTGGACGGGCTGGTCCCGGTGCTCTCGCTGCTGCCGGCCGGGTCGATCGTCGTTGTGATGGAACCCGAGAAGGTCCGCGCCCGCGCGCACGACCTCGTGGCCACCAACGAGGAGTTCCTCCTCGCGGCCTGGGACTCCGCCTCGGACGGGCAGGCCGCGCCCCTGGACATCACCGCGGCGGAGGCCACGGGTGACGGCGAGGGCCGCACGCTGGCCGCCGGCTCCTTCCAGAGCCTCGCCGAGGCCCGCGCCACCGCGCTGGACGCCGGCCTGGGCTGGTGGGCGGTCACGGCGCTGAACCTCAGCCTCGCCGCGGCCACCGACGTCGACGCCGACACCCCCGAGGACGAGATCGCCTTCATCGACTCCGACGCCGACACCCTCACCGTCGCCGCGCGCGAGCCGCGCACCTTCGCCGGCGACGTCGAGCAGATGCTCTCCTTCCTCGGCGGCCGGGTGGCCGACGGCTGGCGGATCGTCGCCGTCACCGAGGGGCCCGGTCCGCTGGCCCGCATCGCGGAGCTGCTGCACGACGCCGGGATCCCCGCCGTCCGCCGCGAGTCCCTCGAGGAGGCGCCGCAGCCGGGGATTGTGGAGCTCACCACGGCCGTGGCGGGGAAGGGCTTCGCCCTCGACGGGCCGCGGATCGCGCTGCTCACCGAGGCGGACCTGCTGGGCAAGGCCAGCCCGTACACCACCAAGGACATGCGCCGGCTGCCCGTGCGGCGCAAGCGCAACGGCGTGGACCCGCTGGCCCTGGCCAAGGGCGACTTCGTGGTGCACGAGCAGCACGGCATCGGCCAGTTCGTGGAGCTCATCCAGCGGCCCGTCGCCGGGGCCATGGTCAAGCCCGGCCAGCCCAAGCCGGTGCGGGAGTACCTGGTGCTCGAGTACGCGCCGTCCAAGCGCAACGGCCCGCGCGACCGCCTGTTCGTGCCCACCGACCAGCTCGACCAGGTCACCAACTACGTGGGCGGGGAGACCCCGACGCTGTCCAAGATGGGCGGGGCGGACTGGAACAAGACCAAGCGCGCCGCCAAGCGGGCCGTCAAGGACATCGCCAACGAGCTGATCCGCCTGTACTCGGCGCGGATGGCCTCGCGCGGGCACGCCTACGGCGCCGACACCCCGTGGCAGCGCGAGCTGGAGGAGGCGTTCCCGTACATCGAGACCCCCGACCAGCTGACGACCATCAACGAGGTCAAGGCGGACATGGAGCGGGAGGTCCCCATGGATCGGCTCGTCTCGGGGGACGTCGGCTACGGCAAGACCGAGGTCGCCGTGCGAGCCGCGTTCAAGGCCGTCCAGGACGGCAAGCAGGTCGCGGTGCTCGTGCCCACCACCCTGCTGGCCCAGCAGCACGCCGAGACCTTCGCCGAGCGCTTCTCCGGCTTCCCCGTCCGCCTGGCGACCCTCTCCCGGTTCCAGACCGCCAAGGAGACGAAGGCGGCCCTGGCCGGGCTGAAGGACGGGTCGATCGACGTGGTGATCGGCACGCACCGGCTGCTGTCCTCGGAGGTCCAGTTCAAGGACCTGGGCCTGGTGGTCGTCGACGAGGAGCAGCGCTTCGGCGTGGAGCACAAGGAGAAGCTCAAGTCGATGCGCACCAACGTGGACGTGTTGGCGATGTCCGCCACCCCCATCCCGCGCACCCTGGAGATGTCCCTGACCGGCATCCGGGAGACCTCGACCCTGGCCACCCCGCCGGAGGAGCGCCACCCCGTGCTCACCTACGTGGGGGCCTACACCGACAAGCAGGTCTCGGCCGCGGTCCGGCGCGAGCTCATGCGCGAGGGCCAGGTGTTCTACATCCACAACCGGGTCTCCTCGATCGAGCGCAAGGCCAAGGAGCTCGCCGACCTGGTGCCCGAGGCGCGGATCGCCGTGGCCCACGGGCAGATGTCGGAGTCCCGGCTGGAGCAGATCATCGTGGACTTCTGGGAGAAGAAGTTCGACGTGCTCGTGTGCACCACGATCGTCGAGACCGGCCTGGACATCGCCAACGCGAACACCCTGATCGTCGACGGCGCCGACCGCTACGGGCTCTCCCAGCTGCACCAGCTGCGCGGGCGGGTGGGCCGCGGCCGGGAGCGGGCCTACGCCTACTTCCTCTACCCGGCGGAGAAGCCCCTGTCGGAGACCGCCCTGGAGCGGCTCAAGGCCGTGGCCGCGCACAACGAGCTCGGCGCCGGCATGCAGCTGGCCATGAAGGACCTCGAGATCCGCGGCGCGGGCAACCTGCTGGGCGGGGAGCAGTCCGGGCACATCGCCGGGGTGGGCTTCGACATGTACCTGCGGCTGGTGGGCGAGGCCGTCGCCGAGTACCGCGGCGAGGAGGAGGAGCGGCCCACCGAGATGAAGATCGAGCTGCCGGTCAACGCGTACCTGCCGCACGACTACGTCCCGGGGGAGCGGCTGCGCCTGGAGGCCTACCGCAACCTCGCCAACGCGGCCACGGAGGAGGCGATCCAGGAGGCCGCCGACGAGCTGGTGGACCGCTACGGGGAGATGCCCGAGCCGGTGCAGAACCTGCTGGCGGTCGCCCGCTTCCGGGTGCTCGCCCGCGCCGCGGGCCTCACGGACGTCGCGGCGCAGGGCAGCATGGTCCGCTTCGCCCCGGCGGACCTGCCCGAGTCCCGTCAGATGCGTCTGGCCCGCCTGTACCCGGGGGCGCAGGTGAAGGCCGTGCCGGGCACCGACACCGCGCAGGTGCTGATCCCCAAGCCGAAGACCGCCCGGATCGGCGGCAAGGACCTGGTGGACGGCGCCGTGCTGGAGTGGGCCCGCGGTGTGGTCGAGTCGGTTTTCGCGCGCGAGACCGCCTCGGCCTGAGTGCCGCACCGGGCCGCCCGGCCGTCCCGGTCCGGGGGATGTGCCGGGCGCGCTCCCGCAGCGCGGCCGCCCACGGCGCGCCCGGTAGTGGTGTGATGGAGCCCGCCCACGGGAACGACCAGCGCAATCCTGCGGAGGCCGGGACCAGGGACAGGGGGGCAAGGCCCGCCGAGCGTCGCTCGGAGTGCAGCGCTGCCCGGGCAAGGGTCCCGGGTGGTCGACGCCGTGGCCAACCCTGCGGCAATGAGGATGTCCGGACCCCGAGGATCGGCGTCCATCCGCTCCGGGCGGCGGCCACGAGCACGCACGAAGGAGACCGCCCCCCCCTGAGCCGCCCCGGGCACCCTGGTCTCAGTCACCCTCCTCGGGCAGTTCCCGCCGCAGTACCTCCAGCAGCGCCGCGTTGGGCTGGCTCGGTGCGCCGTCCTTGTTCAGGTAGATGCCCATCGCGGAGTCGTGGTACTCCCAGTACGCGAAGCTGAGGTCGTTCTCCGCCAGCAGGTCCAGCATGTCCCCGACCCACCGTTCCCCGCCCTTGCCCTCCATCTCGAAGACCTGCCGGACGGCCCCGAACTCCATGACGGACATGGGGACGTCGTGGTCGGCCCCGAAGCGCAGATGCTGCGCCATGGCGTCGGCGAGGTAGTCCTTGTCCCGGGCCAGGAACCCCCCGTGGGGTGCATCGGGGTTCTGCGCGTAGACCGCCAGCTTGAAGCCGATCCGGGAGCGGTCGCCCTGGGCCAGGACCACGTCCTCCCCGCGCATGTACCCCTGGATGCGGTACCGGTGCCCCGGCACGACCTTGAACAAGTGCTCGCTGCTGTTCCAGCCTGCCCCGGAGTCCACCGTCCCGGCGACGGAGAGGCTCCCGTCGTCCTGGTGGCCCGAGGCCTCCCGGTCCAACCGGACGGAGGAGCCCGCCGTGTCCCCGTTCCCCCACGAGTACCACACGGGCGTGGTGCTTCCGCTCAACGGGTCCTCAACGACGGTCCGCAGCCTGGTGCCGTCGGGTCCGTACTCGGTCACGGTCACCCGGTCGAAGAAGACGGTGCCCGTCATGCCGCCCTCCACGACCGCCTGGGGCAGGGCCGCCGCAGCGGAGGCGTCGTCGATCGTGACCACCCCGCTGTCGTAGGGCCTCCAGCCGGAGCTCCCCTCCGGCAGGGAGGAGGTGGCGATCCGCTCACCGGGCAGGACCGTGGGATCGGCCGTGGACGTCAGGTGGTCCGGGTCGGGGTAGCGGCCGCCGTCGCGGGCCGGATCCACCCAGGGCGCGTACTGGTGCGTGTACGGGTACGGGTCGTAGAAGTGGAAGTCGTACATGACATTGGGGTCCTCGACCAGGACGTGCCGCTCGCGGCCCTCGGGGTCGAACCGCCCGTCGACCCCGTAGACACCGCCGACCACCACGAGGTGCTGGTCGTCCTCCGCGCGGATGGCGTCGACCATCTGCTGGGCGAGGTCCTGCCACTGGTTCCCGCTGGAGTCCGTCGTCACCGGCTCGTTCAGCAAGTCGTAGGCCGCAACGGCGGGTTCGTCGCGGTACCGCTGCGCGATCTCCCGCCACAGCTGGACATTGCGCTCGCGGAGGGCGGGATCCGACCACACGTCGAAGCTGGTGGCACTGCTGCCGGGGTCCAGCCAGTAGCCCCCGATGGGGATGTGGAGGTCCAGGACGAGCCAGACGTTGTTCTCCCGTGCCCAGGCCACGTTCTGGTCCAGCCAGGCCCAGAAGCTCTGCGGGTCCTCCTCGTACCAGTCACCCCGCATGACGAAACGGATGCTGTTGAACCCCATGTCCCGCACGCGCGCGAAGTCCTGTGCGGAGTGGTGCTCGGAGGTCAGCAGGTCCGCCGGCGTGATGCTCGTGTCGTAGCGGTTGGTGAAGTTCACCGCCTTGAGCCGGACCGGCTCCCCGTCGGCCACCAGGCCCCGCCCGGCGGCGCGGACGAACTCCGGGTCCGCGCTGCCGTCTTCCGACGTCGCGCTGCTCGACGTGGACGGCCTGCCGGCCTCTGGCTCCGCCGCGCAGCCGGAGAGCACCACCAGCACCACTACGAGCAGGGACCGCATTCGCGCGCCACGTCCACCGGTGCGCCGCCGACGGCACCGTCCGTTCCGCGACCTGTCCAGGACCGCCTCCCCTCCTCGGGCGCCGTGTGGAACCAGGGCACCGGCATTGCACGTTCCGGTCCCGGGACGCCGATGCGCCGGAGTGCTCCTGCCGTCCCGGCTGCGCGCGAGCCGGCGTCCGGCTCAACGGGGCACGGTCGGTTCCGACCATCGTCGTTCCTGGTGCAGCTGCAGGCGCGTGGCAGTGCAATCGCAATCATGCCTGTGGGCACAGTGATTGCCCAAGGCACACTGTCGGGGACAGGCCCGTCAGGCCCAGCCCTCCGGCTCCAGCGCGAGCGCACACCGTCACAGGGTCGGCCGACGATTTACTATTGTGACCGGATTGCGGCAGACTGACCCCAGCAGCGGGTGCCAGGGCACGACGGCCGCGGGGGCGGCTCCATCCCACTGGAGGCCTGGCGACCCGCTTCGCATGTCCTGACATCGAGGGGGAGTACAGCATGAGCAATTCTGCCGACACCAGTGCGCAACCGGGCGCTGGTGCGCTCGTCGCACCGGCGCCGTCCGGCACAGCACCGGCGGCGCCCGCACCGGGACGGGACCGTTACCTCGACCTGCTGCGGGCGCTCGCCCTCATCCGGGTCGTGGGGTACCACGTCTTCGGGGGCGCCCTGCTCAGCCTCGTGTTCCCGGCCATGGGCATCATGTTCGCCCTGGCCGGCTCCCTCATGGCGCGCTCCCTGGACCGTCCGGCGGCAGCGGTCCTGCGGAGCCGGTCCCGGCGTCTGCTGCTGCCGCTGTGGGTCTACAGCATCACGGTCCTGACCCTGTTCATGCTACAGGGGTGGCTGCCCGGCCAGCAGGGAACGGGCCCGTGGTACCGGGTGCTCCTGTGGTTCGTGCCCCTGGCGGATCCGCCCTATCCCGAGGGCCTCGGTGACGGCACCGGGCTGCTCGACCCCTCGTGGCCGGTGCAGGCGGGGGAGATCCTGTGGTACATCCGGGCCTACTTCTGGTTCGTGCTCCTCTCGCCCCTGCTGCTGCGGATGTTCCGGGCGCGGGCCTGGGCGACCGTGCTGGCGCCGCTGGTCCTGCTGATGGTCCTGGAGCCGGAGATCCTGCCCCTGTCGGACACCCTCTCCGCCACACTGACCGACATCGCCGTCTACGGCTCCTGCTGGCTGCTCGGCTTCGCCCACCAGGACGGGGTGCTCCGCCGGCTCCCGTGGTGGCTGGTCCTCACCGCCGGGCCCCTGGCCATGGCGCTGGGCCTGTCGTGGGCTCTCGCCCATCCGACGGATGAAGGCATCGACCTCAACGGCATCCCGATCGGGCAGGCGCTGTGGTCCTTCGGCTTCTGCGCCATCCTGCTGCGGATCTCGCCGTCGTGGCAGGCGTTGCCGCGAGGGCTGCGCTTCCTGGACCCGCTGGTCACCCTGCTCAACAACCGAGCCGTGACCGTCTACCTGTGGCACAACCTGATGATCGCCTGCACCGTGCCGCTCCTGGCCCCGTTGTACGAGTCCGAGGCGCTGTCGGAGGCGGTGCCGGAGCTGCTGGACAGCTCCTGGCCGGACTTCGTGCTGACCTGGCTGCTCGTGACCGGTGCGGTCCTCGCCGTCGGCTGGGTCGAGGACGTCGCGGCGAGGCGCCGTCCCCGGCTGTGGCCGGTCTCGTCCCGGCCGGCGCCCCGGTCGGCGACTCCGGCCCGGCACGACAGCTGAGGTCGCTCGTCGAGGTCGCCGCCCGCAGCCGGCCGGCGCGGGCGGCGACCTCGACGAGGACCCCTCCCACCTGAACTGCACCTTTGACGTTGGACCAGCACTGGCCGGTCCTTCTGCAGGAGGTGCAGTTCTTTCATGCCGGCATTCGTGCTCGATGAGCCACGGGCCCGGGCGGTGGCGCCGGCGCGAGAAGGCCACGGGCGTCGGGGGCTGGGCCGGGTGGTTCCCCCACCGCCTCTCCCTGGCGGGCGAAGGTGGTCCCAGGAGACCCGGCACCCAGGCGTCCTTCCCGCCTGAGACGGAGCTGACTGCGGTGCAGCAACGCGTGGGCGGAGCCGGCCGGGCAAGACGGTGTCAAGCGCGTCTCCGACGTGACCGAGTTCGATGTGGGTGCAGAAGAGGTCTGTCGGTCGGGGATGCTGGATCCGTTCGAGTCGCAGGTCACCGCCTATCGGGCCGGGACAGACACCGCTGGTGCGCCGGCGACCAGGGGTGGCGGTACCGGCAACGCTCCTGGGGGGCTGCTGCCGGCCGAGCACGGGACGGCCCGTCGACATCGCGCAAAGCTGCCTGCTTGGACGACGCCGCGATCGAGACCTTCTGCGGTCGCCTCGAGGAGCAGTTCTACCGGCCCCGGGGCTTTCACCTCGACCGAAGTTCTCTCCCCCAGCTGGACGCCTGCATCGAGTGGTGCAGCGCCGTGCGCCTCGACGAAGAACGGGAGGGACTCGGCCCGGTGCAACACCGGGCCGAGTCCCTCCCATTCCACCGACGGCCCCGCAGACCCACCCCGACCTCAGGGGCTCAGGTCAGAGCGGGAGCGGTCCTGCCCGTGGTCCTGCTAGTAGTCCTTGCGGGCGAAGGGGTCGTCGCGGTGCTCGGCGTGGGTCTTCGCGTCGCGCTCGTCGATGTTGCGCGCGTACTGGCCGAACTCGGCGGCCTTGGGGGCGTCACCGGCGACCTCGGTCGTCGGGGGGACGTCCATCTGCACCGCGCGCCCGCCGACGGTGTGCTTCGTGGTGCTGTTGCTGAGCAGACCCACGGGGATCAGCAGCGCGAGGGTGTACAGGCCCAGGCCGACGATCCACACCAGCGGGCTGTCGGGGTAGCTCGCGAACGCCCAGAAGCTGCCGAGCATGATCAGCAGGCACGCGGCGAGGAAGAGGAGGTTGTTGACGGTCCGGCCCTGGCCCGAGTACGAGCGGACGGTGTTGCCGTCGCGATCGCCGGTGGACGCGTCCGCGGACACGCTGGTGGACGATTGAGCTCTTCTGGCCATGGATTCCAACCCTTCTGGCGGTGTGGGGCGGCACGTCGGACGCGGCCGCGGAAGCAGTCCCGTCCAGTCTAGTGGGTCGGGCGGGGTGACGGCGGCAGGTCCGCCCCGGCTCAGCCCACGAGCGCGGGGCCGCTGCTGGCCCCGATGCGGGAGGCCCCGGCCTCGATCATCGCGAGAGCGTCCTCGCGGGTGCGGATCCCGCCGGAGGCCTTCACTCCGATGTCCGGGCCCACGGTCGCGCGCATCAGCCGCACGTCCTCCACGGTGGCCCCGGCGGTCGAGAAGCCGGTGGAGGTCTTCACGTAGTCCGCGCCGGCGGCGACGGCGGCCTCGCAGGCCAGGACCTTCTGCTCGTCGGTGAGCAGGGCCGTCTCGATGATCACCTTCAGCAGCGCCGCGCCCGCGTGGGCGGCCTCGGCGACCGCGCGCACGTCCCGCTCCAGGGTCTCGCGCTCGCCGGCGCGGGCGGCGGCGATGTCGATGACCATGTCGATCTCCTGCGCGCCGGCGGCGACCGCCGTGGCGGTCTCGAAGGCCTTGACCTCCGTGGCGGAGGCCCCCAGGGGGAAGCCGACGACGACGCACGTCTTCACGTCGCTGCCCTCGAGCCGCTCGCGGACGAACCTGGCCCACAGCGGGTTGGTGCACACCGAGGCGAAGCCGTATCCCCTGGCCTCCGCGCACAGGGTGGCGATCTGCTCCCGGGAGGCCTCCGGCTTGAGCAGGGTGTGGTCGATGTAGGGAGCGAGCTGGACAGGAGCGGTCACGGGAGGGGCGCCTTTCGACGGTCGGTCGGGTCGCCGCCCAGCCTACTCGGCGAGTACACGGACCCACGTCCGGCGAAGGGACTCCTCCGACCGTCTGGGCGCTCGATCACTTGAGCTCGGTGACGGGAACGAAGGTGTATCCCCGCTCCTCGATGCCTCCCACGGTCACCTCCCGCCGGAGCAAGGGCTGAACGGAGCTGACCCCTGGCACGGGAGCGGCGAGGGGCGGGACCATCCTTGGCGATGGCCCGCCCCTCGCCGCTCGGCGTGGTGGTGTCAGCAGATCACTACAGTTCCGTGACCGGGACGAAGGTGTAGCCCATGTCCTTGAGCCCCGTCACGACCTCGTCGAGGTACTTCAGGTCGAGGAAGGGGTGGAAGTAGAAGCTGGCGGTGGACTCCCGCACCGCGAGGTTGGCCTCGGCGCGCTCCAGCAGCACCTCGGGGGAGCGGGCGGGGTGGTTGTTCTGCTCCTTGAGCGTGATGTTCTCCAGGTTCTCCGGGTACACCGTGGTGCCGTAGATGTCCTGGACCGTGTACGGGAAGAACTGGCCGAAGTCGTGCTCCGGGGAGATCTCCCGGCCGGAGAGCATGCCGGCGTAGTACTCCGTCTGCTCGTAGCGGGCGTCGTAGAGCTCCGACATGGCCACGTAGGCGTTGACCGAGGCCGTGTAGTGCGGGGTCTCGAAGATCTTGGGCTCCCCGAGACCCGCGTCGATCATGATCTGGCGCCCCTGGGCGATGCGCTCCTTGTGGTCCTCGACGCTGTCCTGCGGCAGGGGCCCGATCTTGCGGACGTAGGAGTCGTTCTCGCACGTCTCGAACTCGTACGGCGGCAGCTCCGTGGCGCTGCACCCGTAGTGGTAGAACTCGTAGTCGTCCCCGGAGCGGCCGCTGTAGGGGTTGTCGATGTTGCCGTACTGGTGCGTGGTGCCGTGCTGGATGAGGGTCCCCCCGCGCTCCTGCATGTACTTCAGCGCCTCGACCACCTCCGGGGTCTCCTTGAGGCTGAGCCCGTACCACCCCTCCTTGTCCTTGGTGCGGTCGATCTGCACGGGCATGACGGCCACCTGGAAGGGCACGCCCTGCGCGTGGAAGTAGTCGGCCACGGCCCGCAGCTGGCTCGGGTTGGCCTCGGGGCCGACGTCCTCGAGCCGCACGGCCGCCTGCCGCCTGGGCGCGGTGCCCGGGGCCAGCAGGTCGTAGTACAGGTCGGAGAAGACCAGGTACATCTCGTTGCGGTCCGTATAGTTCAGGGGCAGCTCGGCGATGTAGGTGAGGTTGCCCGAGCGGATCACCCACGGCAGCTCGGTGCCCGGGTGCGCGGGGTCGCCCCCGGCGCAGTCCGTGGGCTTGGCCGGGTCCCCGCAGATGCCGCTGGCGAGCACCTGCACAGCCGAGGGGTCCACGATCCGGGGTGCGTTGACCTCGTCGGTGCCCCCCGTGTGGCGCTGCATCCTGCGGTCCTTGTAGGTGACGGCCTCCACCTGCTCGCTGTCCACGGTGAGCGGCTGGGTGGGGTCCCACCCGTACTGGGCGATGAAGTCCGCCGGGTCGGGGGAGTTGCTCCTGGCGAGGTCGTCGATGTTCTGGTCCGCCCACAGCACGGGGACCATTCCCTCGCGCACGTCGTCGAGGAAGGCCTTCGGCGGAGTGGTCCCCTGCTCGCTGGCGACGTAGATGACCGCGTCGAAGATGTCCATGGTGTCGGCGGTGTAGTCGGCCACGTCCTTGACCTCGGCCTCCCCGAAGTGCGTGGCGAGGTTCGCGGTGGCGATGGCGTAGAGCTCCGCGTCCTCGGGGTACTCTCCGTCGGCGTCGTAGAGCACCAGCGTGGAGGTGCCGCCGGGCTTGCCCCACCGGGAGGGGAAGTCGGGCGTTCCGCCGGAGGCCCCGGCGGTGATGGAGTCCACGGGGGAGGCGAACTGCTCCACGTACTTGGAGTTCTGGCCCTTGACGATGGAGTCGTCAGTCAGGCCGAAGACGGTGCCGACGGAGACCAGCGGCAGGGTCAGCAGGGCGGCGCCCCAGCCCACGCGGCCCCGGGTCGAGAGCTTGTACTGGTTGGTCATGATGTTCCTTCGCGTACGGATCGTCACTGCGTCGTGGACGGGGTACCGGTCGAGGGCTGGCTCAGGACGCCGCCGGCTGCGGCGCCTGGTACTGGAACTCTTCGACGGTGGTGGCGAAGCCGTAGTGCCGAGCCAGGGCCTGCACCGTGCGCTGCGCGGCGCGGCCGTCACCGTAGGGGTTCAGCGCCCGCGCCATCCGGTCGTAGGCCTCGTCGTCGACGATGAGGGTCGTGACGGCGTCCACGATGGCCTGCTCGTCGGTGCCGATCAGCTCCACGGTGCCCGCCGCCACCGCCTCGGGCCGCTCCGTGGTGTCGCGCATCACCAGCACGGGCTTGCCGAGGGACGGTCCCTCCTCCTGCACCCCGCCGCTGTCGGTGAGGATGATGCTCGAGCGCTCCATCAGGGCGCAGAACTGGGCGTAGGGCAGCGGCTCGGTGACCACGACGTTGGAGCAGTGCTCGACGGCGGGCACGATGGCCTCGCGGACCAGCGGGTTGCGGTGGGCGGGGAAGACGAAGTCGTGGTCGGGGTGGGCTGCGGCCAGCCGGGCGATGGCTCGGCCGACCTGGCGGAGGGGCTCGCCCCACGACTCGCGGCGGTGGGCCGTGACGAGCACGACCGGCCGGCCCTGGGCCAGGCGTCCCGCCAGGTCCTTGTCCTCGATCTGCGGGCGCGAGGCCACGGTGAGCAGCAGGGCGTCGATGACGGAGTTGCCGGTGACCACGATGGAGTCGGGGCTGATGTTCTCCCGCAGCAGGTTCTCGCGGCTCTCCGAGGTGGGCGCCAGGTGCAGGGTCGCCACCTGGCTGGTGAGCCGGCGGTTGATCTCCTCGGGGAAGGGCGAGTACGCGTCGCCGGTGCGCAGGCCGGCCTCGGTGTGCACCACGGCGACCCCCGCGTAGAACGCGGCCAGGGAGGCCACGAAGGTGGTGCTGGTGTCCCCCTGGACGAGCACCGCGTCCGGGCGGACCTCGTCCAGGACCGCGGAGAGCCCCTCCAGCGTGCGGGTGGTGATCCCGGTCAGGGTCTGACCGGGGGTGTGGATGTTGAGGTCCCGGTCGGGGACGATGCCGAAGTTCTCGTTGACCTGGTCCAGCATCTCGCGGTGCTGCCCGGTCACGACCACCTCCACCCGGAAGCGGGAGTCCTGCTGGAGGGCCAGGACCAGGGGCGCCATCTTGATGGCCTCGGGCCGGGTGCCGTAGACGGCCATGACGGTGATGGGCGTGGTGGGGGGTGTGGAAAACATTTTCTGCTCCTTGTGTGTGGTGTTCGCCGGGCGCAGCCCGCCCGGTCAGTTGTCCGCGGTGTCGAGCACGTCCAGGTCCGTGAACCGGACCCTGGCGTCCTCGGTGTAGAGACCGACAGCCCCGCCGCGGTAGGGCCGCTCGTCGTCGGTGAAGGTGGCCAGTTCCTGGCCGTCGACGCTGACCGTCATCCGGGGCCAGTCGTGCTCGACCTTCACCCGGTAGTCCTCGCCGATCGGGAACGTGCGGTCGGTGCCGCTCACGATGAAGCGCTGGCTGCCGGGATAGGCAGGATCCTGCTTGGAGATCTCCCACCCGTTGGGCTTGAGCGCCACGGCGTAGAAGTGGTCGTTGTCCTCCAGGTTCCACAGCACCCAGCCCACCTCCCACGGGTTCGGCGTGCCCAGGCGCACCTGCTCCTCCGTGCGCACGGTGACCTCGAAGGACGGATCCAGGTAGGTCTCGGTGGTCACGACCAGCCCGCCGTGCGTGTCCTTCGCGTTGGTGGCGGCCCGTGGTTCCAGGACGACCTCGCCCTCGTGTCCTCTTGCCTCTCCCCAGCCGGTGAAGACGACCGACCACGGGCCGTACGTCTGTCCGTCCTGCCAGGTCTGTTCCCGGGGTTCGCCGTCCGGCCCCTGCAGGACGTCGGTGAGGAAGTGGAAGAGCACCAGCACGAGGGCCAGCCCGACCGTGCCCCGGATCGCCAGTCCCTTCCCCATCACGGTTGCCCTCACCCGGCGGATCCGGCGGTCTGCTCCTTCCGGGCAGCCTCCAGGTCCTGGTCGTCGGTGGTGCGGTCGGTCTTGGCCCAGGAGTTGCGCCCGATCAGGGCTCGGACGGTGGCCCGCCAGCCGGCGATGTACCACAGGGCCGTGTAGCCCACGTAGAGGTGCATCATGGCCAGCACGGACCACAGCTTCTGGCCGTTCTCGCGCTCGCGCTTCCAGTAGACGACCCCGAAGAGGAGCGCCGGGCCGAAGGCGATGAGGTAGGCCGAGATCCACCAGGCGGAGAACGTCGCGGTGCCGGTGGCCACCCCCAGGGCGACGGCGGCGATCCACAGGAGGAACGCGGCGCTGAGGAAGGACGTGACCAGCAGCAGGTAGGGGCTCGTGAGGTGGTAGAGGAGGTCGACCCGGCGGGTCCCGGAGAGGTCGCGCAGCACCCAGGGGACCAGCCCCCACGACTGCAGGTGCCCCTGGAACCAGCGGGTGCGCTGCTTGACCCACCGGCGGAAGTCCACGAGCCCCTGCTGGTGCACCGACGAGGTGGGGCAGAAGTCCGTGGTCCAGCCGTCCAGCAGCAGCCGGACGCCCAGGTCCAGGTCCTCGGACAGGCTGCGCGACCAGGGCGAGGGACCGAGGCCCAGCAGCGCGGAGAAGCGGGCGAACTGGCCGTTGCCGCCCAGGCACACGCTGCCCAGGTGGCGCCGGCCGCGCTGGAACACCTCGGTGTAGAGCACGAACTCGGCGTCCTGCATGCGTGCCAGCAGACTCTGCTGGCGGTTGTTGATCCGCACGCCGATCTGCACCGCGCCCAGCTGAGGGTCGTCGAACATCGGCAGCACGTCGTCGAGCACGTGCGGCTCCAGCCGGCCGTCGGCATCCACCACGCACACCACGACGTCGTCGGGGTCCGTCCACTGCACGACGGCTCCGGACTTGATGTGGCGGACCGCGGCGTTGAGGGCCTCGCCCTTGCCCTGCCGCGCCTCGGGCAGCACGCGCCGCAGGAGGCTGACCCGGGGATCCGGGTAGGCGTTGACGATGGCCGCAGTGTCGTCGTCGGAGCCATCGTCGATCACCAGCACGTGCAGCCGGGGATGATCGAGCTCCACCAGCCGGTCCAGGCTGGCACGGATCACCCGCTCCTCGTTCAGGCAGGGGATCACGAAGACGACGTCTTTCGGGATGCCCTCGGCCGCTGCGAAGAGGCGCGACCGCGCGACGCGTCGCGCGGCGGCCGGCCTCCGGCGGGACAGGATCAGCATGGTGATGCTGTAGAGCACGCTCACCACGACCAGGGACAGGGCGAGGATGAGTATGAGATCGACGCGCTGGTTGAAGAGGATGATCATGGTCCCGCCCCCTACACCCGCACGTCGCGCAGCTCCGGGGCCCTCTCGGCGCTCCACGCCGGCGCCGGGCGGGCGGGTGCTGCCGTCGCGCCGCCGAGGGCTTCGCGGGTGCGGGCGCGCCGCGAGCGCACCGAGCTCATCACGCCCGAGACCGTGACGGCCCCGATCATGAACAGCAGATAAGACAAGAACAGTGCCATGGAGATCATGAGCAGCGTGCGGCCTCCGTGCTGCAGCGCGAGCTGCGCGGAACCGGCGGACATGGCAAGTTCAGTGGACAAAGTGATGGCGTGCATCGTTGTCGCTCCTAGAACAGCAGGCGGCCCATCCCCCCGACGGGCCGGCTCGGCGGTTCCCCCCCGGGAACGGCCAAGTACTTGAATGCTCCCAGGAATTTGCAATTGCTCACAGCGGGGGCCGCCGTCCCGCCGAACGGGGGAGAAGGGGCATCCTCCATGCATCCGCGCAGGCCAGAGCGCGACTTCGCGACAGGACTCCCAAGCCGCGGGTGTGCATCCGTGAAATGTGTCGAGAAAAGTGGGGACAGCCCCGGACAGCGCTGTCCCCCCGTCTGCCGACAGGATCGGGGCCCCTCCGGACGAGGATGACGTTGTGTTGCGAAAGCTAACTTGCGCAGGGGCGCGGACAGCAGAACGGCTCCGCGGCGTTCCCGCCGCAAGGCTGTGAGGACGCCGGTGGATCAGGACAGGATGTCGGTGAGCTGCTTGAGCATCGCGCCCCTCCGGAAGCGCTCGGGGACCAGCGGCTCGAGCCCCAGCTCCTGCAGGGGCGCGGCCGTGACGGGGCCGACGGTGGCGGCGATCGGGGCACCCTCGACGGTGGGCACCATGCGGCAGGCCTCCGCGGAGCACACGAGACGACCCGGGGAACCGTGTACTGTGGCCTCCCGGCACGGCCGGACAGATCGGGGGCACGGACTGTCGGGCGGCCACCACATCGTCTTCAGGGGGAGGGCAAATCATGAGGTCGACCGGGGAACCCAGCACGGAGCACGCGCCGGCACCGAGGCGACGCAGCGCCCTGCCGTGCATGGTCCTGTCCTCCGCGCTGTGCGCAGGCCTGCTGGTCGGATGCGGGGATCCCGAGCCAGTCCGCAACGAGCCCTGGTTCGGCGGCTACGTCAACGCCACGGCCTATCCGGTGTACGACTTCGCCGCCGAGGCCGCCGGCCGGTCGCACGTGGTGCTGGGTTTCGTCGTGGCGGACCCCGAGGACGCCTGCACCCCGTCGTGGGGCGGCTACTACGGGCTGGAGGGCGCCGCCACGGACCTCGACCTGGACGGCCGGGTGACGGCCTTCCGCGACGGCGGGGGTGAGGTCGCGGTCTCCTTCGGCGGCGCCGCCAGGGACGAACTGGCCACCGCGTGCACCGACACGGACCAGGTGTACGCGGCGTACCGTGACGTCGTCGACCGCTACGACCTCGACACGGTCGACTTCGACATCGAGATGGACGACCTCGAGGACCATGAGGCGAACACCCGGCGTGCGGAAGCGGTCGCGCGGCTGCAGGAGGAGCGTCCCGACCACGATCCGCTGGAGGTCTGGCTGACGCTGCCGACGGGCCTCGCGGGGCTGGAGGAGTCGTCCCAGGACGTCGTGGCGCAGATGCTCGGCGCCGGCGTCGAGCTCGCCGGCGTCAACATCATGACGATGAACTTCGACGAGGGGAAGCCGGCGTCGCAGAGCGAGTACGACGCCTCCACGGAGGCCGCCCGCTCCGTGCACGCGCAGGTGAAGGACCTCTACGCCGAGGCGGGACAGCAGCTGTCCGACGAGCTGGCGTGGAACCGCATGGGCCTGACGCCGATGATCGGCCAGAACGACGTCGGCGCGGAGGTCCTCGACGTGGAGGCCGCGGAACAGCTGAACGGTTTCGCCCGTGAGCAGGGCCTGGGCCGGGTCTCCTTCTGGTCCCTCAACAGGGATCGCGCCTGTGGCGCCGACGATCCCGATCCGCAGGAGGCCAACGACTTCTGCAGCGGTGTCGAGCAGGAGCCCGGAGCCTTCACGCAGGCCCTCGGCGAGGGCATCGAGGGATAGTGTTCCTGGACCCGGCCGGAGGGGCGGTCAGCCGACAGCCCTGCTGGCCGGCGGGCGCTGCGGGGTGAACAGCAGGACCGTGAAGGCCGCCGACCAGAGCAGCAGCAGCCCCAGGACCGGGTGCAGTGCCGGGGGCAGCCGGCCGCCCAGCGCCAGTACCCCGAGCATCGCGGGCGGAACGAGGAAGAGCACGAGCACCACACGGTCGCCGTTCGGCCTCAGCCGGCCACGGGCGTTGCCCACGAGCAGCAGGCTTCCCAGGGCGGCGATGATCGCCCCGGCGACGGGGTTGGTCCAGCCGAGCTCCTGGTACGCCTCGAGGTCGTCCGGGCCCGGCCACCCCAGGACGGCCGTGAGGGCGCCCGTCAGCACGATGGCCGAGCACAGGGCGCACGCCCACCGGCGCCGGCGCCTGTCCTGAACCTCCACGTCCGTCCGCCTCCATGCGTTCGACTGCATACGTCGGTCCATTATGGGATGGGCGCACGCCGGGAACCGTGTCGGTGTCCTCCCGTGGCGTTCGGGCGATCCGGCAGGGCCCGGCGCTAGGCTCCGGCCATGGACTTCCGCGCGCCCGACCGGCGATCTCCGGACCTCGCCCGGGTATATCCCCTCGCCGGGGTGGCGATGCTCGCGGCCGTGCTATTGGTCCTGCTCGACCTGCTCTACGTCGCACTGCGCAGCGTCGGCGGACCGAGCCGAGCATGCTCTGCGTCCTCCGCGCTGCGGGCCGAAGGCGCACTTCCGGTGGAGGATGCCGTGGGGCACCGGTCGTGGTGGCCGCCCTCCGTGGTCTGCGACCAGATGACGGGCAGCCCGGCCCTCTACTCGCTCACCCCGGGATCTCAGATCGCCTTCTGGGCCGCGGTCTGCGTCTTCACCGCTGGCTTCCTGGCCGTGGCCGGGACCTGCCTCGGTCCGGTGCTCGGCATGCGCGGGCCGGTGGACGACGCCGGCCGGCGCTAGCTGCGCCGGATCCGGTGGTTCAGGGCTGCCGGTGCAGCACACTGGAGGCCGCGTCCTCGCGCATCTGACGCGGATACAGCCAGGAGCGGCCCGGGACGGCGCTCTGCGGGAGGGTGTCCTGCGGGACGGTGCCCTGCGAGAGGGGTCGGGGCGGCGGGGTCCGGCTCGGCCACAGGCGTGCGCGGCGCCCGGCGGACACGTCCTCCACCCATCCCACGGCGAGGAAGACCACGGCGAGCATCGGCCACACCAGGGCGAACTGGGTCCACGAACTGTTCAGCAGCGCCGGTACCGCGTCGGCCAGCGTCTCGCTGTTCCACAGCACGTCGATGACCACCACCGTGGCCACCAGCAGCAGGTTGTGCCACAGGTAGACCGTCATTGCCCGGTTGTTCAGCAGGGAGACGCCGCGCTCCAGGAACCGCAGCGGCCGGGGCAGCTGCTGCCAGACCGGTGAGATCCGCAGCAGCACGGCGCAGAAGCCCAACGACCACAGCGCCTGGGCGAGGGGGATCTCGTTGAGGTCCCACCCGCCCTCCTGGTGGCCGGCGGCCCACCACAGGCCCAGGGCCATGACGGTGAGCCCGGCCGCCAGTACTGCCTGCATGGGCACCCGCCGCAGCCGCCCGGTGGCGTGGGCGAAGCCAAGCACCCAACAGGAGCCGTAGGTGGCGAAGTCGACGACCGCCGGCCCGGCCCACTCGGGCAGCGCCACCAGCTCCAGGGCCAGGGGCACGCCCAGGGCCAGGGGCGCCAGCAGCACCGGCCAGGGCCGGGCCCGGAACGCCGCGAGCAGCACGGGGGAGAGGACCATGAACCAGAAATATGCGCGCAGGTACCACAGGATCTCCCCGGCCTGCGCCGCCCAGCCCGGATCCACCATCGCGCCGGTGCCCACGGTCTCCGGGAACACAGCGTTGCTGATCGGCAGGAACCAGAGCAGGACCTGCCACCAGGAGCCGGGCTCCTGGACTCCGGGGCGCCATCCCGCCGCGAGCAGCAGCGCCAGCACCGTGGCACTGTAGACCCACAGCGGCAGCAGCAACCGGCGGGTGCGGGAACGCAGCACCTGCGCGGCCGGCCGGCGCAGGGAGCGGGCCATCAGTGCGCCGGCCAGGGCGAACATCACACCCATCGAGGGGAACGCCAGGCTGAAGGCGGCGCCCCCGACGGTGTGGTAGGCCACCACGCGGACCAGGGCGAGGGCGCGCAGCAGGTCCAGGTACCGGTCACGACGGGCGGTCGTAGCCGGTGCCGTCACCGCGGGTTCCCGCTCGAGGCCGTGTCCTGGGCCGTCTCCTGGAGGGTGGTGATGTCCAGGACGGTGTTGGTGCGTTCGGGCTTGTACCAGCCGACCATCTTGCCCTTCAGCGCCTGGAGCAGGGAGGCGTAGAGCAGGTAGGCGCGCAGCGGTTCGTAGATCACCCGGTAGAGGGGCACCACCAGCAGGTGCGCCCAGGACTCCTTGACCATGCGGATCGCCAGCACGCAGATGATCGCGTGGAGCCCGGCGACGAAGGCGGCGAAGGCGAGGAGGGGAACCCAGTTGCCGGCGGCGAGGTTGAGCCCGGCCACCACCACGGTCAGCGGCAGGAACACCAGCGGGATCACGGTGGCCAGCAGGGTGTAGGGCAGCGCGATCAGCCCCAGCGCCCCGTAGCGGGGGCGGAAGAGCATGTCGGCGTGCTTCCACAGCGCCTGGAGGTTGCCGTAGGTCCAGCGCAGCCGCTGCTTGGCCAGCCCGCGGGCGGTGACCGGGGCCTCGGTCCAGGCCACCGCCCGGTTCTCCTGCACCACCGCGTACCCGAGTTTCTGCAGGGTCATGGTCAGATCGGCGTCCTCGGCCAGGGTGTCGTGGGAGTAGCCTCCCGCGGCCTGCAGGGCGGTGCGCGACCAGGCCGCGCACGCCCCGGGCACAATCGAGATCGCCCCGGCCACGCCCTCGGCCATCCGGGTCACGCAGATCCCGGAGATGTACTCCAGGGACTGCCACATGGTGAGCAGCCCGGTGCGGTTGCCGACCTTGATGTGCCCGGCCACCGCCCCGACCGGGCGTCTGCCCGGCTGGTCGGTGAAGTGCCGCGCCAGCATGCGGATGGTCTGGGGCTCGAAGAGGGTGTCCCCGTCGAGGGTCACGACGATCTCCCCGGCCGCGGCCATGATGGCGTGGTTGGAGGCCACCGACTTGCCGGCGTTGGCCTGGGTGAGCACCCGCAGGCCCGGCCACCCGGCGGCGATCTCGTGCAGGATCGCCAAGGTGTTGTCGGTGGAGCCGTCGTCGACGGCGATGACCTCCAGGTGCGGGTAGTCGCTGGCCCTCAGTGAGGCCAGGGTGCGGGCGATGACGGGTTCCTCGTTGTAGACCGGCAGGATCACGCTCACCAGCGGCAACTGCTCCTCGGGCACCTGCGGCCACACCCGCTTGGTCTGTCGGCGGTGGCCGATCAGGGCGAGCACCACGTAGAGGACGGTCATCAGGGTCAGGGACCCGATGCCGAACCAGAACAACCACGTCATGACCACGTCCGGGGCCACCGTCACCCCCGCCACGGCCAGGGCGGTGGCGTCGTCGGCCAGCACCGCCTGCGTGTCGGCCACGGGCAGGTACTCCTGCGGGAGCACGGGGGCGAGGGTGGAGAAGGTGTAGCCGGCCGCCTTGGCCTCGGTGATCAGTTCCCGCAGGGCGGCCACCGTCGCGGTGCGGTCCCCGCCACCGTCGTGCATCAGCACGATGTGGCCCGCCCCGTCGAGTTCGGGCAGATCGACCTTTTCCCCGGAGGCGGACTGCCAGTCCTGGGTGTCGTAGTCGAAGTCCACGTGCAGGTACCCCAGCTGCTGGGCTTCCAGCAGCGGCAGGGGCTTGTTGTCGGGGTCGCCGGTGGGCAGGCGGAACAGCTGGGTCGCGTAGCCGCCGACCGATCGCATGGCGCGGTCGGTGCCGACCAGTTCTTCGCGGTTGCGCAGCTGGTCGTTCCACACGGTGGTGTGGGTCATGGTGTGGTTGCCCACCATGTGCCCCTCGCGGACCACTCGCTGGAACAGCTCGGGGTGGCCCACCACGTTCGTGCCGATGCTGAAGAAGGTCGCCGGCACCCCTTCGGCGGCCAGCACGTCGAGGATCTGAGGTGTGAAGGCGGCGTCGGGGCCGTCGTCGAAGGTGAGCATCAGCTGCTTCGCAGGCAGCTGCCCGAAACGCTCCATCGCGTAGGGGCTGTCCCCGACGACGGCGACCTCCTCCTCGGTGAGGGTGCGGAACACCTTGTCGCCGAAGGGATCGCGCAGGACCGTGGCGTTGGCGCGATGCTCCACCAGTCCGATCCGGGTGAAAGGGTTGGACGAGTCCCCGAGCAGCGGGATGTTCTCGGCGTCCCCGCCGGCCAGCAGCTTCCGGGGATAGGCCGGGTCCTGCTGGTTCGCGTTGTGGTCCTGGGCGTAGGTGGGGGTCAGAGCCTGCGGCAGCACCCACGCCACCGACCCGGCCACGACCAGGAAGGCGAGCATCAGGCCGACGAGGATCCGCCGCCACCGCTTGCCGGACGGGTCGAAGAACACCGGCGGAGCAGCCGAGGCTTCCGGCCGGTTGTCGTTCGTGTCGGTCGTCGGTCTCCGACGTGGAGAAGGCACGGAACTGCCCCCGTTGAGCTCTTCGCCCACAACACACTCGTTCCCCTGGATCGCGGCTCATCCCCCCGACAAGCCGATCGGCACGTCCCCCCGGGAGCTACCGACGCGTAAGATTGTGTCAGCAAATTACAAGGTCAGGCTGCGAATGGGTGGGATCTGCCCGTGAGATCCGTCACAGGTGTGGGTGCCCCGCAGGCACGGGAGAAGGCCGGAAATACCCGGAAGCGTCCCGGCGGGGTCAGGCCAGGGCGTCGGTGAGCTGTTTGAGCATCGCGCCCATCCGGAAGCGTTCGGGCACGAGCGGCTCGATTCCCAACTCCTGCAGGGGCGCGGCCGTGACGGGGCCGACGGTGGCGGCGAGCATCCCGCGCCGGAACGCCTCCAGGAGCTGCTCGTGCAGGCCGAGCTCCTCCGCGGTGCTGAACAGCGCGTCGACGGCCGGGGCGGCGGTGAACGTGATGGCGTCCACGCGTCCGGCGGCGGCCTCGCGCACCAGCACGGGAACCTGACCGGCGTCGTCGGCGGGGGCCCACCGGTAGGGCGTCACGGTGAGCACCGTCGCCCCGGCGTCGGTGAGCCGGCGCCGCTGGGCGACGTCGGCGATGCCGTGCAGCTGCAGCCCGACCGTGCGGCCGGTGAGGTCCCCGCCGTGCTCGGCGAGCACGAGGTCCACCAGGCCCTGGGTGGTCTCGTCGGCGGCCATGCCGGCGTCCTCGAGACCCAGACCGCGCACGGCGCCGCGCCCCTTGGGGCCGCGCACGTACACGGCGGCCTCGCGCAGGCACAGCAGCAGGTCCCCGTCGAAGCCCTGGGCCTCGGCGGCGTCGTGCCAGCGGCGCAGGCCGTAGCCGGTGGTGATGAGCACGAGGTCGGGGCGGGCGTCGAACAGGGCGCGCGAGGCGGCGGCGAGCGGGGCGTCCTCGCCGACCGGCTCGACCTTCAGCGCCGGGGCGTGGATCACGGTGGCCCCGCGGCGCTGCAGGACCGCGATCTGGTCCTCGGAGCGGCGGTGGGCGGTGACGCCCACGACGCGGCCCGCCAGGGGCAGGTCCTCAGCAGCCATGGGCGGTCACCTCGGCGAGGAACGCGTCCCGCTCCGCGGACGCCAGGCGCACCACCGGCCCCACGACGACGACGGCGGGGGAGCCGCAGCCCGCCGCGGTGGTGTCGGCCACCGCGTCCGCGAGCGTGGTGACGGTCGAGCGCTGCTGGTCGGTGAAGCCCTTCTCCACCACGGCCAGGGGCGTGGCGGGGTCGGCCCCGGCGCGCACGAGGCCCGCGACCAGGTGGGGGAGGGTGTTCATGCCCATGAGCACGACCAGGGTCCCGCCCGCGGCACCCAGGCCCGCGAAGTGCGCGAGCTCCTGCTCGGAGAACGGGACGTGCCCGGAGGCGACGGTGAACATCCGGCTCACCTCGCGGAAGGTCACGGGGATGCCGGCGGCGCCCGGCACGGAGACGGCGCTGGTCACGCCGGGGACCACGTCGACCGGGATGCCGTGGGCGGCGCACGCCGCGAGCTCCTCCCCGCCGCGGCCGAAGACGTAGGGGTCCCCGCCCTTGAGCCGGACCACGGACCGGCCCTCCAGGGCGTGCTCGACCATGACCTCCTGGATCCGCGACTGCGGGACCGGGTGGTGGCCGGGGGTCTTGCCGACGGGGATGATGTGGGCGCCCGGGGCGGCGGCCGCCACGGCCCCGGCCGGGGCCAGCCGGTCCACGAGGACCACGTCGGCCCCCTGCAGGGCCTGCACGGCGCGCACCGTGAGCAGGTCGTCGGCGCCGGGGCCCCCGCCCACGAGCGTCACCCGGCCCACGTCCTGTGCGGCGGGCTCGAGCGCCACGGGCACGCGGGCGCCGAGGTCGTGCAGGACCTCCCGCCACCGCCGGGTGCCGTCCCCGACCACGACGGCCAGCGCGGCCCCGCGGACGTCGTCCGGGCCCAGCTGCTCGGGGGCGGGCACGGAGCGCACGCTCGCCCCGGCCGCGGCGTACCGGCGCAGCGAGCGCCGGGCACCGTGCGGATCGCCGAGCACCAGCACCGGGACGTCGGTCAGATCGGCGGTCAGGTACATGCGGTCCTCCAGGGGGGCGTACGGGGCGGGTGGCGCACGGGGTCGGGCGTCGCCGTTTCCAGGGTGGGGCACCGGTGTTTCCGGTCGGTTGCCCGATGACGCCGCGTGACGTGGTGACGTCGCGCGGCGACACGATCGTAGGGTAGTGCCCATGATCGCACCCGAGGCCCCCGTCCTGCTCGCCTGCGCCCACGGCACCCGTTCACCGGCCGGGCGCACGGCCGTGGCCCGGCTCGTCGAGGCGGTCGCGGCGCGGCTGCCGGGCACCGAGGTGGTGCCCACGTGGGTGGACGTCCAGACCCCGGACCTCGTGGAGCGCACCGAGCAGTTCGCCGGGCGGCCGGCCGTGGTCGTGCCGCTGCTGCTCTCCGCCGGCTACCACGTCTACGTGGACGTCGCGCGGGCGGCCGCCGCGGACGAGGAGCATTCCGCCACGCCCGCGCTCGGTCCCGACCCGGCGCTCGCCCGGCTGCTGGCCCGGCGGGTGCACGAGGCGTGCGAGCGCTCCGGGGCGCCGCTGGGGGAGCGCGACGCCGTGGTGCTGGCCACCGCCGGGTCCTCGGACCAGCGGGCCGTGGCCGACTGCGCCGTGGTGGCCGAGCAGCTCGCCCAGGAGCTGGGCCGGCCGGTGACCGTCTCCTACCTCGCCGCGGTGCGGCCGCGGGTGCCCGAGGCGGTCTCCGCCGTCCGGGCCGGGCTGGCCGAGGGCGGGCGCGTGGTCGTGGCCAACTACCTGCTGGCGCCGGGGTACTTCCTGGACCTGTCCCACCGGGCGGGCGCGGACGTGGACACGGACCCGCTGGTCGTGCCGGAGGGCGAGGTGCCCGCCGAGCTCGTGGACGTGGTCGTCGCCCGCTACCGCTCCGCGGCCTGACCCGCCGGGCGCACCGCGTCCACCCCGCCTCCGCCCCGTCCCGCGTCCACCCCGTCCCGCCGAGTCCCCACAGCGGCGCCGTTCCCCCACGATCATGCGTGGGGGATCGCGAGCACCCTGGGGAGTCGGCGCACCAGGGCGGCCGGTGGGTGGGGCGTCGGCGCACCGGGGCCGCCGGGAAAACCCTCACAGCTCCAGCCCGAGGGTGTGAGCGGAAGTGCACCGAGCCGTTACCCCCGCCGTCAGGGCGCGAAACACGGCCTTCCTACGCTGAGCGCATCGCACGCCGTCGTCGCCGTGCACCACCCCGCCAGCAGGAGGTCACCCGTGAGTTCAGAACTGCTTCCCGACCCGTCCCGGACGGTCTCGGCGACGACCCCGCCGCTCGCCCTGCGCGAGCGCCCCGGCCGCTGGCTGGACGGCTACCGCCCCGAGGACCCCGCGTTCTGGGAGAGCACCGGGCGCCCGATCGCCCGCACCAACCTCACGTGGTCCATCTTCGCGGAGTTCCTCGGCTTCGCCGTCTGGCAGCTGTGGGCCATCACCGTCGTCTTCCTGCCGGCCGCGGGATTCACCTTCAGCAGCTCCCAGATCTTCTGGCTGATCTCCATCCCGTCCCTGGTCGGGGCCACGCTGCGGATCCCCTACACCTTCATGGTCGGGCGCTTCGGCGGGCGGAACTGGACCGTCGTCTCGGCCCTGCTGCTGCTGGTGCCCACGGTGGGCCTCGCGCTCGCGGTCGCCGAGCCCGCCACCCCGTTCTGGGTGATGCTGCTCCTGGCGGCCACGGCCGGTTTCGGCGGCGGCAACTTCGCCTCCTCGATGGCCAACATCACCTTCTTCTACCCGGTGCGGGAGAAGGGCTACGCGCTCGGGCTCAACGCGGCCGGCGGCAACCTCGGCACCGCCGTGGCCCAGCTCGTGGTCCCGATCGCCATCACCGTGCTCGCCGCCGGGGCGCTGGACCTGCCGCTCGCCGGGTGGATCTGGGTGCCGTTCATCCTCCTCGCCGCCTGGGGCGCCCGGAAGCACATGCACAACCTCTCCCACGCCAAGGGGGACGTCACGGGGTCCCTGGCCACGGTGAAGGAACCGCACTTCTGGGTGATGTCCTTCCTCTACGTGGGCACCTTCGGCTCCTTCATCGGCTTCTCGAGCGTGTTCCCGAAGCTCATCCAGGACACCTTCCCGGAGTTCTCCTCCTTCAGCGTGGGTGCCGCGGCGCTGTCCCTGGCGTTCCTCGGGCCGCTGGTCGGATCGGTGGCCCGCCCCTACGGCGGCAAGCTCGCGGACCGCTTCGGCGGCGCCCCGATGACGGTCACCGTCTTCGCGGTCATGGCCCTGCTCGCGCTCGCCGTGGTGCTGACCCTGCCCCTGGCGAACTTCTGGCTGTTCCTCGGCCTGTTCCTGCTGCTGTTCACCGCCGCGGGCATGGGCAACGGCTCCACGTACCGGATGATCCCCTCGATCTACCGGGTGCTGGGGCTGCGCCACCAGCAGGACGCCGCGGTCTCGACCGAGCGCAAGGCCTCGGCGGCCCTCGGCCTGATCGGCGCGGTCGGCGCGTACGGCGGGTTCCTCATCCCGCAGGCGCTGAACCTCTCGAACACCACCACGGGCGCCTACAGCGCGGCCTTCTACGGCTTCGTGGCGTTCTACGTGGCGGCCCTGCTCGTGACCTGGTTCTGCTACCTGCGCAGGGGCACCGAGATGGGCGACAGCCACATCTGACCCGCCCGCCCACCCCACTTCCCCGGAAGGAGCAGACCCATGGCTGCGACGACGGCGACCCACTGCCCCTACTGCGCCCTGCAGTGCGCCATGACCCTGGACACGGGCTCGCGGACCGCCGCCGAGCAGGGCTTCCCGGAGGTCCGGGCCCGGCAGTTCCCGGTCAACCGGGGCGGGATGTGCCGGAAGGGGTGGACGTCGTCGGAGCTGCTGGCCAGCCCGTCCCGGCTCACCGCGCCGCTGCTGCGGGGCCCGGACGGGGCCTTCCAGGAGGTCTCCTGGGACGCGGCCCTGGACCGGATGGCCGGGGAGTTCCGGGCTGCCCAGCAGTGCTACGGCCGCGACGGGGTGGGCATCTTCGGCGGGGGGTCGCTGACCAACGAGAAGGCCTACCAGCTCGGGAAGTTCGCCCGGGTCGCCCTGCGCACCTCGCGGATTGACTACAACGGGCGGTTCTGCATGTCCTCCGCCGCGGCCGCCGCCAACCGCTCGCTGGGCCTGGACCGCGGCCTGCCCTTCCCCGTCACCGACCTCGACGACGCCCACACCGTGCTGCTGCTGGGCACGAACCCCGCCGAGACCATGCCCCCGTTCGTCCAGCACCTCCAGCACGCGCAGGAGCACGGGGGCCTGGTCGTCGTGGACCCCCGCCGCTCCGCCACGGCACGGATGACCGAGGACGGGGGCGGGCTGCACCTGCAGCCCACCCCCGGCTCGGACCTCGTGCTGCTCCTGGGCCTGGCCCACGTGGTCCTCCACGAGGGCCTCGCCGACCGGGACTACCTCGCCCGGCGCACCCGGGGCCTGGAGTCCTTCGTCCCGAGCGTCAACGCCTGGTGGCCCGAGCGGGTCGAGCAGGTCACGGGCGTGCCCGCGGAGCGGATCCGCCGCGCCGCCCGCCTGCTCGCCCGGCAGCGCCGGGGCACCTACGTGCTGACCGGCCGGGGCGTGGAGCAGCACGTCGACGGCACGGACACCGCGACCGCGGCGATCAACCTGGCCCTGCTCCTGGGGCTGCCCGGCGTCGCCGGCTCCGGCTGGGGGACCCTGACCGGCCAGGGCAACGGGCAGGGCGGGCGCGAGCACGGGCAGAAGGCCGACCAGCTGCCCGGCTACCGCACCATCACGGACCCGGCCGCGCGCGCGCACGTCGCCGCCGTGTGGGGCGTGGACCCGGCCGACCTGCCCGGAGCCGGTCTGCCCGCCGTGGAGCTGCTGACCACCCTCGGCACCGAGCACGGGGTCCGCTGCCTGTGGGTCAACGGCTCCAACGTGGTGATCGGCGCCCCGGACGCCGACGCCGTGACCCGCGGGCTGCAGGCGCTGGACTTCCTGGTGGTGTGCGACTTCTTCTTCTCCGAGACCGCCGAGTACGCCGACCTCGTGCTGCCGGTCCTGCAGTGGGCCGAGGAGGAGGGCACCATGACCAACCTCGAGGGCCGGGTGCTGCGCCGCCGCCGCGCGGTCGACCCGCCGCCCGGGGCCCGCGACGAGCTGTGGATCATGGCCGAGCTCGCCCGCCGGCTCGAAGCCCCCGGGACGTTCAGCCCCGACCCGCAGGAGGTCTTCGAGGAGCTGCGCGCCGCCTCCGCCGGGGGCAAGGCCGACTATTCGGGCATCAGCTATGCCGCCCTGGATGCCGACGAGGCGTGCTACTGGCCGTATCCGGCCGGCGCGGCCACGGGCACCTCCCGGGTCTTCCTCGACCGCTTCGGCCACCCGGACGGGCGCGCCGTGCTCGTCCCGGTCACCCCGCGCGCCGCCGGCCGGGCCGTGGACCCGAGCCCGCGGGCGAACCGGCGCGAGCAGCTGCACGCGCCCGGCACCCTGACCCTCGTCACCGGGCGGTACCTGGAGCACTACCAGTCCGGCAACCAGACCCGCCGGGTGCCCTCGCTGCACGAGGCCCGGCCCGAGTCCATGATGCAGATCCACCCCGCCACCGCCGCCTCGCTCGGCATCCGGGACGGGGCCGCGGTGGAGCTCACCAGCGCCCGCAGCCGCGCCCTGGCGCTCGCCCAGCTGACCTCCGACATCCGCCCCGACACCGTCTTCCTGCCCTTCCACTACGCCGGTGAGCAGACCGCCAACAAGCTCGTGTCCTCCACCGCCGTGGACCCGATCTCGTCCATGCCCGAGTTCAAGGCGGGCGCCGTGACCGTCCGCGCGATCGACCCCGAGGAGACGACCCGATGACCGTGCACCGCCCGCCCCGCTCGACCGGGACCCCGATGCGTCCCGGCGAGCACGTGGTCGTGATCGGGTTCGGCCCCGTGGCCGCGCGCTTCGTCGACGACGTCTCCGGCCTCGCCGCCGACGGCACGATCCGCCTCACCGTCGTCGGCGCGGAGACCGAGCCCGCCTACAACCGGGTGCTCGTGGGCGAGCACGCGATGGGCCGGGCCGAGCTCGACGGGATGGCCCTGGCCGACCCCGCGGCCCTGGCCGGCGCCGGGGTCGACGTGCTGCTCGGCACCGAGGTCACCCGCATCGACCGCTCCCGCCGGCGCCTGCGCCTCACGGAGCGCGCCAGCGGAGCCGTCCGCGAGCTCGGCTACGACCGCCTGGTCCTCGCCACCGGCGCCCGCCCCAACCTGCCCGTGCTGCGCGGGATCAACCCGGACCCCGACGCCTACGAGCACCTCCCCGCCGGCGTCACCGCCCTGCGGGACCTGCGCGACGCGCAGGCCGTGCGCGAGGTCGTCGAGCGCCGCGGCCGCGTGGTGGTGCTAGGCGGCGGCGTGCTCGGCCTCGAGGCCGCCCTCGCCGCGAGCGAGACGGGCTGCCCCGTGACCGTGGTCCACCACGCCCCCTGGGTGATGACCCGCTCCCTCGACGCCGCCGGCGGCGCGCTGGTCGGGCGGGCGCTCGCGTCCGCCGGGGTGGGCGTGGTCTCCGGGGTGCAGGCCCGCGAGGTCCTCCTGGACGACGACCTCGCCTTCCGGGGCCTGCTCCTCGAGGACGGCCGGACGGTGCCGGGCGAGCTGCTGCTGCTGTCGATCGGCGTCACCGCGCGCACGAGCCTGGCCGAGGGGGCGGGACTGCGCACGGCCCGCGGGATCGTGGTCAACCACGAGCTCGAGGCCGACGTCGAGCAGCGCGTGTTCGCGGTCGGGGACTGCGCCGAGGTGCTGTGCAAGGACCCCTCCTGCCAGGTCTGCCCGGGCCGGGAGGGACTCGGCCCGTCCGGTCTGGTGGGACCCGGCTGGCGGCAGGCGGAGTGGCTCGCCGCCCGCTTCCGCGCCGAGCTGGAGGCCGTCGCCGAGGGTGGGACGGCGGTGCTGGCGCCGCTGACGAGCGGGCCGGCCGGGGCGGTGCGGCTCAAGGCGCACCAGGTGGAACTCGCCTGCGCCGGCGCGGTCGGGGGACTGCCGTGGGAGCCCCGCCCGGACGGCGGGTCCGTGGTGCAGTGGGCCGACGGCTCGGCCGGGACCTACGCCAAGCTCGTGCTCGGCCCGGACCGCTCCCTGGAGGGTTACATCGTCCTCGGCCTGCCCCGGGCGGCCGCCGGGATCGGTCTGCTCCACGACCGCGGCGAGCCGGTGCCGCTGGACCCGAGCGTGCTGCTGCGCCTGGACGGCCCGGACACCGGCAACGAGCCGGCGCAGCCGAGCCCCGAGGCGACCGTGTGCCACTGCGCCGGGGTGACGATGGGCCGCATCGCCGACGCCGTCGACGACGGCGCGTCCACGGTCGAGGAGGTCAGCTGCGCCACCCGGGCCTCCACCGGCTGCGGCGGCTGCAAGGCCGCGGTCGCCCGGATCATCGAGGTCCACCGGGGCGTGGCCGTGTGACGCGGCAGCGCTCCCTGCGCCGGGGCGTCGTGCGTGCGCAGCGCCCGGCCCGGCGCTGGTGCGCCCCGGCGGGGTGCGGGACACTGGACGCACGCAAGCCCGCACGACGACACCGGACCGTGGCCGCCCATGATCTACGCCTACGCGCTGCTGCCGGTGGTGGCCTCCCTGCTGGCGCTGCTGGTGCTGAAGACGCCCGTCTGGGCGAGCGCAGCCCTCGGGCTGGCGGTCGCCCTGGTCCAGTACGGGCTGGGCGGGGGCGCGCCGGTCGCCTGGGACGTGGGTGCTGCGCTGCTGCTCGGCGCCGTACTGGTCGTGGTGCCGGGGCTGACGCTCAACGGGATCCTCAAGGCCCGCGGCACCCACCGGGAGCTCGCGGACTGGGTGGGCCGGGTCGGGCTGCCCGCCCCCTGGCGGACGGGGCTCATCGTGCTGGGGATCGGCCCCGCCCTGGAGTCCCTGACCGGGTTCGGCGTCTCCCTGCTGGCCACGGTCCCCATCCTGGTGGCGCTGTCCCCGCCGGCGGTGGCCGTGCGCCAGGCCGTGCTCGGCATGGCGGTCGTCCCGTGGGGCGCCCTGAGCCTGCCCACCCAGGTCGGGGCCGCGCTGAGCGGGACCACCCCGGGCGCGCTCGGCACCCGCACCGCCCTGCTCTACCTCGTGCTCATGCCGGTCGTCGGGGCCCTCGCGACGTCCCTGGGCCGGGACGGGGCCCGGCTGCTGCCGAGGGCCTGGCCGGGGGCGGTCTGCGGGGCCGGGCAGGCGCTGCTGCTCGTGGCGGCGAACGCGGCCGGCCTCACGGTCGTGGCCGGAGTCCTCGCCGGCACCGGCGCGGCCCTCGCCGTGCTGGGCCCGGGTCTGCTCCGGGGTGCGGTGCCCGCCCCGCCGTGGCGGGCCGTCGCCCCCTACGCCGCGGTCCTGGGGCTCGTGGTCGCGGTGCAGGCGCTCGTGGCGCTGGGCGTGCCCCTGGACGTGCGGCTGCCGGTCGGGGACGCGTCCGTGGCCCCGTTCTCCTCGCCCGGGGCGGCGCTGCTCCTCGCGTGCCTGCTCTTCGCGCGCCCGGGGACGGGCCGGTCCACGGCCCGGTCCGCGTGGTCGAGCCGTCGCACGGTCGCCGCCCTGGGCGGGTTCGTCCTCATGGCGCAGGTGATGGTCGCGTCCGGGTCCGTCGCGACCCTCGCCGCGGGCATCACCGCAGCCGGGCCCGGGGCGGTCGCAGGTCTGTCCCCGGTGCTGGCCCTGGGCTCGGGCTTCCTCACCGGCTCGGCCACGAGCGGCAACGCCCTGATGATGCCCGCGCAGGCCTCCCTGGGAGAGCTGTCCGGGACCGGGGCCCTGGCCCCGGCGGTGCAGAACGCCGGGGCGGGCATCGCGATGCTCGCCTCCCTGCCCACGGCGAGCCTCGTGCTCGACGTCGCCGGGATGCCCGGACCGGACGCCGAGCGGTCCCTCATCGGCTTCGACCTGCGGCTGCTGCTGCTCTTCGCGCTCCTGCTGGCGGGCTGCGGCGCAGCGCTCGCCCCGGGCGCCGGCGGCTGAGTCCGGGCAGGCTCAGACGGCCAGCCGGTAGCCGCGCTTGATGACCGTCTCCACGACCGGGGCGGGCAGCGCCCGGCGCAGCCGGGAGACCACCATCTCCAGGGCGTGCTCGTTGTCGATCCCCGGCACCGCGGCTAGCAGCTCGGCCCGGGACACGACCGCCCCCGCCCCGCGCACGAGCGCCCGCAGCACCGCCACCTGGGCGTCGGAGAGCGGGACGAACGCGCCCGCCACGGCCGTGCCGGTGCTCATCAGCCGCAGCGGGCCGTGCCGGGTGGGGACCTCCAGGGTGCGCTCCTGGGCCGCGTGCGTGCAGATGGTGCGCACGAGCGCGCCGAGCCGGTAGCGCTCCGGGACGAGGGGCTCGACTCCCGCCTCCAGCAGCGGGCCCGCGCACACCGGGCCGACGGCCGCGGCGGTGACGTCCGTGCGCAGCGCGGCCACCAGCTCCTCGTGTCGGCCGATCTCCTGGGCGGTGCTGAACAGGGCGTCGACGGCCGGGGCGGCGGTGAACGTCAGCACGTCCAGGCGCCGGTCGCAGACCTCCCGGATGAGCGCGGGCAGGCGCTCGCCGTCGTCGGCGGACAGCCAGCGGTAGGGGGCCACGGTGTCGACGGCGGCGCCGGCGGCCACGAGCCGCTGCAGCTGGAGCTTATCGGTGAGCCCGTGCATCTGCACCGCGACGCGGGCCCCGGCCACGCCGTCGGCCAGCAGCCGGTCGACCACCGAGGAGGTGCGCTCGGCCTCGGCGACCTCGGCGTCGTCGAGCTCCAGGGACAGCACCTGGCCGCGGGCCTTCGCCCCGCGCGTAATCACCCGGGCACGCTGGAAGGCGTCCCGCAGGTCCTCGCCGAGCCCGGCGGCGTCGGCGGCCTCGAACCAGCGGCGCAGCCCGTAGGCGGTGGTGACCACGACCACGTCGGGGCGGTGGGCCAGCAGCGTGCGGGTGTCCTCGACCACCCGGGCGTCCTCCTCGACGGGGGAGATCATCAGGGCGGGGGCGTGCAGCACTTGGGCGCCGCGCCGCTGCAGGGCCGCGATGAAGTCCCCGGCCCGGCGGTGGGCGGTCACCCCGATCCGGAAGCCGGTCAGCTCCCCGTGCGCGGGGTCGCCGGCGGGGGCCGTGGCGGTGGGGTCGCTGGCAGGCAAGGACATGCCCCGAGCGTACGAGGGGCCTGTGACCGGCGTGTTTCCCTGCGATGTCCGGGGGCTCACACCTGGGCCGGGTGCTCCGTCACGGTTTGCTCCCGGAGCGGGATGCGCAGCCCGGAGATCAGCACGGGGCCCTCCCCGGCCGCGGCGGCGGCGCGTTCCTGCGCGGTGGCGGGGCGGCGCTGCCCGCGCTCGAGGACGTAGTCCTGGGAGTCGTCGGGGGCGGCGTCGTTGACGAAGGACCGGAACCGGCGCAGCCGCTCGGGGTCCTTCAGCGTGGCCGCCCACTCGTCCTCGTAGCGCCCGACGTGGCGCTCCATGGCCGCCTCGAGCTCGGCGCCGATCCCGAGGGAGTCCTCGATGACGACGGCGCGCACGTGCTCGATCCCGCCGTCGAGCTCCTCTTGCCACCGGGCGGTGCGCTGGAGGCGGTCGGCCGTGCGGATGTAGTACATGAGGTAGCGGTCGATGTAGCGCACGAGGGTCTCGTCGTCGAGGCCCTGGGCGAGCAGCTGGGCGTGGGCCGGGTTCGCCCCGCCGTTGCCGCCGGTGTAGAGGTTCCACCCGTCGGTGGTGGAGATGACGCCCACGTCCTTGCCGCGGGCCTCGGCGCACTCCCGGGCGCAGCCGGAGACGCCCATCTTGAACTTGTGCGGGGAGCGCAGCCCGCGGTAGCGCAGCTCGAGCCGCACGGCCATGCCGGTGGAGTCCTGCACGCCGTAGCGGCACCACGTGGAGCCCACGCAGGACTTCACGTTGCGCAGGGCCTTGCCGTAGGCCTGCCCGGACTCGAAGCCCGCGTCCACGAGCTCCCGCCAGATCTCCGGCAGCTGCTCGAGGCGGGCGCCGAACATGTCCACCCGCAGGGCACCGGTGATCTTGGTGTAGAGCCCGTACTTCTTCGCGACCTCGCCCAGCACGATGAGCTTCTCGGGGGTGATCTCCCCGCCGGGCACGCGCGGGACCACGGAGTAGGTCCCGTCCTTCTGCATGTTCGCCAGCGCCCGGTCGTTGGTGTCCTGCAGGGCGCCGCGGCCGGCGTCGAGCACGTACTCCTCGCGCTGGGAGGCCAGCACGGAGGCGACCACGGGCTTGCAGATGTCGCAGCCCAGGCCCGTGCCGAAGCGGGCGAGGACCTCGTCCCACGAGGCGAGCTCGAGGGCGCGCACGGCCTCGAAGAGCTCGGGGCGGGAGAGCTCGAAGTGCTCGCACAGCGCCTTCGACACGGCCACGCCCGCCCTGGCCAGCTCCAGGTCCAGGGTCTTCTTCAGCATGGGCACGCACGAGCCGCACTGGGTGCCCGCGCGCGAGCACTTCTTGAGCTCGCCGATCTCGTGCGCCCCGCACGCGATCTGCTCGCGCACCGCCCCGGTCGTCACGTTGTTGCACGAGCACAGCACGGCGTCGTCGGGCAGGTCCCCGGCCGGGGCCTCCCCGCCGGAGGCCGAGAGGTAGGCCCCGGGCTCGGCAGGCAGCTCCCGGCCCAGCAGCGGGCGCAGCGAGTTGTAGGGCTCGGCGTCGCCCACGAACACCCCGCCCAGCAGGGTCCTCGCGTCCGGGCTCACCACGAGCTTCTGGTACAGGCCGCGGGCCGGGTCCGCGTAGACGACCTCCAGGCACTCGGGGGTCTCGGCGTAGGCGTCGCCGAAGGAGGCGACGTCGACGCCGGCGAGCTTGAGCTTCGTCGCGGTGTCGAAGCTCTCGAACGTGGAGCGCCCGCCCGCGAGCCGGTCGGCCACGATCTCGGCCATGGTGTTGGCGGGGGCCACCAGCCCGAAGCACTCCCCGTTCCAGGACGCCACCTCGCCGATCGCCCACACGTGCTCCGCGGAGGTCCGGCACGCCTCGTCGATCACCACGCCGCCGCGCGGGGCGGTCGCGATCCCGGCGTTGAAGGCCAGCCGGTCGTGGGCGCGGATGCCGGTGGCCACGATCACGAGGTCCGCCTCGAGGTCGGCGCAGTCGCGGAACTCGACGGCGCACACCTCGCCGTCGGCCTTGCGCAGCCCGACCCCGCTGGGGCGCTCGCCCAGGTGCAGGCGGACCCCGCGCGCGGAGATCAGGGCGTTGAGCGCCCGTCCGGCGCCCTCGTCCAGCTGGGCGTTCATCAGCCACTTGCGGGAGTGCACCACCGTGGCCTCGGCGCCGAGCTCCTGCAGCCCGCCGGCGGCCTCCAGGCCCAGCAGCCCGCCGCCGACCACCACCCCGCGGGGGGTGCGGCCGTAGAGCGCCCGCAGCCGCTCGACCTCCGCGCGGATCGCGGCGACGTCGTCGAGGGTGCGGAACACCAGGGCGTGGTGGGCGCCCGGGACGTCCAGGCGCGCGGCGGCGGAGCCCGTGGCGAGCACGAGCTCGTCGTAGCCGGTGACGGAGCCGTCCGCGGCCGCCACCGTGCGCGCGGCGGGGTCGATCCCCTCCGCGGCCACGCCCAGGCGCAGGTCCACCCGCGGGTCCTCCCACACGGTCCCGCCGCCGAGGGTCAGGTCGACGGAGCCCTCGGGGCCGGTCAGCGCCCTGGACAGCTGGACCCGGTCGTAGGGCACGTACGGCTCGTCGGCGAAGACGGTGAGGCGGACGTGGTGGTCCTCCGCCGACAGGGCAGCCTCCGCGAACCGGTGGGCGGCGGGGCCGCCGCCGACCACGACGACGTGCTGCGGGTGCTGGGCGGTGTACGGGGAGCGCGGCACAGGGACCTCCGGGTGGGGGAGCGGTTCGGGCATCTGCCCCCGACTCTAGGAAGCCGGCGTTGCCCCCCGGTTGCCCGGTCGTTCCAGGTGCTTTGCGGTTTCCTCACCACCCGCCCGTCCCGGTGTGAGCGCTGTTTCACGGCGGCGCAACGCCCACGGCGCCCCCGCGAAACCGGCCCCGCCTAGCGTCGACGACGACGCCGACGACACCCCGCGCCGACACCCCTTGCCACAGGAGGCAGCCATGAGCACCACGTTCCCCGACCTCGCCCCCGACACCGCGACCACCAGCGCCACCGCCGCCGAGCTGGTCTGGCACGACGTGTGCGCCCTGGCGGACCTCGAGGTCCAGTGGGGCGAGGCCGCCCGCGTGGCCGGCCGCCAGGTGGCCCTGTTCCGCGTGGACGCCGCCACCGTGCTGGCCGCCGACCACCGCGACCCGCGCACCGGGGCCTGCGTTCTCGCCCGCGGCATCCTGGGCTCCCGCGGGGACGCCGTCACGGTCGCCTCCCCGCTGCACAAGGAGGTCTACGACCTCGGCACCGGCCGCTGCCTCAGCGGCGACGGGCCCGCGCTGGCCGTGCATCCCGTCCGGGTCAGCGCAGGACGCGTGCTCGTGGGCCTGGCCGGCGCGGAGGGCGGTGCCGGGGGAGGACCTTCGTAGAATCGGGCGCGTGGAGGAACGACAACGGGACGTAGGCCCCACCGGGGAGGGCCCGCCGGTGGACGCCCGTCGGCTGACGGGCGTCGACGCCGCCCGGGGCCTTGCCCTGGTCGGCATGGTGGCCGTGCACACGCTGAGCCTGTGGAACGACGAGACCGGGCGGGCCACGCTCGCCGGGCTGCTGTTCAGCGGCAAGGCCTCGGCCCTGTTCGTCACCCTGGCCGGGGTGGGCCTGGCCCTGGGCTCCGGGCGCCGCACGCCCCGCCGGGCCCGGGAGCTGGCCGCGGCCCGGGCCTCCCTGGCGGCACGGGCCGCGGTCCTCGCCCTCGTCGGGCTGCTCACCGGCTACCCCGAGCCGCCCGCGAACAACATCCTCGTCTACTACGCCGCCTACTTCCTGCTGGCGCTCCCGCTGCTGGGGCTGCGGGCCCGCGCCCTCCTCCCGCTCTGCGTGCTGCTGCTGGTGGCGGGTCCGCTCCTGCGCTGGTGGCTGATGGGCTCCTGGTCCCTCGCCGAGGACTCCACGGACCCCCACCTGCTGCTCCTGCTCACCGACCCCGGCACGGTGCTCCTGCAGGTGCTGCTCACCGGCGTCTACCCCGCCCTGCCGTGGCTGGCGTACCTGTGCGCCGGTCTCGCCCTCGGGCGCACGGACCTGTCGCAGCGGCCGGTGCAGATCCGGCTCGTGGCGGGCGGCGCGGTGCTGGCGCTGGGCTCCTGGGGGGCGTCCATGCTGGGACTGCACGTGCTCGGCGGGGAGCAGGCCGTGCTGCGGGCCGCCCCGTGGCTGACGGCGGAGGAGCTCGACGCCGTCGTCGCGGTCGGGCGGGGCACCGCGGTGCCCGACGACCCCTGGTGGCTGGTGGTGCCGGGGCCGCACACGACCACCCCGTTCGCCCTGGCCCTGTGCCTCGGGACGGCGCTGTGCGCGCTCGGGCTCGTGCTGCTGCTGGCCCGGGTGGCCGCCCGGGCCCTCGCCCCGCTCGCGGCCCTGGGCTCCATGACCCTCACCCTCTACGCCTGCCACCTGACGGTCCTGGGCCTCGGGGCGCACGAGGCGGCGCCGGCCGGGTGGTTCTGGGCGCAGGTCGCCGCGGCCCTGCTGCTGGCCGTGGCCTGGCGGCGCCACGTGGGCCCCGGTCCGCTGGAGCACCTCGCGGCGCTCGCCGCCCGGGCCGCCGGGCGCAGGGTGCTCGCGCGGGGCGCCCCGGCGGACCGGTCCTGAGACGGTGCCGGCGCCTCAGAGCCCCAGGACGGCCCCGAGCTCGCCGCGGATCCGCGTCAGCTTCCCTGCGGCGGCCTCCCGCGCGGCGGACAGCGCGGCCCGGTCCGCGACCGGGGCCAGCACCTCCAGGTAGCACTTGAGCTTCGGCTCCGTGCCCGACGGGCGCACGACCACGCGGGTGTCGTCGCCGGTGACCAGGCGCAGGCCCTCCGTGGGCGGCAGCCCGGTCCCGGGGGCGCCGAGGTCCGCGGCCTCGACCACGTCCGAACCGCCCAGGCTGGCCGGCGGGGCCTCGCGCAGCGCGGTCAGCATCGCCGGGATGCGCGCGAGGTCGGCCACCCGGATACTCAGCTGGTCGGTGGCGTGCAGCCCGTGCGCCAGCGCGAGGTCGTCCAGGACGTCCTGCAGGGTGCGTCCCGCGGCGCGCAGCTCGTCGGCGAGCACGGCCACGGCCACGGCGGCGCTGATCCCGTCCTTGTCCTTGACCACGTCCGGGGCCACGCAGTAGCCGAGGGCCTCCTCGTAGCCGTAGACCAGCCCGGGCACCCGGGCGATCCACTTGAAACCGGTGAGCGTCTCGTGGTGCTCGACCCCGGCCGCGGCCGCGATCCGGCCCAGCAGCCGGGAGGACACGATCGAGTTCGCGAACACGGCACCCGGGGCGTGGCCGCCGGGACGGGCCGCCGCGGCGTGGCCGAGCAGCGCCCCCACCTCGTCGCCGCGCAGCATCCGCCAGTCCGCGCCGCCGGTGCCGGGCAGCGGCACGGCGACCGCCACCCGGTCGGCGTCGGGGTCGTTGGCCAGCACGAGGTCCGCGTGCTGCGCCCGGGCGTCCGCGAGCGCCAGGTCCAGGGCGCCGGGCTCCTCCGGGTTGGGGAAGGCGACGGTGGGGAAGTCCGGGTCGGGCGCGGCCTGCTCGGCGACCACGTGGACGTCGGCGAACCCGGCCCGCCGCAGGGCCTCCGTCGTGGTGGCCCCGCCCACCCCGTGCATCGGGGTGAGCACGATCCGCAGGGGACGCCGCGTCCCGGCGGAGGCGGGGACCACGGCGTCGAGGTAGTCCTGCGCGACCGAGGCGGGCAGGACGGTCCAGCCCGCCTCCGCGCGGGCGATGCCGTCCACGGGGCCCACGGCGGCGATCTGCTGGGCGATCATCCGGTCGTAGGGCGCCACGATCTGGCAGCCCCGGGCGCCGGCCTCGACGGCGCGCCCGCCCAGGTAGACCTTGTAGCCGTTGTCCGCGGGCGGGTTGTGGCTCGCGGTGACCATGACGCCGACCTCGGCGTCGAGGGCCCGCACGGCCCACGCCAGCACGGGGGTGGGCAGGGCGGAGGGCATGAGCAGGGTCTCGATGCCGGCCGCGGTGAACACGGCGGCGGTGTCCCGGGCGAAGACGTCGGAGTTGTACCGGGCGTCGTAGCCCACCACGGCGCGCGGGGGACGGGCGGAGCCCGCGGCGCTGTCCACCGTGACGGCCGTGACGTGGGCGGCCAGGCCCGCGGCGGCGCGCAGCACGACCACCCGGTTCATCCGCATGGGACCGGCGCCCAGGGCCGCCCGCAGCCCGGCGGTGCCGAACTGCAGCGTCCCGGCGAACCGGTCGGCGAGCTCCGCCCGCGCCGCGGCGTCCCCGGAGTCCGCGGCCGCCAGAAGCTGCGCGAGCTCGGCACGGGTGGCCGGGTCGGGGTCGGCGGCGCTCCACGCGCGGGCGGCGTCGAGGAGCTCGGGCTCGGTGCGGGGGGCGGTGGCCATGGGGTCGGTCCTCCTGGGTCGGTGCGCCGGGGGCGGGTCAGAGTGCGGTGACGATCCGGGCCAGCAGCTCGGAGATCCGCGCGCCGGCGGCCCGGCCGGCCTCGAGCACCTCCTCGTGGGAGAGCGGCGTCGCGGAGATCCCGGCCGCCTGGTTGGTCACCAGGGAGATGCCGAAGACCTCCATCCCGGCGTGGCGCGCGGCGATGGCCTCGAGGGCGGTCGACATGCCCACGAGGTCCGCGCCGAGCACCCCGGCCATCCGGACCTCGGCGGGGGTCTCGTAGTGGGGGCCGGGGAACTGCGCGTAGACGCCCTCCTCGAGGGTGGGGTCCACCCCGCGGGCGAGCTCGCGCAGGCGCGGGGAGTAGAGGTCGGTGAGGTCCACGAAGGTGGCGCCCTCCAGCGGGGAGCGGCCCGTGAGGTTGAGGTGGTCGGAGATCAGCACGGGCGTGCCCGGGCCCCACGCGGGGTTCAGCCCGCCGCAGCCGTTGGTGAGGATCATGGTGCGCGCGCCGGCGGCGGCCGCGGTGCGCACCCCGTGGACGACGGCGCGCACGCCGCGGCCCTCGTAGTAGTGGGTGCGGGCGCCGATCACCAGCGCGTGCGTCCCGGCGGGGGTGCGGACCGAGCGCAGCGTGCCCACGTGTCCCTCGAGGGCGGGCGGGGTGAAGCCGGGGATCTCGGCGGCGGGGACCTCGGCGACGGTCTCGCCGATCAGTTCCGCGGCCTGGCCCCAGCCGGAGCCCAGCGTCAGGGCGATGTCGTGGGTCCGGACCCCGGTGGCGTCGCGGAGGGCGTCGGCGGCCTCGTGGGCGAGGGCGAAGGGGTCGTCCTGGGGGGTGCTGTGCTGTCTGTCCACCCGCCCCAAACTACCGCATGGGTGCGGGGCGCCGGGGGCGGGCCGGTCCCCGTGCGGCCGGGCGCCCGGTGCTGTCGGGCGCCTCTGCAACAATGGCACGGTGACTGCACACAGCGAATTCTCCATCCAGAAACTCGTCATCATCGGGGGCGGGCCCGGGGGCTACGAGGCGGCGCTCGTCGCCGCCAGCCTGGGCGCCGAGGTGACGATCGTCGAGCGCCAGGGGCTGGGCGGGTCCGCCGTGCTGACGGACGTGGTCCCCTCCAAGACCCTCATCGCCTCCGCCGACGCCATGACGCGCTTCGCCGAGGCCGCGGAGCTCGGGGTGCACGTGCGCGGCCGTGCGGAGAACAACGACATCAACGACCTCGCGGTGGACCTCGACAAGGTCAACACCCGCCTGCTGCGCCTGGCCGCCACGCAGTCGCGGGACATCAAGCGCGGGCTCGAGCGCGTGGGCGTGCGCGTGATCTCCGGCACCGGCAGGCTGCTCAGCCCCACCTGCGTGCAGGTCACCACCGACGACGGCCTCCAGTACGAGCTCGACGCCCAGGCCGTGCTCCTGGCTGTCGGCTCCTACCCCCGCGAGCTGCCCAGCGCGAAGCCGGACGGGGAGCGGATCTTCAACTGGAAGCAGCTCTACCACCTCCGCGAGGTCCCGGAGCACATGATCGTGGTGGGCTCGGGCGTCACGGGCGCGGAGTTCGCCTCCGCCTACCGGGGCCTGGGGGCCGAGGTCACCCTCGTCTCCTCCCGCGAGCAGGTGCTGCCGGGCGAGGACGAGGACGCGGCCGCCGTGCTCGAGAACGTCTTCGAGCGCCGCGGCATGAACGTGCTCTCCCGTTCCCGCGCGGAGGCCGTGGAGCGCACCGCCGACGGCGTGGTGGTCACCCTCGCCGACGGGCGCAAGGTCGCCGGGTCCCACTGCCTCGTGGCGGTCGGGGCGATCCCCGCGACCGCCGGCATCGGCCTCGAGGAGGTCGGGGTGGGCCTCACCGACTCCGGCCACATCAAGGTGGACGGCGTGTCCCGCACCACCGTGCCCGGCATCTACGCCACCGGCGACTGCACGGGCGTGCTCCCGCTGGCGTCCGTGGCGGCGATGCAGGGCCGGATCGCGGTGGCCCACCTCATGGGCGACGCCGTGAAGCCGCTGCGCACCCACCTGGTCGCCTCGAACATCTTCACCTCCCCGGAGATCGCCTCCGTGGGCGTGAGCGAGAAGGCGATCCAGGAGGGCACGTACCAGGCGGACACGATCATGCTGAAGCTCTCCACCAATCCGCGCGCGAAGATGATGGCCGTCGAGGACGGCTTCGTGAAGATTTTCTCCCGGAAGGGCTCCGGCACCGTGATCGGCGGCGTCGTCGTGGGCCCGCGCGCCTCGGAGCTGATCTTCCCGATCTCCATCGCGGTCACCCACAAGCTGCACGTGGACGACCTCGCCGACACCTTCACGATCTACCCGTCCCTGTCCGGGTCGATCTCGGAGGCCGCCCGGCGCCTGCACGTGCACCTCTGAGCGCCCGCCCCGGCGTTCCACGGCGAACGGCCGCATCCCCTCGGGGATGCGGCCGTTCGCCGTGGTGGGGCCGCGGTCAGCGACGGGTGACCACGTTCTCCATGTCGACGTTCTTGGTCTCCGGGGAGAACCACAGGGCGACGAGGGTGAGCAGCGCGCCGAAGGCGAGGTACAGGCCCACCGCGCCCACGCCGTGGTTGGCGTTGAGGTACACGGCGATGTACGGGGTGATGGCCGCCCCGAGGATGGACGCGACGTTGTAGGCGATCCCCGAGCCGGTGTAGCGCACGTTCGTGGGGAACAGCTCGGGCAGGATCGCGGACATCGACCCGAAGGTCAGGCCCATGAGGGTCATGCCGATGGTCAGGAAGACCAGCACGCGGCCCATGGCGACGTCGGCGCCGGTGCCCACGGCCGCCGGGTCCATGACCAGCCCGAAGCTCAGGCCGAAGACCAGGATGGCGGCGGTGATGACCAGCTGCGAGCTGCGCCGTCCGTAGCGGTCGGCGACCCACCCGGAGACGGGGACCATCGCGGCGAACAGCAGCACGGCGAGCAGCTGGAGGACCAGGAAGTCGCGGTAGGGGATGCCCAGCCCGCCGCTCTCCGGCTTGCCGATGCCGTAGGAGAGGATCCACGCGGTCATCAGGTAGAAGAGCACGTAGGTGGCGAGCATGATGAACGTGCCCTGGATGATCTGCAGCCACGAGGTGCGGAACACCGCGGTCAGCGGGGTCTGCACCTTCTGGCCCTGCTCCACGGCCTTCTGGAAGACCGGGGTCTCCTCCAGCCGGAAGCGCACCCACAGCCCGACGACGACCATGACCACGGAGGCCAGGAACGGGATGCGCCAGCCCCAGGTGAGGAACGGGTGCTCGGCGCCCTGCTCGGCGACCGAGACGAAGCCCATGACGAGGGTCAGCACCAGGAAGAAGCCGTTGGCGAGGATGAAGCCGAACGGCGCACCCAGCTGCGGCCACATGGCGGCGCGCGCCCGTTTGCCCTCCTCGGCGTACTCGGTGGCGAGCAGGGCCGCGCCGGACCACTCGCCGCCCAGGCCGAGACCCTGGCAGAAGCGCAGGATCGTGAGGATCAGCGGCGCCCAGATGCCGATGGAGTAGTAGGTGGGCAGCAGACCGATGAGGAACGTGGCGATGCCCATGGTCAGCAGCGCGCCGATCAGGGTGGCCTTGCGGCCGACCCGGTCGCCGAAGTGGCCGAAGACCACGGAGCCGATGGGGCGGGCCACGAACGCGGCGGCGAAGGTCGCCATGGACGCGAGCAGCTTGGCGGTGTCGTCCTGGCCCGTGAAGAACAGGGCGGGGAACACGGCCACGGCCGCGGTGGCGTAGACGTAGAAGTCGTAGAACTCGATCGTGGTGCCCACGAGGGACGCCATGATCACCCGGCTGCGGGGAACGCGGGCGGAGAGGGGGAGCGAGGGGGAGGACGACGCGTCCTGCCCTGTCACCGGTGAGGACATGGGAAAACCTCGGTTGTCGCGGCGGGTGGGGTCAGCTCCCGATAGTACGCGTGGTGTCCACATGGTGAATGGCAAGTCTCACATAGTGGAACAGGCGAGTTGCTCGGCGGTTCCTCGCCCACACCTCAACGGTCCTCCCGGGTCCGGCTCGGCCGGACCCGGGAGGACGAGGACCAGGAAGCGGGCGTCACCCGTAACGACGCACTTCGTGGAAGAAGGAGTCGATCGTGTGCAGGCCGACGGTGTCGGCGACCGTGTCATAGACATGCTTGCCCACCGCGAGGTCGAGCACTCCCAGGCCGAACGGCGAGAAGACGACCGTCCGGTCCGCCGGTACCTCCACGGCACCGGTCATCACGTCGTGGAGCGTGCCGGCGAGGAAGTCCCGCGAGCCGGTGAGCTGCTCGGTCAGGTGCACGGACGTCTGGGCCTTCAGGCAGTGGTCCACGTCGTCGACGATGTTCGTGGAGGCGAGGATCACCTCGGGCGCGAGGTCGCGCAGCGAGATGTGGAGCACGAGCGGGTGGTGGTCGAACCACGACGGCTCGGTGACGTGCGGTTCCCCCGCCGTGGTTGCGAACACGACCAGGTCGCTCGAGCGGACCAGCGACTCGGCGTCCTCGTGGACGGTGACCGTGCTCCCGGGTGCGGAGCGCTCGAGGTAGCCACGGAAGCCCTCGCAGCTGCCGGGCAGCAGGTCGAACACTCCCACCTCCTCGAAGTCCCACCCCGTATCCGCCAGGAACGCGTGGACGAAGCGGGCGATGAGCCCGACGCCGAAGAAGCCCACCCGGGTGGGACGGCCCCGCTCCCGGCTGAGCCAGTCCGCGGCCAGGGCCGCGGAGGCGGCGGTCCGGGAGGCACTGATGATGGAGCTCTCCAGGCAGGCGAACGGGTAGCCCGTGGCGGGATCGTTGAGGATCAGCACGGCGGAGGCCCTCGGGATGCCGAACTCCACGTTGGTGGGGAAGCTGGAGATCCACTTCAGGCCGTCCACGGCATGGGGTCCCCCCAGGGAGGCCGGCAGCGCGATGATCCGCCCCGTCGGTCGGTCCGGGAACCGCAGGAAGTACGACGGCGGATTCACCGTCTGCCCGCTCCCGTGCAGCCGGTAGGTGTCCTCCACCAGCGCGACGATCTCCGCCCGGTGTCCCTGCAGCACCTGATCGACCTCCGCGCCGGAGATGACCGCGAAGGTCGGGATGGTCGGTCGCCGTTGTGCGGCATCCTGCATCCGGTCCGTGTCGGTCCTGGGTGTCAGCGTCATCGTCCCTCCTCCTTCGAGGCCGCGCCCTGGAGCGCCACCGGGTCGCTCATGGCGACGAGGATCTCCCGCTCGCCCTCGTACGGCTCGCGGCTGTGAGCCGTCCGGACGTTGTCCACGAGCATCAGGTCGCCGGCACGCCACGGTTCGCGCAGCGTGTGCGACTCGTAGATTTCGTTCAGCATGGTCACCACGTCCTCGCCGATCGGGTCGCCGTTGCCGAACGCCGTCCTGAACGGGAGGCCGTCCTCCTCGTACATGTCGACGAGGTACTCGCGGACTTCCGGCTCCATCGTCCACTCGCTGAGAAAGCCGACCTGGTTGAACCAGCAGCGCTCCCCGGTGACGGGGTGACGGACGATCGCGGCACGGCGCTGACGCGTGCGCAGGCCGCCGTCCGGCTGCCACTCCAGCTCGATCCGGTTCGCCGCGCAGTAGCGTTCGACCGCTGCGCGGTCGTCCGTGCCGAAGGCGTCCGCGACGGAGGCGCCGATCTCGTCGTTGTAGTTGCGGATCAGCATCCAGCCGTCGCGCTCGAACCGCGCGACCAGCTCTGCAGGGAGGGCGCGCAGCACCGCCTGGGAGTCGGCGACTCCGGTCACGCCCCCGGCGGCCGGGGCGGTGAGGCAGGCGAAGAGCATCAGCCCGGGGGCGTGGAGCGTGTAGCTCAGCTCGTGGTGCATGCACATGGGCTGGTTCGCCGGCCAGGTGGCCGAGGAGTACACACCAGGCGCATAGGACCTGCGGGCGGCGAAGGCCTCCCGCTCGGTGATCAGCTCCGAGCCGACGGCCTGGAAGACGGACCCGACCTGCTCGGGACCGGACAACCCGAGGCCGCGCACGAGGACGGCCCCGTGCCGGGCGACCGTCGCCCGCAGCGCACCACGGTGCTGCTGGGCCCAGGACACCGCGTCGCCCGGGGGAGGGACCAGGGCCGTGGCCGGCGCACCCGGGCGCACGTCGACGTCGAGCTCCGGAGGGGCGGATGTGGCGGACATGGTGGTTCCTTCCGGTGGGATCACGTGCGGGCGGGCGAGTCGGCCGCGGAGGACCTGGAGTCCAGCTCCGTGGCGAGGTCGGTGAGGACCGGGTGGCTGATGAGGTCCTTGAGCGACACCGCCCGGTCCAGGGCGATGGCGAGCCTGACGGCGGTCAGCGACGTGCCTCCCCGGTCGAAGAAGTGGTCACGACGGTCGATCCGGTCCTCCGGTATGGCAAGCACGCGCGACCACGCCGCCGCCAGCCACTGCTCGGTGGGGGTGCGCGGAACCTCGAGGGAGCTGCCCTCGGGCTCGAGGTCCGCTGCCAGGGCGCTGAGGCGCTTGCGGTCGATCTTGCCGTTGGCCGTCAGTGGGAGGGCCGGTTGCCACTGGAACACCTGCGGAACCATGTACCGGGGCAGCGACCGCGCCAGGCGCTCGCGCACCGGGCCGGCGTCCAGCGGCTCGGGAGCGTGGTAGAAGGCGACCAGGTGCTTGCCCCGGTCCGGTCGCTCCGCCACCACGACGGCCCCGTCGCGGACTCCGGGGACCCGCAGGAGGGCGTTCTCGATCTCGCCGATCTCGATGCGGAACCCGGAGATCTTGATCTGGTTGTCCCGCCGGCCCAGGTACTCCAGTTTGCCGTCCGGTGACCAGCGTCCGTAGTCACCTGCCCGGTAGAGCCGCGCGCCGTCCACGTACGGGTCGGTGGAGTAGGCCTGTGCCGTCCGCTCCGGGTCGTTGATGTACCCCCGGCCCACGCACACCCCGGAGAAGGCGATCTCGCCCGGCGCGCCGAGCGGCACGAGCCGCTGCCGCTCGTCGAGGAGGTGGATCCGGACGTTGGGGATCGGCCGGCCCAGGGGCACGTGATCGCCCGCAGGCGCGACGCTCATCACCTCATGGTTCGTGTCGTCCGAGGTCTCCGTGAGCCCGTAGGCGTTGACCAGCTTGACGCCGGGCAGCACGTCGAACCAGCGGCGGACCAGCTCTCGCTTCAGGGCCTCACCGGTCGCCGAGACGCAGCGCAGGTGGGGCAGGGCGCGGGGTTTGCCCTCCAGGTATGCCACCACCGCGTCCAGGTACGACGGGACGACTTGGAAGACCGCGACCCCGCCCTGTTCCACCGTGTCGACGAACCGCTCGACGTCGAGGATCCGGTCCTGCCCGACGATGAGCGTGCGGCCGCCGACGAGCAGGGCCGAGACCAGCTGCCACAGCGAGATGTCGAAGCACTGGGGGGCGCTCTGGGCGACGACGTCGCCGGGGCCGATCCCCAGGTCCTCGATCTTGGCGTACAAGTGGTTCACCATCCCGTCGTGCTCGCACATCGCGCCCTTCGGCTCACCCGTGGAGCCCGAGGTGAAGTAGACGTAGGCGAGCTGGTCCGGGCGCACCTCGATGCCGAGGTCGTGGCCGGCGTGCCCCTCGGTCTCGACGTCCTCGACGAGGAGCTTCGCCACTGCAGGCATCCCGGTGAGCGCTGCGTCCAGCGAGGCGGTGCTGCCTTCCTCGGTGAGCACCATCCGGCAGCCGGCCCGGGTGAGCGTTCTGGTGATCCGGTCGGGGGGGAAGCGTGGTTCGAGCGGCAGGTACGCGCCTCCGGCCTTGAGGATGCCGATGACGGCGGCCATCCACTCCAGGTCCCGCTCGGCTACGACCGCCACGATGTCCTCCGCCTGCAGTCCGCGCGCGAGCAGGGCGCGGGCGAGCCGGTTGGCGCGGGCGTTGAGCTCCGCGTACGTCCACTGCCGCGTGTCCTGGACGGCCGCGATGCGCTCAGGGTGCTGCCGGACGCGCTCCTCGAACAGCTCGTGGAAGCGTCGCTGGGGCCGGGGTCGCACGGGCCCGGCCAGCTGCTCGAGCTGGAAGCACCGCTCGTCCGGACCGATCAGGTCGGCGTCGGCGGGCTCCACCTCGGGGTGGGCGACCAGGTGGCGGAGCGCGGTCAGGTGGTAGCCGGCGATCCTGTGGGCGGCACCGGCGTCGAGGACGTCCCGCCGGTACCGCAGGCAGAGCGCCTCACCGCCGGTCACAGGCCAGAGGGACACGCCGAGGACGATGCCCGCCGGCAGCTCGGCATCCGCGTCCTGGCGGGTGCCGAACACCACCTCGTACCCCGGGGAGGCCGCCTGCTGACGAGCCTGGTCCCGCCAGGGCTGCCCGGCGCGGGCCTGGACCTGCCGGAGGTTCGCCTCGCCGACCAGGGCTCGCCAGGACCGGCGGTCCAGATCGAGGCTGCACCGCCAGGTCCCCGCCGTGTCCGTGCAGCCGGTGGCGATCTCTGTCTCGCCCGACAGGGCTTGGAGCACCCTCGCGTGGGCCGCCAGCCAGATGGATCCTGGCGTCACCTCCCAGGCGCCGGCCAGCGTCTGCACGGCGGTCCGCAGGTCCTCGGGCACCGCCACCTCGGCCCGCTCTTGGCCCGCTCGGCGACCCTGCGTCCATCGGGGAATCTCCGTCGGTGCGACCTCCAGGAGGGCGGGCCGGTCGCCGGCCGGGTCCGGCGAGTGAGCGGCGACGGCTCGGCAGGTGGGCCCAGAGGTGGTGGTCATGACCGGAGCCTTTCAGCGGTGGCGGGGGATGTGGTGGCGGTACGAGCCTCGAAGGCCGGGTTGCCACTCCACACGGATCCCCGGGGGAGGGTCGTCCCCTTCATCACGAAGGAGTCGGTGGCGACGACGGCGCCGTCCTCGATGGTCACGCCGTAGTGGAGGAAGGCACCGACGCTGAGTGTGACCTCGTCACCGAGGACGTCGTGGTCGGACTTGAACATGCCGTCCTCCTGGGAATGGCACTGAATCGTGGTGCCGTTGTTCAGCGTGCAGCGGGAGCCGATCGTCACCAGGCTTCGCTCGATAATCGCGCAGCCGTCGTCGAAAACGCGGGTTCCCATCCGCACGCCCAGCAGACGCCAGACCAGGGGCCTGAACGGCGTCCCGTTGAAGATGGACAGGCGCCGGTTCGGCATCTGCAGCTTCCAGTACCGCTCGTGCCACCGGAAGTAGGGGTGGTATATGGAGCAGAGCTGGGGTTGGAGCCCCCGGGACCGTGTCACGAGGCGCTCGATGCCGATAGGCACCAGAAAGCTGATGAGGAGCATCACGGCAAACGAGGCGCTGAAGGCGAGGAAACCGAACCGGTCGGACAGCTCGGCGGCGGCTAGCACGGCCAGCATGGCCAGCGACGCTTCGAGCCATCGCGCCAGCATGAGGAGCGCCATCGTGCGCAGGTTGTGCTTGTTCTTGGCCGATAGGTCCCGGCGGAAGCGGGCGAGGTCTGCATGCTCCTCGGAAGGGGCGTCCCGCAGCACCGAGCGAGGGATCTCGAACGCCGGTGACCCGAGCAGGCCCACGTCGTGGCGCACCGGTCCGTCGACGGGGACCATCACCTTGGTCGCGAGCAGACAGTTGTCCCCGGTCCTGGCCCCGGCCGGATAGAGCACGTCATTGCCGAGGAAGTTGTGCGCCCCGATCGCGGCCCGGCTGACCTTGAACGACGTCGCCGAGTAGTCGGTGTTCATGAACGACACTCCGTCGGCGATCATCGTGCCGGTGCCTATCGTCGACAGGAACGGGTTGTCGTGTTTGAACATCGTGCCCAGGTTCGAGCCGGTCTGCTGGACCTGTCCCAGGTCGTACCCGATGGCCCGCACGTAGTTCACGACGTAGGAGCTGTCGCCGAACAGCTGTCCGAGCAGCTGGCTGTTGGACAACCTCCATATCGCTCGTTCCACTGCGTGCCGCAGTCCGAACAGCGGATACACCCTGTCGGGCTGGAGAGCGAGGTGGAGCACCCGCGGCACGGTCGTGATGATGACCAGCATGACGACCGTCCCCCCGAAGACGCCCACGGCGGCAAAGGCGACGGCGTCGGCGTAGAAGACCCAGTCGGTGAACGCGGACGGGTTCGCCTCCAGGAGCGCCGCGACGCGCGGCTGGGCCAGGACGACCAGCACGATCGCCAGTCCCAGCATGGTGCGGCCCAGCCCGATCATGGCAATGAGCTGTGACGTGGCGAACAGGCCACGGCGCCACGGCCGGTAGGGTAAGGCGGCGACCGTACCGAAGTCCACATCCGTGCGCCTGCCCGGCGACCCGTGCCAATGCTCGCCCTCGGGCACGACCTGACCGGTGTACAGCGTGGACCGGTGGCCCAGCTGTGCGCCGTCTCCCATCGCCGTGTCGATGTCCAGGACGCTGCCCTCGCCGACGATCACGTCCCGGCCCAGTGTCACGGCACCGATCTGGATGACGCCGCCGTGGGCGCGGTAGCCGTTGGCGAACACGTCCTTGCGGATCACCGTCCCTTCCCCGATCGTGAGCAGGTCGGTGCAGACCGGCAGGTGATTGGTCAGGATCGTCACGTTGCGGCCCACCTTGGCGCCCATGGCGCGCAAGTAGAAGGTGGTCACCGGGGCTCCGGTCATCCGCGCAATGGGCGAAGTGCGCATCAGGGTCTTGACGAGCCAGAACCGGAAGTAGTTGAGGCTCCAGATCCGGATCTGCTGGGGCCGGAAGCGCCCGATGAGGATCCATTTCGCCGCCACCGGCAGGATGCACAGCAGCACGAACGTCGCCGCCCCGAGGGCAACCGATCGCAGGTAGATCTCCCCGAAGCTCATCCCGTGGCCCAGCCAGTGGTGGTTGCCCGGTCCCGCGTCCGGGAACACCCACTGATACCCCACGACCACGAGCCCGCCGGCGAGCAGGCAGTAGCCGAGGTAGACGAGCACCTGCAGGGCCCCGCAGGTGACGTACTCCCACGTGCGCGCGTCCGGGGGCGGAGGGGTCGCCGGTACGGACGCCAGAACTGGCGCGAGCTCCTGCGGCTGGTCCTCCAGCGTTGGGCCCTGGACAGCCGCGGCGAGGGCGGAGATGCTTGGATGGTTGTAGACGTCCTTCATGGACACAGCCGGAAGGTCCGGCTGCTTGCGCACGCGGGCGCAGAACTTCGCCATCACCAGCGAGTCCGCGCCCAGGTCGTCGAAGAAGTCGGCGTCCACCGGCACCGGCTTCCCGCCCAGCACGTCGGACAGCACCTCGGCTAGCCGGGCCTGCACCGGCGCCGCCGGTGCCAGAGCCCGGGCCAGCGCCGTGATCGTGGGATTGCCGTAGACGTCCTTCATGGACACGGCGGGCAGGTCCGGCTGCTTGCGCACGCGGGCGCAGAACTTCGCCATCACCAGCGAGTCCGCGCCCAGGTCGTCGAAGAAGTTGGCGTCCACCGGCACCGGCTTCCCGCCCAGCACGTCGGTCAGCACCTCGGCTAGCCGGGCCTGCACGGGCGCCGGCGCTGGCTGCGCCGGTGCCAGGGCACGGGCCAGCGCCGTGATCGTCGGGTACTGGTAGAGGTCCTTGATCGACACGGCCGGCAGATCCGGCTGCTTGCGCACGCGGGCGCAGAACTTCGCCATCACCAGTGAGTCCGCGCCCAGATCGTCGAAGAAATTGGCGTCCACGGGGACGTCATCCCTCTGCACCACCGAGGCGAGATGCACCGCCAGCCGACGCTCGAGTGGGATGTCCGCGCCGGCCCCTCCGGTCGCCGGTGTGGACGGAAGATCGATCCTCGTGGGAATCGTGGGAATCGTGGGGACCGAGGACGTCGGCAAGGCGTCGGCAAGCTTCTTCACTGCGAAGGACTCCTCGGTGAGGAAGCGGCCACGGAGTCGGTCACGGGTGTGGCTGCCTGGTGCTGCGGCCCTGACACCGGGTCAGGGCGTCGACCAGCAGCTGCCGTCGAGTCGACGCCTGCGAGCGCGTCGGCCCCGAAGTGGTCGAGCACCCAGTCGGGCTGGTAGATGGTGTCCATGTACGGGCGGCCCAGGTCGGGGGAGATGGCCACCGCGGTGACGCCCCGAGCGCGGTGGCCGGCAAGCCATGTCATGGCGCCGTGGACCACGGTCCCGGAGGAGCCACCGAGCAGGAACCCGCGCCCGGCCAGGCGGTGGCAGGTGCGTACCGTGTCCAGCTCCTCGACGAGCACCACGTCATCGATCAGGGACTCGTCGAGCTGCGGCGGCCGCACGCTCATGCCGAGCCCTGGGATCAGGCGGGTGGCCTGCGGACCACCGAACGTGACCGATCCGACGGCGTCGACCGCGACGATCCGGACGTCCGGCCGGTGCTCCCGGAAGTACCGCGCGCATCCCATCAGGGTCCCTGTCGTCCCGGCTCCCACGAACAGCACCTCGAGCTCGGGGAACTGAGCGGCGATCTCGGGGGCGGTCCAGCGGTAGTGCGCTCCCCAGTTGCCGGGATTGGTGTACTGGTTGAGCCAGACGTACCGTTCGTCGGACTCGCACAGTTCCCGGACGTGGTTGAGCCGGGCCCCGAGGAGACCGTCGACGGGATCCGGCTCGGTGACCAGGTCGACCTGGGCCCCGAGCGACTCCATGAGCTGACGGGTCGCGGGGTTGCAGCGCGGATCGATCACGCACACGAAGCAGTAGCCCTTGCTGGCGGTGATCATGCTGAGCGCGACCCCGAGATTGCCCGAGGAGGACTCCACGAGCACGGAGCCGGGGCGGAGCACCCCTTCCCGCTCGGCTCGCTCGACCATCTCCACGGCGGGCTTGAGCTTGATCGAGCCGGCGAAGTTGAACCCCTCGATCTTCAGGTAGAGGCGGCGGTCCAGCACGCCCTCCAGGTCGACGAACAGGCTCTGCTCGTTGAACAGGTACGGATCCTTGATGATGGACATGATCTTCCTCGATCTTTCGCCATGCGTTCGGCCCATGAGGACGGCCCGGGGACGGCGGTTCGGATGCGGGTCGGCTCGTCACTGGGGTGATCAGTACCGCGGGGCTCTCCTCTCGGTGTGCCGATCAGCACGGGTGTGCGTCCTGCGGAGCGCCGCCTCGGCCGACCGGTACCCCGCCGCGCTGCGAACCTGGAGCGATCGGCGTCGGCCATGTCCGCCGCCCACGGCAGGAACCGCAGGACAGTGGTGCCCGGCCGACACCTCCCAGCCGACGCTTTTACGATCGCTACGTCCAGGATGGTGGGCGGGGGCAGGGGGGACATGGGCGACCAACGCCTATCTGGCGCCGGGCAACTGCCTATCTCGGGCCGGTGTGCTTTTTCCGGGGCTGCCCACATGCGGTGACTCCCGGGGCGGCTGTGGCAACCGGTGCGGAGTCCGTGGTGGGAACAGCGGCGGGGCGTGGGCGCCGACGACCTCCTGCGGTCGCCGGGACGGTCGGCGCCCGCATGCCCGAACGGCACACGCTCCGTCCCGGCGACCGCGATGAGCGGATGGGCACCGGGGAGGACACTTCTAGGCAGCGCTCGCCCATGTCTGCGCGTCGACCCAGGGGGCAGGCTGTGCGGACAGGTGTCGACTTCCCAGGCCCATGCCTCGTGTCCCAAGGAGAAGCCATGCCGGAGCCCGGTGCCCTGAGCGGGGAACCCCGTTCCCCGGCGCGCAACACCCCTTCAGTCTCATCGTTCGCGAGGTGGCGACCCCGTGCGGTCGACTCCTCGGGAAGAGTGGTGCCGTGGCCGCCCTGTCCCGTCTCCGCAGCCCGAGCGGCCATGAGCAGTTCCTCCCCCCGGTCGGGAGTGGTGGAGGCCAACGGCACCGTCTTCTTCGTCGAGCGACGAGGACAGGGCCTCTCGCTGCTGCTGATCCACGGTGCCGGCCAGGATGCCGGGATGCTGGGAGCACTGGCCCAGGCGCTCGCCATGGCCGGTTTCCAGGTTCTTGTCTACGACCGGCGGGGAACCGGCCATTCCGGGCGGGATGCCTGGCCGGGGGGCGGGGTGGACCAGCACGTGGAGGATGCCGCCGCCCTCATCCGGTTGTTCTCCTTCGCTCCGGCGGTGCTCGTGGGGGTGGACTCGGGCGGGATCATCGCCTTCAAGCTCGCCGAGCAGTACCCGGAGTGCGTCCTGCATGCAGTGGTGTGGGAGCCGCCCGTCGCCGGAGTGACGTCGAACGGACGCGAGGGCGCGGGGCAGCTGTTCCTGCCCGTGACCGCGCACCTCGCCGAGCACCCCCAGGACTACATCGGTGCGCAGGCGATCCTGCTCAGCGCCGCCACCGGTGCGCCCGTCAGCATCGACGACCCCGACTTCGCGCGGGTTCGGGTCAACGCCGAAGCGATGGTGCGGGACGAGCCGGCGATCGCGGGCACGACGTTCACCGAGGGCCTGCGGTCGCGCCCGGTGACGGTGGCGACCGGTGACGAGCCGAACGAGCTGGTGCGGGCCGGCGCCGCTGAGCTGGCGCGGCTGAGCGAGAAGCCGGTGCACCGGGTGGCCGGTCGTGGTGACGTCTACCTGACCGACCCGTGCGTCCTGGCCGATCTGGTCATCGACGTGCTGTCCGACGCATGCGGCGCCGCGGTGCAGCAGGGAAGGCCGGCACCGGAGTGACCGGCACGGTGGCGCCGATCCCGGGGCGAGCAGCCTCCAGCGGTCACACCGTGAGACGTTCAGCCCGGCCCATGCTGCGGACCCTGCCACGAGCGCGTGGCCCGGGCCGCTTCGCGGCGCGTGCTGACGCCCAGCTTGTCGAGGACCGAGGAGACGTGGTGGTCGACGGTGCGGACCGAGAGCACGAGCTGCTCGGCGATCTGCGCGTTCGTCAGCCCCGCGCTGAGCAGCTGGGCGACCTCGAGCTGACGGTCGGTCAGACCGGCGGGGTTGCCTCGTGTGCGGCGGGTGGGACCACGGGGGATGGTGCGCACTCCCAGATCGTGCAGACGGTGCTTGACATGCCTCGCGGCCGGCGCGGCGTCCAGCTCGATGAGCATGTCGAAGGCGCGCAGGGTGGCGTCCGGCTGCCCTGATTCGGCGAGCTCGAGCGCCTCCTCGTAGGGGTCACCGGCCCGGCGCCACGCCTCCGCGGCGCCCAGCCAGTTCCCGGCCACCCCCAGCTGCCACGGGCTGGGAGGGTCGTCCACCGGTGACTGCGAAGGGGGGACGTCCACCCCAGCGCGCAGAGCATAGCGCCGGATCTCTGCGTCGATCGGTCCTGCGCCCGGCCGGGAGGCGTGCTGCGACCACCCGTCGAGCACACGTTCCGCCTCGCTCGGCTGATCAGCCAGCCAGGCCCACTCCACCAGGGCGGGGCCCGCGAGCCCCAGCGCGGTGAGCGTGCCCTGGTCGAGGGCCCGTTGCCAGCAGGTGAGCAGCACGTCCCTGACGTCGGGCTCGCCCAGGCGTGCCTGGAGCCTGGCGTGACCGGACAGGGAGTAGAGGAGGAGCATGCCCGGGTCGGTGAAACGGTCGATGAGCCCGCTCAGCTCGTGCAGGGCCGCGCCCCAGTTCCCCTTCCGCTGCTGCAGGAGGGCGTGGTGGACTTCCAGGTTGTACGCGTCCGGCCAGAACTCCCAGTCCCGGACGTATCCCAGCCCCTCGTCCAAGTGCTTCTCCAGCTCGTGGTAGCGCCCGTACCGGTACAGCTGTTCGGCGGTCTTGGCGTAGTTGCGGGCCAGCGGCTCCAGCGCCCCGGCGTCCCGGGCCGTGTCCATGCTGCGGTCCAGGGCGCGGAGCCGCTCCTCGAAGGTCAGCTCCGGGTCGCACTGTGCCAGGTAGATGAGGCACAGGGCGACCACGTCCTGGCGGCCGCGGATCTCGGCCTGCGCCCTCGCGTCGCGCAGCGTCTTCACGGCGTCCTCGTGGGAGCCCCCCAACGAGAGCAGCATCCCCAGGCACGCACGTGCCTCCGCCGCGATGGCCGGGTCACGGCCCTCGGCGAGCTCGACGGCGCGGGAGGCACCGGCCCGGGCCTCGGGCAGGTTGCCGGCCAGGAACAGTTGCCGGCCGCGGCGGATCAGCGCCTTGGCCTCGCCGAGCTGGTCGCCCAGGGCGCGGAACAGCTCTACTGCTCTGCGGGAGTGCTCGACGGCCTGGCTGATGTGGTGGGCGCTGTAGAGCTCCCAGGCGTAGGCGTCGAGGACGGCAGCCAGCTGGGCGTCGGACAGCAGGACCTCGTGCTGCAACGCCGCCTGGTAGAACTCCAGTGCCTGCCGGTGGGCGCCGGCCTTGGCGGACAGCTCTCCGGCGCGGGGTGCGAACTCGACGACCGTCGCCGTGTCCCTGCAGCGGATGGCGTGGTGGACCAGCCGCGGCAGGTGCTCCTCGCCCCGCCGTTTGAGCAGCTCGGTCACGTCGCGCTGGAGCTGCCGCCTCCGCAGCCCGCTGAACGAGGCCTCGGTCGCCATGCGCGCGATCTCGTGCCGGAAACGGACGCCTCCCTCCTCGACGAGGAGGATCCCCCGCTCCTCGGCTTCGGCGAGCGCTGCGAAGTCCTCACCCAGCAGCTGCTCGGCCAGCTCGAACTCGAGCATGCCGGGCCACACCGAGATCCGCTCCGTCGCGCGGCGGACCGGCTCGGACAGCTGCTGGAGCCTGGCCGCCACGGCTGCCGAGAGCGTTTCGGGAACCGGCGCGTCGGCCCGCACGGCCAGTGCCTCGGTGACGTAGAACGGGTTCCCCCCGGTCATCTCGTGCAGGTGTCGCGCCTCGTGAGCACGGTGGCCGGCCAGGAGCCGGACCGCCTCGAGACTGAGCGGGCCCGGGCGCAGCCAGGTGGCCGGCGTCGTCGTGGGGGCTGCGAGGAGGCGCTGCATCGGGTGGTCCGGGCCCACCTCGTCGTCCCGGTAGGACGCGACGAGGAGCGTCCGCAGGTGCTCCAGCCGGCGCGCGAGGTAGGCCAGCACGTCCAGCGTGGCCTCGTCGGCCCACTGCACGTCCTCCACCAGCACGATCGTCGGTGCCCCTGTCTCCAGTAGGTTCGTGACCGCCGCCAGGACGTCGTGCAGGACACCCCGGTTGAAGGCGGCGAGGGCAGCAGCACTTGCGTCCTCGAAGGCCTCGCGCAGCGCCCCGAACGGATGGGCGGTGATGAGGTTGTCGCAACGGCCCCGGTGCACGCGGACACCGGCCGGGACGGCCTCCAGCATCGCGTCGAGGAGGCTGGTCTTGCCGATCCCGGCCTCTCCTGCGACGAGCGCGAATCCGCCCTGGCCGGCCATCACGCGATCGACCAGTCCCGCGAGGACGGTCAGCTCGACGTCCCGTTCCAGCAGAACGTGCTCCGGACGGGTCCGCGGCTGCCAGCGGACGGACCCGCCGCCGCGGGAGTTCGCGCGCGCGAGGCCGCTCCCGTCGGCGGTGGACCCCTGCGTCGACAGGTCGTCCAGCAGATGCGGGCCGTGCCTGCCCGTGGTCATGTGACCCCCCTGTGCATCGAGAGGAGGCTGGGAGCATGGCGTGGCTCGACCACGGCCTCCCAGACGGTCCCCTGGACGTGGCCCGACATCCCCGTCGCCGGACTCGTCATGTGCAAATCAGCGTAGCCCCGACCGGACGGTCCCAGGGCAGTTGGCGGGGTTGTTACCCCACGTCACCCCGACAATGACGAACACGAAACGTGTGCTCTAGCACACGGCCCTGGTCGGGGCCGGAACGTCGGCGGGCGGCCGGTGCATGCCGCAGACGGCCCGACGGCCCCGGTCGGTGGGCCGGCTCGTGGAGCCGCACGGCGCGGCGGCGGTTCGCGATCGCGGTGATCGTCTGCGCTGGGGTGCTCAGCCCGGGTCGGCCCGGGCGCGGACGGTCAGCGCCGCCCGCGCGTCCTCGCGGGCCGGGCCGGGAGCCGGCGGAAGGTCCAGGTCCAGGATCCGCCACCCGGCGACGGGCCGCCCCGGGGCGGGGCCCGCCCCGACCTCGTCGACGGAGGGGTCGCGGAACAATCCCGAGCCCAGGGCCTTGAGCAGGGACTCCTTGCGCGCCCACACCGTGGTCACGGCGGCCGGGCGGTCCGCGGCGGGCAGGGCCCGCAGGGCGGCGATCTCGGCGGGATGGAGCACGGTGAGCACCTGCTCGGCGGCGACCGGGTCCTGGACGTGCTCGACGTCCACCCCCACCTCGCGCTCGGCGGTGGCCACGAGCACCAGGCCGCCGCTGTGCGAGAGGGAGAAGCACAGGGCGTGGTCCTCGAGCCGCGGCTTGGGCCGGGGCCCCCGGGCGGGGACGGGCGGACCCAGGCGCAGTGAGCCCGGGTCCGTGCCGGTGCGGGAGGCGAGCACGTGGCGCAGCACGCAGTGGGCGGCCACGAACCGCCGCCGGTCGGACGCGTAGCGGAACGCCGCGGCCCGGGCCCGCTCGCCGTCGTCCAGGCAGTCCCGGACCGACTCCGCCCAGCCGGTCAGCGGGTCCACGCGGGCGAGCGCCACCCGCACGTCCGCGGGGGCGCCCGGCACCGGCAGCTCGACCAGGCCGGGCACGGCCGGCGGGACGCTCACGCCCCCGCCGTCTCAGCGGAGCGGGCGGCGGGGCTCATCCGCGGTCCCCGGGCACGACGCCGAAGAGCGTGCGCTCGAGCAGCTCGAGCAGCTCGGGCCCGTGCCCGAGCAGGGCGTGGTGGCCGCCCGGCAGGGCGCGGGTCAGCACGGGCCCCGTGCTCAGCCCGCGCCAGCCCTCCATCGAGGCCGCCGGGGCCGCCTCGTCCCCGGCGGCGGCCAGCAGCAGCAGCGGCGTGGCCACCGGCCCCGGCAGGTGCTCGTGGCCCAGGGTCAGGGCGAGGTCGGCCCGCAGGATCCGCAGCTGCATGGACAGGAAGCCGGGGTCCTCCAGCACCACCGGCGGGGTGCCGCCCAGGTCGCGCAGCCACGCGGTGAGGGCCTCGTCGGAGCGCAGCACCTCGCGGATCTCGGCGTCGTCCCGGGCGCCCGGCGCGGACCGCGCGGACAGGCACAGCAGGCCGGTGCGCCCGGGCAGGCGCCGCTCGAGCGCGGCCGTGAGCTCCGCCGCGACCACGGCGCCCATGCTGTGGCCCAGCACGGCGGTGGGCAGCTCGTCGGCGGCCAGCACGGCTTCCACGGCGGGCAGCGCCTCCGCGAGGACCTCCTCGACCGAACGCGCCGGCTCCTCGCGCAGCCGGGACTCCCGTCCGGGGTACCGGACCGCGAGCAGCTCGACTCCGGGCCGGTGCAGGAAGCGGAAGAAGCCGGCCCCGGAGCCGGCCGGGGGCAGGCACACCAGCCGCCAGCGGGCCGGGGCCCCGCCGGCCGGGGGAGCACCGGGGCGGCGGCCGAGGTCCACGAGGACACGGTCGCCGGCGCCGCGGGGTCGGGCGGGCCGGTGGACCGTCGCGGGGGAGCGGTCGGGAGTGGCGGTCATTCGTCGTCGTCCTCGTGCTGGTCGTGCGTGGCCTCCTCCCGGCGCCGGGACCCGGCCCAGCGGTCGCGGTCCGGTCCGGCCTCGCGGGAGGGGCGTCGGCGCAGGGGCTCGACGGCCATCGTCTCACCTGCGACCCGCACGACGCCCGCACCGTCGGGCCTCCGCCGCGCCGGCACGGCGGCAGCGAGACGCCGCACCTCGCCGGGGCGACGGACCCAGGCGTCCCCGGCCGCCGTCCCGGGGCAGCACGAGGGCCGGTCACCGTGGTCGGTGACCGGCCCTGGCAGCGCGGCGGGAAGCACCGGAGCACTGCGCTCCGGGCGCCCTGATCAGGAGATGGTGGCCAGGACCGTGCCGGCGGAGACGGTGTCGCCGGGGCTGACGTCGAGCCCGGAGACGGTGCCGGCCTTGTGCGCGGTCAGGGGCTGCTCCATCTTCATGGCCTCGAGCACCAGCACGAGGTCGCCCTCGGCGACCTCGTCGCCGTTGTCGACGGCGATCTTCACGATGGTGCCCTGCATCGGGGAGGTCAGCCCGTCGCCGCCGGCCCCGGCCGCGGAGCCGCCGCGCGAGGAGCGGCTCTTGCGCGGCTTGGCCGCGGTGCCGTTGGGCTTGGCCGTGCCCGGCAGGGCCGGCAGGACGACCTCGAGGCGCTTGCCGGCGACCTCCACCACGATGGCCTGGCGCTCCTCGGCCTCGGGGGCGGCCTGCGGGGTGGCGTCGAAGGGCGGGACCGTGTTGTGGAACTCCGTCTCGATCCAGCGGGTGTGCACCGTGAACGGCGAGCCGTCCTCCGGGGCGAACGCGGGGTCGGCGACCACGGCGCGGTGGAACGGCACGACCGTGGGCATGCCCTCGATCCGCAGCTCCTCCAGCGCCCGGCGGGAGCGCTCGAGCGCCTGCCGGCGGGTCGCCCCGGTGACGACGAGCTTCGCGAGCATGGAGTCGAAGTTCCCGCCCACGGTCTCCCCGGCCTCGACGCCGGAGTCCACGCGCACGCCGGGCCCGGAGGGGAGGGAGAACGCCGAGATGGTGCCGGGGGAGGGCATGAAGTTCCGGCCCGGGTCCTCCCCGTTGATCCGGAACTCCAGTGAGTGCCCGCGCACCTCGGGGTCCTCGTAGCCGAGGGCCTCGCCGCGGGCCAGCCGGAACTGCTCGCGGACCAGGTCGATGCCCGTGACCTCCTCGGAGACCGGGTGCTCGACCTGCAGGCGGGTGTTGACCTCGAGGAAGGAGATGGTGCCGTCGCGGCCCACCAGGAACTCGCACGTGCCCGCGCCCTGGTAGCCGGCCTCCCGCAGGATCGCCTTGGAGGACTCGTAGAGCCGCCGGTTCTGCTCCTCGCTGAGGAAGGGGGCGGGGGCCTCCTCCACGAGCTTCTGGTTGCGCCGCTGCAGGGAGCAGTCGCGGGTGGAGACGACGACCACGTTGCCGTGCGCGTCGGCCAGGCACTGGGTCTCCACGTGCCGGGGGGCGTCGAGGAAGCGCTCCACGAAGCACTCCCCGCGGCCGAACGCGGCCGTGGCCTCGCGCACCGCGGACTCGTAGAGCTCGGGGATGGCCTCGCGCTCGCGGACCACCTTGATGCCGCGCCCGCCGCCGCCGAACGCGGCCTTGATCGCGATGGGCAGCCCGTGCTCGTCGGCGAAGGCGAGTACCTCGTCGGCGGAGGTGACGGGGTCCGTGGTGCCGGGCACCTGCGGGGCGTTCACCTTCTCGGCGATGTGCCGGGCGGCGACCTTGTCGCCGAGCTTGGCGATCGCCGCCGGCGGCGGGCCGATCCAGGTCAGGCCGGCCTCGAGCACGGCCAGGGCGAACTCGGCGTTCTCCGACAGGAAGCCGTAGCCCGGGTGCACGGCGTCGGCGCCGGAGCGGGCGGCCACGTCGAGGATCTTGTCGATCACGAGGTAGGACTCCGCGGCGGTGTTGCCGCCGAGCGCGTACGCCTCGTCGGCCATCCGGGCGTGCAGGGCGTCCCGGTCGGGGTCGGCGTACACGGCCACCGAGGCGATGCCCTCGTCCCGCGCGGCGCGGATCACGCGCACGGCGATCTCCCCGCGGTTGGCGACGAGCACCTTGGTGATGGGGCGGATGGCGCCGTCCGCGGGCTTGTTAGGGGTCACGTCTCACTCCTTGTCGAATCCTCGGATGCACTGTATTCCCCGGCGCGGCGGATCGCCCAACCACGGGTGGGGCCACCGGAAATGCGGTGCCGTTTCTGTAGGAGTCCTACAAAGAGGGGCGGGCGGCTCAGCCGCGGGGCGCCCACAGCTGGGGCACGGACACCCCGGCCCGGCCGGCCAGCGTGCGCAGGGTGCTCAGGCTCAGCCCGATGACGGCGTGCACGTCCCCCTCGACGCGCTCGACGAACGAGGCGCCCAGGGAGTCGATGGTGAAGGACCCGGCGACCTGCAGGGGCTCGCCGGTGGCGACGTAGGCCGCGACCTCGTCGTCGGACATCCGCGCGAAGAACACCTCGGCGCTCGCGGGGGCGCCGCCCGCGAAGCCGGTGCCCCCGGCGGCGGGGTCGCGGGTGTCCACGAGCCAGTGGCCGGTGTGCAGCACGCCGGAGCGCCCGCGCATGGCCGTGATCCGGGCGGTGGCCGTGCGCGCGTCGAGCGGCTTGCCGTGGACCTCGCCGTCGAAGGCGAAGACCGAGTCGCAGCCGAGCACCAGGGCCCCCGCCGCCTCGGGCAGCGCGGCGACCGCCTCGGCCTTCGCTCGCGCCAGGACCATCGCCGTCTCCTCGGCGTCCGTGACGCCCCGGGCGCGCACGACGGCGTCCTCGTCCACGTCGGAGATCAGCCGGTCGTGGCCGATCCCGGCGTCGGTCAGCAGCTTGGTGCGGGCGGGGGAGCGGGAGGCGAGGACGAGGCGGGGAGTCACGGTCCCAGGATACGCGGGCCCCGGCCGCCGCCGGGGGGCGGCGGCCGGGGCCGGGGCGCTGGGTGCGCCCCGGCCCCGGCGCCCCGGTTCCGGCGCCCCGGCGGGACGGCCCGGGGCCCGCGGGCGGCCTAGAAGAAGCCCTGGGCGTCCTCGGAGTAGGACACCAGCAGGTTCTTCGTCTGCTGGTAGTGCTCGAGCATCATCAGGTGGTTCTCGCGGCCGATGCCGGAGGACTTGTACCCGCCGAACGCCGAGTGCGCGGGGTAGTTGTGGTACTGGTTCACCCACACGCGCCCGGCCTCGATGTCGCGCCCGGCGCGGTAGGCGAGGTTGCCGTTGCGGGCCCACACGCCCGCGCCCAGGCCGTAGAGGGTGTCGTTGGCGGTGGCGACGGCCTCGGCGTAGTCGGCGAACCGGGTCACGGAGAGCACAGGACCGAAGATCTCCTCCTGGAAGATGCGCATCGAGTTGCGGCCCTCGAACACGGTCGGGGAGACGTAGAAGCCCTCGGCCAGGTCGCCGCCGAGCTCGTTGCGCTCCCCGCCCACGAGCACCTTCGCGCCCTCCTGGACGCCGATGTCGATGTAGGACAGGATCTTCTGCAGCTGGTCGTTGGAGGCCTGCGCGCCGACCTGGGTGTTGAGGTCCAGGGGGTTGCCCTGGACCATGCCCCTGACGCGCTCGATCCCGTCGGCCAGCAGCCGGTCGTAGATGGAGTCCTGGATCAGGGCCCGGGAGGGGCAGGTGCAGACCTCGCCCTGGTTGAGGGCGAAGAACGCGAAGCCCTCGAGGGCCTTGTCGTAGAAGGCGTCCTGGGCGGCGGCGACGTCGGCGAAGAAGATGTTGGGGGACTTGCCGCCGAGCTCCAGGGTCACCGGGATGATGTTCTGGGACGCGTACTGCATGATCAGCCGGCCCGTGGTGGTCTCGCCGGTGAAGGCGATCTTGCGGATCCGCGGGCTGGAGGCCAGCGGCTTGCCCGCCTCCACGCCGAAGCCGTTGACGACGTTGACCACACCCGGGGGCAGCAGGTCGGCGATGAGCTCGACGAGCACCATGATCGACGCCGGGGTCTGCTCGGCGGGCTTGAGGACGACGGCGTTGCCCGCGGCGAGGGCCGGGGCGAGCTTCCACACGGCCATGAGGATGGGGAAGTTCCACGGGATGATCTGCCCGACCACGCCCAGGGGCTCGTGGAAGTGGTAGGACGTCGTGTTGTCGTCCAGCTGCGACAGGGAGCCCTCCTGGGCGCGGATGGCCCCGGCGAAGTAGCGGAAGTGGTCGATCGCCAGGGCGATGTCGGCGTTGATGGTCTCGCGCACCGGCTTGCCGTTGTCCCAGGTCTCGGCGACGGCGAGCATCTCGAGGTGGGCCTCCATCCGGTCGGCGATCCGGTGGAGCACGAGCGCGCGCTCCGCGACGGGGGTCTTCCCCCACGAGGGCGCGGCGGCCCACGCCGCGTCCAGCGCCGCCTCGACGTCCTCGGCGGTGCCGCGGGCGACCTCGGTGAACGGCTTGCCGTTGACCGGGGAGATGTTCTCGAAGTACCGGCCCTTGGCGGGGGCGACCCACTGCCCGCCGATCCAGTGCTCGTAGCGGGGCTTGAAGGTCACCTTCGAGCCCTCTGTGCCCGGCGGCGCGTAGACGGTGGTGATTGGCTGCGTTTCGACGGTCATGGCCGGCTGCTCCTTGTGCGAGGTGCGGGTGCGGCGCGGACGTCCCGTCGCGCCGGTGTGATGCAGCTCACGCTACGCGCGGGACCGTTGCACGGACGTTGCACGCGGTGTCCGCCCCGGTGTCCGCCTTGATGGCGGCGCGGGCAGGACATTGCGGACGCGTTCAGCGGCGCAGGCGCTCCAGCTCCAGCACGGCCTGCGCCCGGGCGGGGGAGCGGGCGGGCAGCAGGCGCAGCAGCAGCGCCCACGCCTCGGCGTCGTCGGCGGCCTCGGGCAGGGCCAGGTACTGGCGCACGGCCCCGGCGGAGCCGTCGGTGAGCACGGCCTCGCGCAGCAGCCCGGACAGGCGGTGGCGCAGGGCCACGACCCACGGGGCGTCCGAGTGCGGCAGCAGCGCCCCGGTGTACTCGCCCAGCGCGCGCCGGTGGAAGCCGCGGGCGAGCAGGTCCAGCACCCGGCCGGCGTCGGAGGACAGGGGTGCTTCGAGCCGGTAGGGGCGGGAGGCGACCGTCAGCCCGTGCGGCTCCAGCAGCCGCCGCAGGCGCAGCACCTCCGCCCGGACCGTGGTCTCCCGGGCGCGGCCGTCCCACAGCCGGTCCGAGAGCTCCGCGGTGCTCAGCCCGCTGCCGCTGCGGGACAGGGCCAGGAGGATCTCCGCGTGCCGCTCCGTGAGCTCGACGGCTCGCCCGCCCAGCACCAGGGCCGGCGGGGTCCCGCCCAGCACGCGCAGCGCGGGGCCGGGCGCCGGGACGGCACAGGTGTGCGGGTCCGGCCCGGTGCGCAGTGCCGGGTCGGCCCGCAGGCCGGTGCGCAGGGCCAGGGCGAGCTCGGCCTGCGCGGCGCGCACGGCGGCGCCGATGAGCGCGCGCGTGGCGGGGGCGACGGCGGCGTCGCCGCCGGTGAGGTCCACGGCCCCGAGCAGGTCACCGGTGACCGGGTGCAGCAGCGGGGAGGCCGTGCAGGACCAGCGGCGCGCCTCGGGGTAGAAGTGCTGCTCGCGGTGCACGGTCACGGTGCGGCGCAGCACGAGTGCTGTGCCGGGGGCGTTGGTGCCCACGGCGGGCTCGGACCAGTCGGCGCCCTCGACGAAGCCCATGGTCTCGGCGCGGCGGCGGGTCGCGGCGCTGCCCCGCACCTGCAGGAGCACGCCGTGGGGGTCCGTGACGGCGACCACGAGCCCGGTGTCCTCGGCCAGCGGGGTGAGCAGCTCGTCGAGGACCGGCAGCAGCAGCCGCAGGGGTGCCCGGGCGTCGCGGACGTCGGCGCGGTCGAGCACGACGCGGGGCGCGCAGCGCTCCGGCGCCGCCAGGTGGTGCAGGGACCGGGCCCAGGACAGCCGCAGCAGCGGGTCCGTCGTCGTCCTCTCCACCGGTGCGCCCATTCCCCACCCCTTACCGGACGCCGTGATGCGCGTCCCGCTTCCGCGTCCCAGGGTAGCGAGGCCGGGACGCGGATGCGCCGAGGGGCGGCGTCCGGACCGAATGCGTCGTGCATCCGGTCCGGACGCCGCCCCTCGGGGGCGGGGACGGGCGTCAGCGCGCGTCGGCGGGGGCCGGCGCCGCCACGGCCTCGGGGGCCTCGGGGGCGAACGGGTCCCCGGCGCGGGGGGCGTCGTAGAGGTCCCGGTCCAGCAGCCCCTCCCGGCGGGCGACGATCGTCGGCACCAGGGCCTGGCCGGCCACGTTGAGCGCGGTGCGGCCCATGTCGATGATCGGGTCGACGGCGAGCAGCAGGCCGACGCCGTCGAGGGGCAGGCCGAGGGTCGACAGGGTCAGGGTCAGCATCACGGTGGCGCCGGTGGTGCCGGCGGTGGCGGCGGAGCCGAGCACGGAGACCAGGGCGATGAGCACGTAGTGCGTCACGTCCAGGTCGATGCCGTAAAACTGCGCCACGAACAGCGCGGCGATCGCGGGGTAGACCGCGGCGCAGCCGTCCATCTTGGTCGTCGCGCCCAGGGGCACGGCGAAGGACGCGTAGGCCCGGGGCACGCCGAGGTTGCGCTCGGTGACGCGCTGGGTCAGCGGCATGGTGCCCACCGAGGAGCGGGAGACGAAGCCGAGCTGGACGGCCGGCCACACGCCCGAGTAGTACTGCCGGATGCTCAGCCCGTGCAGGCGCACGAGCACCGGGTAGACCACGAACGCCACGACCAGCAGGCCGGCGTAAACGGTGGCCACGAACACGACCAGCCCGCCCATCGAGGTCCAGCCGTACTCGTAGACCGCGCGCCCGATCAGGCCCAGGGTGCCGAGCGGGGCCAGGCGGATGATCCACCACACGACCTTCTGCACCACGGCCAGCGCGGAGCGCACGACGGCCAGGAACGGCTCGGCGGGGGCGCCCACCTTCAGCGCGGCGATGCCGACGGCGGCGGAGACCACGAGCACCTGGAGGACGTTGAAGTTCGCCGCGGTCTTCACGGTCTCGGCGTCCACGACGGTGGAGGAGACCTGCAGGCCCAGGAAGTTCCCGGGGACGAGGCCGGTGAGGAACGCGAGCCACGAGCCCTGCGTGCCCGTGTACGCCTCGGCCGGGGTGGCGGCCGCGGCGCCGGCGCCGGGCTGGACGACCAGGCCGAGCACGAGCCCGACGGTCACGGCGAGCAGGGCGGTGATGCCGAACCACAGCAGGGTCTTCCACGCCAGGCGCGCGGCGTTGGAGACCTCCCGCAGGTTGGCGATCGAGGAGATCACCGCGGTCACGATGAGGGGGACGACGGCGGCCTTGAGCAGGCTGACGTAGCTGGTGCCGATGGTGTCGAGCGTGGTCATCAGCCAGTTGGGGGCCGTCTCCGGGTCACCGCCGAGGGCGTCGGCGGCGGCGCCGAGAGCGACGCCCAGGACGAGCGCCAGGAGGATCTGCGGGCCGAAGGAGGTCATCCACCGGGGCAGACGGCGAGTGCTTTCTGCGGAAATCATGTGCTCTACGGTACGGCGGCGAACCATAGGAGGTCGAGGCTTTATGACGTTTGTGTTACGTGGGTTCGGTCACAGGTTCAGGGCATATTCCAAGGTGTCCAGGCCCACGGAGCCGAGCCGCAGGGCGCGGGAGTGGAAGTCCTTGAGCTCGAATCCCGGTCCGGCCGCGGCCCGCGCCCGGTCCCGGGCCTCCTCCCAGAGCCGCTGGCCCACCTTGTAGGACGGGGCCTGGCCGGGCCAGCCCATGTAGCGCATCCACTCGAAACGCAGCGTGGCGTCGTGCATGACGATGTTCTCGCGCAGGAACCGCCACCCGTCCTCGGGCGTCCACACCTGCCCGGGGCGCGCGCCGCCCAGGGCGTCGCCGAGCTCCGCGGGGATCCGGTAGCCGCAGTGGAAGCCGATGTCGAAGACCACCCGCGCCGCGCGCAGCCGCTGGGAGTCGAGCATGCCCATCCGGTCCCCGGCATCCTGGAGGAAGCCCAGCTCGTCCATGAGCCGCTCCGCGTACAGGGCCCAGCCCTCGCCGTGGCCCGCGACCCAGATCCCGGCGCGCCGCCAGAGGTTGAGCTCCCCCGAGTTGGCCAGGGCGGTGGCGAACTGGAGGTGGTGGCCCGGCACGCCCTCGTGGTAGACGGTCGTGGTCTCCTCCCACGTGGCGAAGCTGTCGGCGCCCTCGGGCACCGACCACCACATTCGTCCCGGGCGGGAGAAGTCCGCGCTGGGCATCGAGTAGTAGATGCCGCCGTCGTGGGTGGGGGCGATCCGGCACTCGAGCCGGCGCATGGGCCCCGTCATCTCGAAGTGGGTGTCCGCGAGCGCCTCCACGGCCGCGTCGGAGAGCTCCTGCATCCACGCCTGCAGGGCGTCGGTGCCGTGCAGGCGGCGCTCCGGGTCCGCGTGGAGGGCGGCCATGGCCTGCTTGACGCCCGCCCCCGGGGCGATCCGGCGGGCGAGCAGCTCCTGCTCCGCGACGAGCGCGTGCAGCTGCTCGACGCCCCACGCGTAGACCTCCGCGGGGTCCACGACGGCGCCGAGGAACTGCTGCAGGCGCAGCACGTACTCGTCGGGCCCCACGGCGTCGGACTCCGGGGCGCCCGGGCTCAGCTCGTGGCCGAGGGTCTCGGCCAGCCGGAGGTAGGCGCCGCGGGCCGCGCCGGCCGCGTCGGCGAGCTCCTCGCGCAGGGCGCCGGGGACGCGGGGGTCCCGGGCGAGCAGGGCGAAGGACCCGTGCGCCGACGCGTAGCCCGTGCACATCCGGGCGGCGTTGCGCAGCTGTGCCGCGGAGGCCGAGCGGCCGCGGGAGCGCGCCTCGCGCAGGGCCCGGGTGTAGGAGTCCACCGCGGCGGGCACGCTGCGCAGCCGCCCGGCGATGCGGACCCAGTCCTCCTCCGACTCCTGGGGCAGGACGTCGAAGACGTCGCGGATCTCCTGGACGGGGGAGGAGATGTTGTTGACCTCCCACCCGGTCAGGCCCGCCTCGTGCAGGGTGAGGTCCAGGCCCAGCCGCTCGCGCAGGGCGTGGGCGGTCACCCGGTCGACGTCGTCCGCCGGCTCGGCGCGGGCCAGCTCGGCGAGCGCGGCGCGGGCCGCGTCGGCGTAGGCCTGCCCGCCCTCGGGGCCGAAGTCCCGGTACGCGGTCTCGTGCCCGGGGAAGCCGTGGACGGTGGCCCGGGCCGGGTCGAGCTCCATGGTGCGGCGGAACCACCGCTCGGCCACCGCGTCGACGGCGGTGGGCGCCCGGTGGGAGGTGCCGAGGGGGGCCGGGGCGCGGCCGGTGGCGGGCGCGCGGCCGGGCGGGGGAGTGCTCATGGACGTCACAGTAGCGCCGGAGCCGCCCCGGACCGGGGAGCGGGACCGTCCCCGTGCCGCCCGCCCCGCGCCGTCCGGGCCGGTCCGGGGCGGCTCAGGCCTCCGGCCGGGTCCGCCGCCAGGCGCCGCGGCCCGGGCGCAGCCGCAGGCCCAGCCGCATCCGCCGGAACTGGGACCGGCGGCCCGCGGAGCTCCTCGGGTCGGCGTCGGCCTGCTCCTGGCGGGCCAGCAGCACCGCGGTGACCGCGGCGATCTCCTCGGGCGTCGGGCTGCCGGCGACGAAGCGCAGCGCGGGGGCGCCCTCGTCGGGCTGGGGAGCGGTCACAGCGGGATGTTCCCGTGCTTCTTGGCGGGCATCGACGCGCGCTTCTCGCGCAGCGCCCGCAGGGCCTGGAGCACCTGGACGCGGGTCTCCGAGGGCGCGACGACCGCGTCCACGTAGCCGAGCTCCGCGGCCTGGTACGGGTTGAGCAGCTCCTCCTCGTACTTGCGCACCAGCTCGGCGCGCAGCGCGTCGACGTCCTCGCCGCGCTCGGCCGCGGCCCTGAGGTCCCGGCGGTAGAGGATCTCCACCGCGCCCTGGGCGCCCATCACGCCGATCTGCGCCGTGGGCCAGGCGAGGTTGACGTCCGCCCCGAGCTTCTTCGAGCCCATCACGATGTACGCCCCGCCGTAGGCCTTGCGGGTGATCAGGGTGACCAGCGGGACCGTGGCCTCCGCGTAGGCGTAGAGCAGCTTCGCGCCGCGGCGGATGATGCCGTTGAACTCCTGGTCGGTGCCCGGCAGGAAGCCGGGCACGTCCACGAGGGTGAGGATCGGGATGTTGAACGCGTCGCAGTGGCGCACGAACCGGGCCGCCTTCTCGGAGGCGGCGATGTCGAGGGTGCCGGCGAACTGCATGGGCTGGTTCGCCACGATCCCCACGGTGTGGCCCTCGACCCGCGCGTAGCCGATGAGCACGTTCGGGGCGTAGAGGGCCTGCATCTCGAGGAAGTGCCCGTCGTCGACGACGGCCTCGATCACCGCCCGCATGTCGTAGGGCTGGTTCGCGGAGTCCGGGACCAGCTCGTCGAGGGAGAGGTCCAGGTCGGTGACCTCGTCGTCCTGGTCGTGGTCGAGCAGGGGCGCGTCCTGCAGGTTGTTGGCCGGGAGGAACTCCAGCAGCTCGTGGACGAACTCGAACGCGTCCTGCTCGTCCTCGGCGAGGTAGGTGGCGGTGCCCGTGGTCGTGTTGTGCTGGCGGGCCCCGCCGAGGGTCTCCATGTCGACCTCCTCGCCCGTGACGGTCTTGATGACGTCCGGGCCGGTGATGAACATGTGCGAGGTCTTGTCCACCATGACGATGAAGTCCGTCAGCGCCGGGGAGTACGCCGCCCCGCCCGCGCACGGGCCCATGATCAGGGAGATCTGCGGGACGACGCCGGAGGAGCGGACGTTCATGTTGAAGATGTCGGCGAACATGGCCAGGGAGGCCACGCCCTCCTGGATCCGCGCCCCGCCGCCGTCGTTGATGCCGACGACCGGGCAGCCGTTGCGCAGCGCGAACTTCTGCACCTTGACGATCTTCTCGCCGTTGACCTCGGAGAGGGATCCGCCGAAGACCGCGAAGTCCTGGGAGTAGACGGCCACCAGCCGGCCGTCGACCGTCCCGTAGCCGCTGACCACGCCGTCGCCGGGCAGCTTCTTCGCGGCCATGCCGAAGGCCGTCGAGCGGTGGGTGGCGAGGGCGTCGAACTCCACGAACGACCCCTCGTCCAGCAGCATCTCGACGCGCTCGCGGGCGGTGTTGCGCCCGCGGGCGTGCTGCTTGTCGATCGCCGCCTGCCCCGCGGGCGCCTCGGAGCGCGCCCGGCGCTCCCGGAAGTCGGCGATCTTGCCGGCGGTGGTCGTCAGGTCGTGGGTCATGGCACCTCGTGGTCGGGGACGCGGCCGGGCCGGGGTCGTGGCCCGGTCCGGGGCGGTCAGGGGACCCGACCCACTCTAATCCGCGGCCGGGGCGGGCCCTGTTGTAGAAGTCCTACAAATTCCGGCCCCGGCCGCGGGAGTGCCCGGCCTCAGCCCACGTGCCCGAGGACGACCTTCCAGGGCCGGACCGTGCGCTCGGTGACGACGCCGTGGCGCACCAGGGGGTCCTCGTCGGTGAGCCGCTCGACCTCGGCGGCGTCGGCGGCGGAGAAGACGAGCAGGGCCCCGGCGGGCCCGTCGTCGTCGAACGGGCCGGAGGCCAGGAGCAGCCCCTGCCGGAGGAGCCCGCCGAGGAACTCCCGGTGCTCGGGCCGGCGGGCGGCCAGCACGTCCGCGGGCCCGCCGTAGACGTAGAGGACGGCGAAGGTCGTGGGGGTCTCGGCGCTGCTCATGAGGGCTCCTGGAGCTCGGGCCGGGCGCGGCCGCCGCAGGGACCGGCGGCGGCCCGCCCAGGCGTCTCCCGGGGAGCCCGGCTATTACTGTGGGTACCACCCGACCCTACGCGCGGCGCGCCCCGGCGCCCAGGGACGGGGCCGCACCAGCGAGCGCCGCGCCCGCCGCCCGACCCTCCGAGGAGCACCGTGCCCGATCCCCGCGCCACCGGCGCCGACCTGCGCGCCGCCGCCGCGCTCGCCGCCCTCGACGGCCTGGGCCTGGGGCGCGTCGAGGTCCTCGACGAGGTCGGCTCCACCAACGAGCACCTGGCCGCGGCCGCCGTCCGCCGGCACCGCGGGGCGGCGGACGGGCCCCGCCCGGACCGGCCCTGGGCGGACCTGTCCCTGGTGGTCGCCGGGCACCAGAGCGCCGGGCGCGGGCGCCTGGACCGGGTGTGGACCACCGAGCCGGGCACCGCCCTGACCTTCAGCCTGCTGCTGCGCCCGGCCGACGAGCGCGGCCGGGCCCTGCCCACCCAGCACTTCCCGTGGCTGACCCTGCTCATGGCGGTGGCGGTCGTCGAGGCCCTCGAGGGTCTGGCCGGGGTGGACGCCCGGATCAAGTGGCCCAACGACGTGCACGTGGACGGGCGCAAGCTCTCCGGCCTGCTCGCCGGGCTCGTGGCGGACGGGGACCGTCCGCCGGCGGTGGTCCTGGGCGCGGGGATCAACGTGGGCCAGGAGGAGCTGCCCGTGGCCACGGCCACCTCCGTGCGCCGGGCGACCGGCCGCGCCGTCGAGCGCTCCGCCGTGCTGGCGGCCGTGCTCGCCGCCTTCGTCCCCCTCTACCGCTGCTTCTGCGCCGATCCGTCCGCGGTGGGCCCCGGCGGGGCCATCCGGGCGCGGATCACCGCCCGGATGGAGACCCTCGGGCGCTCCGTGCGCGCCGAGCTGCCGGGCGGGCGCGCCCCGGTCGTCGGCACGGCCGTGGGGCTGGGGGACCACGGGAGCCTGCTGGTGCGCGACGCCGCGGGGGCCGTGCACGAGGTGACGGCGGGCGACGTCGTGCACCTGCGCCCCGCCCCCGCCGCGCCGGAGGGCTGAACGTGCCCGCGCGGATCCCCCTCCAGGCGGGGGAGCGGGTGCTGGTCTCCACCCGGGCCCACGGGCTGCGGCTGCTGCGGCCCTTCCTCGTGCTGCTGCTCACGGTGTTCGCCCTCTCCCTCGTGCAGCGGGCCCTGGCGCTGCGCTGGAACCCCGTCGTGGAGCCCTGGGCCACCGTGCGCTCCGTGCTGGACTACGCCCTGCTGGCGGCCGCCGCCTGGGTGCTCCTGCGCCGGGTGCTGCTCCCGGTCGTGCGCTGGTGGGGCACCCGGTACGTGCTCACCACCCGCCACCTCGTGCTCGTGCGCGGGCGCCGCGCGCCCGTGGCCCTGCCGCTGCGGCAGCTGCGGCGGGCGGGCGTGGAGCCCGGGCGCGGTCCCGCCCTGGGCCGGCGGGACGGGCGGGTCGTGGCCGACTTCGGCCCGTACGGCGGGCTGCGCCTGGAGCACGCCCCCGAGGCGCGGCGGCTGGCCGAGCTCGTGCTCCTCGCCGCCGGCGAGGAGCGGGGCCGGGGACCGGGCGGCCACGGCCCCCTCGGGGGCGCGGGCGAGCCCGAGGCGACCGGAGCCCACTAGAGTGGGACGGGACGCGGTCGCCGCACCGCGCCCGGACCTGCCCGAGCCCTGCGCGCCGAGCGTGCGGCACCCGGGCCGTCCACCAGGAAGAGGAGTGACGCGTGGCCAGTGAGGACTCGGAGACCCAGGGCGAGCCGGTGGTCGGCCCCCAGACGGAGCAGCTCAACCTCAACCTGCACAACCCGGTCCAGGCCAACCTCTACCGCTCGGACGAGTCGAAGGCCGCCGTGCGGGCCCTCGAGCGGACCCTGCTCGGCTCCGAGCGGGGGCTGCGCCGCCGCGAGGCCGCCCGCCGCGGCGGGCTGTCCCTGCTCTCCGCCCGGAAGGTGTGGCGGGCCCTGGGCTTCCCGAACCTCACCGACGACGACGTCTGGTTCACCGAGCAGGACTCCGAGGCGCTGCGGGTGCTCTCCACCATGGTCCTCGAGGAGAAGGTCACCGAGGAGGCGGCCCTGTCCCTGGTCCGCTCGATCGGGCAGATGACCGACCGCATGGTCGTGTGGCAGGTCGAGGCGCTGGTGGAGGACATGGTCGTGCACGAGGGCATGACCGACGCCGCGGCCCGCCGCCAGCTGCTGCACCTGCTGCCGGACCTCATCGACGCGGTCGAGCGGCTGCTCGTCTACTCGTGGCGACGCCAGATGAACGCCGCCGTGCAGCGGCTCGCGATGCGCGTCGAGCGCCCGGACGGGTCCACGAGCACGGACGGCGCCTCCGACGAGGGCGGCTCCATCCTGCCGCTCGCCCGCGGCGTCGGCTTCGCGGACCTCGTCTCCTACACCTCCCTGTCCCGGCAGATGAACGAGCGGACCCTGGCGAACCTCGTGCAGCGCTTCGAGCACCGCTGCGCCGAGGTCATCGCCGTGGGCGGCGGCCGGCTGATCAAGACCATCGGGGACGAGGTCATGTTCCTCGCCGAGAGCCCGCAGGGCGGCGCCCAGATCTCCCTGGCCCTCGCCCGCGCCATCCGGGACGACCCCGAGCTGCCGCAGGCGCGCGTGGCCTTCGTCTGGGGACGGGTGCTGCCGCGCCTCGGCGACATCTACGGGCCCACGGTGAACCTGGCCTCGCGGCTCGTGGCGCTGACCGACCCCGGCTCCGTGCTCGTGGACGCCTCGACCGCCGCGGTGCTCGCCGGGGACGACCGCTTCATCCTCATCCCCCAGGCCACGCGCAACGTGCGCGGCTTCGGCGACGTGCAGCCCGTCGCGCTCTCCCAGGGCGCCGGTCCCGGGCTGGAGGTCGACTTCGAATGAGCGCTCCGCTCGTCATCCGCGCGGGGGCGGCCACGGACCGCGGCCTGCGCCGGGAGTCCAACGAGGACGCCCTCGTGGTCACCGCCGCCATGTGCGCCGTCGCCGACGGCATGGGCGGGCACGAGGCCGGCGAGATCGCGAGCGCCCTGTGCGTGCGCACGCTCGGGGCCTCCCCGCTGTTCGGGCTCGAGGACTTTTACGAGTTCCCGGTGGAGGAGCCGGACGCGCCTCTGGACGTGGCCCGCTTCCGGGCCACCGTGGAGCGGGAGCTGCGCCTGGACCCCGAGATCCCCAACGAGGCGATCGAGGCGGTCCGCCGCGTGCGCTCGGTGCTGTGGCAGGCCGACCGGCACATCCAGGAGGCCTGCGAGGGCCGGGCCGGGACCACGGTCACGGGCGTGTGGCTCCTGCAGATCGACGGCCGGATGCTGTGGATCGTCTTCAACACCGGCGACTCCCGCACCTACCGGCTGCACCCGGACCGCCCCGGGGACGTGGACGGGACCCCCGAGCTCGAGCAGCTGACCGTGGACCACTCCGAGGTGCAGTACCTCGTGTCCATCGGCCAGATCACCTCGGCCCAGGCGCTCGTGCACCCCCGCCGCAACGTCATCACCCGGGCGCTGGGCACGGGGCAGGTGTGGGAGCCGGACGTGTGGGTGCTGCCCGCGCGGCACGGCGACCGGCTGCTGCTGTGCTCGGACGGGCTCACCAACGAGCTCAGCGCCGCCCACATGGCACGGGTGCTGGCCGCGGTGGCCCACCCCAAGGAGGCGGCCGACGTCCTGCTCCAGGCCGCGCTGCGCACCGGGGGCCGGGACAACGTCACCGTGATCGTCGCCGACGCGGTGGTCCCCGGGGAGTTCGCCCCGGGCGCCTGAGCCCCCGCCCACGGCGCCCACGCCCACGACGCTTACGACCACGAGGACGACGGCGATGACCGCTGAGCCCGGCTCCCGCTCCCTCCGGGCGCGGCTGAGGCGCACGGTCCTGCTGGTCGCCGGCCTGAACCTCGCCTACTTCTCCGTCGAGGTCACGGTCGCCGTGGCCATCGGCTCGGTGTCCCTGTTCGCGGACAGCGTCGACTTCCTCGAGGACACCGCGATCAACCTGCTCATCGTCGTGGCGCTGGCCTGGTCCCCGCACCGGCAGGCGCTCGCGGGCAAGGCCATGGCCCTGGTCATCCTGGCCCCCGCCCTGGCCGCGGCGTGGCAGGCCCTCGCCGAGCTCGGTGATCCCGTCCCACCGGACCCTGCGGCCCTGGTGCTCACCGCCGGCGGCGCGGCCGCCGTGAACCTGCTCTGCTCCGCCGTCCTGGCCCGGTTCCGCCACCACGGCAGCTCCATGGCCCGGGCCGCGTTCCTGTCCGCCCGCAACGACGTCCTCGTCAACCTCGCCGTCGTGGCCATGGGCGTGCTCACGGCCTGGACGGGCTCCGGCCGGCCCGACCTGGTGCTGGGGCTGGTCGTCGTCGTCCTCAACGCCGGCGCCGCCAAGGAGGTCTGGGAGACGGCCGAGGAGGAGCGCCTGGCCGCCAGGGCCCTCGCCGGCGAGGAGATCGACTGACCCCCGCCTCCGGGGCGCCCGCCCGGAGCCCGCGCGGGATCAGCGGGCCGGCCGCGGCAGGGCCGCCACCCAGGCGATCCCCGCGGCGACCTGGAGCACCCCGGTCGCCCGCATCAGGCCGGGACGCTCCGCGAACGCCTCCGCGGTCCGGCGCAGCGGAGCGGGCCCGATCGCCCAGCGCGCGGCGTGGGCGGTGGGGAACAGCGCGGCGACGACCCCGTCGCCGATGGTGACGATGGCGATGCTCTCCGCGATCCGCACGTGCACGGGAACCTCCGGGTGGTCGTCGGACGGGCGTGGTGGAACTGCCAGTGTGCCGCGGATCCCCGGAAGGGGCGACGTCACGGTCCGTCATCTCTTGCCCGGCGTCCCCGCCCGCAGTAACGTACAACCAAATGGTTGTAGAAATCGAGTGGACGGACGACCAGGTCGACCGGATCTTCCAGGCCCTCGCGGACACGACCCGGCGCGACATCGTCACCCGGGTGCTCCGCGAGGAGCAGTCGGTCTCGGCGTTGGCGGCGCACTACGCGATGAGCTTCGCCGCGGTGCAGAAGCACGTGGCGGTGCTCGAGCGGGCCGCCCTGGTCGTCAAGCAGAGGCGCGGGCGGGAACAGGTGGTGCACGCGAACATGAGCACGCTGCGCCGGGCCGCCCGGTTGCTGGACGACTACGAGCAGCTCTGGCGCCGGCGCGTGCTGGGCATCGAGGACCTGCTCGCCGAGGAGGTGCCCCCCGAGGTCCGGGGGGCCGAGTAGGAAGGAACGAGGACATGCCGGTCATCGATGTGCAGAAGGACGCAGAGGCGCTGACCCTGACGTTCGTCGCCGAGTTCGACGCCAGCGTGGAGCGCGTCTGGCGGGTCTGGGAGGACCCGCGGCAGCTGGAGCGCTGGTGGGGCCCGCCCGAGTGGCCCGCCACCTTCGAGCAGCACGAGTTCGTCGAGGGCGGGCGCAGCCGCTACTACATGACGGGCCCCGACGGGGAGAAGGCGCACGGGTGGTGGAAGATCACCGCGCTCGACGCCCCGCACCGCCTGGAGTTCGACGACGGCTTCGCCGACCAGCACGGCGAGCCCGAGGTCTCCATGGGCACCAGCCACGGCGTCGTGACCTTCGACGCCGTCGACGGCCGGACCCGCATGACCACGGTCTCGACCTTCGAGAGCGCGGAGCAGCTCGAGCAGATGCTCGAGATGGGCATGGAGGAGGGCATGCGCCAGGCCATGGGGCAGATTGACGGCGTCCTCGCCGACGCCGTGCGCCCCGCCGGCGGCTGAGGCGCGCCCGTCCCCGCACGGCGGCGGCCCCCGGGATCCTCCGGGGGCCGCCACCGTGCGCGAGGACGGATCGGGTCCGCGTGGATCGGGTCCGCGTGGATCAGGTCTGCGCGGATCCGGTCTGCGCGGATCAGGCCTCCACGGGGGCGGTCTCGGGCGCCCCGGCCGGTGCGTCCGCCCCGCGGCCGCGCACCTCGGTGCGCTTCCCGGCCTTCCTCCCGGCCTTCTTCCCCGGCTGCGGCCCCGCCCCCTGCTCCGGCGTCTGCTCGGGCTCCGGCCCGGGCCTGTGCTCCGCTCTCTTCTCCGCCTTCTTCAGCGGCTTCAGCTCCAGGCGGCGCTCGTGCCGGCGCTCGGCCTGCTTCTCGGTGCGCCGCTCGGCCTGCTTCTCGGCGCGCCGCTCCTTCTTCCGCTCCTCGGGTGCCTTCTCGCCCGGGGCGCCCGCGGCCGGTGCGGCGGACCGCCGGGCGGGAGCCCTCTCCTTGACGGGGGCGTCCCCGGAGGCCCGCAGCCGGCGGTAGTGCTCGGCCGCCTCCTCCTGGCGCCGGGCCTCGATGCCCGTGGCGATCTCCGCCCGCAGGTGCTCCGGTGCCAGCTCGAACGCCGCCACGAGGTCCAGGGCGTGCGGGCGCAGCCGGGCGAGCAGACGGTCGATGTACTCGTCGATGCTGCGGCCGCGGCGCATCGACAGGCGGCCGTAGGACAGGTACCACGCGAGGTTCTTCTCGATCAGCCGCAGCCCGAAGACGTCGCGCAGCCAGGTCAGCACCGTGCGGGTGCCCGGGTCCTCCACCTGCTGCACGCCCCGGGTGAACGCCTCCCACTGCAGCAGCTCGGCGTGGGCGCGGGCCGCGGCGATGAGCTTGTACTGGTGCTCGTTGAACAGGGCGGCGGCCTCGGCGCGGGGCAGCTTGGCGCTGGGCCGCAGCGCCTCGGCGATCTCCGCGACCATCGTCTCCACCCGGTCGGCGAGCAGCGCGTGCTGGGCGGACTCGTCGCGCAGGGCGTTGACGGAACGGCGCACGTCGCCGGTGTCCCGGAACGCCTGCCCCAGCTTGCGCAGCCCCGACCGGTGGTACGTGGCCTCGGTCGCCCGGCCGGCCACGTAGCGGGCCATCACGCCCACGTCCACGTTCTTGAACTCGTTGGACCAGTCCGACAGCAGCCGCTTGGCCACCAGCTGCAGCAGCACGGTGTTGTCGCCCTCGAACGTCGCGTAGACGTCGAGGTCGTGGCGCAGCGAGGTCAGCCGGTTCTTCGTCAGGAACCCCGCCCCGCCGCACGCCTCCCGGCACGTCTGCAGGGTCTCGAGCGCGCTCCACGTGGAGAGGGCCTTGAGCGCCGCGGCGAGGGTCTCCAGGTCCTGCCGGTTCTCGTCCGTGTCCTCGCGGCCGGAGAAGACGTCGTCGTACTTGTGCAGCAGCTCCTGGTGGGCGAAGTGCATGGCGTACGTCTCGGCGAGCAGCGGCAGCAGCCGCCGCTGGTGCTGCTGGTAGTCCAGCAGCACCTCCTCCTGCACGTCCGAGGACGCGTTGAACTGGCGGCGCTCGCTGCCGTAGCGGACCGCGATGCTCAGCGCGACCTTGTTCGCCACGACGGCCGCCCCGTCGAGGGAGACCCGGCCCTGCACGAGCGTGCCGATCATCGTGAAGAACCGCCGGCCCGGGCTCGCGATGGGGGAGCTGTAGGTGCCGTCGGGGGCCACGTCCCCGTACTTGTTGAGCAGGTGCGTGCGCGGCACCCGGACCCGGGTGAAGTGCAGCCGGCCGTTGTCGATGCCGTTGAGCCCGCCCTTGTGGCCGTCGTCCTCCCCGCCCACGCCGGGAAGGAAGTTCCCGTCCTCGTCGCGGATCTCCACGTAGAACGCGTGCACCCCGTGGTCGACCCCGAGGGTGATCAGCTGGGCGAAGACCACGGCGGCGCGACCGTGCACCGCGGCGTTGCCGAGGTAGTCCTTCCACGCCGCCCTGAACGGCGTGTGGATCTCGAACTCCTCCGTGGCCGGGTCGTACGTCGCCGTCGTGCCGATGGAGGCGACGTCGGAGCCGTGGCCGGTCTCGGTCATGGCGAACACGCCGGGGACCGTCAGGTCGCGGATGCCGTCGAGCCAGCGGCGGTGGTGCTCCTCGGTGCCGAGGTTGAGCACCGCGGAGCCGAACAGGCCCCACTGCACCCCGGCCTTGATCTGCATCGAGGGGTCCCCGAGCAGCAGCTCCTCGAACCCGGAGACGTTCCCGCCCGGGTCGTCCTGCCCGCCGTAGGCCTCCGGCAGGCCGCGGCTCATCGTGCCGTGCTCGACGAGCAGGTGCAGCTGGCCCAGCACCCGCTCGCGCTGGTCCTGGTAGGTGAGGTTCTCCCGGGTGTGCAGCCGCTCGTCGAGCAGCATCCGGCGGGTCTCGCGCCGGACCTCGGCCCAGCGCCCGAGCAGCAGCTCGCCGAGGGCGGCGACGTCCACGGCCGGGTCCGCGGCGGTGGGAGGGGGAACGGGGCGGTCGACGGTGGTGGTCATGGTCGCTCCTGTCGTGGGTGCCCGGGCGCCGCCGGCGGTGGCCGGGCGCCCGCGGGGCGGTGGTGGGTCGGAACAGCGGGTCGGAACGGTGGGCCGGACGGGCGGTCCGGCGCGGAGGATCAGCCGGCGGGGTCTCCCGGCGCGGGCGCGACGGAGGGGCGCAGGCCGTTGACGGCCCACCCGAGGATGAGCTCCGCCATCCGCTCGCGGGGCGGGCGGGCCGTGCCCGCGGGCGTGTTCATCCAGGCCTCGCCGGCGCCCCGGACCATGCCGATCGTGGAGGACGCCCAGTAGCTGAGCAGCGGCTCCTCCAGCCGGCGCCCGTCGGGGGAGTGGCGCACGTGCGCCTCCGCGAGCAGGGACGCCACGGAGTCGGCGAACTCCTCGATGAGGTAGCGCTGCCCGTGCGGGTCCGGCTCGGCGGGCGGCTCCTCCCTGCCCGCCTTCTCGCCCCTGGCGCGCTCGTGGCGGCCGGGGTCCGGGGCCACCCCGACGACGAAGCGGTACACCGCCGGGGAGCGCTCGATGCTCAGCAGGTACTCCGCGACCATCGCCTCCACCGTGCCCTCGAACGTGCCGGCCGCGCGGGCCGCCTCCCCGAGCCGGTCGCGCATGCGCGTCACGGTGTACTCGCCCACCGCCCGCTGCAGCCCCGCCTTGTCCCCGAAGTACCGGTAGTAGACGGACTTGGAGGTGCGGCACGCGGAGGCGATCTCCTCCATGGACGCCTGCGGCCCGATCTCGTCCACGGCGCTGCGCGCGGTGCGGATGAGCTCGACCCGGCGCTGGGCGCGGTGCCGGGCCCAGCGGGACGAACGGCCGTCGGGGGCGGGAGCGGCGTCCTCGGGGGCGGGCTCCGGCGTGTCGATCTGTTTCACGATACCCAGGGTATCAGGTAATATCGGCGGTGACGTGACCACCATCACAGCAGACCGAGGAGCACCTCATGACCGAGTCCCCCCGCCCCGACCAGGCTCCCGGCCGGGCCGCCGAGCACGGCCCGGAGTCCACCGCCGAGCGGACGACCCCGAGCGGCGCCGACCGGACCGGCTTCGCCCGCCGTGCCGTCGTGGTCGGCGGCAACCGGACCCCGTTCGCCCGGGCCCACGGCGCCTACGCGAGCGCGAGCAACCAGGACATGCTCACCGCCGCCCTCGACGGCCTGGCCGCGCGCTACGGCCTCGCGGGCGAGCGGATCGGCGAGGTCGCGGCCGGCGCGGTGCTCAAGCACCCGAAGGACTTCAACCTCACCCGCGAGGCCGTGCTCGGCTCCGTCCTGGACCCCCGTACCCCCGCGTTCGACGTCCAGCAGGCGTGCGCCACCGGGATGGAGGCCGTCTCCACCCTGGTCAACAAGATCCGCCTGGGGCAGATCGACTCCGCGATCGCCGGCGGCGTGGACTCCGCCTCGGACGCCCCCGTCGTCGTGAGCGAGCGGCTGCGCCGGTCCCTGCTGGAGCTCAACCGGGCGAGGACCACCCCGCAGAAGCTGCGCGCGCTCGCGAAGCTGCGCCCGGCGGACCTCAAGCCCGTGGCCCCCGGCACGGGGGAGCCGCGCACCGGCCTGTCCATGGGCGAGCACCAGGCCCTCACCACCGCCCGCTGGGACATCACCCGCGGGGCCCAGGACGAGCTGGCCGCCGCCAGCCACCGGAATCTCGCCGCCGCCTACGACCGCGGCTTCTTCGACGACCTCGTCACCCCGTTCCGGGGCCTGTCCCGCGACGACAACCTGCGCCCGGACAGCACCGTCGAGAAGCTCGCCGGGCTCAAGCCCGTGTTCGGGAAGTCCCTCGCCGCGGAGGCCACCATGACGGCGGGCAACTCCACGGCCCTCACCGACGGGGCCTCCGCCGTGCTGCTCGCCTCCGAGGACTGGGCCGCGGAGCACTCCCTGCCCGTGCTGGCCGAGGTCGTGGACGTCGAGGCCGCGGCCGTCGACTTCGTGCACGGGGACGAGGGCCTGCTGATGGCCGGCGCCTACGCCGTGCCCCGCCTGCTCGAGCGCCAGGCGCTGACCTTCGCGGACTTCGACTTCGTCGAGATCCACGAGGCGTTCGCCGCCACGGTGCTCGCCAACCTCGCGGCGTGGGAGGACGAGCAGTTCGGCCGCGAGCGGCTCGGCCTGGCCGGCGCGTTCGGCACCGTGGACCGCGCCCGGCTCAACGTCGTCGGGTCCTCCCTGGCGACCGGCCACCCGTTCGCCGCGACGGGCGGGCGCATCATCGCGACCCTCGCCAAGCTGCTGCGCGAGCGCGCGGACGCGACCGGCCGTCCCGCCCGCGGGCTCGTCTCCGTGTGCGCCGCCGGCGGCCTGGGCGTCGCCGCCGTCCTCGAGGCCCGCTGACCCGGCCGTCCCCGCCCCCCTCCGACCAGCAAGGACACCGAAGGACCCCTCATGGCAGACACCTATCTCGACCTCGTCAGCTCCGCCCCCGGCGCCGAGCTCGCCCGCCGGCTCGGGCTGCCCCGCCCGGTGCGGCTGCGCCGCCACCGGGCGGGGGCGCCCCTGGTGCCCGGCCCGGTGCTCGTGCTCGGCCGCGGGGAGGAGGCGGACCGGATCGCCGCGGCCCTGCTCGGCTGGGACCTCGACGTCCGCCGCCACCCCGACGACGTCGCCCGCTTCGGGGCGGTCGTGCTGGCCCTCACGGAGCTCACCGCGCCCGCGCAGCTGGCGGAGCCCGCGCTCGGGCTGGGCGGCGTGCTGCGCTCCCTGGCCCCCGGCGGGCGGGTGGTCGCCGTCTCCCGGCCCGCCCCGGGGATCGGCGCGGGGGCGGCCTCGGCCACCCCCGCGGGCGCCGTCCCGCTCCCGCCCGCCGAGGCCGCGGTGCGCCAGGCCGTCGTCGGCCTCCTGCGCTCGGTCGCCCAGGAGCTGCGCGGCGGGGCCACCGCCAACGGCGTCCTGCTCGCCGAGGGCGTGGCCCCGGAGGCCCCGAGCGTGCTGGGCGCCCTGCGCTTCCTGCTCTCCGGGCGCAGCGCGTTCGTCTCCGGGCAGTTCGTCACGGTCGGCGACGACGCCGGGCCGCTGCCCGCCGACTGGGAGGCCCCGCTGCGGGGCAGGGTGGCCGCCGTCACCGGCGCCGCCCGGGGCATCGGCGCGCAGATCGCCCGGACCCTCGCCGAGGCCGGCGCGCGCGTCGTCGTCGTCGACGTCCCCGCCGCCGGCGAGGCCCTCGCCGGGCTCGCCAACGAGCTGCGGGCCGTGGCCCTGCAGCTCGACGTCACGGACGAGCGCGCGGGGGAGCGGATCCTGGAGCTCGCCCGCGAGCGCTTCGGCTGCCTCGACGTGGTGGTGCACAACGCCGGGATCACCCGGGACAGGCTGCTCGCCAACATGGACGAGGCCCGCTGGTCCTCCGTGCTCGCCGTCAACCTCGAGTCCCAGCTGCGGATGAACGACCAGCTCCTCGCCGGGGAGGGGCTCGGGCAGGCCCCGAGGATCGTGTGCCTCGCCTCCACCAGCGGCGTCGCCGGCAACCGCGGCCAGACCAACTACGCGGCCTCCAAGGCAGGGGTGATCGGGATGGTCGCCGCGACGGCGCCGCTGCTCGCCCGGCGCGGGGGCACCATCAACGCCGTGGCCCCCGGGTTCATCGAGACGGAGATGACCGCGCGGATCCCGGCGGCCCGCCGCCAGGTCGCCCGCCGGCTCAACTCGCTCCAGCAGGGCGGGCTGCCGGAGGACGTCGCGCAGGCCGTGCTGTTCCTGGCCTCGGACGCCGCCGGCGGCGTCAACGGCCAGACGCTGCGCGTGTGCGGTCAGAACCTGGTGGGGGCGTGAGCGTGGACGCCACCGCCCGCGAGCAGGTCGTGCTCACCGACGTCCCCTCCCTGCGCCGCCTCTACGCCCGGGCGGGCGCGACGGCGGCCGGGAGCGGGCTGACCCGCGCGCTCGGCGCCCGGCGGCCGGGCCGCGCCGGCGAGGCCCCGGCCGTGCCCGGGCTGCCGGCGACCGAGCACGTGGTCGAGGGCGTGACCGTGGCCGCGGCCGGGCACGAGGCGTTCTGCCGCGTGGTCGGCGCGCCCCTGCGGGAGGGCCCCGGCGGGACCGAGGCGTTCTCGGGACACCTGCACTCCCTCGCCTTCCCCGTGGCCATGAGCGTGCTCACCCGGCGCGACTTCCCGCTGCCGGTCCTGGGCATGGTCCACCTGGCCAACGACGTGGAGCACCGCCGGCCCGTGGCGGTCGGGGAGGACCTCACCGCCACCGCCCACGCCGAGAGGCTGCGCCCGCACCGGGCCGGCGCGCAGGTCGACGTCGTCGCCCGCCTCGCCCGGGAGGACGGCGAGCTCGTCTGGGAGGGGCGCTCCACCTACCTGGCCCGCGGGGTGCGGGTGCCGGGCCCGGTCGCCGACGCGCCGCGCGCGCAGTTCGTCCCGCCCGCGCCCACGGCGAGCTGGCGGCTGCCGGGCGGCGTGGGCCGCGACTACGCGGCGGTGAGCGGGGACTGGAACCCCATCCACCTCTCGGGCCCGTCCGCGCGCGCCCTCGGGATGAAGGGCGCCATCGCGCACGGCATGTACACCGCCTCCCGCGCCCTCGCCCAGGTCGGCGTCCCCGCCGGCACGGCCTTCCGCTGGACGGTGGAGTTCGCGGCCCCGGTGCTGCTGCCGGGCACCGTGGCCGTCGCCGTCGCCGACGACGGGCGCGGGCCCGGCTGGCGGAGCTCCACCTACGCGGGGTGGGACCCGCGGCGTGGGCGCCCCCACTTCACCGGCGCGGTGACGCGCCGGGACGGCTGAACCGACGGCGCGGCCGGGTCCCCCGGCCGCGCCGTCGGCCGTGCTGTCCGCGCCGTGGGCCACAATGGTCCGGTGAGCCCACAGCGAAGCACAGCAGCGAAGCCCGTCGACGCCACCGGACAGGACCTGAACCCGGCCGAGCCCGGCGAGGACCTCAAGACCGAGTACGCGGACCTCGTGGACCGGGTGCGGCAGGCGCGCACGGCGTACTACGTGGAGGACGCCCCCACCATCTCCGACGCCGAGTACGACGCGCTCTACCGCCGGCTCGAGGAGATCGAGGCCCTGCACCCGCAGATCGTGGCCAACGACTCGCCGACCCAGGAGGTCGGCGGCGAGGTCTCCGCGGCGTTCACGCCGGTGCAGCACCTGGCGCGGATGTACTCCCTCGAGGACGTCTTCTCGATCGACGAGCTCACCGCGTGGATGGACAAGGCCGCCGCCTCGATCGCGGCGCTGCCCGGGGCCCCGGACCCCGCGTGGCTGACCGAGCTGAAGATCGACGGCCTGGCCGTGAACCTGCTCTACCGCGACGGCGAGCTCGTGCGGGCCGCGACCCGCGGCGACGGCACCACCGGGGAGGACGTCACGCACAACGTGCGCACCATCGCGTCCATCCCGGCGCGGCTCGCAGGGGAGGACGTCCCCGCGGAGGTCGAGGTCCGCGGCGAGGTGTTCATCTCCTCCCGCGACTTCCGTGCCCTCAACGAGGCGATCGTCGCCGAGGGCCGCGCGCCCTTCGCGAACCCCCGCAACGCCGCGGCCGGCTCCCTGCGGCAGAAGGACCCGGAGGTCACCGCCCGCCGCCGGCTGTCCATGTACGTGCACGGCATCGGCGCCGCCACGGGCCTGGAGGCGCCGAGCCAGTCCGCGGTCTACGGGCTGCTCGAGCGCTGGGGCCTGCCCGTGAGCCCCTACTACAAGGTGCTCTCCTCCGTCGAGGAGGTGCTCGCGTTCATCGAGGAGTACGGCCACCGCCGCCACGACCTCCTCCACGAGATCGACGGCATCGTGGTGAAGGTCGACGACCGGCGCACGCAGTTCCGCCTCGGGCACACCTCCCGCGTGCCGCGCTGGTCCGTCGCCTACAAGTACCCGCCCGAGGAGGTCAACACCACGCTGGTGGACATCCTGGTCAACGTGGGCCGCACCGGGCGGGTCACCCCCTTCGGCCTCATGGAGCCCGTGCGGGTCGCCGGGTCCACCGTGGAGATGGCCACCCTGCACAACCAGGACGTCGTGAAGGCCAAGGGCGTGCTCATCGGCGACACCGTGGTGCTGCGCAAGGCCGGGGACGTCATCCCCGAGATCGTCGGGCCCGTGGTGGCGCTGCGGGACGGCACCGAGCGCGAGTTCGTGATGCCCACCCACTGCCCCTCCTGCGGCACCGAGCTGCGCCCGGCCAAGGAGGGCGACGTCGACATCCGCTGCCCCAACGCCCGCAGCTGCCCCGCCCAGCTGCGGGAGCGGGTCTTCCACGCCGCCGGGCGCGGGGCGTTCGACATCGAGGCGCTCGGCTACGAGGCCGCCCTCGCCCTCACCCACCCCGCCGAGCCCGCGACCCCGCCGCTGACGAGCGAGGCCCACCTGTTCGACCTCACCGCCGAGGACCTGCGCGACGTGCGGATCCGGCGGGAGCGGAGGTCCAAGGGTGTCGCCACGGGCGAGACCGAGCTCGTGCCGTACTTCTGGACCAAGGGCACCGCGAAGAAGCCCTCCGAGCCCACCGCGACCACCCGCAAGCTCTTCGAGGAGCTCGAGAAGGCCAAGTCCCAGCCGCTGTGGCGGGTGCTCGTAGCGCTGTCCGTCCGGCACGTGGGACCCACCGCCGCCCGCTCCCTGGCCACCGCGTTCGGCTCCATGCGGGCGATCCGGGAGGCCGACGAGGCGACGCTCGCGCAGGCCGACGGCGTGGGCCCGACCATCGCCGCAGCCCTCACCGAGTGGTTCGCCGAGCCCTGGCGCCGCGAGATCGTCGACCGCTGGGCGGCCGCCGGCGTGCGCATGGAGGACGAGGTGGACGCGTCCGTGCCCCGCACCCTCGAGGGGGTCACCGTGGTGATCACCGGCAGCCTCGAGCGCCACAGCCGCGACTCCGCCAAGGAGGCCGTGCTCGTGCGCGGCGGCAAGGCCGCCGGCTCCGTGTCGAAGAAGACGCAGTTCGTGGTGGCGGGCGAGAACGCGGGCTCCAAGCTGGACAAGGCCGAGCAGCTGGGCGTGCCGGTGCTCGACGAGGACGGCTTCGAGCGGCTCCTCGCCGAGGGGCCCGGCGCCTTCGCCGGCACCGAGGCCACGGACGGCGGGGCCACGGGCACCGGCCCCGAGGCCGCCGCCCTGCTCGACGACGGGAACGGGGAGTGACCGTGGGACGCCACGACGACGCGCTCGAGGGCCTGGGGCCCACGGGAGGGGAGCTCGAGGAGCTGCTGGAGGTGGCGCTGGCCGCCGCGGAGGCCGGCGCCGCGGTGCTGCGGGGCCGCGACAGCGCACGCCTCGGCGTGACCGGCAAGTCGGGGGAGGGCGACTGGGTGACCCGCTTCGACGTCGCGGCCGAGCAGGCCGTGCTGCGGGCGATCCTCGACCGCCGCCCGCACGACACCGTCACCGGCGAGGAGTCGGGCACCCACCACCCGGAGCACCCCTCCGGGATCCGCTGGTCGGTGGACCCCCTGGACGGGACCACCAACTTCATCCGCGACATCGTCTACTACTGCACCTCCGTGGCCGCCGCGGACGCCCAGGGCAACTGGCTCGTGGGCGCCGTCAACGCCCCCGCCCTGGGCCGGACGTACTACGCCGTGCGGGGCACCGGCGCCTGGGTCGAGCGCGACGGCGGCGTGCGGCGCCTCGAAGGACCCGTGCCGGGCCGCCCGGGCCGGCTCTACGGCACCGCCTTCTCGTTCGACGCCGCTGCGCGCGAGCGCCAGATCGATACCTTCTTGATGTCGATGAAGCACTACACGGACCTGCGGCGTCTGGGTTCGGCGGCCCTGGACCTGTGCATGGTGGCCGACGGGACCCTCGACGGCTACGCCGAGCAGGGGCTGCACGAGCACGACTGGGCCGCCGGCGCGCTCATCGCCGAGGAGGCGGGAGCGCTCGTGGTGCGCCCCGACCTGCCCTCCCCGGCGCAGGGCGAGGTGCCCGCGCAGGCCCGGCGGGCCGCCTGGATCACCGCACGTGAGCGGGGCATTCCCGGCTGAGAGCGGCCCCCCGCCGGGGGTGCGTGGGGGAGAACACACCGGCCGTGATTTGACCGTGACCTTTTCGTTGCCGTAGCGTGACCGACGAGCGTTTTCCCCGAGGGCCACGGCCCTCCGCTCGTGCGGAGCCCGCGCTCCGCCGCCGGTGCTCCTTCGCGCCGGCTCCCCGCACGCACCGAATGTGGCTTACACCACCAAGCGTGCAAAAGGGTGGCGGAACCAAAATCGTTACGCTACCGTTATCAACAGCTTCCCCGAGGATCCCCTCCGGGGATCCGGTGTGCCCTGTGCCCGTGCACAGGACCGCCACAACTCCATGCTGGGTGCTGCCGTAACACCGTACGTCGTCTACAAGGCAGACACCTGTGAACACATACCCAAACAACACCATCGACGGGTAGACGACAGCGCGAAGACATCCGGGGACGGAAACGAGCGCAGGTGGCCCAAGGGAGCATCATGAACAACACCTCCGCTATCCGTCGCAACGTCCGTCGTGGTGCCGCCGCCCTGATCCTGGGCGGGACCGCCGTGGGCGCCATGGCCCTGCCGGCCAACGCCGTTCCCACCTCCACCTGGGACGCCCTCGCCGAGTGCGAGTCCGGCGGCAACTGGGGCATCAACACCGGCAACGGGTTCTCCGGCGGTCTGCAGTTCACCCCCTCCACCTGGGCCGCCTTCGGCGGTCAGGGCGACCCGACGAACGCCTCCAAGTCCGAGCAGATCGCCGTGGCCGAGCGCGTGCTCGACGGCCAGGGCTGGGGCGCCTGGCCCGCCTGCTCCTCGCAGCTGGGCCTGTCCGGCAACGCCGGCGCCACCCCCACCGCCGTGACCCCGCAGTCCACCTCCGTGGCCCCGGTCGCCGCCCCGGCTCCCGCCGCCCCGAAGGCCGTCGAGGCCCCGGCCGCCGCCCCGGCACCCGCGGCCCCGAAGGCCGTCGAGGCCCCGGCCCCGGTCGCCGCCCCGGTCGTCCAGTACGTCGCCCCGGCCGCCACCGTGGCCCCGGCCGCCGTCTCCGGCGGCAGCTACACCGTCACCGCCGGTGACACCCTCTCCGTGATCGCCGGCAAGCTCGGCGTCGAGGGTGGCTGGGAGGCCCTCGCCGCCGCCAACGGCGGCACCATCGCCGACCCGAACCTGATCTTCCCGGGCCAGGTGCTGAACATCCCCGCCTGATCCTCCCGGATCCGGTCCGCGCGGCACGTCCGCGCTCCCACGACGAAGGGCCCCTCCCGCTCGGGAGGGGCCTTTGTCGCGCCCGGGGCCCCGGGCGGCACGGGATCAGGGCCACAGCCACCGGGTCGCCGGATCGACGGAGGCGTCGCCGAAGCCGACCGAGCGCTCGGCGCCCTTGACCCGGTAGGGCAGCACCACCATCAGGGCCTCCCCCTCGCGGTGCTCCAGCTCGACGGCCACGGCGGTCTGGCCGGAGCGGTCCGGCAGCGTCACGGGGAACGCCACCCCGGCGCACAGCACCTCGTCGCGCAGCTGCGCGGCCTTCGCCCGCAGGGCCTCCAGGGCGGCCTCGGGGGCCAGCTGCTCGAGCTGCTCGGGGGCCAGCGCGTCGAGCTCGTACTCCCCGTCCTTGCGCGCGGTGACCAGGAACGCCGGGAACGCCCCGTAGCGGCCCAGCTGCTCCTCCGCCACGGCCTGGACGTGGGCCATCATCGTGTCGATCGTCTCCTGGGCGTCCTTGCTGACCCGCTGCCGCCACGCGTTGGCGGCGTCGGCCGCGGACGTCGCGCGCGTCGCCGACCCCGTCCGGGCCCGCCCGCGGGGGCGCTCCTGGGGGTCCTTCTTCGCGCCGCGGGCCTTCTTGGTGCGGGCGGGGGTGTTCTTGGCCATGTCGTGGTGCTCCTGTGCCGTGGTCGGTGGTCCCTCCCAGGGTATGCCGGGCCCGGGAGCTCCGTCCGCCGGGCGGGCCCCGGACGGCGCGCGGCTAGACTGGACCGGAAAACCATCCCTATCCCGAGCAGGAGTGTGCATGTCTGCGATCACCCGCGAGCAGGTCGCCCACCTGGCGAAGCTCGCGCACATCGAGATGACGGAGGAGGAGCTGCGGGCCATGGCCGGCGAGCTCGACCTCATCGTCGACTCCGTCGCGTCCGTCAGCGAGGCCGCCGGCCCGGACGTCCCGGCCACCAGCCACCCCATCCCGCTGCAGAACGTCTTCCGCGAGGACGTCGTGGGGGAGACCCTCACCGCCGAGGAGGCGCTGCTGAACGCCCCGGACGCCGCCGAGGGCAAGTTCAAGGTTCCCGCCATCCTGGACGAGGAGTAGTCGCATGACCACCACCGGTTCCCCCCAGGGCGTCGTCGGCCTCAGCGCCGCCGCCCTCGCCCAGCAGCTCGCCGCCGGCGAGGTCTCCTCCGTCGAGGCCGTGCAGGCCCACCTCGACCGGATCGAGGCGACCGACGGCGCGCCCGTCGACCCCGGCGACCGCACCCGCGGCAAGGCCGGCGTCAACGCCTTCCTGCACGTCAACGCGGAGGAGGCCCTGGCCGTGGCCGCCGACGTGGACGCCGCCCGGGCCCGCGGCGAGGAGCTCCCGGCGCTGGCCGGCGTGCCGATCGCCGTCAAGGACCTCATCGTCACCAAGGGCCAGCCCACCACGGCCGGGTCCCGGATGCTCGAGGGCTGGATGAGCCCCTACGACGCCACGGTGACCCGCCGGCTGCGCGCCGCCCGGATGCCGATGCTCGGCAAGACCAACCTCGACGAGTTCGCCATGGGCTCCACCTCGGAGCACTCCGCCTTCGGCGACACCCGCAACCCGTGGGACCTCTCCCGCGTCCCCGGCGGCTCCGGCGGCGGGTCCGCCGCGGCCGTCACCGCGTTCCAGGCGCCGCTGGCCCTGGGCACGGACACCGGCGGGTCCATCCGCCAGCCCGCCGCCCTGACCGGCTCGGTGGGCGTGAAGCCGACCTACGGCGGGGTCTCCCGCTACGGCGTGATCGCGATGGCCTCCTCCCTCGACCAGGTCGGGCCCGTGTCCCGCACGGTGCTCGACGCCGCGCTGCTGCACGAGATCGTCGGCGGGCACGACCCCCACGACTCGACCTCCCTGCCCGGACCGGTCGGCGACCTCGTCGCCCAGGCCCGGGCCGGCGCCGCGGGCGGGCTGAAGGGCCTGCGCGTCGGCGTGGTCAAGGAGCTGACGGGCGAGGGCTTCCAGGCCGGCGTCCAGCAGCGCTTCGACGAGGCCGTGGAGCTGCTGCGCTCCGCGGGCGCCGAGATCGTGGAGGTCTCCACCCCGAACTTCCGCTACGCCCTCGGCGCGTACTACCTCATCATGTCCTCCGAGGTCTCCTCGAACCTCGCCAAGTACGACGGCGTGCGCTTCGGCCACCGGGTGCTGCCCGAGGACGGGCCGATGACGATCGAGCGCGTGATGGGCGCGACCCGCGCCGCCGGGTTCGGCGCCGAGGTCAAGCGCCGCATCATCCTCGGCACCTACGCGCTGTCCGCGGGCTACTACGACGCCTACTACGGCTCCGCGCAGAAGGTCCGCACCCTGGTGCAGCGCGACTTCGCGGCCGCCTTCGAGCAGGTGGACGTCCTCGTGTCCCCGACCGCGCCCACCACCGCGTTCGGGCTCGGCGCCGTGGACGAGTCCGCCGACCCCATGCAGATGTACCTCAACGACATCGCGACCATCCCGACCAACCTGGCCGGGATCCCCGCGATCTCCGTCCCCGGCGGCCTCGCCCCCGAGGACGGCCTGCCCGTGGGCGTCCAGTTCATGGCCCCCGCCCGCGAGGACGCCCGGCTCTACCGCGCCGGCGCCGGCCTCGAGGCCCTGCTCGAGGACCGCTGGGGCGGGCCGCTGTGGAAGGACCTGCCGGACACCGCCGCGCTGGTCCGCGACCTCTCCGGCGACCTCGCCGGGTCCACCCTGTCCGCACCCGTCCGGGGAGGAGCCCGCTGATGACCCAGACCACCGAAGAGATCCTGTCCTTCGACGAGGCGATGGAGAAGTACGACCCCGTGCTCGGCTTCGAGGTCCACGTCGAGCTCAACACCCGGACCAAGATGTTCGACGCCGCCCCCAACGTCTTCGGGGACGAGCCGAACACCGCGATCACCCCGGTCTCCCTGGGCCTGCCCGGCGTGCTGCCCGTGGTCAACAAGGTGGCCGTGGAGTCGGCCATCAAGCTCGGCCTCGCCCTGGGCTGCACGATCCGGCCCGTGTCCCACTTCGCCCGGAAGAACTACTTCTACCCGGACACCCCGAAGAACTTCCAGACCTCCCAGTACGACGAGCCGATCGCCGAGAACGGCACCATCGACATCGAGCTGGAGGACGGGACGGTCTTCACCGTCGAGATCGAGCGCGCCCACATGGAGGAGGACGCCGGGAAGCTCACCCACATGGGCGGCTCGACCGGGCGCATCCACGGCGCCGACTTCTCCCTGGTCGACTACAACCGCGCCGGGGTGCCGCTCATCGAGATCGTCACCAAGCCGATCGTGGGCGCCGGCACCCGGGCTCCCGAGCTGGCCCGCGCCTACGTGGCCGCCATCCGGGAGATCGTGAAGAACCTCGGCATCTCCGAGGCGCGGATGGAGCACGGCAACGTCCGCTGCGACGCCAACGTCTCCCTCATGCCCAAGGGCACCACCACCTTCGGCACCCGCTCGGAGACGAAGAACGTGAACTCCCTGCGCGCCGTCGAGCGGGCCGTGCGCTTCGAGATCCAGCGCCACGCCGCCGTGCTCGAGGCCGGCGGGACGATCGTGCAGGAGACGCGGCACTGGCACGAGGACACCCGGTCCACGACCAGCGGCCGCCCGAAGTCCGACGCCGACGACTACCGCTACTTCCCGGAGCCGGACCTCGTGCCGGTCGTGACGGACGAGGAGTGGATCGAGCGGCTGCGCGCCGAGCTGCCCGAGCCCCCTGCCGAGCGGCGCAAGCGGCTCCAGACGGCGTGGGGCTACTCGGACCAGGAGTTCCGCGACGTCGTCAACGCCGGGGTGATGGACGAGATCGAGCAGACCGTCGCCGCTGGGGCCACGCCCGCCGCGGCCCGCAAGTGGTGGATGGGCGAGATCGCCCGCATCGCCAAGCAGCGGGAGGTCGACATCGCGGAGCTGGGCGTCACGCCGCGGACCGTGGTCGAGCTCGACGGGCTGATCACCGGGGGCAAGATCAACGACAAGCTCGCGAAGAAGGTGCTCCAGCACGTCGTCGACGGCGAGGGCACCCCCGCCGAGGTCGTCGAGCGGCGCGGCATGGCCGTGGTCTCCGACGACGGCGTGCTCACGGCCGCCATCGACGACGCCATGGCCCAGATGCCCGACGTCGTGGCGAAGGTCCGCGCCGGCAAGGTGCAGGCCGTCGGCGCCCTCATCGGCCCGGTCATGAAGGCCACCCGCGGCCAGGCCGACGCCGCCCGCGTGCGCGAGCTGATCCTCGAGAAGCTCGGCGTGCAGGGCTGACGCACCCCGTCGCCCACGACGAGGGGCGGCGTCCCGGCCGGTGATCCCCGCGGATCCCGGCCGGGACGCCGCCCCTCGTGGCGTCCCGGGGGAGGCTCAGGCGCCGGCCAGGCCCATCCGGTCGAGCACCCACGCGTACTCCCACGCCGTGTCCTTCCACTGCGCGTAGCGGCCCGAGGCGCCCCCGTGGCCGCCGGCCATCTCGCAGCGCAGCAGCACGGGCTCGCCCGAGGTCGTGGCCCCGCGCAGCGCGGCGACCCACTTGGCCGGCTCCACGTAGAGCACCCGGGTGTCGTTGAGGCTGGTCACCGCGAGCACCGGCGGGTAGGGCAGCGGGCGGACGTTCTCGTAGGGGGAGTAGTCGCGCATGTACCGGTAGACGTGCGGGTCCTCGATCGGGTTGCCCCACTCCTCCCACTCCAGCGCCGTCAGCGGCAGGGAGGGGTCGAGGATCGAGGTCAGCGGGTCCACGAAGGGCACGGCCGCGAGCGCCCCGCAGTACTTCTCCGGCGCCAGGTTCAGCACCGCGCCCACCAGCAGGCCCCCGGCGGAGCCGCCCATCACCACGATGCGCCGCTCGTCGACGTCCGGGCGGGCCGCGAGGTGGTCGGTGACGGCCACGTAGTCGGTGAAGGTGTTCGTCTTGTGCAGCTTCTTCCCGTGCTCGTACCAGGCCCGGCCGAGCTCCCCGCCGCCGCGCACGTGGGCGACCGCCCAGATCACGCCGCGGTCCAGGAGGGACAGCCGGGAGACGGAGAACGCGGGGTCGGTGCTGTGCTCGTAGGAGCCGTACGCGTACTGGAGCACCGGGGCCGGCGCGGACGGGTCGAGATCGGCCCGCCGCACCAGGGAGACGGGGATCCGGGTGCCGTCCGCGGCGGCCGCCCAGTCCCGCTCCACCGTGTAGTCGGCGGGGTCGTAGCCGCCGAGGACCGTGGCCTCGCGGCGCAGCAGCGGCTCGGCGGGCAGGGCGTCGTCGTCGCCCGTGGCGCCGGAGACGAACACGTCGTAGACCCGCGGCGGGGTCGTGAAGGACGTGTAGGACAGCCGCACGACCGGAGCGTCGTGCTCGGCGGCCGAGACGGTCGCGGTGTAGAGCGCCTCCTCGAACGCCGGCTCCACGGGCGCGGCCGCCGCGTCCCCGGCCAGCCCGGTCAGCGGAACGAGCCGGACCCGCAGGGTCGTGTCCGCGCGCACGGAGACCACCAGGTGCGTCGCGGTGACCGCGCAGCCGTTGACGCGCTCCGTCGCCGACGCCGGCACGACGTCGCGCAGGGGCACCTGCGCGACCGGCAGGCCGAGGTGGGCGGGGTCCATGAGGGAGACGCGGGAGTTGGGCGCCTCGTGGTCGTGGGTGAGCAGGATCCGCTCCTGCCCGTCCAGCACGAACGGCTCCGCCTCGTAGAGCACCCGGTCGGTGCGGGGGAGGACCACCCGGAACGGCGCCGCGGGGTCGGCGACGGGCTGCAGGCGCACCTCGGAGTACTCGGAGCAGGCGGCGTCCACGACGATCCAGCGGCGGTCCGCGGACAGCCCCGCCCCCAGCCACATGGCGGGGTCGGTCTCCTCGAGCACGACGACGTCGTCGGCCACCGGGGTGCCCAGGACGTGGCGGCGCAGCTGGTGGGGCCGCCAGGTCTCGTCGACCACGGTGTAGTAGACGGCGCGGGCGTCCGGGGCGAGGAAGGCGCCGTAGAAGGTGCCGGGGATCTCGTCGGCCAGCAGCGCCCCGGTGGTGAGGTCCTTGACCCGCAGGACGAACCGCTCGTCGCCGGCCGTGTCCTCCGACCACGCCAGCAGGCTCCCGTCCTCGGCGACGTCGAAGCTGCCCAGCGAGTAGAACTCGTGCTTCGCGGACTCCGCGTTGGCGTCGAGCAGCACCTGCTCCCCGGCCAGGGGGCTGCCGGGCTCGACGACGGGCGGGGTCCAGTCCGCGAGCAGGTCCCCCGAGACGGCCGCGGGGACGCGGCAGAAGACCTGGTGCGCCCCGCCCTCGACCGTGCGCGAGAAGTACCACCAGCTCCCGCGCCGGTTGGGCACGGACAGGTCGGTCTCCTGGGTGCGGCCCTTGATCTCCCCGAAGATGCTCTCCCGCAGCCCCGCCAGGTGGGCGGTGGACGCCTCGGCGTAGTCGTTCTCGGCGGCCAGGTGCCCGAGCACCTCGGGGGACTCCTTGTCGCGCAGCCACTCGTACGGGTCGGAGAACACGTGGCCGTGGAAGGCGCGCTCGACGGGCTGCCGGCGGATCTGCGGGGGCTGAGCTGTCATGGGACCATCCTAGGGAACGCCGCCGCCCGCCCCGCGGCGCCGGCCGGGGCCAGTGCCACAATGGCCGCATGAGCACCCCCGCGCACGTGGACCGGCGACCGCCCTCCTTCGGCTCGACCCGCGCCGACCTGTGGGTCCAGATCCTCCTGGTGCTCGGGGTGTCGCTGGGCGCCTCCGCGGTGTACGCGGTGATCTCCCTGGCCGAGGACCTCGCCCGGGGCCCGCTCGCCGAGGCGCAGGCGACCCTCAACCCGCCGCTGAGCATCCAGCCCGTCTTCGACCTGCTCCGCCAGCTCGCCGGGATCGGCCTGGACCTCGTCCCGGTGCTGCTGGCCCTCTACCTGCTCGCCGGCTCGGCGGGGGCCCTGCGCACCGCCGCCCGGCGGATCGGGCTCGACGCGCGGATGCCCCTGCCGGATCTCGGGCTGGGCGCCGTGCTGTTCCTGCTCATGGGCCTGGGCACGCTGGCCCTCTACGGGGCCGGGCGGGCCCTCGGCGTGACCGCCCAGGTCACGACCTCGGGCCTCGCCGAGCACTGGTGGACCGTGCCGGTCCTGCTGCTGTCCGCGCTGCGCCACGCGCTCGTGGAGGAGGTGGTGGTCGTCGCCTTCCTCGCGGACCGGCTGACCCGCCTGGGCTGGCGCTGGCCGGCGGTGCTGGCGGCCACGGCCCTGCTCCGCGGCGTCTACCACGTCTACCAGGGGATCGGCCCGTTCCTGGGCAACGTGGTGATGGGCCTGGTCTTCGCGGAGCTCTACCGGCGCACCGGGCGGGTGATGCCCCTCGTCGTGGCGCACTTCCTGCTCGACGCCGTGGGCTTCCTCGGCAGCGCGTGGCTGCTGGGCTGAGCCCCGCCGCCCGGTCCGCGCGGGCTCAGATGGTGACGGGGCCGTCCGGGGTGGTGAACGTCACCGACAGCAGCCCCGGGGTCCCGTCCGGGTAGCGCCACTCGACCTCCACGTCCTGCAGCGCGGTCTCGACCGGCGCGCCCAGCCACTCGGTGACGCGCTCGGGAGCGCCCGCGATGCACATCCCAGCCAGGCCCACGTCCGTGATCCGGGCCTGCGAGGGGTGCATCTCCGGGGCCGAGTCGAAGCGCACCATGAACGGCAGCTGCGGATCCGCGATCAGGCCCATGACGCCGATCTGGTGCCACTGCAGGCAGCGCCCGTCCGGGAACACCCGGTGGCCGGCCACCGCCTCGCGGCCCAGCCGCCGCTCGAAGGGGGCGAGGTCGTCGACCTCCACGACCCAGCCCAGCCAGCCGCCGCCCGCCCGGGACCGGGCGCGCACCGCCTGGCCGAACGGCGCCTTCTCCGCCGCGGGGTGCTCGAGGACCTCCACGACCTCCACGTACTGGTGGTTGGTCAGCGGCAGGATCATGTTGCGGGTGCCGAAACGGGGGTGCACCCCGCCCTTGACCGGCTCGATCCCGAGCTGGTCCGCGATCCGCTCGGTGGTGGCGGCCAGACCCTCGGGGCGGCAGGCGTAGGACACGTGGTCGACTCTCATGGGCACATCGTGGCACCGTGTGAGTTGCGTCTCCAAATCGGACCGCGGCGCGCCCGGGGACCCCCGCGGAGCACCGGCGCCGGGCCCCGCGCCGGGCCCGGCTTGACGCCGTGTTCCCCGAATCCGGAGAATGTGGGCAGGTCATGAGCGCCAGCGTCCAAGCCCCAGCTAGCTGGCCGGCAACCCTCCACCGCGGTGGGGTGCCCTGGGTGAAGACCAGGCTCCTCGCGCCCGGCGAGGCAGCAAGCGCGGGTCCTCGGTGCCCGGCCGTTCCCCGGCTGCACCGCGACGGCCGGAGACCGGACCCCTGACTTTCCGCAAGGAGCTCACGGCATGCCCGAGTCCCCCCTTCCCACGCCCGAGAACCCGGCCGGCTGGTCCTTCGAGACCAAGCAGATCCACGCCGGCCAGCGCCCCGACCCGGTCACCGGGTCCCGGGCCCTGCCGATCCACCAGACGACGTCCTTCGTGTTCCCCGACGCCCAGGCCGCCGCGGACCGCTTCGCGCTCGCGGAGCTCGGCCCGATCTACACCCGGATCGGCAACCCCACCACGGAGGTCGTGGAGAACCGCATCGCGGCGCTCGAGGGCGGGGTGGGGGCGCTCATGCTCGGCTCGGGGCAGGCGGCCACGACGTTCGCGGTGCTCAACGTCGCGGGCGCGGGGGACCACGTCGTGGCGAGCCCCAGCCTGTACGGCGGGTCGTTCAACCTCTTCAAGTTCACCCTGGCCAAGCTCGGCATCGAGACGACGTTCGTCGACGACCCGGACGACCCCGAGGCGTGGCGGCGGGCGGTGCGCCCGAACACCAAGGTCTTCTACGCCGAGACCATCCCCAACCCGCGCAACGACGTCCTCGACATCGAGACCGTCGCGGGGATCGCCCACGAGAGCGAGGTCCCCCTCGTCGTGGACAACACGGTGGCGACCCCCTACCTGGTGCGGCCCCTCGAGTGGGGCGCCGACGTCGTGGTGCACTCGGCCACCAAGTTCCTCGGCGGCCACGGCACGGCCATCGGCGGGTTCATCGTGGACTCCGGCAACTTCGACTACGGCCGCTACCCCGACCGGTTCCCCGGCTTCAACCTCCCCGACGAGTCCTACGCCGGGCTCGTCTACGCCCAGGCGCTCGGCGCCGACGGCCCCTTCGGGGCCAACCTCTCCTACGTCCTCAAGGCCCGGGTGCAGCTGCTGCGCGACCTCGGCCCGGCGATCTCCCCGTTCAACGCGTTCCTCATCGAGCAGGGGATCGAGACCCTGTCCCTGCGCATGGAGCGCCACGTGGCCAACGCCGGGACGGTCGCCCGGTGGCTGGAGGCTCGCGAGGACGTGCGCTCCGTGTCCTGGGCGGGCCTGGAGTCCTCGCCGTGGCACGAGCGGGCCCGCAAGTACGCGCCGAAGGGCGCCGGGTCCGTCCTGGGCTTCGTGCTCGAGGGCGGCCGCGAGGCCGGTGCCGCGTTCGTGGACGCCCTGAGCCTGCACTCCAACGTCGCGAACATCGGCGACGTCCGCTCGCTCGTCATCCACCCGGCGTCGACGACGCACAGCCAGCTCCTGCCGGAGGAGCAGCTCGGAGCCGGGGTGGAGCCCGGTTTCGTGCGCCTGTCCGTGGGCCTGGAGAACGTCGAGGACATCCTCGCCGACCTCGAGCAGGGCTTCGCGGCCGCGGCCGAGGCCCAGGAGTGACCGTGACGGTGCTGCGCGGGCTCGGCGCGGGGACCCCCGTCCGGGAGGACGGGGTGGCGCGCCACGCCGAGATCGGGACGCTCGAGCTGGAGTCGGGCCACCGGCTGCCCGAGGTGCGGCTGGCCTACGAGACGTGGGGCACCCTCGCCCCGGACGGCTCCAACGCCGTGCTCGTCGAGCACTCCCTCACGGGGGACGCGCACGTGGCCGCGGGCCGGGCCCGTCCCGGGGCGTCCGAGGCCGAGCGGCGCGCCGCAGAGAGCGCGGGGTGGTGGGAGGGCCTCGTGGGCCCCGGCGCCGCCATCGACACCGACCGCTACTTCGTGGTCTGCGCGAACATCGTGGGCGGCTGCTACGGGTCCACGGGCCCGGCCAGCCCCGCGCCGCCGAGCGTGGACCCCGAGCGGCGGCCCTGGGGCTCGCGCTTCCCCATGGTCACCATCCGCGACACCGTGCACGCCGAGGCGGCCCTCGCCGACGCCCTCGGCGTCGAGGCCTGGCGCCTGGTCATCGGCGGGTCCATGGGCGGGGCGCGGGCCCTGGAGTGGGCCGTGACCTACCCGGACCGGGTCCGGGCGTGCGCCGTGATCGCGGCCTGCGCGCAGTCCAGCGCCGAGCAGATCGCCTGGGGCCAGGCCCAGAACCTCGCGATCCGCCAGGACCCGGACTTCCGCGGCGGCGACTACTACGACGGACCCCTCCCCGCGGCCGGCCTCGGCCTGGCCCGGCGGATCGCCCACATCACATACCGCTCCGCGGCCGAGCTGCACCACCGGTTCGGGCGCACGCCCCAGGGCGAGGAGCACGTGATCGGCGCCACGGCCGCCGAGCGCGGGCGCTACCAGGTGGAGAGCTACCTCGACCACCAGGCGTCCAAGCTCGCGGGGCGCTTCGACGCGAACGCGTACCTGGCCGTCAACGAGGCGCTGATGTCCCACGACGTCGCCCGGGGCCGCGGCACGCTCGAGGAGGCCCTGTCCGTCAGCTCGTGCGAGTGGCTCGTGGCCGCCGTGGACTCCGACCGGCTGTACCTGCCGCACGAGTCGGACGTGCTCGCCGCCGCCCTGCCGGGCCGGGTCCGCCGGCGCACCCTGACGTCCCCGTCCGGGCACGACGGCTTCCTCCTCGAGTCCCCGCAGCTCGGGAAGCTGCTCGTCGAGACGGTCCTGCGGGAGGCCTGAGCCGGTCCTGCCCGCCGGGCGCCGCCGTCGGGGCCCGAGTGGCACACTGGTGCCATGACCGACGCCCCCGCCCCGACCGCCGCCCCCTTCGCCGTCTGGAGCAACGACGCCGACGCCCGCCCCGGCACGCCCCTGCTCGTGCTGCTGCACGGGTACGGCTCGCACGAGCGCGACCTCATGGGCCTCGTGCCCGCCCTGCCCGCGCAGTTCAGCGTCGCGTCGCTGCGGGCGCCGCAGCCGGTCCAGCTCGGCTACCAGTGGTTCCCGCTGTCCGCGGACCTCGGCTTCTCGCTGGAGCGGGTGCTCGAGGCCGTGGCCCCGGTGGCCGCCTGGCTGCGCGAGCGCGCGGCCGAGCACTCCAGCATCACGCTGCTCGGCTTCTCCCAGGGCATGGCCATGGCCACGTCCCTGGCCCGGCACATGCCCGGGGAGATCGCGGCCGTGGTGGGCCTGTCCGGGTTCGTGGTCCCGGGGGAGCACCCGCTGTTCGCCGACGAGCGGCTGCGGGAGCAGCGCCTGCCGATGTTCTGGGGCCGGGACCCTCAGGACCCCGTCATCCCGCCGGAGCTCGTGGACGCCACCGCCGAGTGGGCGCTGGAGCACGCCGACGTCATGAAGGTCCACTACACCGGGGTGGGCCACGGCGTCAGCCCCCAGGAGCTCGGCCACGTCGGCGAGTACCTCACCCAGGTGGTGCTGCGGGGCTGACCCGCCCGGCCGGGCTCAGTCCCGGGCCGTGATGCGCACGGAGGTCCCGTGGGCGCTGACCACGTCCCCCGCGTGCAGCTGGCGGCCGCGGCGCGTCTCGACCTCCCCGTTCACCCGGACCCGGCCCTCCTCGACGAGGGACCGCGCGTGGGCGCCGTCCTCGGCGAGGTTCGCCAGCTTCAGCGCCTGGCCGAGCCGGATCATCCCGTCCCGGATCTCCAGGTCCTCGGGCGTGCCGTGCTGCTGCGGTGGTGTCGTCATGGCCCCATTGTCCCAGCCTCCCGCAGTGCTCCGCACCCGGCTCCGCACCCGGCTCCGCACCCGGTGCCGGCGTCCCCGCCGGGGTCTGCGCCGTCCCGGGGCCGCCCGCCCCGGCCCGGTCCGCGGGTGCCGCGGTAATTGGCTACCCTGGGGCGAGGACGTCGCCCGCGGCGTCCTCGTTCGTGACGGCCGACGCAGGCCGCGCCCTCGGCGGCCGACCCGCCGAGCCCGCAACCCACCACGCACGTCCGCAGCCGGCGGTCGGGCGAGAACCTGGAGTGAACCCACATGGCCCCCAAATCCACGTTGGACAACGTCATCTCGCTGGCCAAGCGCCGCGGTTTCGTGTTCCAGGCGGGTGAGATCTACGGCGGTTCCCGCTCCGCCTGGGACTACGGGCCCCTCGGTGCGGAGCTCAAGGAGAACATCAAGCGCGAGTGGTGGCAGACCTTCGTGCGCGGGCGCGAGGACATGGTCGGCCTCGACTCCTCGATCATCCTGCCCAAGGCCGTGTGGGAGGCCTCCGGGCACGTCGCGACGTTCACCGACCCGCTCGTCGAGTGCCTCTCCTGCCACAAGCGCGCCCGCCAGGACCACCTGATCGAGGCCTTCGAGGAGAAGAAGGGCCGCGCCCCCGAGAACGGGATGTCCGAGATCCCCTGCCCCAACTGCGGCACCAAGGGCCAGTGGACCGAGCCCCAGCAGTTCTCCGGCCTGATGAAGACCTTCCTCGGCCCGGTCGACAACGCCGAGGGCCTGCACTACCTGCGCCCCGAGACCGCCCAGGGCATCTTCGTGAACTTCAACAACGTGGTGACGACCTCCCGCAAGAAGCCGCCGTTCGGCATCGGGCAGATCGGCAAGGCGTTCCGCAACGAGATCACCCCCGGCAACTTCATCTTCCGCACCCGCGAGTTCGAGCAGATGGAGATCGAGTACTTCACGCACCCGGCGGAGGCGCAGCACTGGTTCGACGAGTGGGTCGAGGCCTGCTGGAGCTGGTTCACGGACCTGGGCATCGACCCGGACCACATGCGCCGCTTCGACGTGCCGAAGGAGGACCGCGCGCACTACTCGGCGGGCACCATCGACATCGAGTACAGGTTCGGCTTCCAGGGCAACCCCTGGGGCGAGCTCATGGGCGTGGCCAACCGCACCGACTACGACCTCGGCGTGCACAACGAGCACTCCAACGCGGACCTGAGCTACTTCGACCAGCAGACCAACGAGCGCTACGTGCCCCACGTGATCGAGCCGTCGTTCGGCCTGACCCGCTCGATGATGGCCTTCCTCGTGGACGCCTACACCGAGGACGAGGCCCCCAACGCCAAGGGCGGGGTGGACAAGCGCACCGTCCTCAAGCTGGACCCGCGCCTGGCCCCCGTCAAGGCCGCGGTGCTGCCGCTGTCCCGCAACGAGGACCTCTCGCCCAAGGCACGCGACCTCGGCGCGGAGCTGCGCCGGAACTGGAACATCGACTTCGACGACTCCGGGGCGATCGGCCGCCGCTACCGCCGCCAGGACGAGATCGGCACCCCGTTCTGCATCACGGTGGACTTCGACACCCTCGAGGACCAGGCCGTCACCATCCGGGAGCGGGACGCCATGACGCAGGAGCGCGTGGCCCTGGACCAGGTCAAGTCCTACCTCGCCGGGAAGCTCGCGCGCTGATGGGCGGGCCGGGCAACCTCGTGATCCGTCCCTGGCGGGACGGCGACGACCTGCGCCTGCTCGAGGTGTGGCCGGACCCGGAGACCGCCACCGCCGCGCAGTTCCGGGCCACGCTCGGCCCCGACGGCGACGCCCCGTGGTCCCGCACGCTCGTGGCGGAGGACTCCGGCGTGCCGATCGCCGCCGGCACGGTCCGCGAGTCGGCGCTGCACCCGCTGCGGCTGTGGGCGTGGGTCGAGGTGGCCCCCGACCGCCGCGGCGAGGGCCTCGGCCGGGCCCTGCTGGAGCGCCTGCGCGCGGAGGCGGCCGCCGCGCCGTCGGGCGTGCGGGCCCTGCGCACCAAGGTGGCCCCCGGCTCGGCGGGCGAGCGGTTCGCGCGCGCCGCCGGGCTGGGGCCCGTGCAGCTCTCCCGCGTGGTGCGCGTCGAGCCCGGGGCGCTGCCGCTGCGCCCGCTGCGGGAGCACGCCGACGGGACCCCCGCCCAGGCGGTGCAGGACCTCGCGACCGGCTCCGTGGAGCTCACCCGGGTGCTGTGGGAGTTCTACCGCGCGGTCCACGGCTGGGACGAGCCGGCCGACCTGCCGGTCGGACGGGTGAACCAGCTCTTCCTCTCCGACGCGGCCCACGCGTTCGGGGCCGTGGTGCTGCGCAACGGCGTGGCGCCGGGGGAGCGCGGGCGGATCTCCGCCTTCGCCGTGAGCTACCGCCCGCTCGAGCTCGACGCCGCGCCCGGGGCCGGGCCCGCCGAGGCCCCCGCCGACGCCCCGGCGAACGTGCTCCTCGGCTGGGCGCCGGGTGATTCCGCGGCCGGACCGGCCGTCGAGCAGCTGCTCGCGCTGCTGGTCCACGACCACCCGGTGCAGTTCCAGGTGGACGGGTCGATGGAGCCGCTGACCGCCGTCGCCGACAACCTCCTGGCCGCCGGCGTCGCGTCGGTCGTCGAGACCACCGTGGTCCTCGCGGAGCCCGCCGGCTCCTGAGCCGCCCCCCCCCCGGGCCCCGCCCCGCAGCCTGCGGGGCGGGGCCCGGGACCTGCGGTGTGCCCGTCCGTGAGAGAATGCCCCGGTGATGGACACCCGTACCGAGAACCCGCCCGCGAAGCTCGACCTGCCGCCCCTGCACCTGGGGAAGCTGACGATCGACGTCCCGGTCGTGCTCGCGCCCATGGCCGGGGTGACCAACAAGGCGTTCCGCCGGCTGTGCCGCGAGTACGGCGGCGGGCTCTACGTCACCGAGATGGTCACCGCCCGCGCCCTCGTGGAGCGCCGGCCCGAGTCCATGCGGATCATCGACCACGACCCGGACGAGGTCCCGCGCTCCATCCAGATCTACGGGGTGGACGCGGTCAACGTCGGCAGGGCCGTGCGCATGGTCGTCGAGGAGGACCGCGCCGACCACGTCGACCTCAACTTCGGCTGCCCCGTGCCCAAGGTCACCAAGCGCGGCGGCGGCTCCGCCCTGCCCTGGAAGACCGACCTGTTCACCGCCATCGTGCGCACCGCGGTCGAGGAGGCCTCCCGCGGCGGCGTCCCGGTGACCGTGAAGATGCGCAAGGGCATCGACGACGACCACCTCACCTTCCTGGAGGCCGGGCGGATCGCCCGCGACCACGGCGTGGCCGCGGTCGCCCTGCACGGACGGACCCTGGAGCAGCACTACTCCGGGACCGCGGACTGGGACGCGATCGCCCGGCTGCGCGAGGCCCTGCCCGACGTGCCCGTGCTCGGCAACGGCGACATCTGGAGCGCCGAGGACGCCGTGCGCATGGTCGAGCAGACCGGGGTGGACGGCGTCGTGATCGGCCGCGGCTGCCAGGGCCGGCCCTGGCTGTTCGGGGACCTGCAGGCCGCCTTCGAGGGCCGCCCCGACCGGTTCCGCCCCGGCGTGGCCGACGTCGCCCGCACGATCTACCGGCACGCGGAGCTGCTCGTCGAGATGTTCGGCGACGAGGGCAAGGGCCTGCGCGACATCCGCAAGCACGTGGCCTGGTACTTCAAGGGCTACCCCGTGGGCGGGGAGCTGCGCGCGCGCATGGCGCAGGTCCCGGACCTGGCCACCCTCCGGGAGCTGCTGGCCGAGCTGGACCTGGACCTGGGCTACCCGGGCGACGCGGTCGAGGGACCCCGCGGCCGCGCGGGCTCCCCGAAGCGCCCGCACCTGCCGGACGGCTGGCTCGCCTCCCGCGAGCTCGGCGACGCCGAGCGGCTGGGCCTGTCCGCCGCCGAGCTCGACGTCTCCGGCGGCTGAGCGCCGGTGGCCACCGAATGAGAGGACCGGGCATGCACCACTTGTCCATCGAGGTCGACCGCACCGCCAGGCCGGTGACCGGCTACGCCGCCCGCGACGTCGAGCGCTGGGTGGCGGAGGACCACCACAACAAGTACCGGTCCGACTTCGAGCGGGACCGCGCCCGGATCCTGCACTCCTCCGCGCTGCGCCGGCTGGCGTCCAAGACGCAGGTCGTCTCCCCGGACACCGACGACTTCGTGCGCAACCGGCTCACCCACTCGCTGGAGGTCGCCCAGATCGGCCGGGAGCTGGGCGGGATGCTCGGCTGCGACCCCGACGTCGTCGACGCCGCGTGCCTGTCCCACGACCTCGGCCACCCGCCGTTCGGGCACAACGGGGAGTCGGCCCTGAACCGGCTGACCAGCCACATCGGCGGCTTCGAGGGCAACGCCCAGACCCTGCGCCTGCTCATCCGGCTCGAGCCCAAGGTGACGGACGACGAGGGGCGGCCCGCCGGGCTGAACCTCACCCGTGCCGTGCTCGACGCCACGTGCAAGTACCCGTGGCAGGCCCACGAGGCGCCGCTGCGCCCGGACGGGACCCGCTCCCCGAAGTTCGGGGTCTACGCCGACGACCTGTCCGTGTTCGAGTGGCTGCGCGACGGGGCCCCGCCCCGCACCAAGTGCCTCGAGGCCCAGGTCATGGACCTCGCCGACGACATCTCCTACTCCGTGCACGACGTCGAGGACGCGATCGCCTCCGGGCTCGTGCAGCTCGGCTGGCTCGCCGACACGACCCAGCGGGAGAAGGTCCTGGACCTCACCCGCCGGTGGTACCTGCCCGAGGCCGCGCCCGAGGCCCTCGACGCGGCCCTCACCCGCCTGGAGGACTCCTCCCTGTGGGTGCGCGAGATGGACGGCTCCCGCCAGGGCCTCGCCGAGCTGAAGAACATGACGAGCCAGCTCATCGGCCGCTTCGCGATGTCCGCGGTGGCCGCCACCCGGGACATCTACGGCGACGAGCGGCTGACCCGCTACGCCGCCCGGCTGGTGGTCCCCGAGGAGACGGCGGTGGAGATCGCCGTGCTCAAGGGCATCGCCACCACCTACGTCATCACCGTGCGGGACGCGCAGCCCATCTACGAGAACCAGCAGGAGGTGCTCTCCATCCTCGTGGGCGCCCTCATGGACACCGACGGCCACCACCTCTCGCCCGCCTTCGCCGCCGACTGGCGGGAGCTGGGGGACGGGCCCGGCGCCGAGGCCGCGCGGCTGCGCCTCGTCGTGGACCAGGTCGCCTCCCTCACCGACCTCTCGGCCGTCGCCCTGCACGACCGCATCCGGGGAACCCACTGGCGCGTGGGGGACAAGCCGCTGTGGTGAGACCCCCGTCACGGGGCGCCGCCCCTTCCCGTTCAACGGATGTGAGCTGGGACTCCTCCGCGGCCGTTCCTAGACTCGTCGGGACCGTGCTCCTCCTCACGAAGGCCTGATGCCCCATGGGTCCCTCCTCCGGCTCCGCCCCGTCCCCGGCGGACTCCTCGGCCTCCGGCGCCACGCCGGTCCTGCGGTCCCGGGCGTGGGTCGCGCCGCTGTGCTGGATCGCGGTGCTCCTCGACGGCTTCGACGCCGTGGTCCTGGGCGCCGTCCTCCCGTCCATGCTCGAGAACGGCGAGCTCGGGATGACGACCGCCCAGGGCACCGCCGTGGCCACCGCCGGCCTCGTGGGCATGATGATCGGGGCGCTCGCCATGGGCTACCTCACCGACCGGCTGGGCCGGCGCAAGATGCTCATCGGCGCCGTGGTCCTGTTCTCGCTGCTCACCTTCGCCGCCGCGTTCTCCCCAAACGTGCTGGTCTTCGGCCTCCTGCGCTTCCTCGCCGGCCTGGGCCTCGGCGGCTGCCTGCCCACCGCCATCGCCATGGTCACCGAGTTCGCCCGCCGCGGCCGCGGCTCCAACGCCACCACCCTGGTGATGACCGGCTACCACGTGGGCGCCGTGCTCACCGCGGCGATCGCCATCGCCGTGGTCCGTCAGTTCGGCTGGCAGGAGATGTTCGTCCTGGGCGCGCTCCCGGCTCTCGTGCTGGTGCCCCTGATGCTCTTCTTCCTGCCCGAGTCCCCGTCCTGGCTGGCGTCCAAGGGCAGCACGGCCGAGGCGCGCACCGTGGCCGAGCACTACGGCGTGAGCATCGACCACCGCAGCGCGGCCGAGGAGAAGGCCGAGACGGTGGGTGCGGCGATGCTGCTGTCCCCCGGCTGGCGCCGCAACTCCATCGCGATCTGGGTCGCGTCCTTCATGGGGCTGCTGCTCGTCTACGGCCTGAACACCTGGCTGCCGCAGATCATGCGCGCCGCCCAGTACGACCTCGGCAACTCCCTCGGGTTCCTGCTCGTCCTCAACGTGGGCGCCATCGCCGGCCTGACGGTCGCCGGCCGGGTGGCCGACCGGATCACCCCCCGCGCCGCGGGCATCATCTGGTTCCTGGGCTCCGCCGCGCTGCTCGCCGCGCTCGCGATCAGGCTGCCGCTGCTGGGGATCTACGCCATGGTCTTCGTCACCGGCTGCTTCGTGTTCTCCTCCCAGGTGCTCGTCTACGCGTTCACCGCGGCCAACCACCCGCCGCGGGTGCGCGCCACGGCGCTGGGCATGTCCGCCGGGGTGGGCCGGCTCGGGGCGATCTCCGGGCCCATCATCGGCGGCACCCTGCTCGGGGCGGGGCTGGCCTACCCGTGGGGCTTCTTCGCCTTCGCGGCCGTGGGCGCCCTCGGCGGGCTCGCCCTCACCGGCACGAGGACGCGGCCGGAGCTGCGGGAGACCGGCCGCTGACCCGCCCGCTGTCCCGTCCGCCCGCCCGTCGCCGGCCCCTCCCGCCGGGGGAGCGCCGGCGTCCCGGCGTCCCCGGGCGCGCCTAGACTGGTCGGTGTGGCAGGACTGATCAGACGCGAGGACATCGACGAGGTCCGGTCGCGCACGGACATCAAGGAGATCGTCGACGGCTACGTGACGCTCAAGAGCGCCGGCATCGGCTCCTGGAAGGGCCTGTGCCCGTTCCACGACGAGCGCACCCCGTCCTTCCACGTCCGCCCGCAGATGGGCACCTACCACTGCTTCGGCTGCGACGAGTCCGGGGACGTCATCGCGTTCCTGATGAACATCGACCACACCACCTTCTCGGAGACCGTCGAGAAGCTCGCGGCGCGGATCGGCTACGAGCTGCACTACGAGCAGGGCTCCGGGCCGAAGAAGGAGGAGGTCGGCCGCCGCCAGCGCCTGCTCGACGCGCACAAGGTCGCCGCCGAGTTCTTCCAGCGCAACCTCTACACCCGCCAGGCCGCCCCTGCTCAGCAGTTCCTGGGGGAGCGCGGCTTCGACGGCGAGGCCGCCCGCCGCTACGGCGTCGGCTACGCCCCCCGCGGCTGGGACCACCTGCTCAAGCACCTGCGCGACCGCGGCTTCACCGACCAAGAGCTCAAGCTCACCGGGATGTTCTCCGAGGGCAACCGGGGGCTCTACGACCGGTTCCGCGGCCGGCTGGTGTGGCCCATCCGCGCGGCCGCCGGCGAGGTGATCGGCTTCGGGGCGCGCAAGCTCTTCGACGACGACCAGGGCCCCAAGTACCTCAACACCCCGGAGACCCCGCTCTACAAGAAGTCGCAGGTGCTCTACGGGATCGACCTCGCCAAGCGGGAGATCGCCAGGCAGCGCCGCGTCGTCGTCGTCGAGGGCTACACCGACGTCATGGCGTGCCACCTCGCGGGCGTGACCACCGCCGTGGCGACCTGCGGCACCGCGTTCGGCCCCGAGCACATCAAGATCGTCCGCCGCTTCCTCTCCGACGACGGCGGCGGGGGGGAGGTCGTCTTCACCTTCGACGGCGACGCCGCCGGCCAGAAGGCCGCCCTGCGCGCCTTCGAGGAGGACCAGAAGTTCGTCGCCCAGACGTACGTGGCCGTCGAGCCGCACGGGATGGATCCCTGCGACCTGCGCCTGGCCCGCGGGGACGCGGCCGTCGCGGAGCTCGTCGACACCCGCCGGCCCCTGTTCGAGTTCGCGATCCGCGCGACCCTGCGGAACTTCGACCTCGACACCATCGAGGGCAGGATCCGGGCGATGCGCGCGTGCGCGCCCATCGTCTCCCGGATCCGGGACCGCTCCCTGCGCCCCGCCTACGCCCGCCAGCTCGCCGGCTGGCTCGGGCTGGACCCCGCGGAGGTCCAGCGCGCGGTCGACGCCGCCGGCCGCGCGCCCCGCGAGGACCAGGCCGCCTCCCGGCCGGCGGAGGAGCCGGCGCCCGCCGCCCCGGCCGCACAGCTGCCCGACCCGCGCGAGCCCGTGGCGCGGATGGAGCGGGAGGCGCTCGAGGCCGTGATCCAGTGCCCCCAGCTGCTCCAGGACCGGCACTGGGAGGAGTTCTCGCTCAGCCGCTTCCGCTACCCCGTCCACGGGGCGGTGCACGACGCCGTGCTGGGCGCCCGCGCGGGCCTGGGCGGGCACGTGCCGAGCGGGCAGGTGTGGGTGGACGCCGTGCGCGGGCACCTGCCGGAGCCCCTGCACGGCTACCTCGCCGAGCTCGCCGTCACCCCGCTGCCGGCCACCACGGAGCAGCAGCTCGAGCGCTACACCGCGGACATCCTCAACCGGCTGTTCGAGCTGCAGATCAACCGGCGCAAGTCCGACCGGCTGGCCGAGCTGCAGCGCACCGACCCCGCGGGGCAGCGGGAGCGCTACCAGGAGCTCCAGCGCGAGCTGCTCGAGCTGGAGATGCAGCGCCGCAGCCTCCGCCAGGACTGAGAGGGGATTTGGCGTTGCCCGTGCCGGGGCGGTAGAGTGACTGCTCGTTGCACGCGTGCGTGCACGGTCCTCCGTAGCTCAATTGGCAGAGCATTCGACTGTTAATCGAAGGGTTACTGGTTCGAGTCCAGTCGGGGGAGCAGCGCAGAAGGCCCCCACCAGCGGAAACGCCGGTGGGGGCCTTCCTCGTGCGCGGTCGGCGTCCCCGGTGTCCTCGTCGGCGCTCAGCCGAGGCTGACGCCGTCGGCCAGGCCGCAGCGGCGAACCAGGGCTCGGCCACCAGCCCCACCGGCGCCGCCACCCGTGACTTACGCGGCGTCGCTGCCCGGCGACGTGCCGTTGTGCTGACCGTGGCTCCGGATGCCGGGGTCGGGTCGGGGCCGAGGGCCATGGGCGGGCCGGCGTTCCGCTCCTCGGGGCACCCGTCGCAGGGCGCCGCGGCCGGTGCGGCAGGGGCGTGCCACGTCGTGACCGCACGGAGTTGCCTCTGTCACGAACTGCCGTCGAGCCCCCGGTCAGCAGCGGATCCTCCTGACTGCACCTGCTTGACCAGGGGGAGACCGTGTAGGATCTTCGTGCCGAGCCGGCCGCCGCGACGCTCGCAGCACTACTGGTCCGAGGGTCGCCCGGGGCACCCGCGTTCGCCGGTGGGGACGGCAAGGACCAGGAGGGCACCACCGACGGGAAGCTCCTCGTCGTGTCGGTCGAGCACGAGCAGCACGGCGGCAAGGAGGTCGCCGGAAGCCGGAGAAGAAGGCGTGCCGCACGGACCACAGGAACACGACGTGGATGCACGGCTGCGCCCACGAGGGCGACCAGGAGGAAGGACCAGGGGTCGCAGCGGCGAGCAGGCCCCGGGGCGACCTCGCGGGAGGGGCCGGTCCGGGACACCGGGCGGGTCCCTCCCGCGTGCACGGTCCAGGGCCGCGACCGTGCGCGCCCGGGACCGAGCGCCCGTCGAGGGGGAGCCCGATGATAGCTTTGTGCTCAGTCCACGTAGTTTTCACGAACATTCACGGAGGCGGGCATGAGTCATTCGGTAGGCCCCAGCACGGGCGGCACCTCGGGGGCCGGAGCGGGGCAGTCCAGCCCCGGCGCGGCGTCCATCCTCGACGTCGTCAAGGTCTTCGGGCGGCTGCTGCCCAAGCAGCTCAAGGACGAGGCGCAGCTCGCCAAGCTCGAGCTCACGGAGAAGGCGAAGACCCTCGGCAAGGGGGCCGCGTTCGTGGCCGTCGGCCTGGTCTTCCTGCTGCTGGCCACCATCGCGCTCGTCGGGGCGGTCATCGCGGCGCTCTCACAGGTGATGCCGGCGTGGCTGGCGGCCCTGCTGCTGGCCGTGCTGTTCCTCGTCGTGCTCGGAGTCGCCGCGCTGCTCGGCCTCGCGACCATCAAGAAGGCGCTGCCGCTCGTGCCGCGCAAGGCGCTCTTCGGCGTCAAGTACGACCTCGGCGTCCTCAAGGAGGGCTCCGCCTACACGGAGTCCCGCGTCCAGCGCGAGGAGCAGCTGGCCCGGGAGCGCAAGGAGCAGGAGAAGCGGGAGGCCGCCCAGGACCCCGCCCGCCAGAAGCCCCCGGCGCCCACCGAGGAGCAGCTGCGGCACCGGCTCAAGCTGCGCCGCGAACACCTCAAGACGCTGCGCGACGACGTCCAGGGCCGCGCCCAGACCATCCAGTCCACCACCAAGGGGTTCGTGGACCGCACCAGCCGCACCGTGAAGACCACGCCCAAGGACATCAAGGGCCTGCTCGCCCAGGGCGGCCAGCACCGCGGGACGGGGTCGGGCCACTCCGGCCTCACCGAGCGCTGGCAGCCGCTGACGGTCCTGGCCGTAGCCGGGAGCGCGTTCCTCGTCTTCCTGCGCAAGCTCTTCCGGTGACGGCGGCGTCCACGGGCAGCCCCGTGGACGCGCCCGCCGCGTGAAGGCCCGGAAGCCCTCGGCTTCCGGGCCTTCGCCGTCGGTTCACCCGGTGTCCACCTCCCGCCGAGCGGAGCCCCGGCAGGGCTCGGTAGAATCCGGTGCGTGAGCAGAGGTCGGTGCGTGTCGTGAGCCAGTGGCTCGCCGTCCTCCTGGCCCTGCTCTCGGCGCTGTGCCTGGCGGTCGGCACGCAGCAGCAGGGCAGCGCCGTGGCCGACCGGTCCTCCGGCCGCCTCAGGGTCGGCGCGCTGCCGGCCCTGCTGCGCAGCCGCCGCTGGCTGCTCGGCCTGGTCCTCCTCGGCCTCGGCACCGGGCTCAACGTCGCCGCCCTCGGGCTGGCCACGGTGACCGTGGTCCAGCCGATGGGCGTCGTCGCCCTCGTGGTCACCACCCTCCTCCACGCCCGGCACCGCCGCCTGAAGGTCAACCGGCGCACCTGGGCCGCCATCGTGCTGTGCACCGCGGGCGGGGCGGCCTTCGTCACCTGCGCCGTGGGCGCGACCGACCCCGCCCGCGGCATCTCGCGCTGGGCCGAGCACACCGTGGTGGTGATGCTCGTGGTCCTCGTGTGCGTGCTCGGGGTGGCCGCGGCCCTGTTCCGCCGCCGTCTCGACAGCACCTTCTACGTGGTCGGCGCGGGGATCCTCTACGGGTTCGTGGCCGTGCTCGTGCGCCTGACCCTCACCCGGGTCCAGGGCAGCCCGGGCGGCCCGCTGGACGACGTCAACTGGCTCGCGGTGGGCGCCGCGGTCGTGGCCTCGGTCCTCGGCGGGTGGTTCGTGCAGAGCGCGTTCGCCGCGGGGCCGCCGGACCTCGTCATCGCCGGCCTCACGGTGATCGACCCCATGGTGGGGGTGCTGCTGGGCCTGCTGGTGCTCGGCGAGGCGGGCACGGGGTTCACGGTGCTCACCGGCGTCCTCATGGCCGTGGCCGGTGCCGTTGCTATAGTCGGGGTCGCCGTGCTCTCCCAGCACCACCCGGAGGTCCTCGAACGCCGCGCCGATCTCGCGCGGAAGGGCCGGGCGGCGCTCGACCCGGGCACGCCGGCACCGTCCCCAGCAGCACCTGACCGAGCAGCACACGACCGACCGGGAAGCCACGCTTGAGCGCCGACACCACCTCCACCGATCCTTCCCTCACCGTCCTGCTGGGCGCCGAGACCTACCCGCCCGACGTCAACGGTGCCGCGCAGTTCGCGCACCGGCTGGCCCGCGGCCTGCACGAGCAGGGCCACCGGGTGCACGTCGTGTGCGCGCGCCCCGACCCGGGACCCTCGTACCGGCGCGACGACGACGGCGTGGCCGAGCACCGGATGCGCTCCCACCGGGCGTTCACGCACCCGTACTTCCGCGTGTGCCTGCCCTGGGAGGTCGCGGCGGACATCCGCCGGCTGTTCGACGAGGTGCGCCCCGACGTGGTGCACCTGCAGTGCCACTACATCCTGGGGCGCCTGCTCGTGCGGGAGGCCCGGCGCCGGGGGATCCGCACGGTCGGCACCAACCACTTCGTGCCCGAGAACCTCGAGCCGTTCCTGCCGTTCCCGCGGTGGGTTTTGGACTGGTACCGCGGCGTGTCCTGGCGGGACATGGTGCGGGTCTTCGGCCGCTGCGACGTCGTCACCGCGCCGACCCCGCTCGCCGTGGACACCATGCGCCGCAACGGCTTCCCCGACACGGTCCTGGCCGTCTCCAACGGCATCCGGATCGCCGACTACGAACCCCGGGCGGGGGAGCGGGCGGAACGGACGGAGCACCCCACCGTGCTCTTCGTCGGCCGGCTCGCGGTCGAGAAGAACGTGGACGTGCTCATCGAGGCGCTGTCCCTGCTCCGCTCCGGCGCCGGGGCAGGCGCCCACCTGGAGCTGGCCGGCGACGGCGAGCAGCGCCCCGTCCTCGAGCGGCTGGCGCGGACCCTGGGCGTGGCCGACCGGGTGCACTTCCTGGGCTACGTCTCCGACGAGCAGCTGCGCGACGCCTACCTGCGGGCGGACGTCTTCTGCCAGCCGGGCACGGCCGAGCTGCAGTCGCTCGTCACCCTCGAGGCGATGTCCGCGTCCCGCCCCGTCGTCCTGGCGGACGCCCAGGCCCTCCCGCACCTGGCCGAGGACGGCGTCAACGGCTACCTCTTCGTCCCCGGCGACGCCCGGGACCTGGCCCGCAGGCTGGCCCTCGTCCTCGACGCCCCGGCGGAGGAACGGGCCCGGATGGGCCGGGAGAGCCACCGCAAGGTCGCCCTGCACAGCTTCCCCCGCACGCTGGAGACGTTCCTGCGCCTGTACGGCGGCGACCGGCCCGAGCCCGCCGCCCACCCGGTGGGGCGCCCCCGCGGGATCCGGGGGCGGCTGGCCTCCCTCGTGCGGTAACGTGGACGTGCGCCGCCGGGCCCGGCCCGGCGCGGGGCCGTAGCTCAGCCGGTCAGAGCAGAGGACTCATAATCCTTCGGTCGTGGGTTCAAGCCCCACCGGCCCTACCCGTCCCACGGGAGCCACGAGGCCCCGGACCGCCCGGTCCGGGGCCTCGTGCGTGCCGTGCGCGGCACGGCCCGATGTGGTGCACTGGTGTCCCACCCACCGAGAGGATGCCGTCATGAGCCACCGCACGCTGTGGAGGGCCCTGTCCGTGGCCGGTCTGGCGCTCGCCGCGCTGACCGGGTGCGACAACCCCGACCAGGAGGTCGAGGAAGGCGTCGACCAGGTGCAGCAGGGCGTCGAGGACGCCCAGCAGCAGGTCGAGGAGGGCGCCGAGGACGCCCGGCAGAACGTCGAGGAGGGCGCCGAGGACGTCCGGCAGAACGTCGAGGAGGGCGTCGAGGACGTCCGAAACGGCGACGACGAGGAGGGCTCGGGTCAGGACGGCGGCTGAGGTGCCGCCCGCAGCGCGCCGGGGACGGGCAGCAGGACCGAGGGCCAGAGGACCCCGACGAACCCCAGCGGGTTGACGTAGTCCTCGCCCCGGCGCACGCCCCAGTGCAGGCAGTCGCCGGGCACGCAGTGGTCGCGGCCGCGCAGCGTGCCCACGGCCTGGCCGCGGCGCACCCGGTCCCCGCGGCGCAGGGTCGACTCGACGGGCTCGAAGCTCGAGCGCAGCCCCCCGCCGTGGTCGAGCGTCAGCACGGGACGGTCCACCACGCGGCCCGCGAAGCTCACCGTCCCGTCCGCGGGGGCGCGCACCACCGCCCCGGTGCCCGCCGCCAGGTCCACGCCCCGGTGACCGCGGTGCCACCGCTGCGCCGGCGGGGACCAGTCGCCCACCACGGCCGGGCGGGGGGACAGCGGCCACGCCCAGCTCCCCCCGGCGGCGCCCCCGGGAGGGCCCAGCACCAGGCCGAGCACGAGCGCGCCGGGCACGACCAGCGCGAGCGCGACGAGCACGCAGGCCCCGGGTGCCGGTGCGCCCGGGGGCCGTCGGGTGCGGCGGGGGTGCGGGGGAGACGAGGGCAGGGCGTCCATGGCCCCACCCTGCGCGGCCGCGGGGCACACGGACCGCCTGCCGCGGGCCGGTGTGGACGGCCGCGGCGCCCCCGCCCGGCGCCGCCGCGGTGTGCAGGGGCAATCACCCGCTGTAGTACACTTGAGCCCGCAGTCTGCTCTCTGCGCCCAGTGGGGCGCCCTCGTGACTCCCGGTTCCGGCTCTCCAGCCGGAGCCGCCGGTGCGGCGGCGAGCAGCTGACTTCGCGCACAGCGCCGCCGGGATCTCCTTTCCCGGCCCGGCCGTCCCGGTCCGCGTCCCCGTCCCGGCGGGGTGCGGTCGACGGCCCGGCAGCGGACCGCACGGTTCCGCTCGCCGCTGTGCCAGGGGCTCGTCCGCCGGACGCAGCCGAGAACCGTACCCGCGGGCCGGGCGTCCTCGCACGCCCTCCCGCACGAGAACAAGGAGACGACATGTCCGTCGTTACCATGCGCCAGCTCCTCGACAGCGGCGTGCACTTCGGCCACCAGACCCGCCGCTGGAACCCGAAGATGAAGCGCTTCATCTTCACCGAGCGCAACGGCATCTACATCATCGACCTCCAGCAGTCGCTGTCCTTCATCGACCGCGCCTACGAGGCCGTGCGCACCACCGTCGCCCACGGCGGCACCATCCTGTTCGTCGGCACGAAGAAGCAGGCCCAGGAGGCCATCGCCGAGCAGGCCACCCGCGTGGGCATGCCCTACGTGAACCACCGCTGGCTCGGCGGCATGCTCACCAACTTCGCGACCGTCTCCAAGCGCATCGAGCGCATGAAGGAGCTCGAGGAGATCGACTTCGACGACGTCGCCGGCTCGCAGTACACCAAGAAGGAGCTGCTGCTCCTGCGCCGCGAGAAGGAGAAGCTGGAGCGCACCCTCGGCGGCATCCGCAACCTCACCAAGGCCCCGTCCCTGGTCTGGATCGTGGACACCAAGAAGGAGCACCTCGCGGTGGACGAGGCCCAGAAGCTGGGCATCCCCGTCGTCGCGATCCTCGACACCAACTGCGACCCCGACGAGGTCAACTTCCCGATCCCGGGCAACGACGACGCGATCCGCTCCGTCAACCTGCTGACCCGCGTGATCGCCGACGCCGTCGCCGAGGGCCTCATCGAGCGCCACAACAAGAAGTCCGGCAGCGCCGACCAGGCCGAGGAGCCGATGGCCGAGTGGGAGCGCGAGCTGCTCGAGCAGCACGCCGCCGAGCAGAACGCCGCCCCGGAGGCCGAGGCCCCGGCCGAGGCGCCCGCCGCGACCGAGACGGCCGCCGAGTAGTCTCCGTTCACCTTCCATTCTCCCGGGTGGGCCACCGTGCCCACCGGACGCCGGCCGGGGCGGGCACGCGCCCGCCCGGCACCACCGACTACGTGAGGAGTTCACATGGCGAACTACACCGCCGCTGACATCAAGGCCCTGCGTGAGCGCACCGGCGCCGGCATGCTCGACGTCAAGAAGGCCCTGGACGAGGCCGACGGCGACCTGCAGAAGGCCCAGGAGATCATCCGCGTCAAGGGCCTCAAGGGCGTCACCAAGCGCGAGGGCCGCGCGACGGCGGAGGGCCTCGTGGCCGCCCGCGTCGAGGGCACCGTCGGCTACATGGTCGAGGTCAACTCCGAGACCGACTTCGTGGCCAAGTCCGCCCCGTTCGTCGAGTTCGGCAACAAGGTGCTCGAGGCCGCCGTGGCCGCGGACGCCTCCTCCCTAGAGGAGCTCATGGCCGCCCAGGCCGACGGCAAGGCCGTCTCCGAGCTCGTCACCGAGACCGGCGCCCTCCTGGGCGAGAAGGTCGTCGTCCGCCGCATCGCCCGCGTCGAGGGCGAGAACGTGGACGTCTACCTGCACAAGACCTCCAAGGACCTCCCCGCCCAGGTCGGCGTGCTCCTGGCCGTGACCGGCGCCGACTCCGCGCAGGTCGCCCACGACGTCGCCGTGCACGTCGCCGCGATGTCCCCGACCTTCCTCTCGCAGGAGGACGTGCCCGCCGCGACCGTCGAGTCGGAGAAGCGCGTCGCCGAGGAGACCGCCCGGGCCGAGGGCAAGCCGGAGAAGATCCTCCCGAACATCATCGCCGGCCGCCTGAAGGGCTACTTCAAGGACGTCGTGCTGCTCGACCAGGACTTCGCCAAGGACTCGAAGAAGACCGTCGGCCAGGTGCTGCAGGAGGCCGGTGCCACCGCCACCGCCTTCGCGCGCTTCCGCGTCGGCGCCTGATCCGCGCGGCGCGCACGAGCGCCGCGCCGAAGGAGGCGCCCCCTGCACCGCAGGGGGCGCCTCCTTCGGCGTTCCCCGCCCGGTCGCCTCCCACCTGGGACGACGGCGTCCCGACGGGATCCGCGCGGACCCGGCGGGAAGGGCGGGGGCGGGCGTTCTGTATGCTGAGGGAGGCCCGGTCCCGAGCGTGAGCACCCTCGCGGGGCCGTGCCGGTCCACGCTGCACCGTCGTCGCCGGGAGGAACCATGCCCACCACTTCTGCGTCCGAGATCAAGGACGAGGCCCTCCGCATGAGCCGGGACCCGCGGGCCACGCCCACCCGGCGCCGCGTGCTGCTGAAGCTCTCCGGGGAGGTCTTCGGCGGCGGCTCCATCGGCGTGGACACCCGTGTCGTGCGGGACATCGCCGAGCAGATCGCCGCCACCGTGGGCGAGGTCGAGACCGCCATCGTGGTCGGCGGCGGCAACTTCTTCCGCGGCGCGGAGCTCTCGCAGGCGGGCATGGACCGCTCGCGCGCGGACTACATGGGCATGCTCGGCACGGTGATGAACTGCCTCGCCCTGCAGGACTTCCTGGAGCAGTGCGGCGTGGACACGCGCGTGCAGTCCGCGATCAAGATGGAGCAGGTCGCCGAGGTCTACATCCCCCGCCGGGCCATCCGCCACATGGAGAAGGACCGCGTCGTGATCTTCGGCGCCGGGGCGGGCCTGCCCTACTTCTCCACCGACACCGTGGCCGCCCAGCGGGCGCTCGAGGTGCACGCGACCGAGGTGCTCATGGCCAAGAACGGGGTGGACGGCGTCTACACCGCCGACCCCCGCACCGACCCGGACGCGGTGCGGCTGTCGGAGCTCACCTACGACGAGGCCCTCGCCCGCGACATCCGGGTCATGGACCAGACCGCCTTCAGCCTGTGCCGGGACAACGACGTGACGATGCGCGTGTTCGGCATGGAGGGCCAGGGCAACGTGACCCGCGCCATCCTGGGGGAGCGGATCGGCACCCTCGTCACCACCTGACCCGTCACGGCCTGACCCGGCGCCCGCGGGCCCGGCGATAGACTGGCCACAGCACGCCCGGGCCGTGCGGCCCCAGCGCCGCGCCCGGCCGAAACGACCCCGCGCGGAGGACTCCGTGCGACACCACGAAGGAGCCTTGCGTGATCTCAGAGATCCTGTCCGAAGCGAAGACCAAGATGGCCAAGGCCGTCGACGCCGCCAAGGACGACTTCGCCGCCATCCGCACGGGGCGCGCCAACCCCTCGCTGTTCTCCAGCGTGCTGGTCGAGTACTACGGCACCCCCACCCCGCTGCAGCAGCTCGCGTCCTTCCAGAACCCCGAGGCCCGCACCCTGCTCATCACCCCGTACGACCGATCGGCCCTCAACGACATCGAGAAGGCCCTGCGCAACTCGGACATCGGGGCGAACCCGGCCAACGACGGCAACGTCATCCGCGTCGTCATGCCGGAGCTCACGCAGGAGCGCCGCAAGGAGTACGTGAAGATCGTCGGGCACAAGGCCGAGGAGGGCCGCGTGTCCGTGCGCAACATCCGCCGTCACGCCAAGGACCTGATCGAGAAGTCCGTCAAGGACGGGGAGATCGGCGAGGACGAGGGCAAGCGCGCGGAGAAGGACCTCGACGCCGTGACGAAGAAGCACATCGAGCAGATCGACGAGCTGCTCAAGAACAAGGAAGCGGAGCTGCTGCAGGTCTGATGTCCGACCCGTCGCGACCGCACCAGGAGACGAAGGCTTCCCCGGGACCCGCCGGGGAGGCCTTCTCCCCACGTGCCGACCTCTCCGCCGTCCCGGCGCCCGCGCCGCGCCGCGGGCGCCGGGAGCGCCGGCACACGGCCCCCTCGCGGGCCGGCCGCAACCTGCCGGCCGCCATCGGCGTGGCCGTGGTGCTCATCGGCACGCTGCTCCTCGGCCTGTTCGCCCAGCCCGTGGTCCTGGCCCTGCTCGCCGGAGCGGCCGCGGGGATCGGGGTCTGGGAGGTCGGCCGCTCGCTGCGCTTCCGGGACATCGCCATCCCGCGCGTGCCCGCGGTGACCGCCGGGGTGCTCATGCCCCTCGCGGCCTTCTACGGCGAGGGCGAGGCGCTCATGATCGCCGTGGTCGTGGGCCTGACGCTCGTGATCGTGTGGCGCGCCCTCGGCCGCCGGGACGGGATGATCCTGTCCATCATGGGCTCGGTCTTCGCCCTCCTCTGGGTGGGGTTCCTGCTCAGCATCGCGCTGCTGCTCTACCACACGGACGCCGGGCCCCTGAAGGTGCTGACCGTCATCCTGCTGGCCGTCGGCTCCGACACCTGCGGCTACGCCGTGGGAGTGATCTGGGGCCGCCACCCCATGGCGCCGCGGATCAGCCCGAAGAAGTCCTGGGAGGGCTTCGCCGGCTCCCTCGGCGGGTCGGTGGTGATCGGCGTGCTGTGCGCGGTGCTGCTGCTCGACCACGCGTGGTGGGAGGGCGCCCTCCTCGCGGTCGTGCTCGTGCTCGCCGCGACGCTGGGGGACTTCGCCGAGTCCATGGTCAAGCGCGAGCTGGGCATCAAGGACATGGGCACCCTGCTGCCCGGCCACGGGGGCGTGATGGACCGGATCGACTCGATCCTCTTCGCCGTGCCCGCCGGGTACCTGCTCTTCGAGCTGTTCGCGGCGCGTGCCTGACCCCGCCCGCGAGCACCCGAGACCATGACCCCCGAACCCTCCGCCGAGGTCCCGCCCCCCGGCCGGTTCCCCCGCTGCGGGGCGGCGCAGTGGGGCTACGCCGCCGACCAGGTCGACGCGCTCCTCGCCGCCGTGCACGCCCGCCTGGCGGGCCCTCCCCCCGCCGGGGGACCGGCCGCCACCCCGGCGCGGGACCCCGCGGAGGCCGGCAGCAGGCACGTGCGGACCGCCGTCTTCGACCGCGCCCGCGGCGGCTACCGCCCCGGGGCCGTCGACGAGGCCCTGGACGCGGCCGAGGACGCCCTCGCCGCCCTCGAACGCGACCTCTTCCTGGGCGCGCACGGCGCCGAGGCCTGGCACCAGTACCTCGACGGGCTCGCCGCGCTCCTGCGGGGACGGCTCGAGCGCCCCCGGACCCGCCGCTTCCGCCGCCCCTCCCGCGCCCGGGCGCGCGGCTACTCCGCCGCCCACGTGGACGTCCTGTGCGAACGCCTCGCCGAGCACCTCGAGGGCGGCGGGACCCTGGAGCCCTCGGCGCTGCGCCGGGCCGTCTTCCCCTCCGCCCACGGCGAGCGCGGCTACGAGGAGCAGCAGGTGGACGCCTTCCTCGACCGGGCGGTCGAACTCCTCCTCGCCCTGCGCTGAACCCGCCGACCGCGCCGTCTGTGTATACAGGCTGGAGCCGGGAACGTCCAGAAGTGGGCACCGCAGTCACATTCAGGCCTCGGAGCGGCAATTCTCGGCATTTCTTCTTGCCGCTGTGCATACAACAGCCTACTGTGGTGTGCATCACATGAGGAGGAAGCCCATGTCCCACCAGCCACACGTCGGTGCTGCGGATCCCGCCGCCGGTGTCGATTTCCAGGCCGCTCAGCGGTCTCCCGAGTTCCAGGAGCTGCGGAGGACCCACCGCGGCTTCGTCTTCCCGCTCGCCGTCGCGTTCCTGGTCTGGTACCTGCTGTACGTGGTGCTCGCCATGTACGCCCCGGACCTGTTCGCCATCCGGGTCTTCGGCAACGTCAACCTCGGCGTCATCCTGGGCCTGCTCCAGTTCGTGACGACCTTCGCGATCACGGGCGCGTACGTGTCCTTCGCCAACCGCAAGCTCGACCCCAAGGCCACCGCCATCCGCGAGGACCTCGAGTCCCGCGCCCGGCCCGCCGGCGGCGTCCACGGACAGGAGAACTGACCGATGCACCACCAGCTCACCGCGCTCGCGCCCATGGCGACGGCGCCGACCGAGACGGTCGGCACGCCGTGGATCAACATCTCCATCTTCGGGGCGTTCGTCCTGGTCACGATGATCGTGGTCTTCCGCGCCTCCAAGTCGACGCAGACCGCCGCGGACTACTACGCCGGCGGCCGCGGCTTCAGCGGCACCCAGAACGGCCTGGCCATCGCCGGCGACTACCTCTCGGCGGCGTCCTTCCTCGGGATCGTGGGCGCGATCGCCGTCCAGGGCTACGACGGGTTCCTGTACTCCATCGGCTTCCTGGTCGCCTGGCTGGTGGCGCTGCTGCTCATCGCCGAGCTGCTGCGCAACACCGGCAAGTTCACCATGGCGGACGTGCTGTCCTTCCGCCTGCGCCAGCGGCCCGTGCGCGTGGCCGCGTCCATCTCGACGCTCGCGGTCTCCGCCTTCTACCTCCTGGCCCAGATGGCCGGCGCCGGCGCGCTGGTGTCGCTGCTGCTCGGGATCAGCTCCCGGGTGGGCCAGTCGCTCGTCATCGTCATCGTGGGCGTGCTGATGATCCTCTACGTGCTCGTGGGCGGGATGAAGGGCACCACCTGGGTGCAGATCATCAAGGCCTGCCTGCTCGTCACCGGTGTGGCGGTGATGACCGTGTGGATCCTCGCGCTGTACGGGTTCAACCTCTCCTCCCTGCTGGGCGACGCCGTGGCCGTCTCCGGCAACCCCGCCATCCTCGAGCCCGGCCTGCGGTACGGCGTGAGCGAGACCAGCAAGCTCGACTTCATCTCCCTGGGCCTCGCCCTGGTCTTCGGCGCCGCGGGCCTGCCCCACGTGCTGATGCGCTTCTACACGGTCCCCACCGCCAAGGAGGCCCGCAAGTCCGTGGTCTGGGCGATCGCCCTGATCGGCCTGTTCTACCTCTTCACCCTCATCCTGGGCTTCGGCGCCGCCGCCCTGATCGGCGCCGAGCGCATCGCCGCCGCCCCCGGCGGGGTGAACTCCGCAGCACCGCTGCTGGCCTTCGAGCTGGGCGGGTCCCTGCTGATGGGCATCATCGCGGCCGTGGCCTTCGCCACGATCCTGGCCGTGGTCGCCGGCCTGGCCATCACGGCCTCGGCCTCCTTCGCCCACGACATCTACACCAGCGTGATCAAGAAGGGCGACGCGGACCCGCGCAAGGAGCTCAAGGTCGCCAAGACCACCGTGGTGGTCATCGGCCTCGTCTCCATCGCCGGCGGCATCGGCGCCCAGGGCCAGAACGTGGCGTTCCTCGTGGCCCTCGCCTTCGCGGTGGCGGCCTCGGCGAACCTGCCGACGATCCTGTACTCCCTGTACTGGAAGCGCTTCACCACCCGCGGCGCCGTGTGGTCGATGTACGGCGGGCTGTTCATCTCGGTGGGCCTGATCATCTTCTCCCCGGTGATGTCCGGGGCGGAGACCTCGATGATCCCCACCGCGGACTTCGCGTGGTTCCCGCTGCAGAACCCGGGCATCGTCTCGATCCCCGCGTCCTTCCTCCTCGGTTTCATCGGTTCCATGACGGAGCGGCGCCTGGAGGACCCGGTCAAGCAGTCCGAGATGGAGGTCCGCTCGCTCACCGGCGTCGGGGCCGAGAAGGCGATCAGCCACTGACCCCGGACCCCGCTCCCACCAGGGAAGACGCCCGGCCCGCCCGAAGCCCTGCTTCCGGCGGGCCGGCTGCGTTCCCAGCCGGGGAGCGGTAGTATTGCGATCGGAAAAAGACAGGAGACTGAGCATCAGGTAGGGTGAAGGAGAAGCCGGACCCAGGGTATTCCTGGGAAACTCTCCGGTTGCCTACAATGACAGTCCCTCCGGGATGGAATAGGAGTAGTCATGGGAATCATCAGCTGGATCATCCTCGGCCTCATCGCGGGTGCTCTCGCGAAGCTCATCATGCCGGGCAACCAGGGCGGCGGAATCATCGTCACGATCGTCCTCGGCATCGTCGGCGCCCTGGTCGGCGGCTTCCTGGGCTCGCTCATCGGCATCGGCGACCTGGAGTCCGCGTTCGACATCGGCACCATCATCACTGCCGTCGTGGGCGCGCTCATCGTGCTCTTCATCTGGGGGGCCGTCAGCGGCCGCCGGCGCCACTGACGCCCGACCCCTTCGCGCGGGGCCCCGCCCACCGGCACCGGTGGGCGGGGCCCCGTCGTCGTCCCGGGCCGGCGACGGGGCCTGGGGGATACTGGGGCCATGACGTCCCCCGCCGCCCCGCCCCGCACCCGTCCGACCCCCGAGCTGCGCGCCCTCGCCGCCGCGGGCCCCCGCCGCGTGGTGGTGCTCGGCTCGACGGGCTCCATCGGCACCCAGGCCCTCGACGTCGTCCGTGCCGCCCGCGGGCTCGGCGGGGACGGGCCGTTCACGGTCGTCGCCCTCGCCGCGGGGCGCCGCAGCCTCGAGCTCCTGGCCGAGCAGGCCGTCGAGACCCGCGCCGCCGTGGTCGCCACCAGCGGCGGCGGCGACGACGCCGCCCGGCTGGCCCGGCTGATCGGCGAGCGGGCCGCCGCCGCGGGGGAGGGCAGCTACCGTCCCGAGGTGCTGCACGGGCCCGGCGCCGCCGCGGCCGTGGCCGCCCACCCGGACGCCGACCTCGTGCTCAACGGGATCACCGGCTCCATCGGCCTCGCCCCCACGCTCGCGGCGCTGGGCGCGGGGCACAAGCTCGCGCTGGCCAACAAGGAGTCCCTGATCGCCGGCGGTCCGCTGGTGAAGGAGGCCGCCGCCGCGACCGGCGACCCCGACGCGCTGATCCCCGTCGACTCCGAGCACTCGGCGCTGGCCCAGGCCCTGCGCAGCGGCACGGGCGCCGAGGTCGACCGGCTCGTGCTCACGGCGTCGGGCGGACCGTTCCGGGGCCGCACCCGCGCCCAGCTCGAGGCCGTGACCCCGCAGGAGGCGCTGCGCCACCCGACGTGGGACATGGGGCTGATGGTCACCACCAACTCCGCGTCCATGGTCAACAAGGCGCTCGAGGTGCTCGAGGCCCACCTGCTCTTCGACGTCCCGCTGGAGCGCATCGACGTGGTCGTCCACCCCCAGTCGGTGGTGCACTCGATGGTCCAGTTCGTGGACGGCTCCACGATCGCCCAGGCCTCGCCCCCCGACATGCGCCTGCCCATCGCCCTGGGCCTGGCGTGGCCGCACCGCGTGCCCGGGGCGGCGGTGCCGTGCGACTGGACGCGCGCCGCGCAGTGGACGTTCGAGCCGCTGGACCGGGAGGCGTTCCCGGCCGTGGACCTCGTCAAGGCCGCGGGGGAGCGCGGCGGGACCCACCCCGCCGTGTTCAACGCCGCGAACGAGGAGGCGGTGCACGCCTTCCACGACGGGCGCATCCGCTTCCCCGCCATCGTCGGCACTGTGGAGGCCGTGCTCGGGGAGCACGAGGGGGTCGCGCGGCCCGATCTGGAGGCCGTGCTGGAGGCCGAGCGGTGGGCGCGCCGCCGCGCCCAGGAGCTGCTCGCGCGCTGAGCGCACGCGGCGGCGGCCGGGCGCCCCGTGCTAGTCTGTCGGGCGGATGACGAGTCCCAGCGCGAAGCTCTGGCTTGCTGGGCGGCAACCCTCTCCCGTAGCGGGGTGCCCCAGATGGAACCATCCGGCCACGGCTCGACGAAGCAGACGGCGGCAAGTACGGCCCACCCGGCCCGCAGGTCCCTGCGCGTGCCCGCCCGGGACCGCAGCGCCGCCCCGAGCCCTGGCGCCGACACCTCGAGACCCGGATCCACGGAAAGGCACGACATGCGATCGCAGCGCCTCCCCCTCATCGCCCTGGCCACGACCCTCGGCCTGACCCTCACCGCCTGCGGCGGGGCCGAGCAGGCCGCCGCGCCCTACGACGACGGCGTCATCAAGATCGGCACCGACGGCCGCACCCAGGTGCACGAGGCCTTCCTCAAGGAGGCCGAGGCCGCGGGCGTGGAGGTCGAGCTCGTGGAGTTCACCGACTACAACCAGCCCAACGCGGCCCTCACCAGCGGCGACCTGGACATGAACTGGTTCCAGCACGGGGCGTTCCTCGCCGACTACCGGAACAACTCGGGCGAGGACATCGTCCCGATCGGGTCCACCTCCATCTACCCGCTGGGCCTGTACTCCGAGCGCTACGACTCCCTGGAGCAGATCCAGCAGGGCGACGAGATCGCGGTCCCCAACGACGCGATCAACCTCGCCCGCGCCCTCCTGCTGCTCGAGTCCGCCGGGCTCGTCGAGTTCACCTCCGAGACCACCGCGCCGTCCGAGCTGGACGTCGACACCGAGGCCTCGAAGGTCAAGGTCACCCCGGTGTCGGCGGAGCAGACCGTGCTGTCCCTGAGCTCCACCGCGGGCGCCGTGGTCAACAACACCTTCCTGTCCCGCGCCGACATCGACCCCAACTCGGCGCTGTACTCCGACGGCGAGGACACCGACAACGCCCTGCCCTACGTGAACTTCTTCGCCGCCACCGGCGCCAACAAGGACGACGAGACCCTGCACCAGGTCGCGGACCTGTTCCACACGGACTCCGTGCTGGCGGCCGAGCAGGCGGAGACCAAGAACACCGCCGTGTCCCAGGACGTCCCGCAGGAGCAGCTGATCGAGGTCGTCGACCGGTACGCCGAGGACCTCCAGAAGTGACCGCGCCGGTCGGACCGGGCCCGGTCCCGTCCGGGGACGGCGACGTCGTCGTCCGCTTCCAGGACGTGACCAAGACCTTCGTGACGGGGCCCGCCCGCGCCCGGCGCGAGGTGACCGCGGTGGACAGCGTCTCCCTGGAGATCCGCCGCGGCGAGATCTTCGGGGTGATCGGCTACTCCGGCGCCGGCAAGTCCACCCTCGTGCGCCTGATCAACGGCCTCGAGCCCGTGACCTCGGGCTCCCTGACCGTGCAGGGCTTCGAGGTGGCCGGGCGCAGCGAGACCGAGCTGGCGCCCGTGCGGCGGGAGATCGGCATGATCTTCCAGCAGTTCAACCTCTTCACCTCCCGGACCGTGGCCGGCAACGTCGAGTACCCGCTCAAGCGGGCCGGCTGGCCCAAGGAGAAGCGCCGGGCGCGGGTGGCGGAGCTGCTCGAGTTCGTGGGGCTCTCCGCGCGCGCGGGCAACTACCCGGAGCAGCTCTCGGGCGGGCAGAAGCAGCGCGTGGGCATCGCCCGGGCCCTGGCGACCAACCCCAAGCTGCTGCTGGCCGACGAGTCCACCTCGGCCCTCGACCCCGAGACGACCCAGGAGGTGCTGCAGGTGCTGCAGCGGGTCAACCAGGAGCTCGGCATCACCATCGTGCTCATCACCCACGAGATGGACGTCGTGCGGGCGATCGCCGACCGGGTGGCCGTCATGCAGGACGGCAAGGTCGTGGAGCACGGGTCCACCGTGGACATCTTCGCCCGCCCCCGCACCGAGACCGCGCGGCGCTTCGTCTCCTCCGTGCTGCACTCGGTGCCCGACGCCCGCGAGGTCGAGCGGCTGCGCCGCACCCACCGCGGGCGCCTGGTGATCGTCGACGTCGGCGACGGCGTGGACATCGGCGGGGTGCTCTCCGACGGCGCCTCCCGCGGCGTGCGCTTCACCATCGCCTACGGCGGGATCAGCGTGCTCCAGGAGCAGTCCTTCGGGTCGCTGACCTTCGAGCTGACGGGCGCGGACGCGGCCGTGCAGGACGTGGTCGACGAGCTGTCCCGCATCACGACCCTGAGAGAGGTGGCCGCGTGAACGACTGGTCCGTCCTGGGACCCGAGCTGCTCGCCGCGCTCGGGGAGACCCTCTACATGGTGTCCGTCACCCTGATCCTCGCCGGCGTGCTCGGCCTGCTCGCCGGCGTGGGGCTCTACGTGACCCGCCGGGGCAACATCCTGGAGAACCGTGCGGTCCACGAGGCGCTCAACCTCGTGGTGAACTTCGTGCGCCCGATCCCGTTCATCATCCTGCTGGCCGCCCTCGGCCCGGTCACCGAGGACGTCGTGGGGACCCGCCTGGGCCCCAACGCGGCGATCTTCGCCATGACCATCGGGGCGATGTTCGCGGTCGCCCGCATCGTCGAGCAGAACCTGATGAGCGTGGACCCCGGCGTCGTCGAGGCGGCGCGCTCCATGGGGGTCTCCCGCGGGCGGATCATCACCACCGTGATCCTGCCGGAGGCCCTGGGGCCCCTGGTGCTCGGCTACACGTTCCTCGTCATCGGCATCACGGACATGTCCGCGATGGCCGGGGCCATCGGCGCCGGCGGCCTGGGCGACTTCGCCCTGCGCCTGGGCTACCAGCGGTTCAACGACGAGGTCACCTGGGCCGCGGTCGCCGTGATCGTCGTCCTGGTCCAGCTCGTGCAGGTCCTGGGCAACCGGCTGGCCCGCCGCATCCTGCGCCGCTGACCCTCCGGCCCCCGGCGCGCCACGACGGCCGGTCGCCTCCTGCGGGAGGCGGCCGGCCGCCGTCGTCCCGCGGCCCGCGCCGGGCCGGGCTGCCACGCGCCGTCCAGGATCGTGGGGCACACTGGTGCACGCCGTGCCGCGCACGGCCCCCGACCGTCCCCGGCGCCCGCCGGGGACCACCGACGAAACCCGGAGGTCCGACGGATGGGCGTCGTGCTGTTCCTCGTGGGCGTGCTGCTGGCCGCCCTCGCCATCGCGGTGTCCATCGCCCTGCACGAGCTCGGCCACCTCGTGCCCGCCAAGCTCTTCGGCGTGCGCGTCACCCAGTACATGATCGGCTTCGGGCGCACCGTCTTCTCCCGCCGCCGCGGCGAGACCGAGTACGGGCTCAAGGCGGTGCCGCTGGGCGGCTACATCTCGATGGTCGGCATGTACCCGCCCGCGCGGCAGGGCGCCACGGCCCGCGCCTCGAGCACCGGGACGTTCCAGCAGCTCGCCGCCGAGGCCCGCGGCGCCGCCGCCGACCAGCTGCTGCCCGGCGACGAGCAGCGGGTCTTCTACCGCCTGCCGGTCGCGAAGCGGATCGTGATCATGCTCGGCGGGCCCGTGATGAACCTGCTCCTCGGCACGGTCTGCCTCGCGGTGCTGCTGATGGGCTTCGGCGTCGCGACGCCCACCACGACCGTCGCCTGGGTCTCGGAGTGCGTCGTGCCCGCCGAGCGCCAGGCCACGGGGCAGACCGAGTGCGGGGCCGGGGACCCGCAGGCCCCCGCGAACGCCGCCGGGCTGCGCCCCGGGGACGTCGTCACGGCCCTCGCCGGCGCCCCGGTCGCCTCGTGGGACGAGCTCACCCGGCGGATCCGGGACCGGGCCGGGGAGCCGGTCCCCGTCGTCGTCGAGCGCGACGGCGCGACGGTGCGCACCACGATCACCCCGATCCTCTCGTCGCGGCCCGCCCTCGACGACACCGGAGCCCCCGCCACCGGCGACGACGGCGAACCGCTCTACGAGGACGTCGGGTTCGTCGGGATCAGCCCCACCACCGAGATGGTCCGCCAGCCGGCGAGCGCGGTCCCCGGCGCGGTGCTCGACGGGCTCGAGCAGATCGCCGGCGTGGTCCTGCACCTGCCCCAGCGCGTCTACGAGGTGGCCGAGGCGGCGTTCTCCGACGCGCCCCGGGACCCCGACGGGCCGATCTCCGTGGTCGGCATCGGCCGGATCTCCGGGGAGATCGCCGCGCACGAGGAGATCGCGGTGCGGGACAAGGCCGCCTCCCTCGTGGGGCTCGTGGGCTCGGTGAACCTGGCCCTGTTCGTGTTCAACCTCCTGCCCCTGCTGCCGCTGGACGGCGGGCACGTGGCGGGGGCGCTGTGGGAGGCGCTGCGCCGCGGGGGCGCCCGTCTGCTCGGGCGCGCCGACCCCGGCCCCTTCGACCCCGCCCGGCTGCTGCCCCTGACGTACGCCGTGGCCGCGCTGATGGTCGGGATGTCCGTGCTGCTCGTCTACGCGGACATCGTCAAGCCCGTGCAGCTCTTCTGAGCCCCGGGGCCCGAGCGGGCCGCGGCGTTCGGCGAGGGAGGAATCACGCCCCGCCGCCCGGGTGGGCCGCGGGGGCATGGGGCACAATGGGAGACGACGACGGGCCCGCCGCGCGGGTCCCGACCCCACCGCTCCTGCCCTCGATTCCTCGGAGGAACCCCTTGACCCCGGTCAGCCTCGGCATGCCCGCCGCGCCCCAGCCCGTCCTGTCCCCGCGCCGGAGGACCCGGCAGATCCGGGTCGGGTCCGTGGGCGTCGGCTCCGACTCGCCGGTGAGCGTGCAGTCCATGACGACCACCCCCACGACCGACATCAACGCGACCCTGCAGCAGATCGCCGAGCTCACCGCCTCCGGGTGCGACATCGTCCGGGTGGCCTGCCCCTCCCAGGACGACGCCGACGCCCTGCCGATCATCGCGATGAAGTCCCCGATCCCGGTGATCGCGGACATCCACTTCCAGCCCAAGTACGTGTACGCGGCCATCGAGGCCGGGTGCGCGGGCGTGCGCGTGAACCCGGGCAACATCCGCAGGTTCGACGACCAGGTCAAGCAGATCGCCCGGGAGGCCAAGGACGCGGGGGTCTCCATCCGGATCGGCGTCAACGCGGGCTCCCTCGACAAGCGGATCATGGACAAGTACGGCCGGGCCACCCCGGAGGCCCTCGTGGAGTCCGCCGTGTGGGAGGCGTCCCTGTTCGAGGAGCACGACTTCCACGACTTCAAGATCTCCGTCAAGCACAACGACCCCGTCACCATGGTGCGCGCCTACCAGCTGCTCGCCGAGCGCGGGGACTGGCCGCTGCACCTGGGCGTGACCGAGGCCGGGCCCGCGTTCCAGGGCACCATCAAGTCCGCCACCGCCTTCGGCGCGCTGCTCTCGCAGGGCATCGGCGACACCATCCGCGTGTCCCTCTCGGCCCCGCCCGTCGAGGAGGTCAAGGTCGGCAACCAGATCCTGCAGTCCCTCGGCCTGCGCCCCCGCAAGCTCGAGATCGTCTCCTGCCCCTCGTGCGGACGCGCCCAGGTGGACGTCTACACCCTCGCCGAGCAGGTGACCGAGGGCCTCGAGGGGCTCACGGTCCCGCTGCGCGTGGCCGTCATGGGCTGCGTCGTCAACGGCCCGGGCGAGGCCCGCGAGGCCGACCTCGGCGTGGCCTCCGGCAACGGCAAGGGCCAGATCTTCGTCAAGGGCGAGGTCGTCAAGACCGTGCCGGAGGACCGGATCGTGGAGACCCTCATCGAGGAGGCCAACCGCATCGCCGCCGAGATGGCCGCCGACGAGGACGGGGAGCCCGCAGCGGGCAGCCCCGTCGTGTCCGTCGGCTGACGGGCCGGTGACGCGGGCGTGAGGACGCACGGGAGGACGGCGCCGCGGCTCGTGCCGGCGGGCGAGGTCGACCCCGCCGGGCTCGACCGGCTGCTCGACGCCGACCCGGTCGCCCACGCCTTCGTGGCCGCGCACGTCGCGGCGTACCGGACCGGCACGGGCTCCCGGGTGCCGCCGGTCGTGGGGACCGCGGGCCCCGGCGGCGAGCTGACCGGCGCCTGCTGGGTCGGCACCAACGTCGTGCCCGTGGCCCTCGACGAGGCCGGCCTCGACCTCGTCGCCGGGCACCTGCGCCGGGGCGGGTCCCGGCACGCGTCCGTCTTCGGCCCCGCCGAGCTGGTCCTGGGCCTGTGGTCCCGGCTCCAGGGCTCCTGGCCGCGGCCCTTCGACGTCCGGCCCGTCCAGCCGCTGCTGGCCATCGACCACGACCCCGCCCCGGAGCCGCACCCGGGGGTGCGGGAGGCGACGGCCGCGGACCTGCCCGCCGTCCTGCCCGCGAGCGCCGCCATGTTCGAGGAGGAGGTCGGCTACTCCCCGTACACGGGCGGGGACCGCAGCTACCGCGAACGCGTCCGCGGGCTCGTCGAGTCCGGGCGGTGCCTGGTGCTCACCGACGGGTCCGGCCGCGTCGTGTTCAAGGCCGACCTGGGCTCCGTGGCCCGCGGGGTCGCGCAGGTGCAGGGCGTGTGGGTCGATCCCGCGCGCCGGGGGGAGGGCCTCGCCGTGCCCTGCATGGCCGCGGCCGTGCGGCTGGCCCGCCGGCACACCCCCGTGGTGAGCCTCTACGTCAACGACTACAACACCCCGGCCCTCGCCACCTACCGGCGCGTGGGCTTCGAGCGGGTCGGGACGTTCGCCACGGTCCTGCTCTGAGGCCCGCCCGGACCGCCCGGCCCGTCCCGGGACGCGGCACGGGGGCCGGTGCCGGGGGTGTAGATTTGAGCGCAGTTCCCGGCGCCCCCGGCGCCCCACCCCACGACGCCCCGGGCCCGGCAGCACCTCGCCGCGCTCCCCGGGAGAAACGGAGCCCTCGTGGCGCTGCGCCTCTCCTCCCTGTTCCTGCGGACCCTCCGCGAAGACCCCGTCGACGCCGAGGTGGACAGCCACAAGCTGCTCGTGCGCGCCGGCTACATCCGCCGGGCCGCCCCCGGGGTCTACACCTGGCTGCCGATGGGGCTGCGGGTGCTCGGGAAGGTCGAGCGGATCGTGCGGGAGGAGATGGACGCGATCGGCGCCCAGGAGGTCCACTTCCCGGCCCTGCTGCCGCGCGAGCCCTACGAGGTCACCAACCGGTGGACCGAGTACGGCGAGAACCTCTTCCGGCTCAAGGACCGCAAGGACGCCGACTACCTCCTCGCGCCCACGCACGAGGAGATGTTCACCCTGCTCGTCAAGGACCTGTACTCCTCCTACAAGGACCTGCCGGTCACCCTCTACCAGATCCAGAACAAGTACCGGGACGAGGCCCGCCCCCGGGCCGGGCTGCTGCGCGGCCGCGAGTTCATCATGAAGGACTCCTACTCCTTCGACGTCGACGACGCCGGGCTCGACGAGTCCTACGCCGCCCACCGCGGGGCCTACCTGCGGATCTTCGAGCGCCTCGGCCTGCCGGTCGTGGCCGTCTCGGCGCAGTCCGGGGCCATGGGCGGGTCCCGCTCCGAGGAGTTCCTGCACCCCACCGAGATCGGCGAGGACACGTTCGTGCGCTCGGCCGGCGGCTACGCGGCCAACGTCGAGGCGGTCACCACCGTGGTGCCCGACGAGCTCGACGTCGCCGCCGCGCCCGAGGCCCGCGTCCTGGAGACCCCCGACAGCACCACCATCGACACCCTCGTCGAGCGCTCCAACGAGCTGCACCCCCGCCCCGAGGGCCCCTGGACCGCCGCCGACACCCTGAAGAACGTCGTCCTCGTCGTCGTGCTGCCCGAGGGCGAACGCCGTCTCGTGGCCGTCGGCCTGCCCGGCGACCGCGCCGTCGACCTCAAGCGGGTCGAGGCCGGGATCGGCGCCCTGCTCGGCATCGCCGGCGAGCTCGTGGTCGAGGCCGCCGGGGAGGCCGACCTCGCGGCCGTCCCGCAGCTCGTCAAGGGCTACATCGGTCCCGGGCTGAGCCCGGACCAGGCCCTGCTCGGCGAGGAGTCCGCCACCGGCATCAGCTACTTCGTGGACCCGCGCGTGGTCCGCGGCACCCGCTGGGTCACCGGCGCCAACGTGGCCGGCAAGCACGTCTACGACCTCACGGCCGGGCGCGACTTCACCTGGGACGGCGTCGTGGAGTGCGCCGAGGTCCGCGCGGGCGACCCCGCCCCCGACGGCTCCGGGCCCCTCGAGGCCGCCCGCGGCATCGAGATGGGCCACATCTTCCAGCTCGGTCGCAAGTACGCCGAGGCGCTCGGGCTGAAGGTCCTGGACCGGAACGGCAAGCTCGTCACGGTGACGATGGGCTCCTACGGCATCGGCGTCACCCGCGCCGTCGCCGCCCTGGCCGAGGCCTACCACGACGACAGGGGCCTGATCTGGCCCCGCCAGGTCGCCCCGGCCGACGTCCACGTGGTCGCCACCGGCAAGGGCGCCGAGGTGCTCGAGGAGGCCGAGCGGATCGTGGCCGAGCTCGAGGCCGAGGGCCTCGAGGTCCTCTTCGACGACCGCCCCAAGGTCTCCCCGGGCGTGAAGTTCGGCGACGCCGAGCTGCTCGGCGTGCCCACCGTCCTGGTGGTGGGCCGCGGGCTCAAGGACGGCGTCCTCGAGCTCAAGGACCGCGCCGGCGGCGTCGCCCAGGACGTCCCCCGCGAGGGCGTGGCGGCGACCGTGGCCGCCGCCGTGCGCGGCTGAGCCCCGTGGAGCTGCTCGGGGCCTGGCCGGGGACCTCGGGCCTGGAGCAGGTCGACCCCGGCGTCGTGGCGCTGCTCGTCGTGGCCGGCCTCGCCGCCGGGTTCGTCGACGCCGTCGTGGGCGGCGGCGGGCTGCTGCAACTGCCCGTGGTGCTCATGGTGCCCGGGATCAGCCCGGTCCAGGCGCTGGCCACCAACAAGATGGGCTCCGTCTTCGGCACCGCCACGAGCGCGCTGACCTACTACCGGCGCACCTCCCCGGACCTGCGCACCGCCCTGCCCATGGCCGGGGTCGCGCTGGCCGGAAGCTTCGGCGGGGCGGCGCTCGCGGCCTCCCTGCCGGAGGAGGTGTTCCGCCCGATCATCCTGGCGGCCCTGGCCGCCGTGCTGCTGTTCACGGTGGCCCAGCCCACCGTCGGCCAGCTCACCGAGCTGCGCCACAGCGGGGCCCGCCACTACGGCACCGCGATGGTGATCGGGACGGTGATCGGCGTCTACGACGGGGTGATGGGCCCGGGCACGGGCTCCTTCCTCGTCATCGCCATGATCACGCTGCTCGGCTACAGCTTCCTCGCGGCGAGCGCGAAGGCGAAGATCGTCAACCTCGCCACCAACGTGGGCGCGCTGGTGTTCTTCGTCGGCCACGGCTCGGTGCTGTGGGGCCTGGGGCTGGCCCTGGGCCTGTCCAACATGGTGGGCGGCTACCTCGGGGCGCGCACCGCGGTCGCCCGGGGCAGCCGGTTCATCCGGGTGGTCTTCCTCGTGGTCGTCACGGCGCTGATCCTCAAGCTCGGCGCCGACGTGGCGCGCGGGGCCTGACCCGTCACGGCCCGGCGCCGTTCCCGGCGATCCCCGGCAGGGCGTCGACCTCGCCCGTGAGCCCCGCCCGCACGCCGCCGGCCTGCTCGAGCGCGGCGAGCGCCCAGCACCGCGTCCCGGCCCCGGCGTGGCCGAGCACGTGCGCGGCCGCGGCCTGCACGTCGGCCGCCGCCGTCGCCGCGGCCGCACCGGGGTGCTCGGCGGCCCCGTCCGGGAGCACGTACGCGCCCGCCGGCAGGCCCGGCTCGGCCGCCAGCACGCCGCGGGCGACGGGGCCCGCGAGCAGCCGCCGGGTCCGCGCGGCGGCGTCGTCCAGGGCCGCGGCCGAGGGGGATCCCGCCGGGGCGAGCTCGGCGCGCGCGGACAGCGCCTCGAAGGCGTAGCCGGCCCGGTCCAGCGCCGACCACAGCACGGTGCCCGCCGCCGGCCTCCCGCGGTCCGTCACACCCCCGTCCGTCGCACCCCCGTCCGTCGCGCCCTCGTCCGCAGTGCTCTCGTCCGGGGCGCACAGCGCGCCGGAGGGCAGGGGAGCGGCGGGCCGCCCCGCGAGCTGCCGGGCCGTCGTGGCGCGGGAGGCCGCGGCCGCGGCGAGCACCCGGGCCAGGGCGGGATCGGCCACCGCGAGGGCGTCGTCGGCCAGCGTCCGGGCCGAGGCCGCCAGGACCGCGGGCGCCGGGCCGGCCGGTGCGCCCGGGCGCTGCTCCCGCGCCGCGGCCGCCGCGCGGTCGCCGGGGGCCGGGGCGAGGGCCTCGAGCTGGCGCCGCAGGTCCTCGCGCACCGCGGCCTGCTGCTCCGCGTCCAGCGCCGCCAGGGACGGGCCGCCGAGCAGGGCCTCGGTGCGCCGCCAGGCGTCGGCCCGGGCGAGCTCGTCCGCGGGCACCGGGCGCCCGGCCTCGAGCCACCAGCCGCCCGCGGCGCCGCTGCCGAGCAGGAGCGCCAGCACGGCCGGCAGGGCCCACCGGGCGGGCGTGCGGCGCTGCGTCACCGGGCGGCTCCTGGGGGGCGGGAATCGGGATGGGGGAATCGGCGGTCCGGGTCCATCATAGGATTTCCAGGACCGTTCCCCGCCCGTCCCGACCCCGCAGGAGCCCCCGTGAGCGAGCACAGCACCACCGGACCCGACGACCGCCAGCGACTGGCCGAGCTGCTCGGCCCCGTGGTGGAGGAGGCGGGGCTCGTCCTGGAGGACGTGGCCCTGAAGACCAACAGCACGGGACTGGTCCTGCAGGTGCTGGTCGACCTGCCCGAGGACCGCACCGACAGCGTGGACCTGGACCGGGTCGCCGAGGTCGCCCGCGCCCTGTCCGACGCCCTGGACCGGGACGACCCCGTGCCCGGCTCCGCCTACGAGCTGGAGGTCTCCTCGCCGGGCGCCACCCGGGAGCTCGTGGCGCCCCGGCACTGGCGGCGCTCCGTCGGCCGGCTCGTGCGGGTCACGCCCGTGGAGGGCGAGAAGTTCACGGCCCGGCTGCTGGAGGTGGGCGAGGACGGCGTCGTCCTGCAGCGCAGCCACCAGGCCAAGAAGGGGATGCCGCCGCGCCTGCTGGACCCCGAGCGCTGGGCGTTCGAGGCCGTGCGGCGCGCCAAGGTCGAGGTCGAGTTCACGGACTGAGCGGCCGCCCGCCGCGGGTGCGAGTGTAAGATGTGCCGTTGACACCGCCGCGCCCCCGGCGCCGCGGTGGGCAGTGCGACGACAACCGAGTGCAACGACAACAGTGCGAACATGACCCGTGGCAGCGCTCCGTCCCCGTGACGGTGCGCTGTTTCGTCCCCGGGGTCGACAGTGAGGAAGGCCGGACATGGACATCGATATGAGCACCCTCCGACTGCTGGAGCGTGAGCGCGACATCCCCGTGGACCTGCTCATCCCCACCATCGAGCAGGCCCTGCTGCTGGCCTACCAGAAGACCCCCGGCGCGCTGCCGGGCGCCCGGGCGCAGATCGAGCGCAAGACCGGCCACGTCACCATCTGGGCGCCCGAGCTCGACGAGGACGGCACCGCGGTGGGGGAGTTCGACGACACCCCGGCCGGCTTCGGGCGGATCGCCGCGTCCACGGCCCGGCAGGTCATCCTGCAGCGGCTGCGCGACGTCGAGGACGACGCCGTGCTCGGGCACTTTAAGGGCCGGGAGGGCGAGATCGTCTCCGGGCAGATCCAGCAGGGCCACAACCCGCACATGGTGCAGGTCGACCTCGGGACGGTGGAGGGCGTGCTGCCCCCGCACGAGCAGGCCCCCGGCGAGAAGTACCCCCACGGCGCCCGCATCCGCGCGTTCGTCGTCGAGGTCAAGCGCGGGATGAAGGGCCCCTCCATCACGCTCTCCCGCTCGCACCCGGACCTGGTGCGCCGGCTGTTCGAGATGGAGGTCCCCGAGATCGCCGACGGCTCGGTCGAGATCATGGCGATCGCCCGCGAGGCCGGGCACCGCACCAAGATCGCGGTGCGCGCCACCAAGCAGGGGATCAACGCGAAGGGCGCGTGCATCGGCGAGATGGGCTCCCGCGTGCGCGCGGTGATGAACGAGCTGCACGACGAGAAGATCGACATCGTGGACTGGTCCGAGGACCCCGCCCGGTTCATCGCCAGCGCCCTGTCCCCGTCGAAGGTCACCCGGGTGCAGGTGCTCGACGAGCGCGCCCGGTCCTCCCGCGCCGTCGTGCCCGACACCCAGCTGTCCCTGGCCATCGGCAAGGAGGGCCAGAACGCCCGCCTCGCCGCCAAGCTCACCGGGTGGCGGATCGACATAGTCTCCGAGTCCAAGGCCGCCGCCCGCGACTGACGCCCGTTCCGCCCCGGTCCCCGGCCGCCGCCCGCGCCGGGGCGCCCCCGCGCGCCCGGATTCGGTCCCCGGGCCGCGCCGCGATAGACTGGACAGCGGTCAGACCGTTGGTGGTCCCTGTCCGGCGCCGGGTGAGCGCGCCGCGGGGCGTTTCCGGCGTCCCGGCGCGAGACGAGGAGTACGACGCGAGTGAGTGCAGACTCCCGCCGCACGTGCGTCGGATGCCGGACCACCGAACACCCTGACCAGCTCGTACGTGTGGCGACCGAGACGTCCGGGAACGGCCCCAGGGCCGTCCTCGACCGGACCGGCCGCCTCGGCGGTCGTGGAGCCTGGCTCCACCCCTCCCTCGAGTGCCTGGACACGGCCCTGCGCCGGCGCGCCTTCCAGCGCGCGTTCCGGGGACCCGTGGACGCCGAGGGGATCGCCCCCGCACTGGGCGCCCTGCTGTCCTCGCGGACGGCCCGGCGCCCGGGCGCACGAGTGCCGACCACGGCCGTCCCCGGACGGCAGCCCGCGCGGTCCGACCGGACCGGAGACCACGTCCCCTCGCGGGTCGGAACTGGAAAGCGAGTCAGAGAACCCATGGAAAACCGATGAGTGCCCAGCGATGAGTGCTTCGTTGTGCTCTGCCAGCGGCCTCCCGCGTCCCCGCGCCGTCCTCGACGGCCGGGAGGACTCCGGGAGCCTCAACGGAAAATAAGTGGTTCGTGCCTGTTTCGGTGCGAACCGAGACAGGAGAGAAGTGGCCAAGCCCCGCGTTCACGAGCTCGCGAAAGAGCTCGGAATAACGTCCAAGGAAGCGATCACCACGCTTCAGTCCCTGGGTGAGTTCGTCCGAGGTGCGTCCTCGACCGTCGAGCCCCCCGTCGCCAAGAAGCTGCGCTCCGCGTTCGCCGGCAAGGCGGACAAGGGCGCCGCCCCGGCGCGTCCGGCCGAGAGCCGTGCGTCCGCCGCGCCCCGCCCGGGCACGGGCCCCAAGCCCGGCACCCGCCCCGGCGCCCCGGCCAAGCCCAGCACCGCCGCGCCCGCCCCGGCCGCGGCGCCGGCCGAGCGGCCGGCCCCGCGCGCCCAGCAGCCGTCCGCGGCTGCGCGTCCCGCCGCCGAGCGCCCGGCCTCCCCGGGCGCCAAGGCCCCGGGGTCCGCCCCGCGGCCCGGCAACAACCCGTTCTCCAGCCAGCAGGGCATGTCCCGCGGGCAGGGTGCGCCCCGTCCCGGTGCCGCCGCCCCGCGGCCCGGTGCCGCCGCGCCCCGTCCGGGCGCCGACGCCCCGCGGCCCGGTGCCGCCGCCCCGCGCCCGGGTGCTGCCGCGCCCCGTCCGGGCTCGGCGGCACCGCGTCCCGGTGCTCCCCGTCCGGCCGGTCCCCGTCCGGGCAACAACCCGTTCGCGGCCCAGCAGGGCATGCGCTCCGGGCGGCCGGAGCGCCAGGGCGGTCCCCGTCCCCAGGGCCAGGGCGGCCCCCGTCCCCAGGGCCAGGGCGGCCCCCGTCCCCAGGGCCAGGGCGGCCCCCGTCCCCAGGGCCAGGGCGGTCCCCGTCCCCAGGGCGGTCCCCGCCCCGGCGGGCCGCGCCCCAGCCCCAACATGATGCCCGGCCACACCTCCGGCGTCGCCCCGATCGGTTCGCGCCCCGCCGGCGGCGCGGGCGGTCCCCGCCGCGGCGGTCCCGGCGGCGGTGCTGCGGGCGGCGGGTTCTCCCGTCCCGGCGGCGGCCCCGGCCGCGGCGGCCGCGGCGGCACCCAGGGCGCCTTCGGGCGCGGCGGTGCGCGCGGCAAGCAGCGCAAGTCGAAGCGGGCGAAGCGCCAGGAGCTCGAGCAGATGAAGGCCCCGACCGTCGGTGGCGTCTCCGTTCCCCACGGCGACGGCACCACGGTCGTGCGGCTGCGCCGCGGCGCGTCGCTGACGGACTTCGCGGAGAAGATCAACGCGAACCCGGCCTCGCTGGTGACCGTGCTCATCCACCTCGGTGAGATGGCGACCCAGACGCAGTCGCTGGACGAGGAGACGTTCCAGCTGCTGGGCGCCGAGCTCGGCTACCAGATCCAGGTCGTCTCCCCGGAGGACGAGGAGCGCGAGCTCTTCGAGTCCTTCGACATCGACCTGGACGCCGAGGCCGCGGCCGAGGGCGAGGACGTCCTCGAGGCCCGCCCGCCGGTCGTGACCGTGATGGGCCACGTCGACCACGGCAAGACCCGCCTGCTCGACGCCATCCGCAACACCAAGGTGATCGAGGGGGAGGCCGGTGGCATCACCCAGCACATCGGCGCCTACCAGATCAGCACCGAGGTGGACGGCGAGGAGCGGCAGATCACGTTCATCGACACCCCGGGCCACGAGGCGTTCACCGCCATGCGTGCCCGTGGTGCCCAGGTGACCGACATCGCCGTGCTCGTGGTCGCCGCCGACGACGGCGTCATGCCGCAGACGGTCGAGGCGCTCAACCACGCGCAGGCGGCCGGCGTGCCGATCGTCGTCGCGGTGAACAAGATCGACAAGCCCGAGGCGAACCCGGAGAAGATCCGCGGCCAGCTCACCGAGTACGGCCTGGTCCCCGAGGAGTACGGCGGCGACACCATGTTCGTCGACGTCTCCGCGCGCCAGAACCTGCACATCGACGACCTGCTCGACGCGGTGATCCTGACCGCGGACGGCGCCCTCGAGCTGCTGGCGAACCCGAACAAGGACGCCCGCGGCGTGGCCATCGAGGCCAACCTCGACAAGGGCCGCGGCGCGGTCTCGACCGTGCTCGTGCAGTCCGGCACGCTGGAGGTCGGCGACGCGATCGTCGCCGGCGGCGCGTACGGCCGCGTGCGGGCCATGTTCGACGAGAACGGCAAGCCCGTGGAGTCGGCCGGTCCCTCGCGCCCCGTGCAGGTCCTCGGGCTCAACTCGGTGCCCCGGGCGGGCGACACCTTCCTCGCCACCGAGGAGGAGCGCACCGCGCGCCAGATCGCCGAGAAGCGCCAGGCCGCGGACCGCAACGCCCAGCTCGCGAAGCGCCGCAAGCGGATCACCCTCGAGTCCTTCGACGAGGCGGTGGCCGCGGGCAAGATCGACACGCTCAACCTCATCATCAAGGGCGACGTGTCCGGTGCCGTCGAGGCGCTCGAGGACTCGCTGCTCAAGATCGACGTGGGCGACGAGGTCCAGCTGCGCGTCATCCACCGCGGTGTCGGTGCGATCACCCAGAACGACGTCAACCTGGCGACCGTGGACAACGCGGTCATCATCGGCTTCAACGTCCGCCCCGCCGAGCGCGTGGCGGAGCTGGCCGACCGCGAGGGCGTCGAGATGAAGTTCTACTCGGTGATCTACAACGCCATCGACGAGGTCGAGAGCGCGCTCAAGGGCATGCTCAAGCCGGAGTACGAGGAGGTGGCGCTCGGCACCGCCGAGATCCGCGAGGTGTACCGCTCCTCGAAGTGGGGCAACATCGCGGGTGCCTACATCACCAAGGGCGTCATCCGCCGCAACGCCAAGGCCCGGCTGGTCCGGGACGGCAGCGTGGTCGCGGACAACCTCTCGATCGACTCGCTGCGCCGGTTCAAGGACGACGCGACGGAGGTCCGCGAGGGCTACGAGTGCGGTATCGGGCTCGGCTCCTTCAACGACATCCACGAGGGCGACCTCATCGAGACGTGGGAGATGCGCGAGAAGCCGCGCGCCTGACCCGTCCCGGGCCCCGCACCGCGCGTGCGGGGCCCGTCCGGCGGCGGCACGGGCCCGCCCGTGCCGCCGCCGCACCCCCCATCCGTTCTCGACCCGAGGAGCACCCACCATGGCCGACGCCGCACGCGCCGCCCGACTCGCCGACCGGATCAAGGTCGTCGTGGCCCAGGCGCTCGAGCGCCGCGTCAAGGACCCCCGGCTGGGGTTCGTGACCATCACCGACGCCCGGGTCACCAACGACCTCCAGCACGCCACCCTCTACTACACGGTCTTCGGCACCGCCGACGAGCAGGAGAGCACCCGGGCGGCCCTGGAGTCCGCCAAGGGCGTCCTGCGCGCCGAGGTCGGGCGCAACATCACGGCCCGCCTCACCCCGACCCTCACGTTCGTCCCCGACGAGATCCCCGTGAATGCCTCCCACCTCGAGGAGGTGCTGCGCGCGGCCCGGGAGAAGGACGCCGAGGTCGCGGCGCAGGCCGCCCGGGCCGCCTACGCGGCCGGGGAGGACCCCTACCGGAAGCCGGCCGAGGAGGACGACGAGTCCTCCGCGGACCGCTGAGCGCCCGGAGGCACCGTCCCGGTGACCCGTGCACACGCTGACGTCCCGAGCCCGGACCCGTCCCTGCCGACGGTGTCCGGGCTCGTGGTCGTGGACAAGCCCGCCGGCTGGACCAGCCACGACGTCGTCGCCCGCATGCGGCGCCTCGCCGGCACCCGCAAGGTCGGCCACGCGGGGACCCTCGACCCCATGGCCACCGGCGTCCTCGTCGTCGGCGTCGAGAAGGCCACCCGCCTGCTGACCTACGTCGTCGGCCAGGACAAGACCTACGAGACCACCGTGCGGCTGGGCCAGAGCACGGTGACCGACGACGCCGAGGGCGAGCTCGTCGGCGTCGCCGACCCCGCCGCCGTGGCCGCGGTGACCGACGAGGCCGTCACCGCCGGGGCCGCCCGCCTCACCGGGGCCCTCCTCCAGGTGCCCGCGAAGGTCAGCGCCATCAAGGTCGGCGGCCGCCGCGCCTACGCCCAGGTCCGCGCCGGGCAGGACGTGGAGCTCGCCGCCCGGCCCGTGACCGTCTCCGCGTTCGACGTCCACCGCGTCGTGCGCACCACGGACGGCGCCGGACGACCGGTCCTGGACGTCGAGGCGACCGTCACGTGCAGCTCCGGCACCTACGTGCGCGCCCTGGCCCGGGACCTGGGCGCGGACCTGGGCGTCGGCGGGCACCTGACCGCGCTGCGCCGCACCCGGGTGGGCTCGCTGACCCTGGGCTCCGCCGCGACCCTCGAGGAGCTCGCCGAGCGGGTGGCCGCGGGCCGGCCCCTGCCCGTCACGAGCATCGAGGAGGCCGCCGCCGGGCTCTTCCCGGTCCGCCGGCTGAGCGCCGCCGAGGCCGAGGACACCGCCCACGGCCGGCGGATCGGGCCCAGCCTCGGCGACCCCGCCGACGGGCCCCTCGACAACGACGCCGTCACCGCCGGGTTCGCCCCGGACGGCCGGCTCGTCGCCCTGCTCTGCGACCGCGGCCACCGCGGGGAGCGCACCGCCAAGCCCGTGCTCGTGTTCCTGCCGGGGGAGCGGTTCGTGCCCCCCGGCCCCGCGCCGCACGCCTCCGGGGAGCCGTCCTGATGCTCTGGGGCTACGACGCGTGGTTCTGGGCGTCCGTGGTGCTGGGCGCGCTGTCGTTCCTGCTCTGCGCGGCGCAGGCCGTGCGCGGGCGGCGCCCGGACGACTTCACGCAGGGCTCGGTGCTGCTGCTCGAGGCGTTCCTGCTGGTCTACGCGCTCGGCTCGGTCGTGATGCACGTCGTGGGCCCGGGCCCCACCGGCTCGGCCCTCGAGTACTGGGGCTACCTGCTCACCGCCCTGCTGATCCCCGCGGGGACGTTCGTGTGGTCGCTCGTGGAGCGCTCGAGCTGGTCCAACTACGTGCTGGCGGCCGCCGGCCCGGTCGTGGCGATCATGGTCTACCGGATGAACTTCATCTGGTACTACCAGTGAGCCCCGCCGCCGCCACCCCTCCCCGTCCGACCCGAACCGCGCAGGAGCCCTCCCTCATGCCGCAGCAGCCCTCCGACCCCGGTCCCACCCGGCTCCAGCAGCGCTTCGGCCCCCGGGCCGGCGCCGTGCGCGCCGACCGCAAGTCCTCCGGCTTCGGGCGGCTGATCACCGTGGTCTACGCGGTCTTCTCCCTCTCCGCCGGCGTCCGGTCGCTGTACCAGGTCCTCACCGACTTCGGCGCCGCCCCGCTGCCCTACCTGCTCTCGGCGTTCGCCGCCGCCGTCTACGTCCTGGCGACCGTCGCCCTCGCCCGCCCCGGGGCCCGCTGGCACCGCCTGGCCACGGCCGCCGTGCTCGTCGAACTGCTCGGCGTGCTGGGCGTGGGCCTGCTCTCGGTGCTCGCCCCCGGGCTGTTCCCCGAGCAGAGCGTGTGGTCCCACTTCGGCCAGGGCTACGGCTACGTCCCGCTCGTGCTGCCGCTGGTGGGGCTCGCCTGGCTGTGGCGCAGCAGGCCCCGCCGGGACGCCGCCCCGGCCTGAGCCCTCCCGGCCGCCCCTCCCGTGCGGCCCCGCCGCCGCGCAGCGGGTAGGCTCGTGCGGGTGCCGTGACGCCCGCCCGGCCCGCCCGCCGCCCCGTCCCGGAAGGAACCCCGCCCATGCCCGCACGCCCCGACGCCGCCGAGCGCTACGACGTGCCCGTCCTGACCGACGGCACCGTGGTCCTGCGCCGGCTGGAGCCGCGGGACGTCCCGCAGCTGGCCCTGAACTGCGCGGACCCCGTGGCGGCCGAGTACACCACCGTGCCGCTGGACTACACCGAGGACGACGCCCGCTGGTACGTCGAGCAGTTCGTCCCGGAGGCGTGGCGCGCGGGCCAGGAGCACAACTGGGCGGTGGCCGACGCCGCGACCGACCGGCTCCTCGGCACCGTCGGGCTCAACGCCCTGCGGGGGACCACGGCCGACGTCGGGCTCAACTTCGGCCCGCACGCCCGGGGCACCGGCGCCGCGGAGGCCGCCTGCCGGCTGCTGCTCGACCACGCCTTCGCCGCGCGGGGGCTCACCTATGCTTACTGGATGGCCAAGGTCCCCAACTGGGCCAGCCGCAAGCTCGCGTGGCGGCTGGGCTTCCGGTCGCCGGTGCGGATCGACGGCTTCATGGCCCAGCGCGGCGCCTCCGTGGACGCCTGGCTGCTGACCCTCGCCGCCGGCGACCCCCGCGCCCCGCAGGCGGCGTGGGACGGCCCGCCCGCCCCGTCCCGCACCCGCTGACCCACCGCCCCCCGACCCCGAATCGTTCCTGCGAGGAGAACCGTGTTCCGCTGGCGAGAGCTCTCTGACGTCCCCCCGGGCTTCGGCCCGTCCGTGGTCACCATCGGCAACTTCGACGGCGTCCACCGGGGTCACCAGCAGGTGATGCGCAAGCTCGTGGACCTGGCCCGGGAGCGCGGGTGGGCCTCGGTCGTCGTGACGTTCGACCCGCACCCCGCGCAGGTGCACCGGCCCGGGAGCCACCCCGGGCTGATCATGGGCACGCAGGACAAGCTCGACGCCCTCGACGCCACGGGGGTGGACGCCGTGCTCGTGCTGTCCTACTCCCTGGAGTTCGCGCGCCAGTCCACGGAGGAGTTCGTGCTCGGCGCGCTCGTGGGGCCCCTCGGGGCGCGGTGCCTCGTCGTGGGCACGGACACCCGCCTGGGCCGGGACAACTCCGGCAACGTCGACACCCTGCGGGCCCTGGGGGCCCGCCACGGCTTCGAGGTGCTCGTCGTCGAGGACCTCCTCGACCCCCTGGGCGAACCCGCCGCCGAGGACGCCGAGGCGCACCGCCGCTGCTCGTCCACGTGGATCCGCGCGTGCCTGCACGACGGGGACGTGCGCGCGGCGGCCCGGCTGCTGGGGCGCAACCACCGGATCCGCGGCGAGGTCGTGCACGGCGCCGCGCGCGGCCGCGAGCTCGGCTACCCCACGGCCAACCTCTCCCCGGACGCGGCGGGCTTCGTGCCGGCCGACGGCGTGTACGCGGGCTGGCTCGTCGACGCCCAGGGCACCCGCTGGCCCACGGCCATCTCCGTGGGCTCCAACCCGACGTTCGAGAACGTCCCCCGCCAGGTGGAGGCGCACGTCATCGACCGCCCGGAGGAGCCGGTGGAGGACTTCGACCTCTACGGCCAGGACGTGGTCGTCGAGTTCGTGGAGCGGCTGCGCGGGATGGTCGCCTACGAGGGCGTCGACAAGCTCGTGGCTCAGATGGACGACGACGTCGCCCGCACCCGCGAGATCCTCGCCGCCGAGGCCTGAGCCGGGCCGCCCGCCCCGCCCGGGGGCGCGGCGGGCGGCTACATCTCCTCGTGCGTGTTCGGGTCGGCGCCGGAGCCGCTGATCCCGGTGTGCAGCAGGCGCATCCGGTGCATCTGGTCCTCGTCGAGCTCCCAGTCCAGGACGTCCAGGTTCTCGGCCATCCGCCGGGTGTCCGAGGTCTTGGGGATCGGCACGGTCCGGGACTGCAGGTGCCACCGGAGGACCACCTGCGCGGGGGTGCGCCCGGTCCGCCGCGCGATCGCGGCGATCCACTCGTGCTGCAGGACGTCCGTCCTGCGGCCCAGCGGTGACCACGCCTGGGTGATGATGCGGTGCTCCTCGTGGAACTCCCGCAGCCGCTCCTGCTGGTACTGCGGGTGCAGCTCCACCTGGTTGACCGCCGGCGTCTCCCCGGTCTCGTCGACGAGGCGCCGGATGTGGGCGGGGGTGAAGTTGGACACGCCCACCGAGCGCACCAGACCCTCCTCGCGCAGCCCCAGCATGGCCCGCCAGCTCTCCGCGTAGCGGTCCACCGACGGGTTCGGCCAGTGGATCAGGTACAGGTCCACGTGGTCGGTGCCCAGCCGCTCCAGCGAGCCCTCGAGGGAGCGGCGCACGGAGTCCGTGCCGTGGTCGCGGCCCGGGAGCTTGGTGGTGAGGAACACCTCGGAGCGCGGCACCCCGGACGCGGCGACCCCCCGCCCCACGCCGGTCTCGTTGCCGTAGTTCACCGCGGTGTCGACCATCCGGTAGCCCCGCATGAGCGCCTCGGCCACGTTCGCCTCCGCCTCGGCGTCGTCCATCGGGTAGGTGCCCAGCCCGATCGCCGGGATGCGGTGGCCGTCCCGCATCACGTGCGTGCGGCCCGCCGGCCCCGGGCCGTCCTGCTTGTCCTTGCTCACGCGCTGCTCCTGTGTCGTGTCCTGGTCCTGCACCTGCGGCTCCTGCCTGCGACGTCCGCCGCGCACCTGCTGCGGGGCGGGCGTCGCGCCGGGCCCGGGGGCGCCGGCGTGCCGCCGTCGTTCCCGTCCCATCTTGGCCCACGGCTCCGGCAGCGCCCAGCGCAGCGCGCCGTCGCGGGCGGGGGTGGGGTGAGGACCGCGCGTCCGCTAGACTTGACGGCGGTCCGACTGCAGTCCGTGGTTGTCGGGCCCCCGGGCCCGCCCGGGACCCGGCGACGAACCCGTCGTCCGGGCCGCACGGTACTGACTCGAACGGAGTTATCACATGGCCCTTGACGCCGCCATCAAGCAGGACATCATCAAGGAGTACGCGACGCACGAGGGCGACACCGGTTCGCCCGAGGTGCAGATCGCGGTCCTGTCTCGCCGGATCTCCGATCTGACCGAGCACCTGAAGCAGCACAAGCACGACCACCACACCCGCCGCGGCCTGATGGCCCTGGTCGGTCGTCGTCGCCGCATGCTGGGCTACCTGCGCGACACCGACATCGAGCGCTACCGCTCGCTCATCGAGCGGCTCGGTCTGCGCCGCTAGTCGGCCCCCGGCGGCGTCCCCCGGCCCCGGGAGGACGCCGCCGTGCACCCCGCCCGCCCCGGCACGGACGCCGGGCGGGCCACCGCAACAACCGAACGACCAGCACACCAGCTGACGGGGCGACCGCGCCGATCATTCGCGGTCCTCGGTAGTGATCTCCGGAAACCGGACGGCCGCACGGCCCCGGTGGTCCGTGGATCTCGATCGAAGACCGGGTGGTCGCGGGACGTCCCGCCGACACGAAACGGAGGTGACCCGTGGAGGGTCCCGAGATCCAGTACGCCGAAGCCGTCATCGACAACGGCTCCTACGGGAAGCGCGTCGTGCGCTTCGAGACCGGCCGCCTCGCCAAGCAGGCCGCCGGCGCCGCCCTCGTCTCCATCGACGAGGACACGACCATGCTCTCCGCCACGACCGTGGGCAAGTCCCCGCGCGAGGGCTTCGACTTCTTCCCCCTCACGGTGGACGTCGAGGAGCGCATGTACGCCGCCGGGCGCATCCCCGGCTCCTTCTTCCGCCGCGAGGGCCGCCCCTCGACGGACGCGATCCTCACCTGCCGCCTGATCGACCGCCCGCTGCGCCCGGCCTTCGGCAAGGGCATCCGCAACGAGGTCCAGGTCGTCGTCACGGTCCTGTCCATCAACCCGGACGAGATCTACAACACCGTGGCGATCAACGCCGCCTCGATGTCCACCACCCTCTCCGGGATGCCCTTCCAGGGCCCGGTGGGCGGCGTGCGCATGGCCCTCATGGCCGGTGAGAACGGGCAGCACCAGTGGGTCGCGTTCCCGAAGCACTCGCAGCTCGAGAACGCCGTGTTCGACATGGCCGTGGCCGGCCGCGTCGTCACCGCCGCGGACGGGTCCCAGGACGTCGCGATCATGATGGTCGAGGCCGAGGCCACCGACAACTCCTGGAACCTCATCAAGAGCAACGGCGCGGTCGCCCCGACCGAGGAGCTCGTGGCCCAGGGCCTCGAGGCCGCCAAGCCCTTCATCCAGGCGCTGTGCGAGGCGCAGGCCGACCTCAAGGCCCGCGCCGGCCGGCCCGCGATGGAGCTGCCGCGCTTCGGCGGCTTCGGCGACGACGTCAAGGACGCCGTGGCCGCCGCCGCCGGCTCCCGCCTCGCCGAGGTCTACTCGATCGCCGGCAAGCAGGAGCGCGAGGTCGCCACCGACGAGCTGCACCAGTCCGTGCTCGCCGAGCTCGCCGGGGAGGGCATGCCCTTCGCCGACCGCAGGGACGAGGTCAACGGCGCCTACCAGGCCCTCACCAAGCACACCGTGCGCCAGCGCATCCTCACCGAGCAGGTGCGCATCGACGGCCGCGGCCTGACGGACATCCGCCAGCTCACCGCCGAGGTCGAGGTCCTGCCGCGCGTGCACGGCTCCGCCATCTTCGAGCGCGGCGAGACCCAGATCATGGGCGTCACCACGCTGAACATGCTCAAGATGGAGCAGCAGATCGACTCGCTGTCGCCCGTCAAGACCAAGCGCTACGTGCACCACTACAACTTCCCGCCGTACTCCACCGGCGAGACCGGCCGCGTGGGCTCCCCGAAGCGGCGCGAGATCGGCCACGGCGCCCTCGCCGAGCGGGCCATCACCCCGGTGCTGCCCTCGCGGGAGGAGTTCCCCTACGCCATCCGCCAGGTCTCCGAGGCGCTGGGCTCCAACGGCTCCACGTCGATGGGCTCCGTGTGCGCCTCGACACTGTCCCTGCTCAACGCCGGCGTGCCCCTGCGCGCCCCGGTCGCGGGCATCGCCATGGGCCTGGTCTCCGACCAGGTGGACGGGGAGACCCGCTACGCCGCGCTGACCGACATCCTCGGCGCCGAGGACGCCCTCGGCGACATGGACTTCAAGGTCGCCGGCACCGCCGAGTTCGTCACCGCGATCCAGCTCGACACCAAGCTCGACGGCATCCCCTCCTCGGTCCTGGACGCCGCGCTGACCCAGGCCCGCGAGGCGCGCCTGCACATCCTCGAGGTGATGAACGGCGCGATCGACCGTCCGGACGAGATGAGCGAGTTCGCCCCGCGCGTGATCTCCGTGACCGTGCCCGTCTCCAAGATCGGCGAGGTCATCGGCCCCAAGGGCAAGATGATCAACCAGATCCAGGAGGACACCGGGACGGACATCTCGATCGAGGACGACGGCACCGTCTACATCGGCGCCACCGACGGGCCCTCCGCCGAGGCCGCGCGCGCGGCGATCAACGCGATCGCCAACCCGCAGGTCCCCGAGGTCGGCGAGCGCTACCTGGGCACCGTGGTGAAGACCACGACCTTCGGCGCCTTCGTCTCCCTCACCCCGGGCAAGGACGGCCTGCTGCACATCTCGGAGCTGCGCAAGCTCAACGAGGGCAAGCGCGTCACCGACGTCGAGGACGTCCTCGGCGTGGGCCAGAAGGTCCAGGTCGAGATCACCAAGGTCGACGACCGCGGCAAGCTCTCGCTGGCCCCCGTGGTCGCCGAGGAGCCGAACGTCTTCCCCGAGGACGACGACGCCGAGGCCGACGCGACCGTCGAGGCCTGAGCGGCCCCGCCGCGCAGACCGCCGCACCGACCGTGACGCCCGGCGTCACACCGACAGGAGCAGATCACAGGACATGACGGCAGTCGATCTGCCGCTGGAGGCGGGCGACCGCGGCCCGGGGGAGACCCCCGGCCCGGACGCCCGCCTCTCGGCGGTCCGTACCAGTTCTCCCCGCACCGCGGCCGCGGCCCTCACCACGGCCGCCGCCGGGTTCAGCCACACCCTCCACGAGGGGGACGGCGGCAACGTGGTGCGCCGCACGGTGCTGCCCTGCGGCACCCGCGTGCTCACCGAGCGGATGCCGGCCCAGCGGGCCGTGACCGTCGGCTTCTGGGTGGGCGTGGGCTCCCGCGACGAGGAGCCCGGCCGGCTGGGCTCCACCCACTTCCTGGAGCACCTGCTGTTCAAGGGCACCGACCGCCGCTCGGCGCTGCAGATCGCGGAGGCCTTCGACGAGGTGGGCGGGGAGTCCAACGCGGCCACGGCGAAGGAGCACACGTGCTACTACGCCCGCGTGCTCGCCGAGGACCTGCCCATGTCCATCGACGTGATCACGGACATGGTGACCTCCGCGGCGATCGACCCCGAGGAGCTCGAGCGCGAGCGCGGGGTCATCCTCGAGGAGCTCGCCATGGACAAGGACGACCCCGAGGACGTCGCCTTCGAGGAGTTCACCCAGAACGTGCTCGGCGCGCACCCGCTGGGCCGGCCCATCGGCGGCACCCCGGAGGAGATCCTCGCGGTGCCCCGGGACGCGGTCGTGGAGCACTACCGGCGCCACTACCGTCCCGAGGGCCTCGTGGTGACCGCGGCCGGCGGGCTGGAGCACGACGTCGTCGTCGCCCTCGTCGCCGAGGCCCTCGAGCGCGCCGGCTGGGACCCCGCGCGCCCCGCCGCGCCCGTGCCCCGGCGCGAGCGCACTCCGGCGCCGCTGGCCCCCGACTGGGGCGAGCACTTCCTGCAGCGGCCCGTGGAGCAGACCAACGTGGTGGTCGGCCGCCCCGGGCTCGTGGCCGGGGACGAGCGCCGCTTCGCCATGACCGTGCTCAACGCCGCCCTCGGCGGGGGCATGTCCTCCCGGCTGTTCCAGGAGGTCCGCGAGAAGCGGGGCCTCGCCTACAGCACCTTCTCGTTCTCCGGGGCCTACTCCGACGCCGGCTACTTCGGGATGTACGCGGGCTGCCTGCCCGCGCGCACCGACGAGGTCGTCGCCCTGATGACCGGCGAGCTCGAGAAGCTCGCCGCGGACGGGATCGGCGCCGACGAGCTGCGCAAGGTCGTGGGCCAGCTCGGCGGGGGCACCGTGCTCGCCCTCGAGGACACCGGCTCCCGGATGTCCCGCCTGGGCTCGGCCGAGCTGAAGTCGGGGGAGTTCTACGACATCGACGAGTCCCTCGACCGCGTCCGCTCCGTGACCCCCCAGCAGGTGCAGGAGCTCGCCGCGTGGCTCGCCCAGGGACCGGTCGTCACCACGATCGTGGCCCCCACCCGGCGCTGACCGCCCGCCGGGCACTGCCCGTTGACCTAGAGTTGGAGCCATGACCGACAGCACCGCACCCACGCCCCGGCCCGCCGGGCCCGCCGCCGCGACCCCTGCGCCCGAGGACCTGCGGGTGGCCGTGCTCGGGGCCCGCGGCCGGATGGGCAGCGAGGCCGTGCAGGCCGTCCGCCGGGCCCCGGGGCTGCAGCTCGTCGCCGAGCTGGGCCGCGAGGACTCCCTCGAGGCCCTGGTCGCGGCCGGTGCCCAGGTGGTCGTCGACCTCACCGTCCCGTCCGTGACCGAGGGCAACGTGCGCTTCGCGGTCGAGCACGGCATCCACTGCGTCGTGGGCACCACCGGGTGGGACGACGAGGGCCTCGCGCGGACCGCCGCGCTGCTGGCGCGGCACCCCGGCGTCGGCGTGCTCGTCGCGCCCAACTTCTCGATCGGCGCGGTCCTCGCCATGCGCTTCTCCGCGCAGGCGGCGCGGTTCTTCGAGTCGGTCGAGATCGTCGAGCTCCACCACCCGGACAAGGTCGACGCGCCCTCCGGCACGGCCGCCCGCACGGCCGCCCTGGTCGGGCGGGCCCGCCGGGAGGCCGGGGTGGCGCCCTCGCCGGACAGCACGAAGCAGGACCCGGGCGGGGCCCGCGGCGCGCTCGTCGAGGACGTGCGGGTGCACTCCGTGCGGCTGCGCGGGCTGGTCGCCCACCAGGAGACCCTGCTCGGCAACCTCGGCGAGCAGCTGACCATCCGCCACGACTCCTTCGACCGGATCTCCTTCATGACCGGGGTGGTCCTCGGCGTGCGCGAGGTCGCCTCCCACCCGGGGCTCACGCACGGCCTCGAGGGCTACCTCGACCTGGGCCTCTGAGCCGATGACGTCGATCCGGGCCTGGGGCTGGGGCCTGCTCGCCGCCGGGCTGCTCACGCTGTGGCTGCTGCCCATCACCGGCGGCGCGAAGCTGTGGGTGCTGGCCGTGCTCGTCTTCGCGGGCATGTTCACGCTGCTGGAGTCCACGAGCCGGGGCAAGCTGCTCGCCGCGGCCATGGTGACCCTGCTCGCCGTCTACCTCGGCGCGAGCCTGCACCGCGCCGTGCTGCTGCTGGGCACCGACGGGTGGATCGCCAAGGGCTTCGGGCTGGCCATGCTGGTGCTGCCGGCCGTGGGCGTCTGGGCGCTCGTGCGCGAGGTGCTCTTCGGGGTCCGCACCGAGCAGCTCGGCCGGGCCCTCGCGGCGGAGGGCGGGCTGCCCCCCGACGACCTCCCGCGCACCCCCGGCGGGCGGATCGTCCGCGAGGCCGCCGACGCCCGGTTCGAGACCCACCGGGCCGAGACCGAGGCCGACCCCGGCGACTGGCGCAACTGGTACCGGCTGTCCCTCGCGTACGCCGCGTCCGGGGACCGGGCCCGCGCCCGCGCGGCCATGCGCGACGCCGTGGCCCTGTCCCGGGGCCGGCCCGCCCGCCACGTCGACCCCGCCGGCCCCGCCGGCGAGGACCGGGGCTGAGGCGGTGGCCACGACCGTCAACCCCGACGACGGCACCGAGATCTCCTACCGCACGGCCGGGCCCGACGACGGCGCGGCCGCGGCCGCGACGGTGGTGCTGCTGCACGGCACCGCGCTGTCCAAGGCGGTGTGGCAGGGCTACGGCTTCGTCCCGGCCCTGCGCACCGGCCACCGCGTGCTCGCCGTGGACCTGCGCGGCCACGGCCGCAGCGGCAAGCCCGGGCGCCCCGAGGACTACGCCATGGACCTCGTGGCCGGCGACGTCGCCGCCGTCCTGGCCGCCGAGCGCACCGGCCCGGTCCACGTCGTGGGCTACAGCTACGGGGCCCGGATCGGGCTGCACCTGGCGGCCACCCGCCCCGGGCTGCTGGGCGCGCTGACCGCGATCGCCGGGACGTGGCGCGGCACACGCGGGCGGATCGGCGAGCTGTTCTTCCCCGGCTTCCTCGACGCCCTGCGCGCCGGGATCGCCGACGGGCGGGGGATGGAGGCGTTCGTCACCGAGTGGGAGCGCTCGCTGGGCCACCGCGTGGACCCGGCCACCCGGGCGGCGATGCTCGCCAACGACGCCCGCGCCATGCTCGCCTACATGACCCGCACCGAGGAGCAGCCCGGCCTCGGCCCGCACGAGGTCGCGGCCATCACGGTCCCCACCCTGTTCGTGGTGGGGGAGCGGGACGCCCCCCAGCTCGAGGACTCCGCGGCCGCGGTGCGCATCCTCCGGGAGCACGGCACGCGCACCCGCCTCGACGTCGTCCCCGGCCGCGGGCACGGCGACGTCCTGGGCGACCGCGAGCGCATCCTCGACAGCGTGGCGCGCTTCCACGGGGGCCCGGCCGGTGCCGCGGGGACCGAGACGGTACGCTGACAACCATGACTGCCATTCCCCACGCATCGCAGCCCGACCGCCCCGCGGCCGAGGGCAGCCCCCTGTTCGGGACGCTGCTCACCGCCATGATCACCGTCTTCCGCCAGGACGGCTCCGTGGACCTGGACGGCACGGCCGCCGAGGCGCAGCGGCTCGTCGACGGCGGATGCGACGGGCTGGTGGTCTGCGGCACCACGGGCGAGTACTCGACCATGACCGACGACGAGAACCTCTCGGTCTTCCGCGCGGTGAAGGACGCCGTGGGAGGCCGCGTGCCGCTGCTGGCCGGCACCGGCTCCAACGACACCGAGCACTCCCGCTACCTCTCCCGCGAGGCCGCGAGGATCGGCATGGACGGGCTGCTCATCGTCACGCCGTACTACAACAAGCCCACGCAGGCGGGCGTCGAGGCGCACTTCCGCAGCCTCGCGGACTCCGTCGACGTGCCCATCATGCTCTACGACATCCCGGGCCGTGCGGGCATCCCCATCGCCCCGGAGACCCTCATCTCGCTGGCCGCGCACCCCAACATCGTGGCCGTCAAGGACGCCAAGGCGGACCTGCTCGCCGCGACCCGCGTGCTGGCCGAGACGGACCTGCTCTACTACTCCGGCGACGACGGCCTGACCCTGCCCTGGATGGCGCTGGGCGCGGTCGGCCTGGTGGGCGTGACCACCCACGTGGCGACCCGGCAGTACCGCCAGCTCATCGACGCGATCCGCGCCGGGGACCTGGACACGGCCCGGCGGATCAACTTCGCCCTGGAGCCCGTGGTCCGCGCGACCATGACGCGCGCCCCCGGCGCCGTGGCCGCCAAGACGATTCTCATGTGGCAGGGCAAGCTGCCGCACAACACCGTGCGGCTCCCGCACGTCCGTCCCACGGAGGCCGAGGCCGCCCAGATCCGCGCGGATCTGGCGGGCTCCATCATCTCCGACACCCTGCTCGAGAAGATCGACTGACGAAAGGGGTCTCATGACCCAATGGCACACTGACCTGTCCGCTCCCCCCGCCCTCGCCAAGGACGTCCTGCGCATCGTCCCGCTCGGCGGACTGGGGGAGGTGGGGAGGAACATGACCGTGTTCGAGATCAACGGGCAGCTGCTCGTGGTCGACTGCGGCGTGCTCTTCCCCGAGGAGACCCAGCCGGGCGTGGACCTGATCCTGCCCGACATCAACTACATCATCGACCGGCTCGACGACATCGTGGCCGTGGTCCTCACCCACGGGCACGAGGACCACATCGGCGCCGTGCCCTACCTGCTCAAGCGCCGCCCGGACATCCCCATCATCGGCTCGCAGCTCACGCTCGCGCTGATCGAGGCGAAGCTCCAGGAGCACCGCATCAAGCCCTACACCATGGCGGTGCGCGAGGGGCAGGTCGAGCACCTCGGCGAGTTCGAGTGCGAGTTCGTCGCCGTCAACCACTCCATCCCGGACGCGCTCGCCGTGTTCCTGCGCACCAAGGCCGGCACCGCGCTGCACACCGGCGACTTCAAGATGGACCAGCTGCCGCTCGACGGGCGGATCACCGACCTGCGCCACTTCGCCCGGCTCGGGGAGGAGGGCGTGGACCTGTTCCTCACCGACTCCACCAACGCCGAGGTGCCCGGCTTCACCGCCACCGAGAAGAACATCGGGCCCGTGCTCGCCGACGTGATCGGCAAGGCGCCCAAGCGGGTCGTCGTCGCGTCCTTCTCGTCCCACGTCCACCGCGTGCAGCAGGTGCTCGACGCGGCGCACGAGCACGGCCGCAAGGTCGTCTTCATGGGCCGGTCGATGGTGCGCAACATGACCATCGCCGAGAAGCTGGGCTACCTCGAGGTCCCGCCGAACACGCTGATCGACCAGAAGAAGCTCGACGACCACCCCGACTCCCGGGTCGTCATCATGTGCACCGGGTCGCAGGGCGAGCCGATGGCCGCGCTGTCCCGCATGGCCAACGGGGACCACCGGGTCCAGCTGGACCAGGGCGACACCGTGATCCTCGCGTCGTCGCTGATCCCGGGCAACGAGAACTCGGTGTTCCGGATCATCAACGGGCTCATGCGCCTCGGCGCCGACGTCGTGCACAAGGGCAACGCGAAGGTGCACGTCTCCGGGCACGCCTCGGCGGGCGAGCTCCTGTACTGCTACAACATCGTCGAGCCCGAGTACGTCATGCCCGTCCACGGCGAGGTCCGCCACCTCATCGCCAACGGCCGGCTCGCCGAGGAGACGGGCGTGCCCACCGACCACGTGCTGCTCGCGGAGAACGGCACCGTGGTGGACATGGCCGGGGGCAAGGTGCGGATCACCGGCCAGGTGGAGTGCGGCGACGTCTACGTGGACGGCTCCTCCGTGGGCACGATCACCGAAGCCGACCTCAAGGACCGGCTGGTGCTCGCCGAGGAGGGCTTCATCTCCGTGATCACCGTGGTCAACCGGGACACCGGCAAGGTCGTCAGCGGCCCCGACATCCACGCCCGCGGCGTCGCCGAGGACGACAGCGTCTTCGACGACATCACGCCGAAGATCGCCGCCGCCCTCGAGGAGGCGATCAACCACTCCGGCAAGAACCACACGACGCAGCAGCTCCAGCAGGTGGTGCGCCGCACCATCGGCTCGTGGGTCAGCCGCAAGCTGCGCCGCAAGCCCATGATCGTGCCGGTGGTCATCGAGGCCTGAGCGCCGCCCCCGTCCCGCCGCCTCCTCCCGTCCGTCGTGCCGCGGACGCGGGGAGGCGGTGGTCTACCCTGGACGGTATGGCGACTCGCACTTCCCCTGCCCGCAAGGGCGCCTCGACGTCGCGTGGCAAGAACAGCTCGTCTTCTGCGCGGTCGTCGGGATCCCCCCGGAACTCCTCCCGCGGCACGCCGGCGGCCGCGCGCGGCTCCTCCGCGCGCAAGGCCCCCCAGCCCGCGCCCTCGGTGCTGCACGCGCTCGGCGCCGCCCTGCTGTGGTGCGCCCGCGTCCTCGGGGGCGCCTGGCTGGCCGTCGCCCACGTCGTCGGCGGCGCCGTGCGCCGGATGGGCACGCTGCGCACGGACGTGCCCGCCGAGGCGCTGCGCGACGGGGGAGCCCTGTTCCTGCTGAGCCTGGGGCTGCTCTCGGCCGCCGTGGAGTGGTGGAACCTCCCCGGGGCGGCGGCCGGATGGATCGCCCAGCCCGCCGCCGTGGTGCACAGCGTCCTGGCCGGAACCTTCGGCTGGATGGCGCTCGTGCTGCCGCTGCCGCTCGCGGGCTTCGCCGTCCGCCGGTTCCGCCACCCGGCGGAGACCTCCGGGAACAACCGCATCGCGATCGGCCTGGGCGCCGCCGTGGTCGCCGGCTCGGGACTCGCCCACCTGGTGGGCGGGCGCCCCTCCATGAGCCAGGGCCCCGAGGCGATCCGCTCCGCCGGCGGGACCGTGGGCTTCCTCGCCGCGGACCCGCTGAGCGCCCTGGTCACCCCGGTCGGCGCGGGCGCCGTCTTCGCCGTCGTCCTGTTCCTGTCGGTGCTCGTCATCACCGCCACGCCGGTCAACCTCATCGGGCCCCGGCTCGCGCAGGGCTACTGGCGGCTGATGGGCCAGGACGGGCCCGTCTCCGCGACCGACCTGGCCGCGGACCGGCACGACCGCTCCTACCTCGACGAGCACCACCGCGACCCCGAGGCGGGGCGCACCCGCCGGCAGAAGCGCCGCGAGCGCAAGGAGGCCGAGGCCGAGCGCCGCCGGTCCTTGGACGCCTACCGCGGGGACGAGGCCTTCGAGCGCGCCGTCGTCGCCGAGGAGGAGGCCGCCGACGCCCAGGCCCCCGCCCGGGTCTTCGACGTCGACTCCGCGCGCGCGGCGCGCCAGCGCGCCGCCGGTGCGGGCCCCGCGCGCCGGACCGCCGGGACAGCGGGGGCGGCGGGCGCCGCGCCGGCCGCGGAGGACACCGGCGCCCGGCCGGGGCAGAGGCGGCCCACCCGTGACGAGCTCGCGGCCCGGCAGGTGCGCCGCGACCAGGGCCTGGAGCCGGCCGCGGACACCGCCGCGGGCTCGGCCTCCCCGGCCCTCGAGGACGTGGCGGAGCCCGCCACGGGCGCCACGGCCCTGGCCGCGCCCCTGGTCGCGCCCACCCACACCCCGGAGGCGCCCATCCCGGCGCGCGCGGAGCAGCTCAGGCTCGACGGCGACATCGCCTACTCCCTGCCCACGGCCTCCTCGCTCGTGCAGGGGCCGCCGCCCAAGGAGCGCTCCGAGGCCAACGACGCCGTGGTCGCCTCCCTCACGAGCGTGCTGGAGCAGTTCAACGTGGACGCCGTCGTGACCGGCTTCTCCCGCGGGCCCACCGTCACCCGCTACGAGATCGAGCTGGGCTCCGGCACCAAGGTCGAGCGGGTGACGGCGCTGTCCAAGAACATCGCCTACGCCGTGGCCTCCGCCGACGTGCGCATCCTCTCGCCGATCCCCGGCAAGTCCGCGATCGGCATCGAGATCCCCAACACCGACCGGGAGACCGTCTCCCTGGGCGACGTCCTGCGCTCCCAGAACGCGCGCCGGACCGAGCACCCGATGGTCATGGGCGTCGGCAAGGACGTCGAGGGCGGCTACGTCGTGGCGAACCTCGCGAAGATGCCGCACCTGCTCGTGGCCGGCGCCACCGGCGCCGGCAAGTCGAGCTTCGTGAACTCGATGATCGTCTCGCTGCTGATGCGCGCCACCCCGGACGAGGTGCGGATGGTCATGGTCGACCCCAAGCGCGTCGAGCTGACCGCCTACGAGGGGGTCCCGCACCTGATCACCCCGATCATCACGAACCCGAAGAAGGCCGCCGAGGCGCTGCAGTGGGTCGTGCGGGAGATGGACGCGCGCTACGACGACCTCTCCCACTACGGCTACAAGCACGTCGACGACTTCAACAAGGCCGTGCGCAACGGCAAGGTCCAGCCCGAGCCCGGCTCCAAGCGCGTCATCCGCCCGTACCCGTACCTGCTCGTGATCGTGGACGAGCTCGCGGACCTGATGATGGTCGCCCCGCGCGACGTCGAGGACGCGATCGTGCGCATCACCCAGCTCGCCCGCGCCGCCGGGATCCACCTGGTCCTCGCGACCCAGCGGCCCTCCGTGGACGTGGTCACCGGCCTGATCAAGGCCAACGTCCCCTCGCGCATGGCCTTCGCGACGTCGTCGGTCACGGACTCCCGCGTCGTCCTCGACCAGCCCGGGGCCGAGAAGCTCATCGGCCAGGGCGACGCCCTGTTCCTGCCCATGGGCGCCTCCAAGCCCATGCGCGTGCAGGGCGCGTGGGTCTCCGAGTCGGAGATCCACGCGGTCGTCGACCACGTCAAGGGCCAGATGACGGCGCACTACCGCGAGGACGTGGTCCAGGAGGCGCCGAAGAAGGCGATCGACGAGGACATCGGGGACGACCTCGACGTCCTGCTCCAGGCGACCGAGCTCGTCGTGACCACCCAGTTCGGGTCCACCTCGATGCTCCAGCGCAAGCTGCGCGTGGGCTTCGCCAAGGCCGGCCGGCTGATGGACCTGCTGGAGTCGCGCGGCGTCGTCGGGCCCTCCGAGGGCTCCAAGGCCCGCGACGTCCTGGTCAAGCCCGACGACCTCGCCGCCACCCTCGCGGTCATCCGCGGCGAGGAGCCGCCGGCACCGCGCGGGGGCTCCGTGGACTACGGGGACGACCCCGTCGAGGCCTCGCTGGCCGACACCGCCGTGGACTACCACGACGGCGCCGACGCCGAGGGCACCGAGGACGCCTGGCAGCTCACCGGCCGCTGACCCCACCACCCGACCCCGGCCCCACCACCAGGAAGCGAGCACCCGATGAGCCCCGCGGAGACGCAGAAGGCCTCCAACCTCAACCTGCCCAACGCGCTGACCGCCCTGCGCATCGTGCTCGTCCCCTTCTTCGTCTGGTTCCTGTGGGCCGGCGGGCCGTGGGGCGAGGACTCGCTCGCGATGCGGTGGGCGGCCCTCGCCGTGTTCGCGGTGGCGATGTACACGGACAAGCTCGACGGCGACATCGCCCGGGCCCGCGGGCTGATCACGAGCTTCGGCAAGATCGCCGATCCGATCGCCGACAAGCTGCTGACGGGCGCCGCCTTCGTGGTCCTGTCGATGCTCGGGGAGCTGTGGTGGTGGGTGACCGTGGTGATCCTCGTGCGCGAGTGGGGCATCACCCTCATGCGCTTCGTGGTCATCCGGTACGGCGTGATGGCGGCCTCCAAGGGCGGCAAGCTCAAGACCGTCCTGCAGACGGTCGCGCTGCTGCTGCTGCTCCTGCCGCTGGTCCCGCTCGTGGGCCCGTGGTGGCCGTGGCTCGGCTGGATCGCGATGGGCGCCGCCCTCGTGGTCACGGTCGTCACCGGCGTGGACTACGTCGTCAAGGCCGTGCAGCTGCGCCGCCGGGCGCTCGCCGGGCGGGCCGCGCGGTGACGGCCCCGGACGCCCCGGCGGGCGCCGCCGCGGCCGCCCTCGTCGCGGCGGCCGTGCGGCGCGGGGTCACCCTGTCGACCGCCGAGTCCCTGACGGGCGGCGCCCTCGCGGCGGCCGTCGTGGACGTCCCGGGCGCCTCGGCGTGCTTCGAGGGCGCGGTCGTCTCCTACTCCAGCCGGGTCAAGGCCGAGGTCCTGGGCGTCCCCGCCGGGCTGCTGGCAGAGCGCGGGTCCGTGGACCCCGACGTCGCCGTCGCCATGGCGGAGGGGGCGCGCCGGCGGCTGGGCACGGACTGGGGCGTCTCCACGACCGGCGTCGCCGGCCCCGACCCGCACGACGGCAAGCCCGTGGGGACCGTCTACGTGGGCGTCGCCGGGCCGGCGGGCAGCTCGGCGCACGAGCTGGCCGCGGCGGGGGACCGGGCGGCGATCCGGGCCGCCGCGGTCGAAGCCGCCCTCGACCGGCTCACCGCCGCCCTGGTGCTCCCAGACAACTCCCAGTGAAAAAGTTCGCCGCCCGGGGAAGAATGGAACCATCAGCGTGGTTATCAATGTCGAAGGCTCGACTTGAGCCCATCGGAGTCAAGTCGCGGACCGGCCGCGCACACGAGGAGACTAGCGATTCACATGACCAAGCAACCCGTGTCCGTCAATGGCGTCGTCCGTTGGAAGGACGTGGGAGTGGACGATCACGATCGGACCGAGACGAAGGACATGAAGATGGGTGTACTCCGCCAGGAAATCGGTGAGGTTCTGCGCAACGTGCGCCAGCGTCAGGGGCGCACACTGCGCGAGGTCTCCCACAGCGCCCGCGTGTCCCTCGGCTACCTGAGCGAGGTCGAGCGAGGCCAGAAGGAGGCCTCCTCGGAGCTCCTCGCGTCGATCTGCGCGGCGCTCGACATCCCGATGTCCCAGATGCTGCGCGAGGTCGCCGACCGCCTGGCCTACGCCGAGGGGCTGCTGGTCCCCGACACGGTCCCCAGCGACCTCACCGAGCAGTACTCGCGGGAGTTCGGCCGGGTCAACGGCGGCGAGGCCGCCGCGGCCGGCGCCCGCTGACCCCCACGGGCGGCTCCGCCGCCCCCGCACGGCATCCCCGAGGGTCCGCCGGTCGACAGACCGGCGGGCCCTCGGCCGCGCAGGTGGCAGAATCGACGGGAACCACGGCCCCGCGGGCCGCCGTCGGCCGGCGAGGGCGCCGGCGGACGGCGCGGGGCACCCCGACGAAGGAGGGCGCGTGAGGCTGAGCAGCTTCTGGGAGCTGATGGCCGGTGAGTTCGGCGCGGGCTACAGCAAGGTCCTGGCGCGCGACCTGGTGCTGGGCGAGCTGGGGCACCGCACGGCCAGCGAGGCCCTCGAGGAGGGCGTCGACCCGAAGGCCGTGTGGTTCGCGGTCTGCCGCGCCCAGGACGTGCCCGAGGCGCGCTGGTGGGGCGAGGACCGGCCGCCGCGCGGCTGACGGGACACGCCCCGGCGCGCCCGTGGACCCGCACCGGCTTCGAAGGTATATTCGAAGGGCGGGTGCGGCCTCCACAGCCGGCCCGGTCCCGGGCCGGCGCTGCGCGCCCGTCCCCAGGCTCCGCGCGAGGCCTTACGGTGTCCGACCGCGCCGATACCGTGGAACACGACAGCACCAGCAAGAACGGTTCCGGCCCACCGGCGGAGCCCCGCGAACACGAGGTGAATCATGGCAGGCAAGGCCAGCACGCAGCGCCCCGACCAGCAGTTCGGCTCCGACCGCGAGAAGGCCCTCGAGACGGTCCTCGCGCAGATCGACAAGAACTACGGCAAGGGCTCCGTCATGCGCCTGGGCGACCGCCCGGCGACGAAGATCGAGACCATCCCCACCGGCTCCATCGCCATGGACGTGGCCCTGGGCATCGGCGGGTTCCCCCGCGGCCGCGTCGTGGAGATCTACGGCCCGGAGTCCTCCGGCAAGACCACGGTCGCCCTGCACGCGGTGGCCAACGTCCAGAAGGCCGGCGGCATCGCGGCGTTCATCGACGCCGAGCACGCGCTCGACCCCTCCTACGCCGAGAAGCTCGGCGTGGACACGGACAGCCTGCTCGTGTCCCAGCCGGACACCGGTGAGCAGGCGCTCGAGATCATGGACATGCTCGTGGGCTCCGGCTCCATCGACATCATCGTCATCGACTCCGTCGCGGCCCTCGTGCCGAAGGCCGAGATCGAGGGCGAGATGGGCGACAGCCACGTGGGCCTGCAGGCCCGCCTGATGAGCCAGGCGCTGCGCAAGATCACGGGCCGGCTCTCCCACACGAACACCACCGCGATCTTCATCAACCAGCTGCGCGAGAAGATCGGCGTGTTCTTCGGCAGCCCCGAGACCACCACGGGCGGCAAGGCGCTGAAGTTCTACGCCTCGGTGCGCGTGGACGTGCGCCGCATCGAGACGCTCAAGGACGGGGCGAACCCCGTGGGCAACCGCACCCGTGCCAAGATCGTCAAGAACAAGATGGCCCCGCCCTTCAAGCAGGCCGAGTTCGACATCCTCTACGGGGAGGGCATCTCCACCGAGGGCGGGCTCATCGACATGGGCGTGGAGCACGGCATCGTCAAGAAGTCGGGCGCCTGGTTCACCTACGAGGGCGACCAGCTCGGGCAGGGCAAGGAGAACGCCCGCCGGTTCCTCAAGGACAACCCGGAGCTCGCCGAGGAGATCGAGCGCCGGATCCTCGTGAAGCTCGGGATCGTGGCCGAGCCCGAGCTGGAGGGCGCCGCCGAGGACCAGGACGCGGAGGCCGCCGGGCTGCCCGCCGAGGCCGCCGGCCCCGCCTTCTGAGCCCGGTGACCGAGAGCCCCTACGCACGACGACGCCGCCGGTCCTCCGCCCGCTCCCGCGGGCCGGAGGGCCCGGCGGCGTCGTCGTCCGCGGCCGCCGACCCGGAGCCCGATCCCCGGGAGGTCGCCCGTGCCATCGTGCTGCGCCAGCTCACCGCCTCCGCCAAGAGCCGCAAGCAGCTCGAGGACAAGCTCGCCGACCGCAACGTCCCCGAGGACGTGGCCCGGGAGGTGCTGGACCGCTTCGAGGAGGTGAACCTCGTCGACGACGCCCAGTACGCCGAGCTCTACGTCCGCTCCCGCGCGGGCTCCCGCAAGCTCGCCCGCTCGGCCATCCGGCGCGAGCTCGCCGCGCGGGGAGTCACCGGGGACGCCGCCGAGGAGGCGCTCGGGCAGCGCACCGACGACGACGAGCGCGCGGACGCCGCCGAGCTCGTGCGCCGCAGGCTGCCCGCCGGCGCGGACCTGGACGACCGCGCCGAGCGGGACCGGCTCGTGCGCCGCCTCGTCGGGATGCTCGGCCGGAAGGGCTACGCGCCGGGTCTCGCCTTCGCGGTGGTCCGGGACGAGCTCGCCGCCCTCGGCGGCCCCGGCCCGGACGACGAGCTCGGCGGGGCGTACCCGGACGCCCCCTGACCGGTGACCCGAGGGCGCCGCGTCCCGCCGCGCCCCGTACAATTGACCGGTGATGTCCAGCCCCGCCGCCCTCTCCCCGGACCTGCCCGTGACCTCCGCCGCGCCCTCGTCCCCGCCCTCCGCAGCCGCCGTGCCGCGCTCCTACGAGGTGCGCACCTTCGGCTGCCAGATGAACGTCCACGACTCCGAGCGGATCACCGGTCTGCTCGAGGCCGCCGGCTACGTCCCCGCCGACGGCGGGGAGCCGGACCTCGTCGTGTTCAACACGTGCGCGGTGCGCGAGAACGCCGACAACAAGCTCTACGGCAACCTCGGCCAGCTCGTGCCCGCGAAGAAGCGCAACAAGGACCTGCAGATCGCCGTGGGCGGGTGCCTGGCGCAGAAGGACCAGGACACCATCCTCACGAAGGCGCCCTGGGTCGACGTCGTCTTCGGCACCCACAACATCGGGTCCCTGCCCACGCTGCTCGAGCGCGCCCGGCACAACGCCGAGGCCCAGATCGAGATCCTCGACGCCCTCGAGGTCTTCCCCTCCACCCTGCCCACCAAGCGCGACAGCGCCTACTCCGGGTGGGTGTCGATCTCCGTGGGCTGCAACAACACCTGCACGTTCTGCATCGTCCCGTCGCTGCGCGGCAAGGAGAAGGACCGCCGCCCCGGCGACGTCCTCGCCGAGGTGCAGGCCCTGGTGGACCAGGGCGCCGTGGAGGTCACCCTGCTCGGGCAGAACGTCAACTCCTACGGCGTCGAGTTCGGGGACCGCGGGGCGTTCGCCAAGCTGCTGCGCGCCTGCGGGCAGATCGAGGGGCTCGAGCGGGTGCGGTTCACGAGCCCGCACCCCGCCGCGTTCACCGACGACGTCATCGACGCCATGGCCGAGACCCCCAACGTCATGCCGCAGCTGCACATGCCCCTGCAGTCCGGCTCCGACCGGATCCTCAAGGACATGCGCCGCTCCTACCGCTCGGCGAAGTTCCTCGGCATCCTCGACAAGGTCCGCGCCCGCATCCCGGAGGCCGCGATCACCACGGACATCATCGTGGGCTTCCCGGGCGAGACCGAGGAGGACTTCCAGGACACCCTCGACGTCGTGGCGGCCTCCCGCTTCTCCTCCGCCTACACCTTCCAGTACTCGGTCCGTCCCGGCACGCCCGCCGGGGAGATGGCCGACCAGATCCCCAAGGCCGTCGTCCAGGAGCGCTTCGAGCGCCTCGTGGCGCTGCAGGACCGGATCGCCGCGGAGGAGAACCGGGCGCTCGTCGGACGGCGGGTCGAGCTGCTCGTCACCGCCGAGGCGGGCCGGAAGGCCGGCTCGACCAGCCGGCTCTCCGGCCGCGCGCAGGACCAGCGGCTCGTGCACTTCGCCGTCCCCGAGGGCGCCGAGGCGCCGCGGCCCGGGGACTTCGTCACGGTCACCGTCACCGACGCCGCCCCGTACCACCTCGTGGCCGACCCCCGCGGGCCCGAGGACTACGTCCTGCGGCGCTCGCGGGCCGGCGACGCGTGGGACCGGCAGCAGGCCGCCTCCTGCGGCGTGCCCGCCGCCCCCGGGACCGCCGGGCCCCGCCCCGTGAGCCTGGGCATGCCGAGCCTGCCGGTCCGGTGAGCGCGCAGCACCTCCCGGTCGTCGCCGTCGTGGGGCCCACCGGCTCCGGCAAGACCGCGCTGGGCGTCGAACTGGCCCTGCGGCTGGACGGGGAGGTCGTCAACGCCGACTCCATGCAGTTCTACCGGGGCATGGACATCGGCACGGCCAAGGCCACCGAGCAGGAGCGCCGGGGCGTCCCGCACCACCTCCTGGACGTCCTCGACGTCACGCAGGAGGCCTCCGTCGCCGACTTCCAGCGCGCCGCCCGCGAGCACTTCGCCGGGATCCGCTCCCGCGGCCGGGTCCCGGTCCTCGTGGGGGGCTCCGGGCTGTACGTGCGGGCGGCCCTCGACGTGCTGGAGCTGCCCGGCACCGATCCCGCCGTGCGGGCCCGGATCGAGCGCGAGCTCGCCGAGCAGGGCCCCGGCGCCCTCCGGGAGCGGCTGCGGCAGGTCGATCCCGAGTCCGCGGCGCGGCTGGCGGACGACCGCCGCGTGGTGCGGGCCCTGGAGGTCTGGGAGCTCACCGGCCGCCCGTTCACCTCCTTCATGCCCCGCCGGGAGTACGTCGCACCCACCGTGCAGCTCGGCCTCGACGGGGACCGGGCCGAGCTGCACGCACGCCTGGCCCGGCGGGTCGAGGCCATGGTCGAGGCCGGCCTGGAGGACGAGGTCCGGCGGCTGGCCGCGGCCGGGCTGCGCGAGGGCCGCACCGCCGCCCGCGCCCTGGGCTACGGCCAGTTCCTCGACGTCGTGGACGGCCGCGCCACCGTGGCCGAGGCGGCCGAGGCCACCGTCGTGGCCACCCGCCGCTTCGCCCGCCGCCAGCTCACCTGGTTCCGGGCGGACCCGCGCGTGCACTGGCTGGACTGGTCCGACCCGCAGCTCGTGGAGCGCGCCGTGGAGCTCGTCGAGCGCTCCGCGCCGGCGCCCGGCCGCCCGTAGGGGCGCCGGCGCTCAGCCGCCGGCCGAGCGGCGCAGCCACCACCGGTCCGCGGCGGCCGCCGGGACGATGAGCAGCCAGGCCCACGGGGCGGCCCCGGGATCCCAGAACGCCACCGGGATGCTCAGGGCGAAGACCACCGGCGCCGGCAGCAGCGCCCGCAGCACGTAGCGGTACAGGGCGGCGTCGACCACGGACGCCATCAGCCCGGCGTGCCAGGCGTGGGCCCACACCAGGTTCAGCGACCCGTAGACGGCCGCCGACACCGCGGCGTACAGCACCACCGGCCACGGCGAGCCGCTCCCGCCGTAGTCGCTGAGCAGGCTCGTGGGCATCGGCAGCAGCGCGACGAAGAACAGCGACAGCAGGTTCAGCCACTGCAGGCCCCGGTCGTAGCGGCAGATGACGGTGAACCGCCGGTGGTGGCTCATCCACGCCGTGCCGATCACGGCGAAGCTCAGGACGTAGGCCAGGAACTCCGGCAGGTGCCCCCGGAGGGCGGAGTCCAGCTCACCGGGGGCCAGGTCCGCCGGGATGATGAGCTCCAGCACGAGCAGCGTCATCGCGATCGCGAAGACGGCGTCGCTGAAGAACACCGTCCGCTCCGTGGCCTCACCGCTGCCGAACAGCTGCCGGTACCGCTGGGCGGGACCGTCGCGCCGAGCCGCGCCGGCGCCGTGGTCAGCCGCCACCGGGGGCACCCCCCGACCGCTGCGCCGGCGGGGCCGGCCACACGTCGACGACGGGCAGGTCGCCGTCGGTCTCGATGGCGTCCCCGCCCCCGTTGCGGGCGTGGTAGCCGGTGGAGAAGTGGTGCACCACGTGCACCGTGGCCCCGGCCGAGCGCAGCGCCGCGACGACGCGGTCCCGCTCCTCGTCCGTGCGCTCGGCGATCTTGTGCGTGACCTGCAGGGTGAACAGGGACAGGCCCACCCGCCGGTCGAAGGTCGCCGCGCCCAGCAGGTCGACGGCGTAGCCCCCCGGCAGCAGCCACCCCGGCGGGCAGGTCCAGAACCGCACGTGGTGGCGCTGCGCCGGGCTGCCCGCGACCTCCTGCTCGAAGGCCAGGGCCTGCCGGCAGCCGAAGGCGAACAGCGGGCTGAGGGGTGCCGCGGGATAGCTGCGGCGCAGCAGGGACGCCCGGACGATGTGCCAGCCGGTCCGGACGGTCAGCGGGTCCGCCGCGGTCCAGCCGGCGTCGAGCATCGCCGCCCGCAGCCGCGCGGGGGTGCCCACGACGGCCAGGTTGATCGGGTCCCCCAGGAGCCCGTCCGCGGTCCGGGCGCGTCCGATGAAGTAGTCCGGCACGTAGAGCCGGGTGAGCAGCCGGGTCAGCCGCGGCAGCAGCACGTAGGCCGACAGCACCCAGATCAGCAGGAACGCCCACGGCAGGCGCCCGTCGTCGTCGATCTCCTCGAGGAACAGGTGGTACACGCCCCACCCCGCCAGCACGCTCGTGAGCAGGTACAGGACCCGCTGGCCCCACAGCACGGCGGTGGCCGTCACGCCCCGGCGGCCGGGCGCCCGGGGCTCCTCCCCGGCCGGCCGGAGACCGTCCTCGTCCGTGCCGTCGTGCCTGTTCACCTGACGCACCTCGCTCCCGGGCCGGGCGCCGGACTCCGCCGCCTCCCGCGGGCCGGTGGTCGTGCCCTCAGGCTAGTGGGGGCGGGCGCACCGGGGAAGGGGACGGCCCGGGCCCGTGCGGGACCGCAGGTATCATGACCGGGTGACTTCCGCGCAGCCCGCCACCGCCCACCCCGCCACCGCCCCGGAGCAGACCGTCTGGGGAGAGCTGCGCGGGTGGTCCTTCGCCAAGGGCCACGGCACGGGCAACGACTTCGTGCTCGTCACGGACCCGGACGCGCGGCTCGTCCTCGACGCGGAGCTCGTGGCCCTCGTCTGCGACCGCCACCGCGGCATCGGCGGGGACGGCCTGATCCGGGCCGTGCGCTCGCAGGCGCTGCCCGAGGGCCGGGCCGTCCTTGAGAGCGCCCCGGACGCCGAGTGGTTCATGGACTACCGCAACAACGACGGCTCGATCGCCGAGATGTGCGGCAACGGCGTGCGCGTGTTCGTGCACCACCTCATCAGCCAGGGCCTCGTGGAGGTCGCCGAGGGCGACGTGCTGCGGATCGGCACCCGCGCGGGCGTGAAGACCGTGGGCCGCACGTCGGCGGGCTACGCCGTGGACATGGGCCCGTGGAGCTTCCTCGACGGCGAGGCCGCCCGCAGCCGCGGCTCGGACGCCGTGGTGACCGCCAAGGGGCTGAAGGTGACCCGCCCGGCGCTGTCCATCGGCATGGGCAACCCCCACACGGTCGTGGCGCTCGCCGAGGGGGAGAAGCTGGACCAGCTCGAGCTGCACACCGCCCCGGTCGTGCGCCCCGTCCCGGAGGACGGGACCAACGTCGAGTTCGTCGTCCCCGCGGACGGCGACGACGACGGGGTCGGCCGCGTCCGGATGCGGGTGCACGAGCGCGGCGTGGGCGAGACGCAGTCCTGCGGCACGGGTGCGTGCGCCGCCGCCGCGGCGACCCGCTTCTGGGGCGGGGCCACGGCCCCGGACCAGTGGCTGGTGCAGGTGCCCGGCGGCGTCGTGTCCGTGACGTTCGTCCCGGCGCCGGACGGCTCGGAGCACGTGGTGCTCGCCGGTCCGGCCGTGCTCGTGGCCGTCGGCACGTTCGTCTGAGCCGGGGCGCGGGCCCGAGCCCCGCCGGCGGGACCGGCCTCAGCCGCGGCGGGCGACCCGCAGGACCCGGAAGCCCTTGTCCGTGGCGTGCCGGGAGACGGTGTAGTCCCCGCCCAGGGCCGAGGCCAGCCACTGCTGCAGGGAGTCCGCGCCGAGGTTCTTCTGCACCACGAGCCACGCCGTTCCGCCCGGGGCCAGCCGGGGCAGCCACCGCAGCAGCAGCTCGTGCAGCTGCTGCTTGCCGATCCGGATCGGCGGGTTGGACCAGATGGTGTCGAAGCGCCGCTCCGCGGGCACCCGGTCCGGCGCCATCGCCTCGACGTTGCCGAGCCCGAGCGCCGCGGCGTTGTCCCGGGTCAGGGCGAGCGAGCGTTCGTTGACGTCCACGGCGGTGACCCGCGCCCCCGGGGCGGCCGCGGCCATGCTCAGGGCGATCGGCCCCCACCCGCAGCCCACGTCGAGCAGCTCCCGGCCCGCCGGATCGGGAACATTCTGGAGCAGTACGGACGTTCCCTTGTCGAGACCTCGCGGGCTGAAGACCCCGTTGGAGGTCTGCAGCGCCACCTCCCGCCCGCGCAGCACGACGGTCACCGACCGCCGCTGCTCCGGCGTCGAGGGATCCTCCGAGAAGTAGTGCTCGGCGGCCGGGTTGGGAGCGGCCGAGCTCGTTGCGGGATCGGGGGAGTCGGAACGCGGTGCCATAACCGCCCATGCTACCGACCGCACCGGCCGGGCCCGCACCGCCCGCTTCCCCGCCCCTTCCCACCGACGCCCCCGATGTCCGGGGCGGCGACTAGAATCCACGTACCACCGTCCTTCCGAAAGGAACCATGACCCAGTCTCACAACACCCCTGCCGAGCGCGGCACCGCGACCTCCGCGGTGCCGGCCGACGACGGCCTGAGCCGGCAGGAGCTCGAGGACGTCGTCGAGCGCGTCCTGTCCCGCGCCCGGGCCCGGGAGGCCCAGCACGGCGAGCAGCAGTCCGCGGAGGGCGACGCCGCCGAGCACGACGACGCCGCGGCCCGCGGCACCGGCCGCCTCACCGGCCGCGCCCGGGAGCTGGCCGACAGCGACCAGGAGCACTCCGACCACGACGGCGAGCAGCAGGACCTCGAGGAGCGCCGCGCCCTGCGCCGCGTGGGTGGACTGTCCACCGAGCTCGAGGACGTCACCGAGCTCGAGTACCGCCAGCTGCGCCTGGAGCGCGTGGTGCTCGCCGGCCTCTGGACCGAGGGCACGCTCGAGGACGCGGAGAACTCCCTGCGGGAGCTCGCGGCCCTCGCCGAGACCGCCGGCTCCGAGGTGCTCGACGGCATCGTCCAGCGCCGGCTCAAGCCGGACCCCGCCACCTTCCTGGGCTCGGGCAAGGCCAAGGAGCTGCGGGACATCGTCGCCGCGACCGGCGCCGACACCGTCATCGTCGACTCCGAGCTGGCCCCCTCCCAGCGGCGCGGGCTGGAGGACGTCGTCAAGGTCAAGGTCATCGACCGCACCGGCCTGATCCTCGACATCTTCGCGCAGCACGCGAAGTCCAAGGAGGGCAAGGCCCAGGTCGAGCTCGCCCAGCTCGAGTACCTGCTCCCGCGCCTGCGCGGCTGGGGCGAGTCCCTGTCCCGCCAGGCCGGCGGCCGCGCCGCCGCCGGTGAGGGCATCGGCTCCCGCGGCCCCGGTGAGACCAAGATCGAGCTGGACCGTCGCCGCATCCGCACGCGCATGGCCAAGCTGCGCCGCGACATCGCCGCGATGAAGCCGGCCCGCGAGACCAAGCGCCTCAACCGGCGCCGCAACTCGGTGCCGTCCGTGGCGATCGCCGGGTACACCAACGCGGGCAAGTCCTCGCTGCTGAACCGGCTCACGGACGCCGGCGTGCTCGTGGAGAACGCCCTGTTCGCGACCCTGGACCCCACGGTCCGCCGCGCGCAGACCCCCGACGGCATCGGCTACACGCTCTCGGACACGGTCGGCTTCGTCCGCTCGCTGCCCACGCAGCTCGTGGAGGCGTTCCGCTCCACCCTGGAGGAGGTCGCCGACGCCGACCTCATCCTGCACGTGGTCGACGCCTCGCACCCCGACCCGGAGGGTCAGGTCCGCGCGGTGCGTCAGGTCTTCTCGGACATCGGCGCGCAGAACATCCCCGAGATCATCGTGCTGAACAAGGTCGACGCGGCGGACCCCTTCGTCGTGGAGCGGATCAAGCAGCGCGAGCGCAACGTCGTGGTGGTCTCCGCCCGCACGGGCGAGGGCCTCGACGAGCTGCGGCAGCGGATCAGCGACTCCATCCCGCGCCCGGAGACGGTGCTGGACCTGCTGGTGCCCTACCAGCGGGGCGACGTCGTGAGCCGGCTGCACGAGTGGGACGCCGAGATCCTGCGCACCGAGCACCTGGCCGAGGGCACCCACCTGCTGGTGAAGGTCCGCGAGGACCTCGCGGCGGAGCTGTCGGAGTTCGTCCCCGGGCACGCCCCCGCCTTCGGCGCCGAGAGCGCCTGAGCGCGTGGCCGCATCCGTGGACGAGTCCGGGCACGACGTCGCGCAGGTGCGCCCGGAGACCCTGCCCGGGGCCGAGGAGGCCCTGGACCTGCTCGACACCGCCGTGGACGCGATGGGCGGGCAGGTCCGGGACGGCCAGCGGCTGATGGCCGCGAAGGTCGCCGAGTCCCTGGACCGCGGGCGGCACCTGCTCGTGCAGGCGGGCACCGGCACCGGCAAGTCGCTGGCCTACCTGGCCCCGCTCGTGGCCCACGCCCAGGGCGCGGACAAGCCCGTGGTCGTGGCCACCGCCACGCTCGCGCTGCAGTCGCAGATCGTGGGCCGGGACGTCCCGCGCCTGCTCGCCGCGCTCGAGGGCAGCCTCGAGCGCGAGCTCGACGTCGCCCTGCTCAAGGGCCGCAGCAACTACGCCTGCCTGCACAAGCTCGAGGGCGGCTACCCCTCCGACGACGAGCCCGGCGCGCTCTTCGCCCTGCCCGACTCCGCCCCGCACCCCGGGCCCGCGGAGGCGGACGCGAGCGGCGGCCGGCTCGGCCAGGAGGTGCTGCGCCTGCGCGAGTGGGCCCGGGCCACCGAGACCGGCGACCGCGACGAGGTGGTGCCCGGGGTGAGCGACAAGGCCTGGCGGCAGGTCTCCGTCACGGCCAAGGAGTGCCTGGGCCGCAACTGCCCGCTCGTCGAGGAGTGCTTCGCCGAGCTCGCCAAGCAGCGCGCGGACGAGGCGGACATCGTCATCACCAACCACGCCCTGCTCGCGATCAACGCGTTCGAGGGCGTCACCGTGCTGCCCGAGCACGAGGTCGTGGTCATCGACGAGGCCCACGAGCTCCAGGACCGGGTCACGGGAGCGGTCACGGGCCAGCTCTCGCCGGCCATGGTCCGCTCCGCGGCGGCCTCCCTGCGCAAGCACACGGCCGCGAGCGCCGACTCCCTCACGGCCGGCGCCGCCAACCTCGAGGCCGCGCTGCTGGGCGTGCCGGCGGAGCTGATGCACCGCGGGCTCGACGACGCCCAGGCGGGCGCCGTCGCCCAGATCCGCGACGCCGCCCGCACGGCCATGACCGAGACCAAGGGCGGCTCGGGCGGGGAGAAGGACGGCGACGCCGGGCGGCAGATGGCCCGCTCCCGCGTCAGCGACGTCCTGGAGCTGGCGGAGCGCATCCTCGCCGCCGGGGACTCCCGCGAGGTGCTGTGGGTCTCCCGGCAGGGCGGGTGGGAGCCCGGCCGCGGCTACGTGCCCGCCGAGGACACCGACCCCGCCACCCTGCACGTCGCCCCGCTGTCGGTGGCCGGCACCCTGCGGGAGGGCCTGTTCGACGGGCGCACGGTGGTCCTGACCTCCGCCACCCTGTCGGTCGGCTCCTCCTTCGACGCCGCCGCCGGAGCCCTGGGGCTGAAGGGCGAGGGTGCCCCGGGCTGGGAGGGCGTCGACGTCGGGAGCCCCTTCGACTACCCCAGGCAGGGCATCCTCTACCTCGCCAAGCACCTCGAGAAGCCCGGCCGCCGGCTCACCGACGCGCAGCTGGACGAGATGCTCGCGCTGCTCGAGGCCTCCCGCGGCGGCGCGCTGGGCCTGTTCTCGTCCCGCCGCGCGGCCGAGGAGGCCGCCGCGGCCCTGCGCGGGCGCACCGACCTGCCGATCCTGTGCCAGGGGGAGTCCTCGCTGGCGGGCCTCGTGCAGGAGTTCGCCGAGGACCCGGCCACGAGTCTGTTCGGGACGATGAGCCTGTGGCAGGGCGTGGACGTGCCGGGCGCGTCGTGCCGGCTCGTGATGATCGACCGCATCCCCTTCCCGCGCCCGGACGACCCGCTGTCGACCGCGCGCTCCCGGGCGGCCGAGCGTGCCGGGGGCAACGGGTTCATGTCCGTCTCGGCCACGCACGCGGCCGTGCGGCTGGCGCAGGGCGCCGGGCGGCTGATCCGCGCGGGCGGGGACCGGGGGGTCGTCGCGATCCTGGACTCCCGGATCGCCACCGCCCGCTACGGCGGGTTCCTGCGCGCCTCCCTGCCCCCGCTGTGGACCACCACGGACCGCTCGGTCGTGCTCGGCGCGCTGGAGCGCCTGTCGACGGGCTGACGCCCGGCGGACGGCACCACGGAAGCGCGACGGGGCCCGGCCGGACGGCCGGGCCCCGTCGCGTCCGGCAGGCCCGGCGCGGGCCGGTCAGAGGCTGCGCAGCACCGAGACGACCTTGCCCATCACCGTGGCGTGGTCGCCGAGGATCGGCTCGTAGCGGGTGTTCTGCGGCAGCAGCCACGTGTGCCCGTCGCGCTGCCGGAAGGTCTTGACGGTCGCCTCCTCGTCGAGCAGGGCGGCCACGATGTCGCCGTTGTCCGCGGAGCTCTGCCGGCGGACGACCACCCAGTCGCCGTCGCAGATGGCGGCGTCGATCATCGAGTCGCCCTTGACGCGGAGCATGAACAGCTCGCCGTGGCCCACCAGCTGGCGCGGCAGCGCGAGCACGTCCTCGACGGCCTGCTCGGCCGTGATCGGCCCGCCCGCGGCGATGTGGCCCACGAGCGGGACCATGGTCACGTCCGCCGACGTCGACAGCTCCGCCACGGAGTCCGGGGCCGCCGTGCGCGCCCGGCGCGGGCCGGAGGGCTCCGCGGCGCCGCCCCCCGCGGTGTCGCGCAGCTGCAGCGGGGTCAGGACCTCCATGGCCCGCGGCCGCTTCGGGTCCCGGCGCAGGTAGCCGAGCTTCTCGAGCTGGGAGAGCTGGTGGGTGACGCTCGACAGCGACGCGAGGCCCACGAGGTCCCCGATCTCCCGCATCGACGGCGGATAGCCGCGCTCGGCGATGGAGCGCTGGATGGCCTCGAGGATCGTGCGCTGGCGCGGGCTGAGGCCGCGGGCGCCGCGGCGGCCGGTGCGGGCGGAGTGCGCCTGGGGGTCCTCGGGGGTGGGGGGCTGGGCCATTCCTCGTCGTCCTTTCCCGTCCGGTGGGGCCGGCTGCGGCGCCCGTCCCGGTTCCGATGTCGGACCCGGGTGGTTCCATGGTTGCCGGTCGCCGGGCGCCGGGGGTTCCAGGAGCGCGCCGGACCGCGGCCCGGACATGTCCACAGCCTAGGGGAGTCCGGGTGTGTCTTCAAACATATGTACGAGCGGGCGTCGACATCCTTCGCAGATGCGTGCTAGACATGGATCACCGGTGTTCGAAAGTATGTTCGATCGAATAGGAATCGGCAGATCCGCCCGGTCGGACCGGAGTTCGAGATCGCCCGCCCGCGCGGGAACGTCAAGGAGTGCATGCCATGAGTGCCAGTGCCAGCTTCAGTGCCGCGAAGGCCGCCGCCGGGGTCGGTGCGGCCCGGATCCGCCCGCTCGGCGCCCCGCGCGCCGTCGCGCGGGCCCTGCGCCGCACCCGCTCCACGGCTCCCGCCGCACCCGCGCCGCTGACCCTCACCCGCCGCGGCCGCCTCGTGTTCCTGGGCCTGCCCGTGCTCACCGGTGCCGCGGCCCTCGTGGTCCTCGCCGTGGTGTTCCTGGTGCCCTCCACCGCCACGGCCACCAGCGAGCCGGTCTCCGGGTCCGGGACCGGGCGCGCCACCGTCCATCCCGGCCAGACCCTCTGGGACGTGGCCGTGGCCGCCGACGCCCAGCGGGACCCGCGCGAGGTCATGGACGAGATCGTGGAGCTCAACGACCTCGAGACCTCCGTGCTCCTCGCCGGACAGGTGCTCGAGGTCCCGGCCGCCTGAGCGCGGCGGCCCGCACCCCGGGCGCCCGGACCCCGGTCCGCCGCGCGGGCGCGCCGTCGGGGCGTCCTAAACTGTACGGGTGACGCAGAACCTCGACCGCCTCAACGCCCTCCCGCTGCGCGACAACCTGCGCGGCAAGTCCCCGTACGGGGCTCCGCAGCTCGACGTCGCGGTGGCCCTCAACACGAACGAGAACACCCACCCGGTGCCGGAGGACGTGCACGCGGCGATCGTGCGGGAGGTCACCGAGGCCGCCCGGACCCTCAACCGCTATCCCGACCGGGAGTTCACGGCCCTGCGCGAGGAGCTCGCCCGCTACCTGGGGCACGGCCTGGGCGCCGAGCACCTGTGGGCGGCCAACGGCTCCAACGAGATCCTGCAGCAGCTCCTCCAAGCCTTCGGCGGCCCCGGCCGCAGCCTGCTGACCTTCGTCCCCACCTACTCGATGTACCCCCTGCTGGCCTCCGGCACGGACACGACGTTCATCGCCGGGGAGCGCGCCGCCGGCTTCGGGCTCTCCGCGCGCTCCGCCGCCGAGCAGGTCCGCCGGCACGGGCCCGACGTCGTCTTCCTGTGCTCCCCGAACAACCCGACGGGCACGGCGCTGGACGCGGACGTCGTCACGGCCGTGTACGAGGCGGGGGAGGAGTTCAACACCGTCGTCGTGGTGGACGAGGCCTACGCCGAGTTCTCCCACACCGGCACCCCCTCGGCGCTCGGCCTGCTCGAGGGCCGCCCGCGGCTGGTCGTCTCGCGCACCATGAGCAAGGCGTTCGCGCTGGCCGGCGCGCGGCTCGGCTACTTCGCCGCCGCCCCGGAGGTCGCCGACGCCGTGCGCCTCGTGCGCCTGCCCTACCACCTGTCCGCGGTCACGCAGGCCACGGCCCTCGCCGCCCTGCGGCACTCGGGGTCCCTGCTGGCCAACGTGGAGGACATCAAGGTGCAGCGGGACCGGATCGTGGACGAGCTCACCCGCCTGGGCCTGGAGCCTGCCGAGTCGGACTCCAACTTCGTCTTCTTCGGCGGCATGGAGGACTCCCGCGCCGTGTGGGAGGCCCTGCTGGCCGACGGCGTGCTCGTGCGCGACGTCGGGATCCCCGGCCACCTGCGGGTCACCGCCGGCACCGAGGAGGAGACCACCGCCTTCCTCACGGCCATGGAGCGGATCGTGTCGGCGGGCTGAGCCCCCCGGAGCCCGGGGCCCGCCCGCCCCGATAGCATGGACGCAGACCACCACCGGGCCGGCCGCGCCGGACCCGACCACCTTCGCGGCCGCCGCCCCGCCCCCGGCGCGGCGACGGCCGCGCCCGCGAGGAGTTCCACCCGGCATGAGCACCCAGCACCCCACCGCCGCGCCGCGCCGCGCCACCGTCGAACGGCGCACCAGCGAGTCCTCCGTCACGGTCGAGATCGACCTCGACGGCACCGGCGCCCACGAGATCGACACCTCGGTGCCGTTCTACGACCACATGCTCACCGCCCTGGCGAAGCACTCGCTCATCGACATGCGGATCAAGGCCAGCGGCGACACCCACATCGACGTCCACCACACCGTCGAGGACACCGCGATCGTGCTCGGCGACGCCCTGCGCCAGGCGCTCGGCGACAAGGCCGGCATCCGGCGGTTCGGGGAGGCCACCGTCCCGCTGGACGAGGCCCTCGCGAACGCGGTGGTCGACATCTCCGGCCGGCCCTACGCCGTGCACACCGGGGAGCCGGAGGGCCAGCAGTACCACCTGATCGGGGGCCACTTCACCGGCTCCATGGTCCAGCACGTCTTCGAGTCCCTGGCCCACCACGCCGGGATCTGCCTGCACATCACCCTGCTGGCCGGCCGGGACCCCCACCACATCGCCGAGGCCCAGTTCAAGGCGCTGGCCCGCGCGCTGCGCCAGGCCGTCGAGCCCGATCCCCGGGTCAGCGGCATCCCGTCGACGAAGGGCGCCCTGTGAGCACCGGAACCCCCGAGAGCACCGACACCCGCCAGGGCTCCGGGCGGGACGGCGCCGGCGAGCGCCGGCCCACCGTGACCGTCCTCGACTACGGCGCCGGCAACGTCCGCTCGGCCGTGCGCGCCCTCGAGGCCGCCGGCGCCGACGTGGTCCTCAGCGCCGACCCGCAGGCCGTGCTCGAGGCCGACGGCCTCGTGGTCCCCGGCGTCGGCGCCTTCGCCGCCGTGATGGACGGCCTGCGCGCCGTCGACGGCCTGCGCCTGATCGGCCGCCGGCTCGCCGGCGGGCGCCCCGTCCTGGGCATCTGCGTGGGGCTGCAGGTGCTGTTCGACTCCGGCGTCGAGCACGGGCAGGAGACCGAGGGCATGGGCGAGTGGCCCGGCGTCGTCGAACGGCTCCGCGCGGACGTCGTCCCGCACATGGGCTGGAACACCGTCGAGCCCCCCGCGGACACCGTGCTGTTCAAGGGCATCGAGGACGAGCGGTTCTACTTCGTGCACTCCTACGGCGTGCAGGAGTGGGACTTCCCGCAGTCCATCGAGAAGATGAGGCCGCCGCAGGTCACCTGGTCCGACCACGGCGGGCGCTTCGTCGCCGCCGTCGAGAACGGTGCGCTGTGCGCCACCCAGTTCCACCCCGAGAAGTCCTCCGGGGCCGGGATCCAGCTGCTGCGCAACTGGCTCGGCACCCTGCCGCGCACCGGCCGCCTCGACCACCTGAGGGCCGCCGACCCGCTCGCGGCCGCCGACGAGCCGGCCGACCGCCCCGGTGACCCCGGGCGTCCCGGCCAGGCCCCCGCGTGAGCGCGGCGGTCGTCGTCATGGTCCTCGGCGCGTTCGTCGCCGGCGGTGCCATCTCCTTCCACCAGCAGAAGAAGCCCGCCTGGACCGTCGTGCTCCTGGCCCTGGTCGCCGCGGGCCTGATCGGCTACGGCTGGTACGCCTGGTTCCTCGGCCGCTGAGCCGTCCGCGCCCGCACCCCGACACCCCATCCCGACCCCGCACCCCGAGAAGAGAGATCCCATGCCCCTGAGCGAGACCCCCCGCCTGCAGCTGCTGCCCGCCGTCGACGTCGCGGACGGCCAGGCCGTGCGCCTGGTCCAGGGCGAGGCCGGCTCCGAGACGGGCTACGGCGACCCGCTCGAGGCCGCCCTCGCCTGGCAGGAGGCCGGCGCCGAGTGGCTGCACCTCGTGGACCTCGACGCCGCCTTCGGCCGGGGCGACAACGTCGAGGTGCTGCGCCGGGTCGCGGGAGAGCTGGACCTGAAGATCGAGATGTCCGGCGGGATCCGCGACGACGAGTCCCTCGCCCGGGCCCTGTCGCTGAAGCCCGCGCGGATCAACCTGGGCACCGCCGCCCTCGAGAACCCCGAGTGGACGCGCAGGGTCATCGCCGAGCACGGCGACGTCATCGCGGTGGGCCTCGACGTGCGCGGCAGCACGCTCGCCGCCCGGGGCTGGACGCAGGAGGGCGGCGACCTGTGGGAGGTCCTGGACCGCCTCGAGGCCGACGGCTGCGCCCGCTACGTGGTCACCGACGTCACCAAGGACGGGACCCTCAAGGGCCCGAACCTCGACCTGCTGAAGGAGGTCGCGATCCGCACGGACAAGCCGGTCGTCGCCTCCGGCGGCATCTCCTCGCTCGAGGACCTGGAGGCCCTGCGCACGCTCGTGCCCGCCGGGGTGGAGGGCGCGATCGTAGGCAAGGCCCTCTACGCGGGCCGCTTCACCCTCCAGCAGGCCCTCGACGTCGCAGGCCGCCCGGGAGAGCGGTGACCGACCGGCGGCTGCCGGAGCACATCGCCGCCCAGCTGCGCGGTGCCGGCGGCACCGCGGACACCGGCGGCCAGGCGTGGGCGGGGCGCAACCTCGGGGAGGGCACCAGCCACACCCACCTCTTCCCCGGTGACGAGGGCGCCGCCGACCCCGGGGTGCTGGCGGCGCTGGCGGCGCTGCGGGCGGGTGCGGGGGACGAGGCGGCCGTCGTCGCCGCGCTCGCCGGCGCCCGCGTCTTCGTGCCCGTGGTCGCCGAGGTCTCCTCGTCCACCGTCACGGAGGCCGGGCTGGTGGCCGACAAGGAGGCCGACATGGCCCTCGTGTCCCTGCGCGCGGCCGACGGCCGCCCGGTGCTGCCCGTGTTCACGTCCCCGCAGGCGCTCGCGGCCTGGCACGCCGCGGCCCGGCCCGTGGCCTCCGACGTGCGCCGCACGGCGATCGCCGCGGTCAAGGACGGCACCCAGCTGCTCGTGCTCGACCCGGGCTCCGCGACGCCCTTCGTGGTCCGCCGGCCCGCCCTGTGGGCGCTCGCCCGAGGCCGGGCGTGGAGCCCGTCCTACCGCAGCGCGGAGGTCGCGGAGGCCGTGGTCCGCTCGGCGACCGGCCTGCCCGGCGTGGTCGCGGCCCGCACGGCACCCGGCGACGGCGTCGCCGCCCGCACCACCGGCGGCGCCGTGGTCCCCGGCGGCGGTGCCGGGCCCGAGCTCGCCGTCGTGCTCGAGCTGCGGCCCGGACTGGACCGGGCGCAGCTGGACGACGTCGTCGCGCGCTTCCAGGCCCGGCTGAGCGTCGAGCCCGCCCTGGCCGAGGACGTGGACTCCATGCAGCTGCGGCTCACGACAGCGGGCTGACCCGGACGCACCGGACCAGCCCGCGGGGGTGGGACGAGGACGGGGTCAGCTCACCGGGCCGGTGAACTTCTCGCCCGGGCCCTTGCCGGGGGCGTCCGGGTAGGGCGAGGCCTCGCGGAAGGCGAGCTGGAGGGTGCGCAGGCCGTCGCGCAGGGGAGCGGCGTGCTGCGAGCCGATCTCCGGGGCGGCGGCGGTGACGAATCCGGCGAGCGCCGTGATCAGCTTGCGCGCCTCGTCGAGGTCCTTCAGCTCCTCGGCGTCCTCCCCGGCGGCGAGACCGCACTTCACCGCCGCGGCGCTCATCAGGTGGACGGCGGCCGTGGTGATGACCTCGATGGCGGGGACCTCCGCGATGTCGCGCATCTGGTCGTCGACGGCCTGCACCGTCTCCTGGGGGATCTCCTGGCCGGAGCGGTCGGCGTCGTCGAAGCGGAAGGTGTTCTCGGAAGTCATGGTCCAACTCTGCCACACCGCCGGAACGGCCCGGCCTATCCTGCAGGGGAGGCCCGGCGCCGGGCGGAGAGGAGGTCCCGGACCGTGTGGATCGGGTGGATCGAGTTCGACGTGCTGCTCGGGGACGTGCACTCCCTCAAGGGCAAGCGGTCCCTGGTGCGCCCGCTCGTGGCCGAGCTGCGCCGCCGCTTCCCGGTGAGCGCCGCGGAGGCCGGCCACCTCGACCTGCACCGCCGGGCCCTCGTGGGGGTCGCCGCGGTGGCCGGGGACGCCGCCCACCTCGTCGACGTCCTGGACGAGGTCGAGCGCTTCGTGGCGGCCCGTCCCGAGCTGGAGCTGCTCTCCGCCCGGCGGGGGATGCGCACGACCGAGGACGACTGACGAGCGGCCGACACGGGGGACGCCGGGGTTTCCGCAACACGGCGCCCATGGGCTAGACTGGGTCGCAGTGTGCAAGTGGAGGAGACTCCCACCCGCGCCGGCCACGACCCCGGTCCTCCCGCAGGACCGGTCGGCGGCCGCCGGGTCCGCGACGACATCGTCCGCACGACGGCCCGCCACGGGGACAGCTCTCCGCAGCGTGCCGTCACGCAGCACGGCCCCCTCCGGGGCGCCGTAGCGATGAGCCTCCGCTTGCCGACCGCAGCGGGGGCTTTTGTCGTTGCGGAGCGCAACCGAACCATGACGCTTTCCGGTAGCCGCCGGGGAGCACGCGAAAGAGCAGGAGCACGGCATCAGCGATCCACGCATCAATGACAGAATCCGCGTCCCGGAAGTCCGCCTCGTCGGTCCCGGTGGCGAGCAGGTCGGCATCGTCCGCGTCGAGGACGCGCTCAGGCTGGCCCGCGAATCGGATCTTGATCTGGTCGAGGTGGCACCGAACGCGAAGCCCCCGGTGGCCAAGCTCATGGACTTCGGCAAGTACAAGTACGAAGCCGCGGTCAAGGCCCGCGAGGCCCGCAAGAACCAGACGAACACGGTCCTCAAGGAGGTCCGCTTCCGCCTGAAGATCGACACCCACGACTACGACACCAAGGTCGGCCACGCCAAGCGGTTCCTGGCCGCCGGTGACAAGGTCAAGGCCATGATCCAGTTCCGCGGCCGTGAGCAGCAGCGTCCCGAGATGGGCGTGCGCCTGCTCGAGCGCTTCGCGAACGACGTCGCCGAGGTCGGGGCCGTGGAGTCGAGCCCGCGGGTGGACGGGCGCAACATGGTGATGGTCGTGGGTCCGCTGAAGAACAAGGCCGAGGCCAAGGCCGAGGCGCGCCGCCAGAAGCAGCGCGACGAGGCCAGGGCCGAGAACGAGCGCAGGGCCCAGGAGAAGATCGACACCTCCTCGGCCGAGCCCGTGACGCAGACGATCGGGGACGCGTTCCCGGCCGAGCTGCTCGCCCAGGCCGCCCAGGCCCAGGCGCCGGAGCAGCAGGCGGCGCCGGAGCAGGCCCCGGAGCCGCAGGCGGCCCCCGAGGAGCAGGCGCCGGTGGAGCAGGCAGCGCCGGAGCAGGCAGCACCGGAGCAGGCGGCGCCCGAGCCCGCGCCGGCACCGCAGCAGCCGGCGGCACCGCAGCAGCCGGCGGCACCGCAGCAGCCGGCGGCACCGCAGCAGCCGGCGGCACCGCAGCAGCCGGCGGCACCGCAGCAGCCGGCGGCACCGCAGCAGGCGGCGCCCCCGCGGCCCGCGAAGCCCACGCCGGCGCGTCCGACGCCCGGTCCCCGGCCGGGTCCGGGCAGGGCCTGAGCCCGCCGCGCGCGGACAGCAGAACTGACAACGCCCCCGGGCGGGCAGCCGGTCCCCGGCTGTGCCCGGGGGCACCGTTGAGGTGCGACGGACCTCGTCGCGCCCTCCGGCGGTCACCGCCGGACAACTCGTAAGGAGAACGGCTCACATGCCGAAGATGAAGACCCACAGCGGGGCCAAGAAGCGCTTCAAGCTCACCGGTACCGGCAAGGTCAAGCGCCAGCAGGCCAACCGCCGCCACTACCTGGAGCACAAGTCCTCGCGTCTCACCCGCCGTCTGGCCTCCGACCAGATCGTGACCCCGGGCGAGGCCAAGGTCATCAAGAAGATGCTGGGCAAGTAGGCCCACCCCACCCCCGGGGAGCGACGCTCCCCGCCCCGCACAGTTGTGACCTCCCGGCCGGACGGCCGGGACCGAAGTGAAGGAGTACACACGTGGCACGTGTGAAGCGGGCAGTCAACGCCCACAAGAAGCGCCGGGAGATCCTCGAGCAGGCCTCCGGCTACCGCGGCCAGCGCTCGCGCCTGTACCGCAAGGCGAAGGAGCAGGTCACCCACTCGTTCGTCTACAGCTACAACGACCGCCGCAAGCGCAAGGGCGACTTCCGCCGCCTGTGGATCCAGCGGATCAACGCCGCGGCCCGCGCCAACGGCCTGACCTACAACCGCTTCATCCAGGGCCTGAAGGCCGCCGAGGTCGAGGTCGACCGCCGCATGCTCGCCGAGCTGGCGGTCAACGACCAGGCCGCGTTCGCCGCCCTGGTCGAGGTCGCCAAGAACGCGCTGCCGGAGGACACCTCCGCGCCGCGCGAAGCCGCCGCCTGAGCACTGCCGCCGCAGTGAACCTCACGGAGCGCCTGGCCGCCCAGCCGATGTCCAACCCCCGAGCCGATCGGGTGAAGGACGTCGCGGGACTGGCCGGGCGCTCCGCTCGTTCCAAGCGCGGGCTGTTCCTCGCCGAGGGGCCGCAGAACGCCCGCGAGGCCCTGGCCCGCCACCTCGAGTCCCCGTGCGTGGACGCCGTCTACGTCACCGAGGACGCGCTGACCCGCCACCCGGACATCGCCGGGCTGCTCGAGCGCGTCGCCGAGGACCGGTCCGTGTTCGCGCGCCTCGTCACCCGCGACGTGCTCGCGGCGATGAGCGACGCCGTGACCCCGCAGGGCGTCGTCGCGGTGTGCCGGACCCTGCACGTGCCCGCGGAGACGGTCCTCGCGGCGCGCCCCCGGCTCGTCGCGGTCCTGGCCCGCGTCCAGGACCCCGGCAACGCCGGGACGGTCCTGCGCGCCGCCGACGCCGCCGGGGCCGACGCCCTGGTGCTCACCGCCGGCAGCGTCGACGTCTACAACCCCAAGACCGTGCGCTCCACGGCCGGCTCGCTCTTCCACCTGCCGGTGGCCGTGGGCGCCGACCTGCCCGCGCTGCTCGACACCGCGCGCGCGGCCGGGTGCGGCGTGCTGGCCGCCGACGGGCACGGCGACGTGGACCTGGACCGGCTCCAGGACGCCTCCGCGGCCCGTGCCGCCGGGCTGGACGTCCTCGACGCCGGCTACGACCTCGCCCGGCCCACCGTGTGGCTGTTCGGCAACGAGGCGCAGGGCCTGTCCGAGCAGGAGAAGGCCCTGGCCGACCACCGCGTGGCCGTGCCGGTGCACGGGCGCGCCGAGTCCCTCAACGTGGGCACCGCCGCCACCGTGTGCCTCTACGCCTCGGCCCGCGCGCAACGCCGCGGTGCCCGGCCCGCCTGACGCCGCAGACGCGGCGACGGCGCAGCCCCGCGGGGGGCTGCGCCGTCGGTTCCTGCGCCCGGCCGTCAGCGGGCCGCGGTGGATCCCCCGTCGGCCGGGGGCGCGGCGTCGCCCGGGGCGCTGCCGTCCTGGGCCGCGGGTGCCGCCGCGGAGTGCTTCCCGTGGTGCTCGCCGGAGGCCTCCTGCTCGGCGTGGTGGTCCCCGTGCCGGCCCTTGCCGAAGGGCAGCAGCTCCCACACCAGCACCAGGACCGCGCCCCAGGCCAGTCCCAGCACCGCGGAGAAGAAGGTGTTCGTGAGCCAGGCCAGCGCCGCGCCGAGGCCGCCGTGGACGGCCCCGTGCACGAGGGTCTCGACGTGGTGCACGGCCTCGTACGGGGCGTGCCAGCCCAGCTCGTCGATCCCGACGAGGATGATGTGCCCGCCCACCCACAGCATGGCGGCGGTGCCCACGACCGAGATGACGGTCAGCAGCTTGGGCATCCCCTTGACCAGGCCGCGGCCGATCCTCTGGGCGGCCGGGGACCTCCGCTCGGCCAGGTGCAGGCCGAAGTCGTCCATCCGGATGATCAGCGCCACCACGCCGTAGACCAGGGCGGTGATGCCGAGGGCCACCACCACCAGGATGGCCGCGCGCGCGAGCAGCGGTTCGTCGGCCACCTCGTTGAGGGAGATCACCATGATCTCGGCCGAGAGGATGAGGTCGGTGCGCACCGCGCCGCCGACCATCGTGTCCTCGGCCTCCCGGCTCTTCTCGACCACCGGGGTCTTCTCCCCGGCCCCGTGGCCGGAGAGCTTGCCCCAGATCTTCTCGGCGCCCTCGAAGCAGAGGTAGCTGCCGCCGAGCATGAGGATCGGGGTCAGCAGCCACGGCGCGAACTGGCTCAGCAGCAGCGCCACCGGCAGGATGAACAGCAGCTTGTTGCGCAGCGAGCCCTTGGTGATGCGCCAGATGATGGGCAGCTCGCGCGCCGGGGAGATGCCGTCGACGTACTGGGGGGTCACGGCGGTGTCGTCCACGACGACGCCCGCGGCCTTCATGCTCGCCCGGCCGGCGGCCGCGCCGATGTCGTCCACGGAGGCGGCGGTGACGCGGGCCAGGGCGGCGACGTCGTCCAGCAGGGCCATCAGTCCACCGCTCATCGGAGGGCCTCCAGGTCGATCGTGGTGCGGGTGGGCGGAGCTGCGGTGATGATCAGCATGGTTACAGGGTATGTGCAAGAGGCCGGGATGCAGCACTCCGGCGGACCGGCGGTTCCGCGCACGCTCCCCGTGGCCGCGGGGCTGGCAGACTGGTCCGGTGACCTCCTCCCTCCCCACCGGCCACCGCACCCAGGTGGTCGGCGCCGCCCTGCTGGACGACGCCCGCCGGCCCGCCTCCTTCCTCGCCGCCCAGCGGGCCTATCCCGAGGCCCTGCGCGGGCTGTGGGAGTTCCCCGGCGGCAAGCAGGAGCCGCGCGAGAGCTGCGAGGAGGCCCTCGTGCGGGAGTGCGCCGAGGAGCTCGGCACCCGGGTGGAGCTGCTGGCCGAGGTGCCGGGACCGCACGCGCAGGGCTGGCCGCTCAAGGACACCGCGGCGATGCGGGTGTGGACCGGCGTGGTGGCCGACGGCGCGCCCGCCCCCGTCGCGGGGGAGGACCACCTCGCCGTGCGCTGGCTGCCGCTGGCGGAGCCCGGCGCCGTGCTGTCGCTGCCGTGGATCCCGGCCGACCTGCCGATCGTGCGCGCGCTGCTGGAGCAGCTGCGGGACCGACCCCGGTCCCGGGGGCAGGCTCGGGCTCAGCGGGGACCCGGGACGCGGTAGCCGCCGTCGGCGAGGCCGGCCCGCACCTCGAAGACGTTGCGCAGGGCCGGGTGCCCGGCCCGCAGCAGGGACCACGCCGCGGCGGCGGCGTAGAGCGGCAGGAACGGCAGGCCGAGGCACAGCGCGTACTGGCTCGCGTGGCGCGCCTCGTGGGCCACGAGCCGGGGACGGGCCACGACGTCGTGGATCCCGGCGCGGAACAGGACCACGTTGCCCACGGTGAACGCCCCGGCCTTCGGCAGCCGTGGCCGGTAGCCGAAGCCGAGGATCAGCCCGTCGGGCCCGCGCACCAGCTTCGTGCCCGTGGCGGCGGCGACGAGCAGGCCCAGCGGCGTCGACAGGTTCGCCATGTTCCACACCGCGCGCATCCGGTGCCCGGGGCTGAGTTCGGCAGTCATGGTTGCTCCTATGTCAAGCAGCTGTTGGTAGGCAGGATGGGGATTCGATGTGCTGGTTGGTCAGGGGCTTCTGCGCCTGATCGCGGATCAGGAGGTAGTACACCACGCGGGCGATCTTGCGTTTCATACAGCGCAGAGCCTCCATGGTGGTCTTTCCACTGGCTTTGAGCCGTTCGTAGTAGTCCTTGCCAGGTCCTGGCAAGCGGATCTGGGTGATCGCGATTCGGTGCAGGGCGCAGTTGAGCTGTCGGTTCCCACCCCGATTCAGTCGTACTCGTCCGGCGGTCTTGCCCGACCACACCGGGATCGGGGCCACCCCGGCGGCCATCGCGAAGCACGCCTCGGTACGGAACCGGCCCACCCCGGCGACCTCGGCGTAGATCGTCGCCGCGCTGACCTCCCCGCACCCGGGCAGCTCCAGCAACTGCGGTGCCCGTAGCCGTACCAGGGCCCGGATCCGTGCGCTCAGCCCGGTGATGGCCTCACACAGCCGCTCCACATCGGCCAGGACCTGCCCGGCGATCTCCGCGACGATGCCTACCTGCCCGGCCAGGAACCCCCGGATCTGTGTCCGCACCCGGGCGCGGTCCAGGGACCGCGGGGCCGGATCGAGCTCGGGATCCAACTCGTGCAGGTGCCAGCGCAGGCGGTTGATCGCCCGGGTGCGCTCGGCCACGAGGTCATCGCGGCGGGCCACCAGCAGCGCCACTTCCCGGGCGGGCTCGTCGGTGACCGCCCTCGGCAGGTCCTCCTCCCGCGCCACGGCCCGGGCCACCGCCAGCGCGTCGATCGGATCCGACTTGCCCCGGGTCCGGGCCGAGGCCCGGTGCCGGGCCATGAGCTTGGTGGGCACCCGCACCACCGGCTCACCGTGAGCCAGCAGGTCCCGCTCGAGCATCCCCGACAGGTGCCGGCAGTCCTCGATGCCCCAGACCCGGCTTTGATCGATGAACGCCGTGCGCGCCCACCGATAAGCCTTCTCGTGACCGGCGTGCGTGGCCGCGACCGTGAGCTGGCCGATCTGCTTGCCGGCCGCGTCCACGGCCACGAACGTATGGGAATGCTTGTGGACGTCCGCGCCGATGGCAATCACCATGGTGAGTGCCTCCCTTCCCAGTGAGGTGACCGGTTGGGCCGGTCGGCGGGCACTTCTCAGTGGGGGCGATGCCACGCTCCTATCAAGCCACGCCGACCGGTCCTTCACACCTGATGCCGGCACAACCATGGCCAGCCAGCCCCAACGGAGCGGCATCGAGGCTATGAGCCAGGCACCAGGTGCAAAGGATCCAACCACCGCAGCACTTGCGGCACCACTCACCCTCACACTGACTCCGAGGCTACGGCGTGGACGGGGCCAGGGGGCCCCGCCCGCGTCCAGGAGCACGGTCCCGGCGGCGGCGAGCGGCTCGCCGGAGAAGACGGCGCCGATCGCGACGACCGCCAGGTCAGGGAAGGGGCAGGGCCCCGTCGGGCTCCTTCGGCGGGCGGGAGCGCGTGCTCCCGTCCCGTCAGGTGCGGCCGGGTCCGGGCGACCGGCCCGGCCGCACGGGCGGGACCCGGAGCACCTGGCATAGACTGGGGCCCGCCCGTGATCCGTGCCGATCCGGGCTTTCCCGTGGAACGAACCGCCCCGAGGGGCCGGAGCGCGCCCGGACGAAGCCGTCCCCGAGCCGAAGAAGTCAGTGCTGATGTCTGAACTGCCACCCGAGACCGCCGCGAGCGGCGCGGTCGACCCGACCGACGAGGCCGCGGTCGCCGCCGCCGTGGACGCGGCGCTGGCCGCCGTCGAGAACGCCAAGGACCTGGACGAGCTCAAGGAGGCCCGGCTCGCCCACGCCGGGGAGCGGTCCCCGCTGGCGCTGGCGAACCGGCGGATCGGATCGCTGGACAAGGCGCAGAAGGCGGCCGCCGGCAAGCTGCTGGGCCAGGCCCGCGGCCGGGTCGCCAAGGCGATCACCGCCCGCACCACGGTCCTCGAGGAGGAGCGGGACGCCCGCATCCTCGTCGAGGAGGCCGTGGACGTCACCGCCGCCGGCCGGCGCCGGCGGCTCGGCGGGCGCCACCCGCTGACCAACCTCATGGAGCGCATCGGCGAGACCTTCGTGGCCATGGGCTGGGAGGTCGCGGACGGGCCCGAGGTCGAGTCCGAGTGGTACAACTTCGACGCCCTGAACTTCAAGCCGGACCACCCGGCGCGGGAGCTGCAGGACACGTTCTTCGTCGACCCGCCCGAGGCGCACCTCGTGCTGCGCACGCACACCTCCCCGGTGCAGATGCGCACGCTGCTGACCCGGGAGCTGCCGGTCTACGTCGTCGTCCCCGGCCGCACCTACCGCACCGACGAGCTCGACGCCACGCACACCCCCGTCTTCCACCAGGTCGAGGGCCTCGCCGTGGACAAGGGCTTGTCGATGGCCGACCTCAAGGGCACGCTCGAGCACTTCGCCCGGCAGATGTTCGGCCCGGAGGCGAGGATCCGGCTGCGCCCCAACTACTTCCCCTTCACCGAGCCGTCGGCCGAGCTGGACGTGTGGCACCCGAACGCCAAGGGCGGGCCGCGCTGGATCGAGTGGGGCGGGTGCGGGATGGTCCACCCCAACGTGCTGCGCGCGGCCGGCATCGACCCCGAGGTCCACTCGGGCTTCGCGTTCGGCATGGGCATCGAGCGGACCCTGATGTTCCGCAACAACGTCCCGGACATGCACGACATGGTCGAGGGCGACATCCGCTTCAGCGAGCACTTCGGGATGGAGATCTAGAACATGCGAGTTCCTTTGTCATGGCTGCGCGAGCACGCGCCCGTCCCGGCCGGCGCGACCGCCGAGGACGTGCTGGCCACCCTCGTCGAGGTCGGCTTCGAGGAGGAGGCCGTCCACCGGCCCACGGACGAGCTCAAGGGCCCGGTCGTGGTGGGCCAGGTGCTGTCCAAGGAGCCGGAGACCCACTCCAACGGCAAGACCGTCAACTGGTGCACCGTGCGCGTGGTCCCCGAGGGCCGGCAGCAGACGCTGACCGGCAAGGGCATCGACCCCTCCGGCGTGCAGGGCGTCATCTGCGGCGCCCACAACTTCGAGGTGGGGGACAAGGTCGTCGTGACCCTGCCCGGCGCCGTGCTGCCCGGGAACTTCGCGATCTCGGCGCGCAAGACCTACGGCCACACCTCCGCGGGCATGATCGCCTCCGTGCGCGAGCTCGGGATCGGCGAGGACCACGACGGCATCCTGGTGCTCTCGCGCCTGGGCCTGGACCCGGAGATCGGCGCCGACGCCCTGGAGCTGCTCGGGCTCTACGACGAGGCCGCCGAGATCAACGTGACCCCCGACCGCGGCTACGCGTTCTCGGTCCGCGGCGTCGCCCGCGAGTACTGCCACGCCGTGCACGCGCCCTTCGCCGACCCGGCCGGGGCCGTGGCCGCCCGCGTGCCCGCCGCCACCGCCGACGGGTTCCCCGTCGCGGTCGACGACGCCGCCCCCATCCACGGCAACCCCGGCTGCACCCGCTTCGTCGCCCGCACGGTGACCGGCATCGACGCGGGCGCCCCGACGCCCCCGTGGATGGCGGCGCGCCTGCGCCTGGCCGGGATCCGCTCGGTCTCCCTGCCGGTGGACATCTCCAACTACGTCATGCTCGAGCTCGGCCAGCCGCTGCACTTCTACGACCTCGCCGCGCTGAGCGGCGGCCTCGGCGTGCGGCGCGCGGCGCCGGGGGAGACGCTGACCACGCTGGACGGCAAGCAGCGCACCCTGCACCGCGAGGACCTGCTCATCACCGACGGCTCCGGGCCGATCGGCCTGGCCGGCGTCATGGGCGGGGCCACCACCGAGGTCTCGGACGGCACCGTGGACGTGCTCGTGGAGGCCGCCCGCTTCGACGAGGTCTCGATCGCCCGCACCGCGCGGCGGCACCGGCTCTCCTCGGAGGCGTCCAAGCGCTTCGAGCGCGGCGTGGACCCGCAGCTCGCCCCGGCGGCCGCCCAGCGCGCCGTCGAGCTGCTCGTGGAGCTCGCCGGCGGCACGGCGGGGACCGAGGCCACGGACGTGGACCGCACCACGGAGCCCGCCCCGATCGAGCTGCCCTGGGACTACCCGGCCCGGCGGGTGGGCGTGGACTACACCGCCGAGCAGGTCGTGCCGGTCCTCGCGGAGCTCGGCGCGCAGGTCACCGCCACCGACGACGGCTGGCGCGTCGTGCCGCCCACCTGGCGCCCCGACCTCGTCGCCAAGGAGGACCTCGTCGAGGAGATCGCCCGCCTCGACGGCTACGACCGGATCCCGTCCCGGCTGCCCGTGGCCCCTCCCGGCCGCGGCCTCACCGCCGAGCAGCAGGCCCGCAAGCGCGTGGCCGACGCGCTCGCGGCCGCCGGGCTGACCGAGGTGCTCGCCTATCCGTTCGTCACCTCCGTGGACAACGAGCTCTGGGGCGCCCCGGAGCCCGGTGTGCCGGTGCCGTCCGTGAAGCTGGCCAACCCGATCAGCGAGGCCCAGGGCCTGCTGCGCGTCTCGCTGCTGCCGGGCCTGCTCGACGTCCTGCGGCGCAACACCTCCCGCGGCTTCCGTGATCTCGCGCTGTACGAGATCGGGCGCGTCTTCCGGCCGGTGCAGCCGCTGGGCTCCCCGGTGGTGCCGCCGCTGGGTGCCCGGCCGTCCCCGGAGGTGCTCGACCAGCTGGAGGCCGGCATCCCCGCCCAGCCGCGCCACCTGGCGGCGGTGCTCGCCGGCCGGGACGCGGCGGAGACCCCCTGGGTGAGCCCGCGAGCCTTCGACTGGCAGGACGCGCTCGACGCGGCCCGGCTGGCCGCCGAGGTCCTCGGCGTCGAGCTGTCGGTGCGCCAGGGCGCGCACCAGGCGTTCCACCCGGGCCGCACCGCGGTGCTCGCCACGGCCGACGGCACGCCCATCGGCTACGCCGGCGAGCTGCACCCGAAGCTCGTGGCCGCGCAGGACCTGCCCGCCCGCACCGTGGCGATGGAGCTCAACCTCAGCTCCCTCACCGCCGCCGAGACCGGCGTGGTGCAGGCGCGGGCCCTCTCCGGCTACCCGGCCGCGACGCAGGACGTCGCGCTCGTCGTCGACGCCGCGGTGCCCGCCGCGGCGCTGCGCACGGCCCTGGAGGACGGCGCCGGGGAGCTGCTCGAGGACGTGCACGTGTTCGACGTCTACCAGGGGCCCGGCATCGAGGACGGGAAGAAGTCGGTGGCGTTCGCGCTGCGCTTCCGCGCCCCGGACCGCACCCTGACGGCCGACGAGGCGTCCGCGGCCCGCGAGGCGGCCGTCGCCGTGGCCGGGCAGCGCCACGGGGCCGTGCTGCGCGGCTGAGCCCGTCCGCGCCTCCGACGGCCCGCGCCCCGCCCCGGGGCGCGGGCCGTCGCGCGTACGGGGACGGGCCCCCGGGTAACACGCGCGCACGCCCAGGAGGTGCCCGGCGAACTTGGGTACTGTGGCACCGGGTCACCGCCCGCGCCGCCCCGGTGCCGCGGCCCCCGCTTCCCCCCGCCCCCGTCCCAGGAGCCCAGCATGACCGAGGAGACCACCGACCGGCAGGACGCGTTCTTCGCCTTCGACGACGACACCGAGGACGGCGCCGGCGACCGCCCCGAGCACGAGCGCGACGACGACCGGCGCGCCGGACGCGCGATCGCCTGGAAGCCGATCGCGGTGGGGCTGCTCGGGCTCCTCCTGGGCCTCGTCCTCGCCGTGAGCGCGGCCCTGTCCTGGGACGAGTCCCGCCGGCTGGCCGCCTACGCCGACCGCTCCTGGGTCGTCTCCGGGCAGTACCAGGACCTCACCAACGACCTGCGGACGAAGACCTACAACCCCATCTACCGCGGCGCCCTGCCGGGGGACCCGGCCGTCGCCGAGCAGCCCTTCGACTCGGGCCTCGCCGACCCGCGCGTGCCCACGCCGGGGGAGGAGGTCGTCTTCCGCGGCACCCAGACCGGCTCCAGCGAGGAGGACTTCCACCCGGAGGCCGACGCGCTGCTGGCCGTGGAGGACGGCACGCTGCAGGTGGTCGAGACCGCCGAGGCCGGCGAGTTCGGGGACGGCATCACGGCCGGCACGGTGGCGTGGCAGCGGGTCCAGGCCGCGCTGCTGCTGCTCGCCGGGCTGGCCGCCGCGGGCGCCGGCGTCTGGTTCGCGCGCCGGCTCTACCGCGAGCAGCACTGACCCGGAGCGGTCCGAGCTCCTCGCCGCCGGCGCGGCCGCCCGGGGGTTCAGCCGGGGAAGCCGGGCAGGGCCGGGCGGAACAGCCAGTCGTGCAGCAGGGCGGTGAGCTGCTCGCGGGGGAGGGCGGGGCAACTCCCGGCCACGTGCGCCTCGAACAGCTCGGTGGTGACCAGGCCGTGGCGGTACCGCTCGGTCCAGGAGCGCAGCATCGGGAAGAAGGCGTCGTCGCCCACGGCGGCCCGCAGCGCGTGGACCGTCAGGGCGCCGCGCTTGTAGACCCGGTCGTCGAACATGGCGTCGGGGCCGGGGCGCCCCACCTCGAGGTCCTGCGGGGCCGCGCGCAGCCCCTCCCACGCGGCCCGGGCCCGGCGCGCCGCGGACCACCCGCCGGAGGCCTCGGACCACAGCCACTCCGCGTAGCAGGCGAAGCCCTCGTGCAGCCAGATGTGCTGCCAGCCGGAGGCGGTGAGCGAGTTGCCGAACCACTGGTGGGACAGTTCGTGGGCGATCAGCCGCTGGTTGTCCCAGGAGTGCGCCAGGTGGTTGCGGCCGAAGACCGAGCAGCCGAGGGCCTCCAGCGGGATCTCGAGGTCGTCCTCGGCCACCACCACCGTGTAGTCCTCGAAGGGGTAGGGGCCGAAGGCCTCCGTGAACGCGGCCATCATCTGCTCCTGGGAGCGGAAGCCCTCGGCGCACTCGTCGGCCCGGCCCACCGGGTGGACCAGGTACTGGGGGACGGGTCCCTCCACGAGCCGGGTGCGCCGGTAGTCGCCGATCTGGACGGTGGCGAGGTAGGTCGGCGTGGGGACGTCGAGGCGGTAGACCCAGGTGCGGCGGCTGGCGTGGCGGGTCCGGGACTCGAGCCGGCCGTTGGCCAAGACGTAGTACTCCGCGTCGGTGGAGACCTCGAAGCGGAAGGTCGCCTTCTGCGACGGGTGGTCGTTGCAGGGGAACCAGGTCGAGGCCCCGGTGGGCTGGCCCGCCACGAGCACGCCGTCCGTCAGCTCCTCCCAGCCGATCTCGCCCCAGGGCCCGTCGGCCGGCCCGGGCCGGCCCCCGTAGCGGATCTCCAGGGTGAACTCCTCCCCGTGCTCGAGGGGACGGGGGAGGGTGACGGCCAGGCGCGGGCCGTGCTGGGCGAACCGGACGGGCTTCCTCCCCCCGTGCTCCGCCCCCAGGCCCGCGCGGACCCGGCTCACGGACAGCCCGGTGAGGTCCAGCTCGATGCGGGGGGACGAGCTCCGGGCCGTGCAGTGCAGCACGGCGTCGCCGGCCAGCCGGTTGCTCTCCACCCGGTAGTCCAGCTCCAGGTCGTACCGGTGCACGCGGACGGCCGGGGTCCCGGCCGCCGGGGTGTACGGGTCCGGGAGGGGGGAGGAGGTGACGGGCACGCGGGGCCTTTCGTGAGGGGTGGGGGCGGGAACGGGTCCGGTCACGGACCGGTGGCGGCGCCGGCGGTCGGGACGGGGACGTTGCGGGACCAGGGCCGGACCGGGTTGCCGGTCCAGTAGGAGGCGGCGGGCACGGACTCGCCGCGCATCACCAGCGACACGGGTCCCACCGTCGTGGCGTCCCCCACGCTCGCGGCCGGGAGGATCACCCCGTGCGGGCCCATGGTCGCGCCCGTCCCCAGCGCCACGGTGTCCAGGGACATGATGCGGTCGTGGAAGAGGTGGGTCTGGAGGACGGTGCCGCGGTTGACGGTCGAGGCGTGGCCCAGCCGCACGAGGTCCGCCTCGGGCAGCCAGTAGGTCTCGCACCACACGCCGTGGCCGATCCGGGCCCCCAGGGCGCGCAGGTACCAGACGAGGGCCGGGGTGCCCGCAGCGGCGTTCGCGAACCACGGGGCGGCCACGAGCTCGACGAACGTGTCCTGCAGCTCGTTGCGCCAGACGAAGGAGCTCCACAGGGGGTGCTCGCCCCCTCGGATGCGACCCACGAGCGCCCACTTGACGAGCACGGACAGCACCGCCGCGAGCAGGCCCGCCCCCATCATCACCGCGCCGGAGACCAGGCCGGCCACCGCGTAGCCGGAGCCCTGGACGATCCGGTCGAGGACCAGCACCGTGAGGAACACCAGGGCGGTCGAGGCGACCACGGCCGTCAGGCGCAGGCTCTCGACGGCCCCGCGGAGCACCTTCAGCCGCGCGGGCGGGGCGTACGTCAGCGCGTCGTCCGCCTCGACCGCCGTGCGCCGCAGCCGGATGGGGGGAGAGCCGAGCCACGAGGACCCGGCCTTGGCCTTCTCGGGGGCGGAGGACAGCACGGCCACCAGGGAGTTCTTGCGCACCCGCCGCCCGGCGGCGGCGAGGCCGGAGTTGCCGAGGAAGGAGCGCTTGCCGATCTTGACGGGACCGACGTGCATCCACCCGCCGCCGAGCTCGTAGGGGGCGAGCTTGGTGTCGTCGGCCAGGAAGGCGCCGGCGCCGATGGTGGTCAGGCAGGGGATGAGCACGGCCGTGGAGATCTCGGCGTCGCGGCCGACCCTGGCGCCCAGCAGCCGCATCCAGACCGGGGTGGAGAGCCCGGCGTAGAGCGGGAACAGCAGCTCGCGGGCCATGTCCATCACCCGCTCCGTGGCCCAGATCCGCCATCCCACGGCCGAGCGGACGGGGTGGTGCCCGGCCGTGATGCCCCGGGACAGGGCCCGGACGACCGCGAGCACCAGCAGGGCGCAGACGAGGAACCACACCAGCGCGGCCAGCGGCACGGCCCACAGCAGGGTCCGGTCCGCGAGCAGGGCGGTGAGGGTGGGCGCCTGCCCCAGCTCCGGGCGCAGCGCCGCGCCGAGGACGGCCGCGGCGGCCGCGGCGGCGAGGTAGGGGATGGCCGACAGGACGACGGAGGCGAGGCCGTAGGCCGTCGCCCACCAGCGGGAGCGCGGCGCCGGCCCCGCGGGCCACCCGGGGCGGTGCCTGCCCGCGGCCTGGGCGGGGGAGCCCTCGGCGCGCACCCCGTCCTTGACCCTCCCGAGCACCGCGGAGCCTGCGCCGACGCGGGCCCCGCGCCCGATCCGCGTGCCGGGCATGAGCGTGGAGCGGGCACCCACGACGGCGTCGGCACCGATCTGGACGGACCCGACGTGGAGCACGTCGCCGTCGATCCACCAGCCGGACAGGTCCACCTCGGGCTCGACGGCGGCCCCGCGGCCGACCGTCAGCAGACCCGTGACGGGCGGGACGGAGTGCAGATCGACGTCGCGGCCGATCCGTGCGCCCAGCGCCCGGGCGTAGTACGGCATCCACGGGGCCGAGGACAGCGACACGGCCCGCGACGCCTGGGCGATGCCCTCCACCAGCCACAGCCGCAGGTGCACCCGCCCGGAGCGGGGGTAGTCCCCCGGGGTCAGGCCGCGCAGGAGGATACGGGCCGCGAGCACGGTGAGGCCCATCCGGCCGAGCGGGCTGAGGAACACGAGCCAGGCCGCCAGCACCCACCACCAGGACACGACGGGGGCGCCGGGCAGCAGACCGGTCGAGCCCAGGACGTTGTTGAGGACCAGCAGCCAGGTGAGCCAGCGCATGCCCGCCAGGACCTGCAGGGGCACGCCCATGAGCGTCTGGAAGACCTGCGAGCGCCGGGCGGTGCGCCGCACGGAGCGCTCGTCGGTCGCGTGGGCCGCGGCCCGGGGCTTGGGGGCGTCACGGCGCACCATCTCGACGAGTGCGCCCGCGCGGGGGTGGGCGTAGACGTCCGAGACGGTGACGGTGGGGTACTTCTGCCGCAGCGCCGAGACGAGCTGCGCAGCGGCCAGCGACCCGCCGCCGTGGGCGAAGAAGTCGGCGTCCGGTCCCACCGGCCCGACGCCGAGGACCGCGGCCCACTGCTCGAGGATCCAGCGGTCCTCCTCGTCCGTGCCGGTGAGGTCCGCGGCGGCGGCGTCCGCGGCCCCGGGCAGGGGCCAGGGGAGGGCGCGCCGGTCGACCTTGCCGCTGGTCTTGGTGGGGAGGTCGTCGGTGACGGCCAGGAGGGGGACCAGCGCGGCCGGCAGCGCCTGGGCCAGGTGCTCCCGGGCCGCGGCGGTGTCGAACGGCGCCGAGGCCCCGCGGGCGTCCTCCGGGACCAGGTAGCCGACGAGGACCTGGTGGCCGGCGGCGGTCTCCTGGACGGCGGCGGCCGCGCCGCGCACGCCCGGCAGGGCCTGCAGGGCCGCGTCCACCTCCCCCAGCTCGATCCGCCGGCCCCCGAGCTTGACCTGGTCGTCGGCCCGTCCCACGAACAGCAGGCCCGCCGGGTCGTAGGTCACGAGGTCCCCGGAGCGGTAGGCGCGGTCCCAGCCGAGGCCGGGCATGGGGGCGTACTTCTCGGCGTCCTTGGCGGGGTCCAGGTAGCGGGCCAGGCCCACGCCCCCGATGATCAGCTCGCCGGTCCCGCCCTCCGGCACGGGGACCCCGTCGGCGTCGACCACGGCGAGGTCCCAGCCGTCGAGCGGCAGGCCGATCGTCACCGGCGCCCCGGCGTGCAGCTGCGCGGCGCAGGCCACGACCGTGGCCTCGGTGGGCCCGTAGGTGTTCCACAGCTCCCGGCTGCCGTCGGCGAGGCGGTCCGCCAGCTCGGGCGGGCAGGCCTCACCGCCGAAGATCAGCAGCCGGACGGAGTCCAGGGCGGTCGCCGGCCACATGGCGGCGAGGGTGGGGACGGTGGAGACCACGGTGATGCCGCGGGTCTCGAGCCAGGGCCCCAGGTCCGTGCCGGAGCGCACGAGGGAGCGGGGGGCGGGGACGAGGCAGGCCCCGTGGCGCCACGCGAGCCACATCTCCTCGCAGGACGCGTCGAAGGCCACGGACAGCCCGGCGAGCACCCGGTCCTGCGGACCGATCGGGTCCTCCCGCAGGAAGAGGCGGGCCTCGGCGTCCACGAAGGCGGCCGCGGAGCGGTGGCTGACGGCCACGCCCTTGGGCCGGCCGGTGGACCCGGACGTGAAGATGATCCAGGCGTCGTCGTCGGGGGTGGGCATCCGCGGGGCCGGGTACGGTCCCGTGCCGGTGCGCCCCGGTGCCACGGTGATCGAGCCGCCCGCGCCGACGGTGCCGGCGACGCCCGCCTCGTCGAACACGAGCCGGGCGCGCTCCTGCGGGTCGTCGGCGTCCACCGGCACGTACGCTGCGCCCACCAGCAGCACGGCGAGGATGCCGACGTAGAGCTCCGCGGTGCCCGAGGGCACCCGCACGCCGATCCGGTCGCCCGCCCCGAGGCCGGCCGTCGTCAGGCGGCGGCCCACGGCGCGGACCTCGGCCAGCAGGTCGGTGTAGCTGAGGGAGCGCTCCCCGTCGTCGAGCGCGGGCGCGTCGGGGTGCTCCTCGGCGGTCGCCAGGAGCACCTCCACCAGGGTCCGCTCCGGCGGGCGGGCGGCGGCACCGGACAGCTGGGGGCGGTGCGCGGCGGCGGGCGGGCGAGCGGGGAAGGAGAGCAGGACGTCGTCGGTCACGCGCTCATTGTCCCCCGGGCGGAGGAGCGCCCCCGCCCGGGGGTGAGCCCCGTCACGGGACCAGCAGCAGCTTGCCCTGGGCGGACCGGGACTGCAGGACCTCGTGGGCCCGCCGCGCGTCCGCGAGCGGGAACGTCCCGGCGACCCGCACGCCCAGCGACCCGTCGAGCACGGCGTCGAACAGCTCGCCGGCGCGCCAGTTGCGCTCCTTCTCGTCGAGCAGGTAGTCGTTGAGCGTGGGCCGGGTGACGTACAGCGACCCGTGGTGCGCCAGCCGCTGCAGGTCGAACGGCGGGACCTGCCCGGAGGACCCGCCGAAGAGGACCAGCATCCCGCGCTTGCGCAGCGCCCGGAGCGACTCGTCGAAGGTGTCCTTGCCCACGGAGTCGTAGACGACGTCGGCGCCGCGGCCCCCGGTGAGCTCCCGGACCTGCTCGGCGTAGCCCTCGTAGCCGACCAGCGCGACGTCGGCGCCCAGCGAGCGCGCCGTCCCGGCCTTCTCCGGGGAGCCGACCAGGGCGACCACCGTGGCCCCCAGCGACTTCAGCAGCTGCACCACGAGGCCGCCGACCCCGCCCGCGCCGGCGGTGATCACGGCGACGTCGCCCTCCCGCACCGGGCAGGTGGAGCGGACCAGGTAGTGCGCGGTGAGCCCCTGCAGGGGCAGGGCCGCGGCGACCTCGTCGGGGACGCCGGTGGGCACGCGCAGGGCCTTGTCGGCGTCGACGACGAACGCGTCGGCGTAGGTGCGCGAGGCCTGGGACGTCGTGATCCGGTCGCCCAGGGCGAAGTGCGCCACGCCGGGGCCCACGGCCGTCACGACGCCCGTGCCCTCCGAGCCGGGGGTGAAGGGGTGCTCCACGGGGTAGACGCCCTCCCGCTGGTAGACCTCGATGAAGTTGACCCCTGCCGCCCGCGTCTCGACCAGCAGCTGGCCCGGACCGGGCTCCGGGTCCGGGCGCTCGCCGAGGACCAGCACCTCGGGGCCTCCGGCCTTCTCGACCATGACGCAACGAACCATGACGGGTACCTCCTGGGCATCGAGGACGCGGACTCCTGCCATCGTAGGCGTCCCGTTCCGGCGCGGGCCGGACCCCGGGGCACCTCCGCGGGCCGTGCACTCGACCCACTCCCGGTCCGCCCCGCCGTGGTGCATAATTATTGATGTGGGTGCATAACTTTGAGCTAGAGTGGGCGGCATGACGTTCAGCGCAGCAGTTTCCGGGGCCTCGGGGTACGCCGGCGGAGAGGTCCTGAGGATCCTGACCGGCCATCCGCAGATCGAGATCGGCGCGGTGGCCGCGCACTCCAGCGCGGGCCGGCGGCTGGGGGAGCTGCAGCCCCACCTGCACTCCCTGGCGGACCGGGTGCTCGTGGAGACCACGGCCGAGCTCCTCGCCGACCACGACGTCGTGTTCCTCGCCCTGCCGCACGGCGCGTCCGCGGAGGTCGCGGCGCAGCTGCCGGCCGGGACCGTGGTGATCGACGCGGGCGCGGACCACCGGCTGGACTCCGCCGAGGAGTGGAACCAGTTCTACGGCTCCGAGCACGCGGGGACCTGGCCCTACGGGCTGCCCGAGCTGCTCGTGGACTCCCGGGGCACCCGTCAGCGCGAGCAGCTGCGCGGTGCCACCCGGATCGCGGTGCCCGGGTGCTACCCGACCAGCGCGCTGCTCGCCCTGGGCCCGGGCTTCGCGGCGGGGCTGCTCGAGCCGCAGGACGTCGTGATCGTCGCCGCGTCCGGGACGTCGGGCGCGGGCAAGGCCCTCAAGGCCCACCTGCTCGGCGCGGAGGTCATGGGCTCCATGGCCCCGTACGGGGTGGGCGGTGCGCACCGGCACACCCCCGAGATCGAGCAGGGCCTGGCGAAGGCGGCGGGGGAGCCCGTCCGGATCTCCTTCACCCCCACCCTGGCCCCGATGCCCCGCGGCATCCTCACGACCGCCACCGCCCGGGTCGCCGAGGGCGCCACGGCCGCGCAGCTGCGCGAGGCCTGGGAGGCGGCCTATGCCGCGGAGCCGTTCGTCACCGTCCTGCCGGAGGGGCAGTGGCCGGCCACGAAGTCGGTCGCCGGCTCCAACCACGCCCAGCTGCAGCTGGCCCTCGACGCCCGCGCGGGCCGGGTGGTCGTCACGTGCGTGATCGACAACCTCGTCAAGGGCACCGCCGGCGGTGCCGTCCAGTCCATGAACCTCGCCCTCGGCCTGCCCGAGGACACCGGCCTCACCCTTCAAGGAGTCGCCCCGTGAGAACGTATCCGTCCCAGCAGCCCGCCGGCTCCCTCGTGGTGGACACCACCCGTGGCGTGGCCGCCGCCCGGGGCTTCCGCGCTGCCGGCGCCACGGCGGGGTTCAAGGACTCCGGCGGGCCCGACCTCGCCCTGGTCGTCAACGACGGGCCCAAGAGCACCGTCGGGGCGGTCTACACCACCAACCGGGTCGCCGCGGCCCCGATCCAGTGGTCCAGGGCCGTGACCGCCGACGGCAACGCCTCCGCCGTGGTCCTCAACTCCGGGGGCGCCAACGCGTGCACCGGCACGCAGGGCTTCCAGGCCTCGCACCGGACCGCCGAGCTCGTGGGCGAGGCCCTCGGGATCGGGGCGGGCGACGTCGTCGTGTGCTCCACCGGGCTGATCGGCGTCCAGCTGCCCATGGACGTCATGGAGCGTGGCGTCCCCCTGGTCGTCGGGGCGCTGGGGGACGACGACGCCGCGGGCGCCGCCGCCGCCCGGGCGATCATGACCACCGACACCGTGCCCAAGCAGGCCGCCTACGTCCGCGACGGGTGGACCGTCGGCGGGATGGCCAAGGGCGCCGGCATGCTCGCCCCGGGCCTCGCCACCATGCTCGTGGTCCTCACCACCGACGCCGACCTGTCCTCGGACGGGCTGCAGTGGGCCCTCGAGGACGCCGTGAAGGTGACCTTCAACCGCACCGACTCCGACGGCTGCATGTCCACCAACGACACCGTGGTGCTCCTGGCCTCCGGCGCGTCGGGCGTCGTCCCGGACGAGTTCGAGTTCAGCCAGGCCGTCACGGCCGTGTGCCACTCCCTGGCCCAGCAGCTGATCCGGGACGCCGAGGGTGCCTCCCACGACATCGAGATCACCACCGTCAACGCGCTGACCGAGAAGCAGGCCGAGGACGTGAGCCGGTGCGTGGCCCGCTCCAACCTGTTCAAGGCCGCGATCTACGGCAACGACCCCAACTGGGGCCGCGTGCTCTCCGCGGTGGGCACCACCGACGCCGCGTTCGACCCGGACAAGCTCGACGTCACGATCAACGGGGTGACCGTGTGCCGCAACGGCGCGATCGGGGACCCCCGCGAGGGCGTGGACCTCGCGGCGGACCGGCGGGTGACCGTGCTCGTCGACCTCAAGGCCGGCGACGCCGACGCCACCGTGTGGACCAACGACCTGACCCACGACTACGTCGAGGAGAACAGCGCGTACTCGAGCTGACCCCGACTTCGACCGGACCCACCGCCCCTTCCGAGACGACGGCGCAGGAGAACGATGCCCCACCCCACCGAAGCGACCACCGACGCGAGCCCCGACGGGACCGCCCAGCACAAGGCGGGCGTCCTGGTGGAGGCCCTGCCCTGGATCCAGCGCCACGCCGGCTCCGTGATGGTCTTCAAGTACGGCGGCAACGCCATGGTCTCCGAGCCTCTGCGCCGGGCCTTCGCCGAGGACATGGTGCTCCTGCGCCACCTCGGGGTGAAGCCCGTCGTCGTGCACGGCGGCGGCCCCCAGATCAACCGGATGCTGGAGCGGCTGGGCATCGAGTCCGAGTTCCGCGGGGGACTGCGCGTGACCTCGCGCGAGGCCGTCGACGCGATCCGCATGGTCCTCACCGGCCAGGTCCAGCGCGAGCTCGTCTCCCTGCTCAACGCCACCGGGCCCTACGCCGTGGGCCTGTCCGGGGAGGACGCCTCCCTCTTCGGCGCGGTGCGTCGGGGCACGGTCGTGGACGGCGCCCCGGTCGACCTCGGCTGGGTGGGCGAGGTGGTCGCGGTCGACGCCGCGCCGATCACCCAGCTGCTCGACGCCGGGCGGATCCCGGTCGTCTCCTCCGTCGCCCCCGAGGTCGACGAGCACGGCCGGCCCACGGGCGAGGTCCTCAACGTCAACGCCGACACCGCGGCCGCCGCCGTGGCCGTGGCCCTGCGGGCCGAGCAGTTCGTGGCCCTCACCGACGTGGAGGGCCTCTACGCGAACTGGCCGGACAAGGACTCCCTGATCTCCTCCCTCACCGCCTCGGAGCTGCGCGAGCTGCTGCCGACCCTGCAGTCCGGGATGATCCCGAAGATGGAGGCGGCGCTGCGGGCCGTGGAGGGCGGGACGGGCCGGGCCTCCATCGTCGACGGGCGCACCGCCCACTCCTGCCTGCTCGAGATCTTCACCGGCACCGGCACCGGTACCCAGCTCACCCCCGACGACGGAGCCCACTCATGACCGCGCTCGACTCCACCCCTTCCCCGGCCTCTCCGGCCTCCGCCCAGCAGGGCCTGCTCGGCGAGTACGCCGAGTCCCTGCTCGGGGTCTTCGGCAGCCCGTCCCTCGTGCTCACCCAGGGGCAGGGCTGCACGGTCACCGACGCCGACGGCAAGGACTACCTCGACCTGCTGGCCGGCATCGCCGTCAACGCGCTGGGCCACGCCCACCCCCGGTGGGTGGAGGCCGTGAGCCGCCAGCTGCGCACCCTCGGGCACGTCTCCAACTTCTTCACCTCGCCGCAGCAGATCGCGCTGGCCGGGAAGCTCCTCCAGCTGGCCGGGGCGCCCGCCGGCTCCCACGTGTTCTTCACGAACTCCGGGGCCGAGGCCAACGAGGCCGCCTTCAAGCTGGCCCGCCGCAACGGCCACGAGCGGCCCGGTCCCGACGGCCGGCCCCGCACCACGGTCCTCGCCCTGGAGTCCGGCTTCCACGGCCGCACCATGGGAGCCCTGGCCCTGACGGCCAAGGAGGCCTACCGCACGCCCTTCGAGCCCCTGCCCGCCGGGGTGCGGCACATCCCCGCCACGCTCGAGGCGCTCGAGGAGCACCTCGACGACACGGTCGCCGCGCTCGTCGTGGAGCCGATCCAGGGCGAGGCCGGCGTGCTCGGGCTGCCCGAGGGGTACCTGCGGCGCGCCCGGGAGCTCACCCGCGAGCACGGCGCCCTGCTCGTCGTCGACGAGGTCCAGACCGGCGTGGGCCGCACCGGCCGGTGGTTCGCCTCGGCCGCCGAGCTCACGGGCCCGGACCTGCCCGACGCCATCACCCTGGCCAAGGGCCTGGGCGGCGGCTTCCCGATCGGCGCGATGCTCACCGTCGGCGCCGAGGTCTCCGGGCTGCTCACCGCCGGCCAGCACGGCACGACCTTCGGCGGCAACCCGCCGGCCACCGCCGCCGGGCTCGCCACCCTGTTGGTCATCGAGGAGGACGACCTGCTCGGCAACGCCCGCACCGTGGGCGCCGTGCTCGCCGAGGGGCTGCGGGCCACCGCCGGCGTGCGCTCCGTGCGGCAGCACGGGCTGCTCATCGGGGCCGACCTCGACGTGCCCGAGGGGGCCGCGGCCCCCTTCGCGCCCGCCGTCGTCGACGCCGCGCGCGAGGCAGGGTTCCTCGTCAACGCCCCGGGGCCCGCGACCCTGCGCCTGGCCCCGCCCCTGGTCCTCACCCCGGAGCAGGCGCGCACCTTCGTGGCCGCCCTGCCCGAGATCCTGTCCACCGCGGCCGCCGCCGTCACGGCGCCGGCCGAGAGCGCACCGAAGGAAGCCTGACCGTCCATGACCCCCCGCCACTTCCTCGTCGACACCGACCTCTCCCAGCAGGAACAGGCCGAGGTGCTCGCGCTCGCCGCCGAGCTCAAGGCGGACCGCTGGGCCCACCGTCCCTACGCCGGTCCCCAGACCGTCGCCGTGATCTTCGACAAGACGTCCACCCGCACCCGCGTCTCCTTCGCGGCGGGCATCGCCGACCTCGGCGGCAACCCGCTGGTGATCAACCCCGGGGAGTCGCAGCTGGGCAAGGAGAGCGTGACGGACACCGCCCGGGTGTTCTCCCGCATGGTCTCCACGATCGTGTGGCGCACCTACGCCCAGGCGGGCCTCGAGGAGATGGCCGCGGCCTCGACCGTGCCGGTCGTCAACGGGCTCTCCGACGACTACCACCCGTGCCAGATCCTCGCGGACCTGCTGACCGTGCGGGAGCACAGGGGCGACCCCGCCGGGCTGACGTTCGCCTACCTGGGCGACGCGGCGAACAACATGGCCCACTCCTACCTGCTGGGCGGGGTGACCGCGGGGATGCACGTGCGCGTGGCCGGACCGGAGGGCTACCTGCCCGACCCCGGCGTCGTGCGCGCCGCCCAGGAGCGCGCCGCGCAGACCGGCGGCTCCGTGCTCGTGACCACCGACTCCGGCGAGGCGCTCGCCGGCGCGGACGTGGTGTGCACCGACACGTGGGTGTCGATGGGCCAGGAGGCCGAGCGGGAGGCCCGCGCCCGGATCTTCACGCCGTACGTCGTGGACGCCGCGGCGATGGCCAAGGCGGACCCCCGGGCGCTGTTCCTGCACTGCCTGCCCGCGTTCCGCGGGGCCGAGGTCACGGCGGAGGTCATCGACGGCCCGCAGTCGGTGGTGTGGGACGAGGCCGAGAACCGCCTGCACGCCCAGAAGGCGCTGCTGGTGTGGCTCATGGCGCAGTCGGGCCGCTACGAGCTGGGGGCCGCGGGCGCGCCCGCGGCGCGCCCGTGAGCATCCCGGCGACCAAGACCGCCCGGCAGGCGCGGATCGTGGCCCTGGTGAGCGGGGGGGCGATCCACTCCCAGGCCGAGCTGGCCGCCCGGCTGGCCGAGGACGGTGTGCAGGTCACCCAGGCGACCCTCTCCCGCGACCTCGTGGAGCTCGGCGCCGTGCGGGTCCGGGACGGCGAGGGCGCCCTCGTCTACGCGGTGCCGCAGGCCGGGCCCGACCGCGCGCCGACCGCCGGGCTCACGCAGGAGGTGCTCGACGCCCGGCTGGCCGGGGTGTGCCGGGAGCTGCTGGTCACCGCCGAGGCCAGCGCCAACCTCGTGGTGCTGCGCACCCCGCCCGGGGCCGCGCAGTACTTCGCCTCGGCGATCGACGCCTCCGTGATCCCGTCCGTGCTCGGCACCATCGCCGGGGACGACACCATCATGGTGGTGTGCCGGGAGCCCGGCGGCGGCGGCGCCGTCGCCCGCCGTTTCCTCGAGCTCGCCGAGTGAGCGCGGGCGGCCGGCGGCTGGCCTAGCGGCCCGCGTACTCCTCCAGCGCCGGCAGCAGCTCCGTGCGCTCGAAGACCTTCGCGAAGTCGGCGGCCGAGTGGGCGCCCGCCGTCTGGGAGGCCCCGGCCTCCAGCAGCCGGCGCACGATCCCCTCCTCGCCGCGGAAGACCGCGCTCAGCAGCGCCGTCTGGCCGTTGTCGTTGACCCGGTCCGGGTCCGCCCCGGCCTCGAGCAGGGCCGCCACCGTGTCCTCGTGCCGGTGGTAGGCGGCGAGGATCAGCAGGGTGTCGCCCTTGCCGTTGGTCAGGTTCACGGGCACGCCCGCCCGCAGCGCCGGGAGCAGGTTCTCGGTGTCGCCGGCCCGGGCCATGTCGAACAGGGACAGCACGTAGGCCATCTCCTCCTCGGTCAGCTCCGGCGCGGCGCCGCCCTCGTGCTGCTGGGGGTTCTCGCTCATGGGTCTTGTCCTCACGTGGTGGGTGCGACCGTGGTGGGCGCCACGGCTCCGGTACAGCAGTTTATCGGGGGCGGGCCCCCGCCCCGAAGCCGGCCCGGTACCCGGGTCCTGGCGTTGCCGTAACCCCCTGGCTCGCTCGCGTGATCCGTCCCACCGAGCACGCCTGTCACGCCGGTGCGCCCGCACCGGGGATCCGGAGCACCCCATGACCAACCTCGCGACCCTGCTCACCGACTCCGCCGCGGCCCGGCCCGAGGCCCGGGCGGTGGCCCTCGACGACCACGCGCTGACCTACGGCGCGCTGGACGACCTCTCGGCCCGCGTCGCGTCGATGCTCGTGGGCGCCGGGGTGGGGCCGGGGGACCGGGTGGCCATGATCCTGCCCGACGTCCCGCACATGCCCATCGCCTACCACGGCATCCTGCGCATGGGCGGCGTGGTCGTCCCCTCAACCCCCTGCTCAGCCCGCGGGAGCTGACCCACCACTTCGGCGACGCGGAGGTCTCCGTGGTCCTGGTCTGGGAGGCCATGGCCGAGGCCGCCCACCGGGCGGTCGCCGAGCTGGGCCGGGAGGTGCCGGTGGTCGTGGTGACCCCCGCCGGCACCCTGCAGACCCTGGGCCAGGTGCCCCCGCTGCCCGAGGTCGTCGAGCGGGCCGACGGGGACACCGCGGTGCTGCTCTGCACCTCCGGCACCACGGGCCGGCCCAAGGGCGCCGTGCTCACCCACCACAACCTGCTCCGCAACGCTCGGCTCTCCGCGGCCCTGTTCTCCGTGCGGCCCGGGGACGTCATGTTCGGCGGCCTGCCGTTGTTCCACGTCTTCGGCCAGACCGTGGCCCTCAACGGGGTCGTCTCCGCCGGCGCCACCGTCACGCTGCTGCCGCGCTTCGAGCCGGCGGGGGCGCTCGGGATCCTCGCCCGGGACGAGGTCACGGTCTTCGCGGGCGTGCCGAGCATGTACATCGCCCTGCTGCACGCCGCCGGCGACGGGCCGGTGGAGCTGCCGCACCGGCGCGCCGGGGACTCGGGCGGGTCCCCGCTGCCCGTGGAGGTCCTCTCGCGCTTCGAGCAGGTCTTCGGGGCCCCCGTCTACGAGGGCTACTGGCGCAACCCGGAGGCGACGGAGGCCGCGCTCCGCGGCGGCTGGCTCCACACCGGGGACCTCGCCCGGGTCGACGAGGAGGGCTGCTACTACATCGTGGACCGCAAGAAGGACATGGTCCTGCGCGGCGGCTGCAACGTCTACCCGCGCGAGGTCGAGGAGGTCATCCACCAGTTCCCGGGCATCGCCGAGGCGGCGGTGGTCGGCGTCCCCGACGAGGAGCTGGGCGAGGAGGTCGCCGCCGTCGTGGCCTTCCGGGACACGCCCGCGGACCGGGCGGACGGCAGGCTGGGCGAGCTGGACGCCTTCGTGCGCGAGCGCGTGGCCAACTACAAGCACCCGCGCTGGTACAAGGTCGTCGACGAGCTGCCCAAGGGCCCCACGGGCAAGATCCTCAAGCGCTCCCTCGACCTCGGGGGCGCGGTGCGCCCCACCTGAGCCGGTGCCCGCCGGGCACGCGAGAGGGGGCCGACCGCGGATCGCGGTCGGCCCCCTCCGGGCGTCCGCCCGTCCGGGGGCCCGCCCGGCGGGCCCCCGGTGCCGGGATCAGTTGGACATCATCGCGGGGCTCGCCTGCTGGGGCTCCCGCTCCACGACTACGCGCTCGTTCGGGACGCAGTGGGTCATGGTCAGGCCCTCCACGTTGCGCGGGCCGTTGCTGCCGAGGTTCGCCACGCGCTGCAGCTCCTCCTCGGACAGGCGCTGCGTGGGCAGGGGGCCCAGGTCGCGCACGTCCTCGAGGGACACGCCGACGCCGTCGCCCACGCGCCGGCCCAGCTCGTCCTCGACCATGTAGAAGTGCCAGACCATGCGCTCCTGGATCGGGCGGTCGCACTGGGACAGGGCGCCGATCAGGTTGGAGATCAGCTCCTCCTTCTCCCAGTCCTCCTGGAGCTGGAAGCGCTCGCCGGCCTGCTTGTAGTCGTTGGTCCGCTCGATCCGCGCCCGGGTGAGGCGGCCGGTGATCTCGGGGCCGACCGAGGCGTGGTAGCCCTCGTCCTTCGGGGCCTCCTGCACGCCACCGGTGATGGACGGCTCGTAGTTCACGTGCGGGTTCTGGCCCGGGGCGTGGTCCACGCGGTAGGCCATCTGCCCGTCGCGCTGGTTGGTGGCGACCTTGGCCTTCGGCGCGTTGACCGGCAGCTGCAGGTAGTTCGGGCCCACGCGGTAGCGCTGGGTGTCCGAGTACGAGAAGGTGCGGCCCACGAGCATCTTGTCGTCGGAGAAGTCCAGGCCGTCCACCAGCACGCCGGTGCCGAAGGCGATCTGCTCGTTCTCCGCGAAGAAGTCCTTCGGGTTGCGGTTGAGCACCATGCGGCCCACCGGCTTCGGCGGGAACAGCTCCTCCGGCCACACCTTGGTGTCGTCCAGCGGGTCGAAGTCCAGCTCCGGGTGGTCGTGGTCCTCCATGACCTGCACCTGCAGCTCCCACTCGGGGTAGTCGCCGGCCTCGATCGCGTCGTAGAGGTCCTTGGTGTGCGAGCCGAGCGTGCGGGCCTGGATGTTGGCGGCGTCCTCCGAGGTGAGGGACTTGACGCCCTGCTTCGGGATCCAGTGGTACTTCACGAGCACGGACTCGCCGGCCGCGTTGACCCACTTGTAGGTGTTCACGCCGAAGCCCTGCTGGTGGCGGTAGTCCGCCGGGATCCCGCGCGGGGAGAACAGGATCGTGATCATGTGCATCGCCTCGGGCGACTGGCTCCAGAAGTCGAAGGCGCGGTTGGCGACCCCGGCCTCGAAGTTCACGGGGTCCGGCTTCTGGGAGTGGATGAAGTCCGGGAACTTGATGGCGTCACGGATGAAGAACACGCCGAGGTTGTTGCCGACGAGGTCCCAGTTGCCGTCCTCGGTGTAGAACTTCACGGCGAAGCCGCGCGGGTCGCGGGCCACCTCGGAGGAGTCGCGGCCGCCGGCCACGGTGGAGAAGCGCAGGGCCACGTCGGTGCGCTTGCCGGGCTCCTGGAAGAGCTTGGCCCGGGTGTACTTGGCGATGGGCTCGTCGCCGTACTTGCCGTAGGCCTCGAAGTAGCCGAACGCGGTGGTGCCGCGGGCGTGGACCACGCGCTCGGGGATGCGCTCACGGTCGAAGTGGCTCATCTTCTCGAGGAACGCGTAGTTCTCCAGCGTCGCGGGGCCGCGGGAGCCGATGGTGCGGGTGTTCTGGTTGTCGTAGACCGGGTGGCCCTGGCGCGTGGTCAGGGTCTGGTCGGGAACGTTCGTCATTGGGTTCCTCTCGGGATCGGGACCGGGTGGAATGGACGGCCGGGACGCCGGGTCCCGACCGATCCGCATGTGGTCGGCGGCGAAGCCACCACCCGGGAGCCAGTATGTCGGAAGCAGGGCGTTATTGCTAGTGATTCATAATTGAGCGGCTGCCGTGGCGTCCCCGGGAAGGGGTGCGGAGGGCCGGCGCCCGGGGCCCGCGCGGGGGTGCGGGCGGTGCGGGGGTGGGCCAGGGCCGCGCCCCCAGTCGATCACCCCGGGTGGGGTGCGTCAAGGAGGCGGGACCGGGTCTCGGCGATGCATAAATACAACCATTTGTGTATAGTCATGCACAGCAGGGTGGGCGCCCCCCGGCGTCCGCGAGCCCAGAACACTACTGAAGGAGAACACCGTGACCGAGCGCGTCGTGCTGGCCTACTCGGGAGGCCTGGACACCTCCGTGGCCATCGGCTGGATCGGGGAGGCGACGGGGGCGGAGGTCATCGCCGTGGCCGTCGACGTCGGGCAGGGCGGGGAGGACCTCGAGACCATCCGGCAGCGCGCCCTCGACTGCGGCGCCGTCGAGGCCTACGTGGCCGACGCCCGCGACGAGTTCGCGGCCGAGTACTGCATGCCCGCGCTGCAGGCCAACGCCCTGTACATGGACGCCTACCCCGTGGTCTCCGCGCTCTCCCGCCCGGTCATCGTCAAGCACCTCGTGGCCGCCGCCCAGCGCTTCGGCGCCACGACCGTCGCCCACGGCTGCACCGGCAAGGGCAACGACCAGGTGCGCTTCGAGGTCGGCATCCAGACCCTCGGCCCGGAGCTCAAGTGCATCGCCCCGGTCCGCGACCTCGCCCTGACCCGCGACAAGGCGATCAACTACGCCGAGAAGCACAGCCTGCCGATCGTGACCACGAAGAAGAATCCCTTCTCGATCGACCAGAACGTGTGGGGCCGCGCCGTCGAGACCGGCTTCCTCGAGGACATCTGGAACGCCCCCACCAAGGACGTCTACGACTACACCGACGACCCCACGTTCCCCCCGCCCGCCGACGAGGTCGTCGTCAGCTTCAAGCGCGGGATCCCCGTGGCCATCGACGGCCAGGCCGTCACCCCGCTGCAGGCCATCCAGGAGATGAACCGCCGCGCCGGCGCCCAGGGCGTCGGCCGGATCGACATCGTCGAGGACCGCCTCGTGGGCATCAAGTCCCGCGAGGTCTACGAGGCCCCCGGCGCCATGGCCCTCATCGCCGCGCACCGCGAGCTCGAGAACGTCACGATCGAGCGCGAGCAGGCCCGCTTCAAGCGCACCGTCAACCAGCGCTGGACCGAGCTGGTCTACGACGGCCAGTGGTTCTCCCCGCTGAAGAAGTCCCTGGACGCCTTCATCCAGGACACCCAGACCCACGTCGAGGGCGACATCCGGATGACGCTGCACGCCGGCAACGCCACCGTCACCGGCCGCCGCTCCGGCACCTCGCTGTACGACTTCAACCTCGCCACCTACGACGAGGGCGACGCGTTCGACCAGTCCCAGGCCCGCGGCTTCATCGAGCTGTTCGGCATGTCCTCCAAGGTCGCGGCCTCCCGCGACCAGCGCCTCGCGGCCGAGGGCAAGTAGACCAGGAGCACGTAGGCTCGGTCCCGACAGGACCGGGCACGACGACGGAGGGCCCCATCCCGGCGGTGGGGCCCTCCGTCCACGCCACCCACGACCGGACGAGGAGACACGATGGCGCAGCAGGACAAGCACGGGACCAACGAGGGCGCCCTGTGGGGCGGGCGCTTCGCGGGCGGGCCCGCCGACGCCCTCGCGGCCCTGAGCCGCTCCACGCACTTCGACTGGCGCCTGGCCCCCTACGACATCGCGGGCTCCCGCGCCCACGCCCGCGTGCTGCGCACCGCCGGGCTGCTCACGGACGACGAGCTCACCGGCATGCTCGGGGCCCTCGACCGGCTCGAGGCCGACGTGCGCTCCGGGGCCTACGTGCCCGCCCCGTCCGACGAGGACGTGCACGGCTCCCTCGAGAAGGGGCTGATCGAGCGGGCCGGTCCCGAGCTCGGCGGCAAGCTGCGCGCCGGGCGCTCCCGCAACGACCAGATCGCCACCCTCGGCCGGATGTACCTGCGCGACCACGCCGGGATCGTCGCCCGCAACGTGCTCGACGTCGTGCGGGCCCTGCTCGACCAGGCGAAGGCCCACCCCGGGGCCCCCATGCCCGGGCGCACCCACCTCCAGCACGCCCAGCCCGTGCTGCTGTCCCACCACCTGCTCGCCCACGCCTGGGCGATGCTGCGCGACGTCCAGCGCCTCGTCGACTGGGACGCCCGCGCGGCGGTCTCGCCCTACGGCTCCGGCGCGCTCGCCGGGTCCTCCCTGGGCCTCGACCCGGCCGCGGTGGCCGCGGAGCTGGGCTTCGACTCCGCCGTCCACAACTCCATCGACGGCACCGCGTCCCGCGACGTCTACGCCGAGTTCGCGTGGGTCACCGCGATGATCGCCGTGGACATGTCCCGGATCTCCGAGGAGATCACCACGTGGGCCACCAAGGAGTTCTCCTTCGTGGTTCTCGACGACGCCTTCTCCACCGGGTCCTCGATCATGCCGCAGAAGAAGAACCCCGACGTCGCGGAGCTCGCCCGCGGCAAGGCCGGGCGGCTCATCGGCGACCTCACCGGCCTGCTGGCCACCCTCAAGGGCCTGCCCCTCGCCTACAACCGGGACCTGCAGGAGGACAAGGAGCCGGTCTTCGACGCGATCGACCAGCTCGAGGTGCTGCTGCCCGCCGTCGCGGGGATGATCGCGACGCTGCGCTTCAACACCGTGCGGATGGCGGAGCTCGCCCCGCAGGGCTTCGCGCTGGCCACGGACGTCGCCGAGTGGCTCGTGCGCCAGGGCGTGCCGTTCCGCGACGCCCACGAGATCGCGGGGGACGCCGTGCGCGTGTGCGAGCAGCGCGGGATCGAGCTGTGGGACCTCTCCGACGAGGACTTCGCGGGGATCTCCGCCCACCTCCTCCCCGCCGTGCGCGAGGTCCTCACCGTCGAGGGGTCCCTGGCCTCCCGCGACGCCCAGGGCGGCACCGCGCCCTCGGCCGTGGCCGCGCAGATCGAGGAGCTCGAGCGCCAGCTCGCCGGGGTGGAGGAGTTCTCGCGGCGCGCCCCGGTCGTCGCCGGGTGAGCCCTGCCCCCGTGGACGCCGCCCGGCTGCTCGCGCTGCTGTCCCTGCCCGCCCCCGAGGCCGCCCCGCGGCTGCTCGGCGGGGTCTTCGGCCACCGCACTCCCGAGGGCGTCGTGGCGCTGCGGATCACGGAGATCGAGGCCTACGGCGGCCCTGCCGGCTCCGACCTGCCCGACCCCGGCGCCCACACCTACCGGGGCCGCACCCCGCGCAACGCCTCCATGTTCGGCCCGCCCGGGCACGTCTACGTCTACTTCACGTACGGGATGCACCACGCCGTCAACCTGGTCTGCCGCCCCGCGGGCGAGGCCGGCGGCTGCCTGATCCGCGCGGGGGAGGTGGTCGAGGGCCTCGGCCTGGCCCGCGAGCGCCGCGCCGCCGGCCGCGCCACCCCCGTCCCGGACGCCGCCCTGGCCCGGGGCCCGGGCAACCTGGCCAAGGCCATGGGCATCGGCCTCGTGCACGACGGCGCCCCGCTCGCCCCGGGGGAGGACGCCGCCGCTCCCGGCTTCTTCCTGGTCCCGCCGGAGCCGGCCCCCCGGCCCGCGCTCGCCTCCGGCCCCCGCACGGGGGTGTCCGGGCCGGGAGGGACGGACGCGTTCCCGTGGCGGTGGTGGATCCCCGGCGAGCCCTCGGTCTCCCCGTACCGCGCCGCGCCCGCCCGCCGCCGTCGCCGGGCGGGCGCGGAGGGCGGACCGATAGCATGACGGGCGTGACTGAATCCGTGGAGCAGATGATCGAGCGCCTGTGCGTGAAGATTCCCGACTACCCGGAGCCGGGGGTCCTCTTCCGCGACCTGACGCCGCTGTTCGCGGACGCCGCCGGCTTCCGCCGCACCACCGACGCGCTCGTCGACGCCTTCCGGGGCCAGTTCGACTTCGTGGCCGGCGTCGAGGCCCGCGGCTTCCTCATGGCCGGCGCCGTGGCCTACGCCTCCGGCGTGGGGATGATCCCCGTGCGCAAGGCCGGGAAGCTGCCGCGGGAGACCTTCCGCGAGGAGTACGTCCTCGAGTACGGCTCGGCGGTGCTCGAGATCCACACCGACGACGTCCCGCGCGGGTCCCGCGTGCTCGTCCTGGACGACATCCTCGCGACCGGCGGGACGCTCGGCGCCACGGCCCAGCTGCTGCACCGGGCCGGCCTGCACGTCGCCGGCTTCGGGCTGATCATGGAGCTCACCGACCTGCGCGGGCGCTCGCGGCTGGGCGGGCACCGGGTGCGCGCGCTCTACCGCGTGTGAGCGGTCCCGGCCGCCCCCGCAGCTCCTCCTGACGCTCCTGTTACGGACGGCGCGGTAACGTCACTGCGCGGTGACGTCGTCGCGGTAGACTCGTTGGTCTGTTCGATCCGGAACGAGGTGTCCACCCATGGCAGAGACGACCGTCGCCACGATGGCGGCCGAGCAACTTGCTGTCGAGCGCGCGTACGTGGCGATGCTCTACGACCGGCTGGACGAGCTCCGGGCCGAGAAGTCGGCCGAGCTCGCCGCCGTGCAGCGCAGCGCGAACGCGGGCAACCACCAGAACCGCTCCGAGCGGGACGCCTTCGCCTCCCACTACGAGGACCGGCTGGCCCAGCTCAACGCCGTGGACCACCGGCTGGTCTTCGGCCGGCTGGACACGCGCGACGGCGACCGCCGCTACGTGGGCCGCATCGGGCTGGCCACGCAGGACCACCAGCGGCTCATGGTGGACTGGCGCGCCCGTGAGGCCGCCGCCTTCTACCAGGCCACCGCCCAGAACCCCATGGGCATCCGCCGCCGCCGCCACCTCATCCTGGAGGGGCGGGACGTCACCGCCCTCGAGGACGACGTGCTCGACGCGCAGATGCTCGACGAGGAGGGCGTGCTCCACGGTGAGGGGGCCCTGCTGGCGGCGCTCAACCAGAAGCGCACCGGCCGGATGTCGGACATCGTCGCCACCATCCAGGCCGAGCAGGACCGGATCATCCGCGCACCGCTGCCGGGCGTGCGCGTGGTCCAGGGCGGGCCCGGCACGGGCAAGACCGCCGTGGCGCTGCACCGGGCCGCGTACCTGCTCTACGAGCACCGGGAGCGGCTGCGCAAGGCGGGGGTGCTGATCGTCGGCCCGTCGTCGTCGTTCATGTGGTACATCGAGCGGGTCCTGCCCGCCCTCGGCGAGACCGGCGTGGTCATGTCCTCCCTGTCGGAGCTGTTCCCCGGGGTCACCGCCGTCCCCGAGCGCGACCCCGAGGCCGCGCAGCTGAAGGCCGGCCTCGACATGGCCGACGTGATCGCCAAGGCCGTCAAGGACCGGCAGAAGGTCCCGGACCGGGACCAGGTGCTGCGCGTGGAGTCGCACCGCGTCACGCTCACCCGCCGGATCGTCAAGCGGGCGCGGGACAAGGCGCGCGCCACCGGCAAGCCGCACAACGAGGCCCGCAACACCTTCGTGAAGATCGTGCTGCGCGAGCTCACCGAGCAGCTGGGGGACCACCTCAACAGCACGAGCGGCAACGTCATGGACCGCTCCTACCTCGCCGAGGACATCCGCCAGTCCCGGGACGTGCGGGTCGCCCTGAACCTCGCCTGGATGCCGCTGTCGCCGCAGACCCTGGTCTCGCAGCTGTTCGGCAAGCGCCACTACCTCGAGTCCGCCGCCCCGCACCTGGGCCCGGCGCAGGTCGAGGCGCTGCTGCGCCCGCTCGACGCCCCCTTCACCGTGGCCGACGTGCCGCTGCTCGACGAGGCCGCCGAGCTGCTGGGCGATCTCGACGCCGCCGGGGTGCGGGTGCGCGCCGACGCGGAGCGGGAGCAGCGCAAGGCCACGGACAACGCCGAGCGGGCGCTGCAGAACATGCACCAGAGCCTGGAGGACGTCGGCGCCGACGGCATCGTCACCGCCGCCCAGCTCACCGACTTCAACGCCGTGACACCGCACCGGATGACCGCCGCGGAGGCCGCCACCGCCGACCGCACGTGGGCCTACGGGCACGTGGTGGTCGACGAGGCGCAGGAGCTCTCGCCCATGCAGTGGCGCGTGCTGATGCGCCGCTGCCCCATGAAGTCCTTCACGGTGGTCGGCGACATCGCCCAGGCGGGCTCGGCCGTCGCCGCGCACAGCTGGGCGGACGCGCTCGAGCCGTTCGTGGGGGAGCGGTTCTCCCTCGACGAACTCACGGTCAACTACCGGACCCCGGCCGCGATCGCCGAGGCCGCCGTGGACGTCGCCCGCGCGGCGGGCCTCGCCCTGTCCGCTCCGCGCGCCGTCCGGGACGGCGAGCCGCCCATCGTCACCCGGTCCGACGACGCGGGCCTGGCCGGCGCCGTGCTCGAGCAGGTGCGCACCGAGCTCGAGGTCGTCGGCGGCGGCCTCGTGGCGGTCATCGTGCCCGAGGACCGGGTCCGGGAGATCGGGCCGGCCCTCGCCCAGGCGCTGCCCGGCCTGGTCGGCGCCGGGGTTCGCCGGCTCGACCGGCAGGTGGTGGTGCTCTCCGCCTGGGACGCGAAGGGCCTCGAGTTCGACTCGGTGGTGCTCGTGGAGCCGCAGGCGCTGGTGGAGGAGACCGGCGGCGCCGTGGGCAACCTCTACGTGGCCATGACCCGCCCGACCCAGCGGCTGCGCGTCGTCGCGGCCCGGGAGCTGCCCGCGGGCCTCGACCGGTCCTGAGGCCCACGGCGGTCACGGCCGTTCCCCCGACGGGTACCAGGGCGCCGGCGCCGGCCCGCGCCCTGGTACCTTGGGAGCCGTGTCGAACGCAATTGATCTGAACTCCCAGCACAACGACCCGACCTTCGCCACCGTGTGGCAGGAGCTGCAGTGGCGGGGCCTGGTGCACGTGTCGACCGACGAGGCCGCCCTCGAGCAGGCCCTGTCGGGGGAGCCGATCACCTACTACTGCGGGTTCGACCCCACCGCGGCGTCGCTGCACCTGGGCCACCTCGTCCAGCTGCTGCTGATGCGCCGCCTCCAGCTCGCCGGCCACCGGCCCATCGGCCTCGTCGGCGGCTCCACGGGGCTGATCGGCGACCCCCGGCAGACCTCCGAGCGCGTGCTCAACTCCAAGGAGACCGTGGCGCAGTGGGTGCAGCTGCTGCGCGCCCAGGTCGAGCGCTTCCTCTCCTTCGAGGGGGAGAACCCGGCCGTGATGGTCAACAACCTCGACTGGACCTCCCAGCTGTCCGCCATCGACTTCCTGCGCGACATCGGCAAGCACTTCCGCGTCGGCACGATGATCAAGAAGGAGATCGTGGCCAAGCGCCTGAACTCCGACGAGGGCATCTCCTACACCGAGTTCAGCTACCAGATCCTCCAGGGACTGGACTACCTCAACCTGTACCGGCACCACGGCTGCACGCTGCAGACCGGCGGCTCCGACCAGTGGGGCAACCTGACCTCCGGCACCGAGCTGATCCGCAAGGTGGAGGGCGCCTCCGTGCACGCGATCGGCACTCCGCTGATCACCAACTCCGACGGCACGAAGTTCGGCAAGTCCGAGGGCAACGCCGTGTGGCTGGACCCGGAGCTCACCTCGCCGTACGCGTTCTACCAGTTCTGGCTCAACACCGCCGACGCCGACGTCGTGGACCGGCTCAAGGTGTTCACCTTCCTGACCCGGGAGCGGATCGAGGAGCTGCACCGGCAGGTGGAGGAGGCCCCCTTCAAGCGCGAGGCGCAGAAGGTGCTGGCCTGGGAGGTCTGCTCCCTGGTGCACGGGGCGGCGGCCACCGAGAAGGCCATCGCCGCGTCCGCCGCGGTCTTCGGCCGGGGCGAGCTGGACGAGCTGGACGCCGGCACCCTCGACGCCGTGGCCCGGGAGCTGCCGACCGCCCGCGTCGAGGCCGGCGCCCACCGGGTCGCCGACCTGCTCGTGGCCACCGGCCTCTCCGAGTCCCGCTCCGCCGCCCGGCGCACCCTGAAGGAGGGCGGCGCCTACCTCAACAACCGGAAGGTCGCCGGCGAGGACGCCGAGCTGGGCAGCGACCAGCTGCTGCACGGCCGCTACGCCCTGCTCCGCCGGGGCAAGAAGCACCTCGCCGCCGTCGTCGTCGAAGCCTGACCGGCGCCCGCGGGGAGCGAGTTGCAGGCCCCCGGAGCCGCGTGTAGTGTTCATCGAGTCGTCAGGCAGGGCCCACGGGGCCGGCGGACGACGAACCCGCAAAGATCAGCACGGCGACCAGCCGTGCCTAGTTCATGCGGGAACGACCGTCACGGTCGTCCGGAACCCGGGACAACGTCAAGTTGACACGCCGGGAACGGGCTCCGTATGATGGTTGAGCCGCTGAAGGAGGGAACGAGGTTCCCGAGCCGGAAGCAGCTTCCTTTCTTCGAGTTCTGGGCCTTGGGGGTCTGGTTCTTGGTCTGTTGTTTGAGAACTCAATAGTGTGCCATGTTTGTTGATGCCAAATGTTTTGTTTGGTTGATTGGCCGTTGCTCGTTCCGCCTCCGTGGGGTGGGTGACGGTGTCAGCCTGGATCGTCCGGGTGTCCTGCTTTGTGGTGGGGTGTTCGGGTTGGTTTTCTGTTTTTTGACGGAGAGTTTGATCCTGGCTCAGGACGAACGCTGGCGGCGTGCTTAACACATGCAAGTCGAACGATGATGCCCAGCTTGCTGGGCGGATTAGTGGCGAACGGGTGAGTAATACGTGAGTAACCTGCCCCTGACTCTGGGATAAGCCTGGGAAACCGGGTCTAATACTGGATACGACCTTCCACCGCATGGTGGGGGTGGAAAGGGTTTACTGGTTTTGGATGGGCTCACGGCCTATCAGCTTGTTGGTGGGGTAATGGCTCACCAAGGCGACGACGGGTAGCCGGCCTGAGAGGGTGACCGGCCACACTGGGACTGAGACACGGCCCAGACTCCTACGGGAGGCAGCAGTGGGGAATATTGCACAATGGGCGAAAGCCTGATGCAGCGACGCCGCGTGAGGGATGACGGCCTTCGGGTTGTAAACCTCTTTCAGTAGGGAAGAAGCGCAAGTGACGGTACCTGCAGAAGAAGCGCCGGCTAACTACGTGCCAGCAGCCGCGGTAATACGTAGGGCGCAAGCGTTGTCCGGAATTATTGGGCGTAAAGAGCTCGTAGGCGGTTTGTCGCGTCCGCTGTGAAAGCCCGGGGCTCAACCCCGGGTCGGCAGTGGGTACGGGCAGACTAGAGTGCAGTAGGGGAGACTGGAATTCCTGGTGTAGCGGTGAAATGCGCAGATATCAGGAGGAACACCGATGGCGAAGGCAGGTCTCTGGGCTGTTACTGACGCTGAGGAGCGAAAGCATGGGGAGCGAACAGGATTAGATACCCTGGTAGTCCATGCCGTAAACGTTGGGCACTAGGTGTGGGGGACATTCCACGTCCTCCGCGCCGTAGCTAACGCATTAAGTGCCCCGCCTGGGGAGTACGGCCGCAAGGCTAAAACTCAAAGGAATTGACGGGGGCCCGCACAAGCGGCGGAGCATGCGGATTAATTCGATGCAACGCGAAGAACCTTACCAAGGCTTGACATCCACCGGACCGCCCCAGAGATGGGGTTTCCCTTCGGGGCTGGTGGACAGGTGGTGCATGGTTGTCGTCAGCTCGTGTCGTGAGATGTTGGGTTAAGTCCCGCAACGAGCGCAACCCTCGTTCTATGTTGCCAGCACGTGATGGTGGGGACTCATAGGAGACTGCCGGGGTCAACTCGGAGGAAGGTGGGGATGACGTCAAATCATCATGCCCCTTATGTCTTGGGCTTCACGCATGCTACAATGGCCGGTACAAAGGGTTGCGATACTGTGAGGTGGAGCTAATCCCAAAAAGCCGGTCTCAGTTCGGATTGAGGTCTGCAACTCGACCTCATGAAGTCGGAGTCGCTAGTAATCGCAGATCAGCAACGCTGCGGTGAATACGTTCCCGGGCCTTGTACACACCGCCCGTCAAGTCACGAAAGTTGGTAACACCCGAAGCCGGTGGCCTAACCCCTTGTGGGAGGGAGCCGTCGAAGGTGGGACCGGCGATTGGGACTAAGTCGTAACAAGGTAGCCGTACCGGAAGGTGCGGCTGGATCACCTCCTTTCTAAGGAGCCGTTGACCACCGTGTGGTGGTCGCCCCCGCTTCGAGCAGCCGTAGGTGCTGCCGGTGGGGTGAGCTCATGGGTGGAACATCAGCAGGCAAGCGGCCGCACCTTAGGTGCTGGTCGTTCTCTTCTTCAGTACCCGCTCACCGCGGGCTGCCGGGTTGCCCCGGTGGTCGTGGTGGTGGTGGAACGGTGGGGGACGTCCGGTGGAGGAGCGGTCCATGGCGCACTGTTGGGTCCTGAGACAACAGGCCCCGACCCGGGCGCACCGGTTCCTGCGCTGCTGGTCCCCTTTGCGGGGGCGGTGGTGGAGGGGTGGTGGGTTCGTGGTGGGTGGTGAGATGTCTTTGGTTCCCGGCGCCCCGCCGGCGGCGGTGACGGCCTGATGGTCGTGACTTCCGCCCGTGAGTGTGGGGTGTGCGGGTTGTTGTTTGAGAACTGTATAGTGGACGCGAGCATCTTAAGAACTGGTGCCGCAGCAGTCGCAGGGGTCGTCTTCGGGCGTCTCGGCGGTGGTTGTGGTGCCTCAAGTTCGTGATTGATCGCCGCCCAGTGCTGCGGGCAGCGGGTCCTTCTCCTTGCGGGAGGGGGCCGGTGGTCGTGGTGGTGGGTCGGTGTGTTCTGTGATCATGTGGCAAGTTTTTAAGGGCGCACGGTGGATGCCTTGGCATCAGGAGCCGATGAAGGACGCGGTAATCTGCGATAAGCCTCGGGGAGCTGATAAACGAGCTGTGATCCGAGGGTCTCCGAATGGGGAAACCCCGCCGCGTGTTATGCGTGGTGACCCGTACCTGAATTCATAGGGTGCGTGGAGGGAACGTGGGGAAGTGAAACATCTCAGTACCCACAGGAAGAGAAAACAACAGTGATTCCGTCAGTAGTGGCGAGCGAACGCGGAAGAGGCCAAACCGATGGTGTGTGAGACCCGGCAGGGGTTGCATCATCGGGGTCGTGGGGCGTGTCGTCCCGGGTCTGCCGGCCCGGGCGTGTGAGTGCAGGACGATAGTCGAACCGGTGTGAGTGCCGGGCCGTAGAGGGTGGGAGTCCCGTAGACGAAATCGTTGCTGCCGCACGGTGCACGTACCCAAGTAGCACGGGGCCCGTGAAATCCCGTGTGAATCTGCCAGGACCACCTGGTAAGCCTAAATACTACCTGATGACCGATAGCGGACCAGTACCGTGAGGGAAAGGTGAAAAGTACCCCGGGAGGGGAGTGAAATAGTACCTGAAACCGTGTGCCTACAATCCGTCGGAGCCCTACAAGGTGACGGCGTGCCTTTTGAAGAATGAGCCTGCGAGTTAGTGTTACGTCGCGAGGTTAACCCGTGAGGGGTATCCGTAGCGAAAGCGAGTCTGAATAGGGCGAGTGAGTGGCGTGATCTAGACCCGAAGCGAAGTGATCTACCCATGGCCAGGTTGAAGCGCGTGTAAGAGCGCGTGGAGGACCGAACCCACTTCAGTTGAAAATGGAGGGGATGAGCTGTGGGTAGGGGTGAAAGGCCAATCAAACTTCGTGATAGCTGGTTCTCCCCGAAATGCATTTAGGTGCAGCGTTACGTGTTTCTTGCCGGAGGTAGAGCTACTGGATGGCCGATGGGCCCTACAAGGTTACTGACGTCAGCCAAACTCCGAATGCCGGTAAGTGAGAGCGTAGCAGTGAGACTGTGGGGGATAAGCTTCATAGTCGAGAGGGAAACAGCCCAGACCACCAACTAAGGCCCCTAAGCGTGTGCTAAGTGGGAAAGGATGTGGAGTTGCTTAGACAACCAGGAGGTTGGCTTAGAAGCAGCCACCCTTGAAAGAGTGCGTAATAGCTCACTGGTCAAGTGATTCCGCGCCGACAATGTAGCGGGGCTCAAGTACACCGCCGAAGTTGTGGCATTGCACCAACGATACCCAGCCGGGGCCCTCGTGGTCCTTGGTTCAGGTGGTGCGATGGGTAGGGGAGCGTCGTGTGGGCAGTGAAGCTGCGGGGTAACCCAGTGGTGGAGCCCACACGAGTGAGAATGCAGGCATGAGTAGCGAATGACGGGTGAGAAACCCGTCCGCCGGATGATCAAGGGTTCCAGGGTCAAGCTAATCTGCCCTGGGTCAGTCGGGACCTAAGGCGAGGCCGACAGGCGTAGTCGATGGACAACGGGTTGATATTCCCGTACCGGCGAAGAACCGCCCATATCGAACCGGGGACACTAACCACCCGAACCGCACCAGGTGCCGGCCATTGGCCGTCACCGGTGGCGGGGAGCGTGGGACCTGAACCGGGGAGGTAAGCGTATTAACAGGTGTGACGCAGGAAGGTAGCCGAGCCGGGCGATGGTAGACCCGGTCTAAGCGTGTAGGGCGATCCGTTGGCAAATCCGCGGATCATGCGCCTGAGACGTGACGGGACCCCCATCCGTGGGGGGATTCGGTGATCCTATGCTGCCGAGAAAAGCATCGACGCGAGGTTCCAGCCGCCCGTACCCCAAACCGACACAGGTGATCAGGTAGAGAATACTAAGGCGATCGAGAGAATCATGGTTAAGGAACTCGGCAAAATGCCCCCGTAACTTCGGGAGAAGGGGGCCCGGACCGTGGACACCACTTGCTGGTGCGAGCGGGTAAGGGCCGCAGAGACCAGGGGGAAGCGACTGTTTATCAAAAACACAGGTCCGTGCGAAGTCGCAAGACGATGTATACGGACTGACTCCTGCCCGGTGCTGGAAGGTTAAGAGGACCTGTTAGCCTCACGGCGAAGCGGAGAATTTAAGCCCCAGTAAACGGCGGTGGTAACTATAACCATCCTAAGGTAGCGAAATTCCTTGTCGGGTAAGTTCCGACCTGCACGAATGGAGTAACGACTTCCCCGCTGTCTCAACCATGAACTCGGCGAAATTGCAGTACGAGTAAAGATGCTCGTTACGCGCAGCAGGACGGAAAGACCCCGAGACCTTTACTATAGTTTGGTATTGGTGTTCGGTGTGGCTTGTGTAGGATAGGTGGGAGACTGTGAAGCGGGCACGCCAGTGCTCGTGGAGTCATCGTTGAAATACCACTCTGGTCACTCTGGACATCTAACTTCGGCCCGTGATCCGGGTCAGGGACAGTGCCTGATGGGTAGTTTAACTGGGGCGGTTGCCTCCTAAAGAGTAACGGAGGCGCCCAAAGGTTCCCTCAGCCTGGTTGGCAATCAGGTGTCGAGTGTAAGTGCACAAGGGAGCTTGACTGTGAGAGCGACAGCTCGAGCAGGGACGAAAGTCGGGACTAGTGATCCGGCGGTACATTGTGGAATGGCCGTCGCTCAACGGATAAAAGGTACCTCGGGGATAACAGGCTGATCTTGCCCAAGAGTCCATATCGACGGCATGGTTTGGCACCTCGATGTCGGCTCGTCGCATCCTGGGGCTGGAGTTGGTCCCAAGGGTTGGGCTGTTCGCCCATTAAAGCGGTACGCGAGCTGGGTTCAGAACGTCGTGAGACAGTTCGGTCCCTATCCGCTGCGCGCGCAGGAAATTTGAGAAGACCTGTCCTTAGTACGAGAGGACCGGGACGGACGAACCTCTGGTATGGCAGTTGTACCGCCAGGTGCACCGCTGCTTCGCTACGTTCGGAAGAGATAACCGCTGAAAGCATCTAAGCGGGAAGCTCGCTTCGAGATGAGATTTCCACGCACCCTTTAGGTGCGAGAGGCCCCCAGCGAGACCACTGGGTTGATAGGCCGGAGGTGGAAGCACGAACCAACGACGTGCGCAGCCGACCGGTACTAATAGGCCGACAACTTACCCCACACCCACCCCCCAACCCCTGGTTGGGACCACGGGTGGGAACACACAGAACACCGCGTCCACTATACGGCTCCCAACCAACAACCCCGCCGGGTTGCACGGTTGCGCAGCACACAACTGAATCCACAGCCACCAGCCTGTGACACGAACTTCCCACCCCACCACCCGCCCCGCAGCGGGCCCGGTACGGGGCGCGGAGCACGAGTTACGGCGGTCATAGCGTGGGGGAAACGCCCGGTCCCATCCCGAACCCGGAAGCTAAGACCCACAGCGCCGATGGTACTGCACCCGGAAGGGTGTGGGAGAGTAGGACACCGCCGGACCACACCAGAAGGGTCGAGCCCCCGCACCACACGGTGCGGGGGCTCCCCACCTTAACCACCCCCCCGGATGATTCACACCTGCGCGGTGAGTGCTGCGCCACATGCACCGGCTACCACGCACGCCCAGCCGGCACCCCCACACCACAGGCCCCACAGGCCACCCCGACAGGGCCCTTCCCCCCACCCGGGTCCTGCTGTCCGGAGGGTCCACGACGTCATCTGCGGTGCGTACGACGGTCCAGGGCGGACAATGGCGCCATGGACGCACATACCGAGAACAGGACGGACGGGGGCGACGATGCGGCGGCCCCTCGGCTCGTGGACGTGGACGAGCAGCCCCTCGCCGTCGTGGTCGGCTCGGTCCGGCTGGAGGAGCTGCGCGGATTCTTCGACAGCGCCTTCAGAGAACTGGGCGAACGGATGGCCGCCGGCGACGTGGTGCCCGCAGGCCCGGCCCTGGCGCTGTACCGGTCCGCGCCGGCGGAGACCGTCGACCTCGAGGTCGGGTTCGTCGTGCGGGAGCCGGTCGCACCGGCGGGCGCCGTCGTCGCCGGGAGACTGCCCGCGACGCGGGCGGTGACCGCCGTGCACCACGGGAACTACGACGGCCTCGGGGAGGCGTGGGCGCGTCTGCGTGCCTGGGCCGAGGACCAGGGCATCACCCTGGGGGCGCCGCTGTGGGAGGTGTACGTGACCGAGCCGCACCCGGGGGACGATCCGCGGGACATGGTGACGGAACTGTACTGGGCCGCGCAGCCCTGAGCGGCGCCCAGGGACGACAAAGGCCCCGACCATCAGGTCGGGGCCTTCGTCGTCCCCGGAGCGGGACGGTCCGGAGATCAGGGCTCGAGAACGGTGTCCTCCCGCGCCTCGTGCTCATCGGTGGTGGCGAGGGCCTTCGCGCGCCGGCCGACGATCTTGTCCATGACCGCGGCGATGGCACCGTCACCGGTCACGTTGGTCGCGGTGCCGAAGGAGTCGATCGCGATGTAGGTGGCGATCATGAGCGCGACAGCGGTGTCGTCGAAACCGAGCATGCTCTGCAGCACGCCGACGGCGGCCATGATGGCGCCGCCGGGCACGCCCGGCGCGGCGACCATGGTGATGCCGAGCATGAGGATGAACCCGAGGTAGCCCAGGTTGTCGATCGGCATGCCCGTGATGGTCATGATGGCGAGCGAGAACAGCACGATCTTCAGCGTGGAGCCGGCCAGGTGGATCGTCGCCGCCAGCGGGATGACGAAGCCTGCCACAGGCTTGCTGATGCCGTTGGCCTCCGCGCACCTGAGGGTGACGGGGATCGTGGCCGCGGACGACGACGTGCCGAGTGCCGTCACGTAGGCGGGCAGCATGTTCCTCAGCATCGTCAAGGGGTTGCGGCGGGTGTACGCGCCGGCGATGACGTACTGCACGAGCAGCAGCACGATCGTGAGCGCGAACGCCAGCACCACGACCTTGAGAAAAGTGGTGATGACGGTGAGGATCTGTCCGTTCATGGTGAGGTTCATGAACATGCCGAAGATGTAGAGCGGCAGCAGGGGGATGATCACCAGTTCGACGATGCGCATGATGATCCCGCGCAGATCGTCCATGGCCTTGTGCAGGGTCTCCCCGCGGATGAGGGTGATCCCCACGCCCAGGCAGAACGAGAGCACGAGCGCGGTCATCACGTCGAAGACCGGCGCCAGCTCGAGGCTGAAGAAGCCCGTGAGCGCTGTCTCCTCCGGGTTCGCCAGCGCATTGACCTCGCGCTCCCCACCGAGCAGCCAGGGGAAGGTGCCGCGGGCGACGAGGAAGGCGAGGATCCCGGAGAACACGGTGGAGGCGTATGCAATGGCCGCGGTGATGCCGAGCCACTTGCCCGCCCCCCGGCCGAGGTCTGCGATGGCGGGGGTGACGAGGCCAAGGATCAGCAGCGGGACGATGAAGCCCAGGAAGGCACTGAACAGGCCGTTGAAGGTGAGGAACACTCGGGCGAGCGGTTCGGGGAAGATCAGCCCGCAGACGATGCCCAGAACGATGCCGAGGAGCACGCGCACCAGCAGGTGGGACGTGAGGGGTTTCTTGGTCATGGGCTCAATTATCGGCCCTCGGAGGGGCCCGTCGGGACCGCACCGGCGAGTGCGCCCCTCCTCTAGAATGAGGGACGATCAAAAAGGGCGGACCGCTGTGCGGTGACCGCCCACAGCCACGAACGCCGTCCGCCCGCCGGCCGGCACAGAGGAGCGGTACGTGTCCGAGTCTTTCCAGCACGGTTCCCGGGACGAGCACCGGAACGGGAACACCGGCCCGCGCCGGTCCGGCGGAGGCGCCGAACGCGACGGCGACCGGTCGGGCGGGGCGCCGCGGCGCCGGTACGACGACGGCCGGCGCAGCTTCTCCCGCGACGCCCGTGAGGGCGACCGCTCCACGGGACGGACCGGCGGCGACAGCGGCGGACGCTCCTACGGCGACCGTCGGAGGGAGGACCGTCCGGCCCAGGGCGAGCGCCGTGACGACCGGCGCGGTGGCTACGGCGACCGTGGACGCGATGAGCGGTCTGGTCAGGGCGAGCGGCGCGGTGGTTTCTCCGACCGGCGTGACGACCGGCGCGGAGCGTACGGCGACCGCCGCCGGGACGACCGCCGGGACGACCGCCGGGGCGCAGGCTCGGGTGAGCGGGGTCCCCGTCGTGAGGGCGAGGGCTACCGGGGCGGCCGCGACGACCGCCGTGACGAGCGGTCGGGTCAGGGCGAGCGGCGCGGTGGGTTCTCCGACCGGCGTGACGACCGGCGCGGAGCGTACGGTGACCGCCGCCGGGAGGACCGTCCGGCCCAGGGCGATCGGCGTGACGACCGGCGCGGTGGCTACGGCGACCGTGGGCGTGATGAGCGGTCGGGTCAGGGCGAGCGGCGCGGTGGTTTCTCCGACCGGCGTGACGACCGGCGCGGAGCGTACGGTGACCGCCGCCGGGAGGACCGTCCGGCCCAGGGCGATCGGCGTGACGACCGGCGCGGTGGCTACGGCGACCGTGGGCGTGATGAGCGGCCGGGTCAGGGCGAGCGGCGCGGTGGTTTCTCCGACCGGCGTGACGACCGGCGCGGAGCGTACGGCGACCGCCGGGACGACCGCCGGGGCGCAGGCTCGGGTGAGCGGGGTCCTCGTCGTGAGGGCGAGGGCTACCGGGGCGGCCGTGACGACCGCCGGGGTGCGGGCTACGGTGGCCGCGGGCGTGATGAGCGGCCGGGTCAGGGCGAGCGGCGCGGTGGTTTCCCCGACCGCCGTGACGACCGCCGTGACGACCGCCGTGACGACCGGCGCGGTGGCTACGGCGACCGCACCGACGTGTCGACCCACCGGCACCGGGCGCCGGAGATCGACGAGGACGTCACCGGGCGGGAGCTGGACAAGCCGACGCGCGCACAGCTGGGCGCGCTCGAGCCGCGCAACGCGGAGGCCGTCGCCATGCACCTGGTGATGGCCGGTCGCTACCTGCTGGACGACCCCGAGCTCGCGCTCGAGCACGCCCTCGCCGCCGGTCGCCGGGGCGGACGCATCGCCGCGGTCCGCGAGGCCACGGGCATCGCGGCCTACGAGGCGGAGGACTGGTCCCTGGCCCTCAAGGAGCTGCGCACCTTCCGGCGGATGACCGGCTCCGAGGTCCACCTGCCCCTCATGGTCGACTGCGAGCGGGCCCTCGGGCGGCTGGACAAGGCCGTCGAGCTGGCCACCTCCGAGGCCGCGCAGGGCCTGGACGCCGCCGAGAAGGTCGAGCTGTCGATCGTGCTCGCGGGCATGCGCCGCGACCAGGGCGACGCCCAGGGGGCGGTCGACGCCCTCACGATCCCGCAGCTCGACAAGAACCGGGGCTTCTCGTACAGCCCCCGGCTGTTCCGCGCCTACGCCGAGGCGCTGCGCGGCGTGGGCCGCGACCGGGAGGCCCTGACATGGGACCGCCAGGCCGTGGTGGCCGAGGCGGCCCTGGGCACGGGCCAGTTCGCCGAGCCGGAGATCTTCGACCTCGTGGGCGAGGAGCCCGAGGCGGCGGAGGAGACCGGCGTCGTGCTCGCGGGCGCCGAGGACCCCGCCGCGCCGGACGAGGCGGCTGCCGGGACGGCCTCGGCGGCGCCCCCCGCCGGCCGGCGCACGGACGGCGGCCTGGAGGACCACCCGGACGACGAGTCCGACGACGTGCTCGACGAGGGCGCCGAGGAGGGTGCCGACGACGGTGCCGACGAGGACCAGGAGGAGTCCGCGGGGTCGGAGGAGGACCTCGACCCCGACGACGACTTCGAGGGCGGTAGCGAGGAGGACCTCGACCCCGACGACGACGCCGACATCGCCGACGGTGCGGGCGACGCGGAGGACGACCCGCGGCATGGCTGAACCGCTCCTCGACCGCTTCGACGCCGTCCTCAGCGACCTGGACGGCGTCGTCTACGCGGGTGACCACGCGGTCCCCGGCGCCCCGGAGAACCTGCGGCGGGCCACCGGGCAGGGCGTACCGGTCGTCTACGTGACCAACAACGCGTCCCGGTCGGTGGACACCGTGGCCGAGCACCTGACGGAGCTCGGCATCCCCACCGGGCCCGACGCCGTCGTCAGCTCCGCCCAGGCGGGCGCCGCCCTGCTCGCCGAGCGGCTGCCCGGCGGGACGCCGGTGCTCGTCACCGGGGCGCAGGCGCTCGTCGACGTCGTGGCGGCCGCGGGCCTGCGGCCGGTGCGCACGCAGGCCGAGGCCCCCCGCGCGGTGATCCAGGGCATCGATCCGCAGCTGCGCTGGACGGAGCTGGCCGAGGCGTCCTACACCCTCGCCGATCCGGACGTGCTGTGGGTGGCGACGAACACCGATCTGACCATCCCCAAGGAGCGCGGCATGGCTCCCGGCAACGGGGCCCTGGTGGCCGCGGTGGCCGCGGCGACCGGACGCACCCCCGAGGTCGCGGGCAAGCCCGAGGCCCCGATCTTCCGCACGGCCGCGGAACGGGTCGGCAGCACGCGGCCCGTGGTCGTCGGGGACCGGCTGGACACCGACGTCCTCGGCGGCAACCGGGCCGGCTTCGCGACCGTCGCCGTGCTCACCGGCGTCGACACCCTCGAGAGCATCCTCGCCGCCCGCACGGCCGAGCGCCCCGCCTACGTCGTGGCGGACCTCGACGGGCTCTTCCAGCCGTACCCCGAGGTCGAGGTGGCGGCCGGGGTCGGCGAGCAGCGCGCCAGCTGCGGGTCCGCCACGGCGGAGACCGACGGCACGGTCCTGCGGGTCCACGGCTCCCCGGAGGACCTGGACGCCTGGCGCGCCGCGTGCGCGGCGTGGTGGGCCGCCCATCCCGACACGGACGCCCCCCTGGCCCCGCGGCTCGAGTGGGGGACCGCCCGGTGACGGACCGCTCCGACGCCCCGGAGCGGCCGGTGGCCGGGGAGGCGGCGGACGAGGCCCCCGCCGTGCGCCCGACGGGCCACGCGCGGGTCGACGCCGTCCTGGCGCGGGCGGCCGCGCTGGCCGCGACGCCCGTCGCGGAGCACGCCGACCTGTACGAGGCCGTGCACGCTCAGCTGGCCGCCGAGCTGAGCGCGGAGCCGGAGACCGTCCCCGCGGGTCCCGTCCCGCCGCCCGCCGGCCCGGCGCGGGACGCGGGGGAGCGATGAGCCCGCGCCTGGACCAGGAGCTGACCACCCGGGAGCTGGCGCGCTCGCGCACGGTGGCCGCCCGCTGGATCGCCGAGGGGCGCGTGCTGGTCAACGGCACGCCGGCGACCAAGCCCTCCGCCCGCGTCGACGCCGACGACCGCCTGGAGGTCCGGTCCGCCGGCACCCCCGACTACGTGAGCCGCGCCGGGCACAAGCTCGCCGGCGCGCTCGCGGCCTTCCCGGGGATCACCGTGGCCGGGAAGCGCTGCCTGGACGCCGGCGCCTCGACGGGCGGGTTCACCGACGTGCTGCTGCGCGCGGGCGCCCGCGAGGTCGTGGCCGTCGACGTCGGCCACGACCAGCTCGTCCCCTCGCTGCGGGAGGACCCCCGCGTGCACGTGTTCGAGGGCATGAACGTGCGCTGGCTGCGCCCCGAGGACGTCGGCGGCCCGGCGCAGCTGACCGTGTGCGACCTCTCGTTCATCTCCCTGACCCTGGTGGTCGGCCCGCTCGCGGCCGCGACCGTGCCGGGCGGTGACCTCCTGCTGATGGTCAAGCCGCAGTTCGAGGTCGGCGCCGACCGGCTGGCCCGCACCGGCGTGGTCACCAGCGAGGCCGAGCGCGCCCGCGCCGTCGACGCGGTCACCGAGGCGGCCCGGGCGCACGGGCTGAGCGTCCTCGGCCGGCAGCGCAGCCCCCTGCCGGGCCAGGACGGCAACCACGAGTTCTTCCTGTGGTGCCGCCGGGAGGAGACCGGCCCGGCGGCGTCCTGACTGTCCCCGGCCTCGCGTAGGGTGGTGAGCGGTGCCCGGTCCGCGGGCACGGCGTGCGCCGCCGGCCGTCCCCGGCCGGCAGGGCGCCCGCGTGCCCCGAACGGCGGAGGACGGGAGGACCCGTGAGCAGGAAGATTCTGGTCATGGCCCACACGGGCCGGCGCGAGGCCAAGGACGCCGCGCGCGAGTCCTGCCTGCAGCTGCACGAGGCGGGACTGGTCCCGGTGATCTCCCGGACCGACCTCGAGGCCCTGCTCGACGACGCCGAGCCGCTCGCGCCGGTGGAGATCATCGAGGAGGACGTCTCCCTGCGCGAGATCGAGCTCGTCATGGTCCTCGGCGGGGACGGGTCCATCCTGCGGGCCGCCGAGCTCGTGCGCAGCGTGGACACGCCGCTGCTGGGCGTGAACCTCGGCCACGTCGGCTTCCTCGCGGAGAGCGAGCGCTCCGACCTCGCCTCGACGGTCGAGGCCATCGTGGACGGGCGCTACACCGTCGAGCAGCGCATGGCGATCGACATCACCGTGTGGCAGGACGAGAAGAAGGTCCTGCACACCTGGGCCCTCAACGAGGCCTCGGTCGAGAAGGGCAACCGCGAGAAGATGATCGAGGTGGTCATCGAGGTCGACCGCCGGCCGCTGAGCACGTTCGGGTGCGACGGGGTGGTCCTCGCGACCCCCACCGGTTCCACCGCCTACGCGTTCTCCGCGGGCGGGCCGGTGGTGTGGCCCGAGGTCGAGGCGCTGCTCATGGTGCCGCTGAGCGCCCACGCCCTGTTCTCCCGCCCCCTCGTCATCTCCCCGAACTCCATGATGGCGGTGGAGGTCCTCACCCGCACCGACACCCGCGGCGTGCTGTGGTGCGACGGCCGCCGCACCACCGAGCTGCCGCCCGGGTCCCGGATCGAGGTCGTGCGCTCGCCGAAGGCCGTCAACCTCGCCCGGATGCACCGCACGCCCTTCTCCGAGCGGCTCGTGAAGAAGTTCGAGCTGCCCACGACCGGCTGGCGGGGCCCCGTGCCCGCGCTCCCCGCCGCGCCGCGGCGCGCGGCCCGCGGGGAACCCCACCCCGGCACCGTCCCGGCCGCCCTGACCCGCTCGAGCGTCGGGCGGGAGATGCCCCACGGCCCGGACGCCGAGACCTTCGAAGCCCGGGACCAGACCGCGGAGGCCGACTGAATGATCGAGGAGATCCACATCCACGACCTCGGCGTCATCACCGACGCCGTGCTGCCCCTGGGGCCGGGACTGAGCATCCTCTCCGGTGAGACCGGCGCGGGCAAGACCATGGTCGTCACCGCCCTCGGGATGCTGCTGGGCAACCGCTCCGACGCCGGGGCGGTGCGCTCCGGGGCGCCGAAGGCCGTGGCCGAGGCGGTCGTGCGCGTCCCGGCCGGGCACCCCGCGGCGGCCCTCGTCGAGGACGCCGGCGGCGCCGTCGACGTCGAGAGCGTCGCGGACCGCGAGGAGGCCCTCATCACCCTCGCGCGCGCCGTCACGGCGGAGGGCCGCAGCCGCGCCCACGTGGGCGGGCGGTCCGCCCCGGTGGGGACCCTCTCCGCGGTGGGGCAGTCGCTCGTGGCCGTGCACGGGCAGTCCGACCAGCTGCGCCTGAAGTCGCCCGCCGCCCAGCGCCACGCCCTCGACCAGTACGCGGGGGAGGATCTCGCGGAGGAGCTCGCGCGGTACCGGCAGCTGCTCGGCGAGTACCGCGCCGTGCAGCGGACCCTGCGGGAGGTCACCGAGCACGGCCGGGAACGGGCCCTCGAGGCCCAGACCCTGCAGGGCGCCCTGGAGGAGATCGACGCCGTGGACCCCCAGCCGGGGGAGGACGAGCGCCTCGACCAGGAGAGCCAGCGGCTGACCAACCTCGAGCAGCTGCGCACGGCCGCCCTCACCGCGCACACCGCCCTCAGCGGCGGCGAGTTCTCCGACGGGGACGCCGCCGACGCGATCGCCCTCATCGCGGGCGCCCAGCGCGCCCTGGAGCAGGAGGCGGCCTCCGACCCGCAGCTCGAGGAGCTCGCGGGCCGGGTGGCGGAGCTGGCCGTGCTCGTCACCGACGTCGCCGCCGACCTCTCCGGCTACGCCTCCGGGCTCGACGAGGAGGGCCCCGCCCGGCTGGCCGAGGTCGAGGCCCGACGCGCCAAGCTCAAGACCCTCACCCGCAAGTACGGGGCCACGGTCGACGAGGTCCTCGAGTGGGCCGGGCGGTCCCGGCAGCGGCTGGACGAGCTGACCGACGACCCGGCCCGGGAGCAGGAGCTGCGCGGGCGCCTCGAGCAGCTGCACGGCGCGCTCGTCGACCTCGCCCGGCGGATGACCGAGCGGCGGCGCGCCGCCGCGCGGCGGCTGTCCGAGGCGGTGAGCGAGGAGCTCACGGCGCTCGCGATGCCCAACGCGTCGCTGGTGATCGAGGTCGAGCCCACGGAGGAGTTCTCCGGCTACGGCCGCGACGAGATCGCGTTCCTGCTCAAGCCCCACGCCGCCGCGACGCCGCGGCCCCTGGGCAAGGGCGCGTCCGGCGGCGAGCTGTCCCGCCTCATGCTGGCCATCGAGGTGGTCCTCGCGGCCGTCGACCCGGTGCCGACCTTCGTCTTCGACGAGGTGGACTCCGGGGTGGGCGGCAAGGCCGCCGTGGAGATCGGCCGCCGGCTCAAGATGCTCGCCCAGCACGTGCAGGTGCTCGTGGTGACGCACCTGCCGCAGGTGGCCGCGTTCGCCGACCAGCACATCCTCGTCACGAAGAGCGGGGACGCCACGGTCAGCGACGTCACCGTGCTGGACGAGGAGCAGCGCGTCGTCGAGCTCGCCCGCATGCTCGCCGGCCACGAGGACTCCGCGGCGGCACGCGAGCACGCCCGCGAGCTCGTGCGCGACGCGACGATCTGACGGCGGTCCGTCCCCGTGGCCCGCCGCGGTGATCTGGGGCACTGGACCCGAGGCCGAGGAGGCAAAGGATGATAGGCTCGAATTCCGTGGTGAATGCAAACGAAGCCGCCCACGAGGCCGGCGCACAGCAGACCGAAAACCAGCGACCCGAGAAGGTCACCCGTCAGATCTTCGTGACGGGCGGCGTCGCCTCCTCCCTCGGCAAGGGCCTGACGGCCTCCTCCCTCGGCATGCTGCTGCGGGCACGCGGGCTCTCCGTCACGATGCAGAAGCTGGATCCCTACCTCAACGTGGACCCGGGCACCATGAACCCCTTCCAGCACGGCGAGGTCTTCGTCACCGACGACGGCGCCGAGACCGACCTGGACATCGGGCACTACGAGCGCTTCCTCGACGAGAACCTCGACGCCTCCGCGAACGTGACCACGGGCCAGGTCTACTCCACGGTCATCGCCAAGGAGCGCCGCGGCGAGTACCTCGGGGACACCGTCCAGGTCATCCCCCACATCACGGACGAGCTCAAGAGCCGCATGCGCCGCCGCGCGCAGGGCGAGGACCAGCCCGACATCATCATCACCGAGATCGGCGGGACCGTCGGCGACATCGAGTCCCAGCCGTTCCTCGAGGCCGCCCGCCAGGTCCGCCAGGACGTGGGCCGGCGCAACGTGTTCTACCTCCACGTCTCGCTCATCCCCTACATCGGCCCGTCCGGGGAGCTGAAGACCAAGCCGACCCAGCACTCCGTGGCCGCGCTGCGCGGGCTGGGCATCCAGCCCGACGCGCTCGTGCTGCGCTCCGACCGGCAGGTCCCCGACACGATGCTGCGCAAGATCGGCAACGCGTGCGACGTCGACCACGACGCCGTGATCTCGTGCCCGGACGCGCCCAGCATCTACGACATCCCCAAGACCCTGCACTCCCAGGGCCTGGACACCTACATCCTCGACTACCTCGGCCTGGACTACCAGGACGCGGACCTGACCCGGTGGGAGCGCCTGCTGCAGGCCGTGCACGAGCCGGCGCACTTCGTCACCGTCGCGATGGTCGGCAAGTACATCGACCTGCCCGACGCCTACCTCTCCGTCTCCGAGGCGCTGCGCGCCGGCGGCTTCGCCAACGACGCCCGCGTGAAGATCAAGTGGGTGGCCTCCGATCTGTGCGAGACCCCCGAGGGCGCGCAGCGGGAGCTCGGCGACGTCGACGCGATCTGCATCCCCGGCGGCTTCGGCATCCGCGGGATCGAGGGCAAGCTCGGCGCCCTGGGCTACTCCCGGGAGCACCGCATCCCCGCGCTGGGCCTGTGCCTGGGCATGCAGTGCATGGTCATCGAGTACGCCCGCACCGACCTCGGCCTCGCCGGGGCGTCCTCGACCGAGTTCGAGCCCGACACCGAGTTCCCCGTGATCGCCACGATGGACGAGCAGAAGCAGTACGTCGAGGGCGCGGGCGACCTGGGCGGCACCATGCGCCTGGGCCTGTACGACGCGAAGCTGCGGGAGGGCTCCGTCGTCGCCGCGACCTACGGCGCGACCCAGGTCCAGGAGCGTCACCGCCACCGCTACGAGGTCAACAACGAGTACCGGGAGCGCCTGGAGCAGGCCGGCCTGGTGCTCTCGGGCACCTCGCCCAACGGCACCCTCGTCGAGTTCGTCGAGCTGCCCCGCGAGGTGCACCCCTACTACGTGGGCACCCAGGCGCACCCCGAGCTGATGTCCCGCCCGACCCGTCCGCACCCGCTGTTCGACGGGCTGGTGAAGGCGGCCCTGGAGCGCCGGCAGGCCGAGGGCCGCTGAGCCCCGGCCCGTCGCCGCACGGGCACCCTGCGCAGGCGCCGCGTCCCCCCGGACCGGCGCCTGCGCCGTCCCCGCCCCACAGCCCTGCCGAGACCGTTCCCGTTCGCCCCGCACCGCCCACCCGGAAGGACCCCATGGACATCCGCCACCTCGCCGCCGAGGACCTCACCGACCGGACCAGCGACCGCCGCACGGTGGCGTCCGAGACGGTCTACGAGGGCTACATCTGGAACGTGCAGCGGGACGAGTTCGAGCTCGCCCGGGGCGCGGACCTGCTGCGCCGCGACTACATCACCCACCCCGGCGCCGTGTCGGTGCTCGTGCTCAACGACCGGGACGAGGTGCTGCTGATCAACCAGTACCGCCGGCCGGTCGGGATGACCATGTGGGAGATCCCCGCCGGACTGCTCGACGTCGAGGGCGAGGACCCCGCCGTCGCCGCGCGGCGGGAGCTCGCCGAGGAGGCGGACCTGCGCGCCGAGCAGTGGGCGGTGCTCGTGGACTTCCACAACAGCCCCGGGTCCTCCTCGGAGGCCAACCGGATCTTCCTGGCCCGCGGGCTCAGCGACGTCCCCGACGGCGAGCGCCACGAGCGCGACGGCGAGGAGGCCGAGATCCACGGCGCCTGGGTCCCGCTCGACGGCGCCGTGCAGGCGGTGCTGGAGGGCCGGCTCAACTCGCCGGCGGCGGTGGTCGGGCTGCTCGCCGCCCAAGCCGCGCGCGCCGGCGGCTTCCGCTCCCTGCGCCCCGTCGACACCCCCTGGCCCGGTCACCCCGCCTTCCGGTGAGCCCCCGCCTTCCGGTGGTCCCCGTCCCGGGCGACGCCGGACCCGCGGCGCCGCCCGGGACGGGCCGGCGCCGCGGGGGCTCAGCTCACAGGTGCCGCTCGTCGGGGCCGTTGTACGCGGCCAGCGGGCGGATCAGGGAGTTGGACGCGACCTGCTCCATGACGTGGGCCGTCCAGCCGGTGATCCGGGCCGCCACGAACAGCGGGGTGAAGGTCGGGATGTCGAAGCCCATGAGCCAGTAGGTGGGCCCGGCCGGGTAGTCGAGGTTGGGCTTGATGCCCTTGGCCTCGTCCATGGACCGCTCCAGCCCGTTGTACAGGCCCAGCAGCTCGGGCCGGCCGTAGTGGTCGATCATCGCATCCAGGGCCGCCTTCATGGTCGGCACCCGGGAGTCCCCGTGCTTGTAGACGCGGTGGCCGAAGCCCATGACCTTCTTCTTCGCCGCCAGGGCCTCGTCCATCCACGCCTTGGCCCGGGCCTCGGCGTCGGCGGCCGGCTCGTCGGCGCGGATGCCGAGCTCGACGAAGGTCTCCATGACCGCCTCGTTGGCCCCGCCGTGCAGCGGTCCCTTCAGCGCCCCGATCGCCGCGGTGACCGCCGAGTGCAGGTCGGACAGGGTGGAGGTGACCACCCGTGCGGTGAAGGTGGACGCGTTGAAGGAGTGCTCGGCGTAGAGGATCATCGAGGTGTTGAACGCCTCGACCACCGCCGGCTCCGCCTCCTCGCCGAAGGCCATCCAGAGGAAGTTCGCGGAGTAGTCCAGGTCGTCGCGGGGGGCCACCACGTCCTGGCCGTGCCGGCGGCGCTGGTCGTAGCACACCACCGCGGGCATCGCGGCGAACAGCTTCTGCGCCTTGGCCAGGTTCGCCGTGCGCGAGGAGTCCTCCGCCTGCGGGTCCTGGGCGCCCAGCACCGACGCCGCGGTGCGGCACACGTCCATGGGGTGGCAGGTGGTGGGCAGCGCGTCGATGACCGCCTTCAGCTCCGGGCTCAGCGCGCGGTGGGCGCGCTCGTGGGCCCGGAAGTCGGCGAGCTCCTGCTCGGAGGGCAGCTCGCCGTTCCACAGCAGCAGCGCCACCTGCTCGAACGAGCAGGACGCGGCCAGCTCCTGGACGGGGTAGCCGCGGTAGAGCAGCGAGTTGGTGTCCGGGTTGACCTTGGAGATGGCCGTGTAGTCGGCCACGACGCCGGCCAGGCCCTTGTGCACCGCGGTGTCGGTCTCGGTCATGGTGGGTCTCCTTGGGTGGCGGGTGCGGTGGGAACGGGTCAGCCGTGCAGGCCGGGGACCTCGAAGTCGAAGACGGACGAGTCGAACCGGGTGTAGCCGTGGTAGTCGACCAGCTCGTAGAGCCGGGCCCGGGTGAGCATGTCGGGCACGGCGGCCTGCTGCGTGCCGTCGGCGGCGATCGTGTCGAGCACCCGCTCCATGGCGCCCAGGGCGGAGCGCATCAGGGTCACCGGGTAGATGACCATGTTCACGCCCACGGCCTCGAGCTGGTCGACGGTGAACAGCTCCGACTTCCCGAACTCGGTCATGTTCGCGAGGATCGGCACGTCGACCGCCGCGCGCATGGCCTCGAACTCGGACAGGTCGGCCATGGCCTCGGGGAAGATCGCGTCCGCCCCGGCGTCCACCAGCGCCTTCGCCCGGTCGGTGGCCGCGGCCAGGCCCCCCACACCCCGGACGTCGGTGCGGGCCATGACGAGGAAGTTCGGGTCGCGGCGGGCCTCGGCGGCGGCGCGCACGCGCTTGACGGCCGTGGCGAGGTCCACGACGTTCTTCCCGTCGAGGTGCCCGCAGCGCTTGGGGTTGAACTGGTCCTCGACGTGGCACCCGGCCAGGCCCGCGTTCTCGAGCTCCTGCACGGTGCGGGCGACGTTCATCGGCTCGCCGAAGCCGGTGTCCGCGTCGACGATGCAGGGGAGGTCCGTGAGGCGGGCGATCTGCCCGGCCCGGGCCGCGACCTCGGTCAGGGCCGTGAGCCCGATGTCGGGGAAGCCCAGCTCGTTGGCCAGCACGGCCCCGGAGATGTAGACGCCGTCGAAGCCCTTCTCGGCGATCAGCCGGGTCGAGATCGGGGTGAAGGCGCCCGGGAACTGCACGATGCGCGGGCCGGTCAGCATCTGCCGGAAGGCGACGCGCTTGGCCTCGGGCGTGGTGGTGGAGAACAGCATGGTCAGAAGATTCCCTTCGTGCCGGTGCGCAGGGTGATGCCCGCGGTGACGTTGAGGGCGTCCAGCTCCCCGGCGCCCAGGTCGGGGAGGTGCTCGGCCGCATCGATGAAGCGCTCGAGCTCCGCCTCGGCCACGAGGCCCTCGGCCAGCGTGCGCAGCTTCGCGACGTACTGGGCGCGGGCGAACGGGCGGGCGCCCAGGGGGTGGGCGTCGGCCACCGCGATCTCCTCCACGACGGTGGACCCGTCGGCCAGGAGGATCTCCGCCCGCCCCCCGAAGGCCTTCTGTCCCGGGTCGAGCGAGTGGTAGCGGCGGGTCCACTCCGGGTCCTCGGCGGTGGTGACCTTCCGCCACAGCGCGACGGTCTCCGGGCGGGACGCGCGCTCGGGGGCGTAGGAGTCGACGTGGTGCCAGGTGCCGTCCTGCAGGGCGACGGTGAAGATGTAGGGGATCGAGTGGTCCAGGGTCTCCCGGGTCGCCGTGGGGTCGTACTTCTGCGGGTCGCCCGCCCCGGAGCCGATGACGTAGTGGGTGTGGTGGGAGGTGTGCAGCACGATCCGCTCCACGGCGTCCGGGTCGGCGAGCTCCGGGCGCTCCCGGTTGAGCTTGCGGGCGAGGTCGATCCAGGCCTGGGCCTGGTACTCCGCGGAGTGCTCCTTGGTGTAGGTGTCGAGGATCGCGGCCTTCGCCTCGCCCGGGGCGGGCAGGGGAACCTCGTAGGAGGCGTCCGGGCCGTCGAGCAGCCACGCGATCACCCCGTCCTCGCCCTCGTAGATCGGGGTGGGGGAGGTCTGCCCGCGCATCGCCCGGTCCACGGCCTCCACGGCCATCTTCCCGGCGAACGCCGGGGCGTGGGCCTTCCACGTGGAGATCTCGCCCTTGCGGGACTGGCGGGTCGCGGTGGTGGTGTGCAGGCCCTGGCCGATGGCGTGGAAGATCGTCTCCACGTCCAGGCCCAGCAGGGTCCCGATGCCGGCCGCGGCGGAGGGTCCGAGGTGGGCGACGTGGTCGATCTTGTGCTTGTGCAGGCAGATCGCCTTCACGAGGTCCACCTGGAGCTCGTAGCCGGTGGCGATCCCGCGCACCAGGTCGCGGCCCGTGGCCCCGACGTGCTGGGCGACCGCGAGGATCGGGGGAATGTTGTCCCCGGGGTGGGAGTAGTCGGCGGCGAGGAAGGTGTCGTGGTAGTCCAGCTCGCGCACGGCCACGCCGTTGGCCCAGGCCGCCCACTCGGGGGAGACCTTCCGGGTGCCGGCGTCCACGCCGTAGAGGCCCGCACCCGTGCCGCCCGGCGTCGGGGCGTGGGCGGCCGCCTGGTCGCGGGCCGCCACGATCGGGTCCCGGTTCAGCGAGGCGATCGCCACCGAGGCGTTGTCCAGGACGCGGTTGATCACCATCTCCGTCACCGCCTCGGTGACCTCGACGGGATCCGCCGCGACCTGGGCCATCTTCCAGGCCAGCTGGTCCTCGCGGCGCAGCTCGTCCTTCGACGGGTGGACGCGCACGTGGTGGAGAACGGTCATGGAGGTTCCTCTCGGGGAGCGGTCGGGTCGGGGCCGCCGGGCTCAGCCGGTGGCGTCCAGCGGGGGAGCCGGCTCCACCCACTCGCGGACTGGGGTGGTCAGGACGGCGTGCAGGGAGTTGGCGAGGTGCACCCGGGTCGCGGCCTCGGCGAGCTCCTCCCGGCCCGCGGCGATCGCGCGGGCGATCTGGGTGTGCTCGGCGGCCGCGCGGGCCAGCCGGGCGGGGTTCGTCCGCGACAGCTTCCGCACCCGGGCCAGGTGCAGGCGCAGGGAGCGCTGGGCCGCCGTGAGGTAGGGGTTGGCCGCGGCGTCGTCGATGGCCCGGTCCATGCGCTCCACGAGCTCGTAGTACCCCGCCCGGCCGGCGCCCGCCCCGTGCAGCCCGTCCACGGCCGCCTCGAGCTCGTCGGCCAGGCGGTCGAAGACGGCGGCGTCGCGGCGCCGGGCCGCGAGCTTCGCGGCCTGGCCGTCGAGGGCCTCCCGCAGCTCGAACAGCGCCCGGACGTCCTCGAGCGAGACCTGGGAGACGACGACGCCCCGGCCCCGGTGCGCCTCGGCGAGGCCGTCGGCGGTCAGCCGGCTCAGCGCCTCGCGGATGGGGGTGCGCGAGATGCCGAAGCGCTCGGACTGCTCGACCTCGCCCAGGACCTGCCCGGGCAGCAGGCGCCACTCGACGATGTCCTCCCGCAGGGCCTCGTAGGCGCGGTCGCTGGCTCGCACCGATGCCTCCTCGCTGCCGCTCGGCGCGCCGCCGCTGCGCGGCGCGGTCGATGGGGTGACTGGGATCACACTCGTTCCCGAGTGTATACACAGTTCGCCGTGGTTCACCAGGGATTCCCGCCGAACCGTGACGTTGTCGCGTCCATGTATACACGATCCTTGCCGAGTGTGACTCGCGCCACTAGATTGACGGGCGGGGCCGGCGCACGGGAGCGGCCTCCGCCCGGCCCCGCCGCGGGCCGGACCACGACCGGCACCGCGACGCCCGGGAGGGACCCATGAGCACCGACCACCAGACGCCGCCGGCCGGGGGCGCCGACGCCCACGGCTACGCGCAGGTCTACCGCCGCAGCGTCCAGGACCCGGAGGGTTTCTGGCTCGAGGCCGCCGGCGCCGTCGACTGGGTGCGCCGGCCCACCGTGGCCCTCGACGCCGGGACGGCGCCGCTCTTCCGCTGGTTCCCCGACGGGGAGCTCAACACCTCCCACAACGCCCTGGACCGCCACGTGGAGGCCGGTCACGGCGAGCGCACCGCGCTGATCTACGACTCGGCGGTGCTCGGCGTGCAGGAGCGCCGCAGCTACGCCCAGTTGCGGGACGAGGTGGCCCTCTTCGCGGGGGCGCTCGCCGCGCAGGGCGTGGGCAAGGGCGACCGGGTGCTGATCTACCTGCCGATGATCCCCCAGGCGCCGGTGGCGATGCTGGCGTGCGCGCGGCTGGGCGCCGTCCACTCGGTGGTCTTCGGGGGCTTCGCCCCCAAGGAGCTGGCCGCCCGGATCGACGACTCCCGCCCGCGCGTGGTCGTGACCACGACCGGCGGGGTGGAGCCGAAGCGGCGGATCGAGTACATTCCGGCGATCGAGGAGGCCCTGCGGCTGGCCGAGCACGCGCCCGCGGCCGTGGTCGTGCACGAGCGGGACGGCTTCGAGACCACGGTCGAGGACGCCCGGGCCCGTGCCGGGGCGAACGGGCGGTCCGCGGTCGAGTGGCTCACCTGGGCCGCGGTGACGGAGCGCGCCGAGCCGGCCGGGCCGGTCCCCGTCGCCGCCACCGATCCGCTCTACGTGCTCTACACCTCCGGCACGACGGGCACCCCGAAGGGCGTGGTGCGCGACAACGGCGGGCACGCCGTGGCCCTCGCCTGGTCGATGCGCCACATCTACGACGTGGGCCCGGACGAGGTGATGTGGACCGCGTCCGACGTCGGGTGGGTGGTGGGCCACTCCTACATCGTCTACGGGCCGCTGCTGGCGGGGGCGACCACCGTGCTCTACGAGGGCAAGCCCGTGGGCACCCCCGACGCCGGGGCCTTCTGGCAGCGGGTGGAGGACCACCGGGTCAAGGTGCTGTTCACCGCGCCCACGGCGCTGCGGGCGATCCGCCGCGCGGATCCCGGGGGCGCGCTCGTGCGCCGCCACGACACCGGCTCCCTGCGGACCCTGTTCGTGGCGGGGGAGCGGCTGGACCCCGGCACCTACCACTGGGCCTCCGAGGTCCTGGGCGTGCCCGTGGTCGACCACTGGTGGCAGACGGAGACCGGGTGGGCGATCTGCGCGAACCCCTTCGGGATCGAGCGCCTCCCGCTCAAGGCCGGCTCGCCGTCCGTGCCGGTGCCCGGCTACCGGGTGGAGATCCTGGACCCGCTGGGCGCGCCCCTGGGCCCCGGGGAGGAGGGCAACATCGCCCTGCGCCTGCCCCTGCCGCCGGGGACCCTCACCACCCTGTGGGGCGACGACCGGCGCTTCGTCGACTCCTACCTCACCGCGTTCCCGGGCTACTACGCCACCGGCGACTCCGGCTACGTCGACGAGGACGGGTACGTCTACGTCATGGGCCGCACCGACGACGTCATCAACGTCTCGGGCCACCGGCTCTCGACCGGGGCGATGGAGCAGGTCCTGGCCTCCCACCCGGCGGTCGCGGAGTGCGCCGTGATCGGGGTCGCCGACCCGCTCAAGGGCCAGCGGCCCTCCGGGTACGTCGTGCTCAAGGCAGGTGTCGACACCCCCGAGGAGCAGCTGCGGCAGGAGCTGGTGGACCTCGTGCGCCGGCAGATCGGGGCGGTCGCGGACTTCAAGGACGTGGCGGTCGTCGAGGCCCTGCCCAAGACCCGCTCGGGCAAGATCCTGCGCAAGACCATGCGCCAGATGGCCGACGGCGAGGACTACGCCGTGCCCTCGACCATCGAGGACTCCTCCGTCCTGGACGCCCTGGCGGAGGTGCTGCGCCCGCCGCGCGCCCGCTGACGGCCCTCCTGCCGGGCCGCGGAACGGTCCCCGGTGCGGCCGCGGGCGGGCGGCAACAAAGCGGCGAACTGCGCCCGGGTCCGGCGCAGGGGGCGACGCGGGGCGGCGAGGGGTCTACCCTGGCCGCACGAGCCTGCGGGACCGGGGCGGCCGGCCACTGCCCCTCGGGGCCGTGCGGAGGGAGCGGGGATGGGCTTCGACCAGTACCACGAGCCCCCGGGCGAGCTGCCCGAGGAGACCCGGACGTTCGCCCGGATGTGCGCGAACCTCACCGAGGAGGCCGAGGCCATCGGCTGGTACGCGCAGCGGATCTCGGTCGAGCAGGACCCCGCGGCGCGCGCCGTGATGCTCGACGCCGTGGGGGAGGAGTACAAGCACTTCTGCATGGCGCTGGAGTTCCTGCTCCGGCGCACGCCCCGGTGGCGCCGGATCGCCGAGGGCGTCCTGCTGCGGGAGGGCGACATCGTCGAGCACGGCGAGGCCGCCGAGGCGGGCGCCGCCGGGGCCGGGGCCGGCGAGGCGCGCGCCGGTGCCCCGGGTCCGCCCGGCGGGCCCGGGGACGGGTCCCTCGGCATCGGCTCGCTGCGGGGCCGGCCATGACGGGGGACCACCTGCTGCGGGCCCTGGCGCCCCTGCCGGAGAGCGCGTGGGCCCTCGTCGACGCCGAGGTCCGGGCACGGCTGCTCCCGGCCCTCGGCGCCCGCCGGGTCGTGGACTTCTCCGGCCCCCACGGCTGGGCGCACTCGGCGACGGACCTGGGCCGTGCCGAGCCGCTCGAGCCCGGCCCGGACGGCCTGCAGGTCCACCGCCGGCGCGTGCTGCCCCTCGTCGAGGTGCGGGCGCCCTTCACGGTCTCCCGCGCGGAGCTGCTCGACGCCGACCGGGGGGCGCCGGACCCGGACCTGGGCGACCTCGAGCGCGCCGCGCTGCGGATGGCCACGGCCGAGAACATGGCCGTCCTCCACGGCTGGCCGGAGGCCGGGCTCGTCGGGATCACGCAGGCGGCGCGGCACCGGCCGGTCCCGCGGGGCGAGGACTTCGAGGACTACCCCCGCCGGGTGGCGCAGGCCGTGGAGGCCCTGCTCGGCAACGGGGTGGGCGGGCCCTTCGCGCTCGTCCTGGGCCCGGGCGACCACGCCGCGGTGCTCGGGACCGCCGAGCACGGCGGCTATCTCGTGTGGGACCACGTGCGCAGGATCCTCGCCGGCGGACCCGTCGTGCGCGCCCCCGGCGTGCAGGGCGGCGTGGTGCTCAGCCTCCGCGGCGGGGACTTCGTCCTCGAGTCGGGCCTGGACCTGTCGGTGGGCTACGACCGGCACGACGGCGACGAGGTCCACCTCTACCTGGAGCAGACCTTCAGCTTCCGGGTGGTCACCCCGGGGGCCGCGATCGCCCTGGCCACCACCTAGCCGGACCAGCCGTACTCGAGCTCCGGGCGGCCAGGGGTGCCGTAGCGGGGCCGCCGGTGCACGAGGCCCCGGTCGGCCAGGTGCTCCAGGTAGCGCCGGGCGGTGACGCGCGAGAGGGTGCTGCGCTCGGCGACCTCCCCGGCCGACAGCCAGTCCCCGTCCCGGACGAGCTCGGTGACGGCCGCCAGCGTCTGCGGGGACAGGCCCTTGGGCGCGGCGGGCCGGGCCGCCTCGTTGAGCGCCGCGAACGCCCGGTCCACCTCGGCCTGGCCCACCGGCCCGCCCCGGCCCAGCAGGGACCGGTAGCGCCGGTAGGCGGCGAGCTTCTCCTCGAGCACGGCGTAGGTGAAGGGCTTGATGAGGTAGCCCACGACGCCGAGGGTGCTCGCCTCCCGGACCGTCGCCACGTCCCGGTGCGCCGTGATCACGAGCAGGTCCACGGACTCGCCCCGCGCCCGCAGGGTCCTGGCCACGTCGAGGCCGGACATGTCGGGGAGGTTGACGTCGAGCAGGACCAGGTCCACGGGCCGGTCCCCGCGCCGTGCCGCCTGCACGGCCTGGACGGCGGTGCGCCCGGACACGGCCGTCGCGGCGACCTCGAAGCCGGGGGAGCGGCGCACGTACTCCGCGTGGGAGGCGGCGGTGAGCGGCTCGTCGTCGACGACGAGGACGCGGACGGGGCCCGTCACGCCGGGACCCCCGGCACCCGGGGGCGCTCCGCGGCGGGCAGCGGGACCGTCACCGTGAACACGGCCCCGCCGTCGTTGGTCTGCTCGATCCGCGCGCCCCACCGCTCGACGACCTCCCGCACGAGGTGCAGGCCCACGCCCCGGCCCTCCGGGCCGGCGTCCTTCGTGGTGGTCCCGAGGTCCCAGACGGCGCGGCCCAGCTCCTCGGGCACGCCCATGCCGGTGTCCGCGACGGTGACGGCCACGGCCTCGCCCGCGTCCCCGGCCGCGTCCGTCCGGGCGATCTCGACCTCCACGACCGGGCGCACGGCCGCGGCGTTGGCGGCGGCCGCCTCGACGGCGTTGTCGACCAGGTTGCCGACCAGGGTCACGAGGTCGGCGGGCGGGATGGGGATCCGCGGCACCCCGGCCTCCACATCCACGACCAGCTCGACGCCGCGCTCGTGGGCGGCGGCCGTCTTGCCGACGAGCAGGGCCGCGAGGAACGGGTCGTCCAGCCGCGCGACGAGGTCCTCGGACAGGCTGTGGGCCCGCGCCATGTCCGCGGACGCGAAGTCCAGGGCCTCCCCGGCGCGGCCGAGCTCCAGGAGGGAGACGACCGTGTGCATCCGGTTGGCGTGCTCGTGGGTCTGCGCGCGCAGGCCGGCGGCCAGCGTGGTGGCCGTGCGCAGCTGCCCGGACAGCCGGGAGATCTCGGTGTGGTCGCGCAGGATGACGACCATGCCGCGCCGGGCGGGACCGCCGCGGGCCGGCAGCGTCGAGACGATCAGGGTGCGCTCGCCGACCACGAACCACTGCTCCTGCACGGCCGCCCCGGACAGCAGCACCGCCTCCAGCGCCCCGGGCAGCCCCAGGGAGGCCACCGGCAGGGCGGTGGGGTCGGCCGCGCCCGGCTCCGCGGCGGGCAGCCCGAGCAGCTCGCGGGCCCGGGCGTTGACGACCCGCACCTGCCCGGCGTCGACGAGCAGCAGCCCCTCGGTGGCCTCGTTGAGCACGGCGTCGTGCAGCGCGTGGACCTGGGCGAGCTCCTCCGGGCCCCACCCGTGGGTGACCGCCCCGAGGTACCGCGCCATGAGGGCCGCGACCGTCGAGGACGCGGCCAGCAGCAGCGCCCCGACGAGCAGGACCGCCGGGAGCTGGCCGAGCGCCTGCTCCGACACGGCGTCGAGCAGCACCCCCGTGGCCACGAGCGCCACGACGGTCCCGTCGTCGTCCCGGACGGGGGCGATGGTGCGCACGGACGGGCCGAGGTCGCCGTGCTCCGTGCTGGTCCAGGTCTGCCCGGCGAGCGCGTGCGAGCGGTCGCCCCGGTACTGCTCGCCCACCTCGGCGGCCACCGGGTGGGTCCACCGGGTGCCGTCGGGGGCCATGATCGTCACGAAGTCGAGCTCGGTGTCGGCCAGCAGCCGGTCCGTCAGCGGCTGGAGCGCGGCGTGCGGGTCCGGGGAGCGCACGGCGTCGCGCACGAACGGGTCGTCGACGAGGGTGGTGCTCACCGCCCGGGTCATGCCCTCGGCACGGGCCACCAGGGCGTCCCGGGCCTGCGCGAAGAGGATGAGCGAGACGACGACGACGACCAGCACCACGACCGCGAGCTGCAGGTACAGGAAGCGCCTGGCCAAGGACATGCCCGCGCCCTCCCTCTCCGCCGTCGCCGCACCATGACCCCCGTCTGTGGCCGGGGTCACGACCATTATGACCACAACGCGACACGGCCGGCGCGGGCCGGTGAGACTCGTCACAGCAGCCCGGGATCCCGGGCCCCGCCCGTCCCACCTCACCCGCACCGGAGGAGAAGCATGGCCACCGTCGCCACGGAACCCGTAGAGCCGCAACGGCCCGCCCAGAAGAAGGACAGGACGCACTACCTGTACGTCTTCGTGATCGTCGCCGTCGTCGCCGGCGCCGTGCTGGGCCTCGTCGCCCCCGAGTTCGCCCAGACGCTCAAGCCCATCGGCACGGCGTTCATCTCGCTCATCAAGATGATGATCGCCCCCATCATCTTCTGCACCATCGTCCTGGGCGTGGGCTCCATCGCCAAGGCGGCGACCGTCGGCAAGGTCGGCGGGCTGGCCCTGGCCTACTTCATGGCGATGTCCACCGTCGCCCTGGCCATCGGCCTGGTCGTCGGCAACCTCATCCACCCCGGCGAGGGCCTGGACATCCAGGGCTCCGAGTACGAGGTCACGGGCGGCGGCCACGCCGAGGGGGAGGGGACCATCGGGTTCCTGCTGGGCATCATCCCCACGACGCTGCTGTCCTCCCTGACCGAGGGCAACATCCTCCAGACCCTGTTCGTGGCCCTGATCGTGGGCTTCGCGCTGCAGCAGATGGGCCCGGCCGGCAAGCCGGTGCTCAAGGCCGTCGGCCACATCCAGGCGCTGGTCTTCCGCATCCTGGTCATGGTCATGTGGGTCGCCCCGATCGGCGCCTTCGGCGCGATCGCCGGCGTGGTCGGCGAGACCGGCGTCCAGGCCATCATCTCGATGGCCACCCTGATGATCGCCTTCTACATCACCTGCGCCCTGTTCATCGTGGTGGTCCTGGGCGGGCTGCTGAAGCTGGTCACCGGCGTGAACATCTTCCGGCTCATGAAGTACCTGGCGCGCGAGTACCTGCTGATCTTCTCCACCTCCTCCTCCGAGGCGGCCCTGCCGCGGCTCATCGCCAAGATGGAGCACGTGGGCGTGTCCAAGCCCGTGGTGGGCGTGACGGTCCCGACCGGCTACTCCTTCAACCTCGACGGCACGGCCATCTACCTGACCATGGCCGCCCTGTTCGTGGCCTCGGCCATGGGCTCCCCGCTGGAGCTGGGCGAGCAGGTCTCCCTGCTGGTGTTCATGATCATCGCGTCCAAGGGCGCCGCGGGCGTCACCGGCGCCGGGCTCGCCACCCTGGCCGGCGGTCTGCAGTCCCACCGCCCCGACCTCGTGGACGGCGTCGGCATCATCGTCGGCATCGACCGGTTCATGTCCGAGGCCCGCGCCCTGACCAACTTCACCGGCAACGCGGTCGCCACGCTGCTGATCGGCAAGTGGACCCGCGAGCTCGACCTGGTGCAGGTCGAGCGGGTGCTCTCCGGCCAGGACAAGTTCGACGAGACCACCATGAGCGCCCACCACCACGAGGCCCCGGCCTCCCAGGAGAAGGCGGCCGCCGAGGTCACCGAGGCCGCCGCGGTGCGCTGAGCCCGCCGGCAGCTCCTGCGCCGGGCCGCCCGTCCCCGCCGCCCCCACCGGGGCCGGCGGGGACGGGCGGCCCGGCCGTTTTCGGGACGCGCTCGCCGCGGCGGTACCCTGGGAGCTGATCGAGTCCAGGAAAGCCCCAGGCCGGACCGGCCCCCACCCACCCGCGTGCCCGGGCCGGCGCGCGCCGGGCACGAACACGACACGAAAGAGCGGTGCCACGAGTGACCCAGCGAAGCGACGAGAGGATCCCCGGGACGGGCGAGTTCGCGGCAGGGGCCGTCGGCCCCACGGGCCGCCCCGTGCGCAGCTTCCCGGAGCCCCCCGAGCTGACCGAGCACGGGCCCGCGCGGATCATCGCGATGGTCAACCAGAAGGGCGGCGTCGGCAAGACCACGTCGACCATCAACCTGGGCGCCGCCCTCGCCGAGCTGGGCCGGAAGGTCCTGCTCGTCGACTTCGACCCCCAGGGCGCGCTCTCGGCCGGGCTCGGGGCCAACCCGCACGAGCTCGAGCTCACGGTCTACAACGTCATGATGGACCGCAGCGTGGACGTGTGGGACGTCGTCCAGGAGACCGACGTCGACAACGTCGACCTGCTGCCCGCCAACATCGACCTCTCCGCCGCGGAGGTCCAGCTCGTCACCGAGGTGGCCCGCGAGCAGGTCCTCGCCAGCGCCCTGCGCAAGGTCGAGGAGCACTACGACGTCATCATCATCGACTGCCAGCCCTCCCTGGGCCTGCTCACCGTCAACGCGCTCACCGCCGCGCACGGCGTGATCATCCCGCTCATCGCCGAGTTCTTCGCGCTGCGCGCCGTGGCCCTGCTCGTCGACTCCATCGAGAAGGTCCAGGACCGGCTCAACCCGCGCCTGCAGATCGACGGGGTGCTCGCCACGATGTTCGACGCCCGCACCCTGCACTCGCGGGAGGTCATGGCCCGGATCGTCGACGCGTTCGGTGACAAGGTCTTCGACACCGTCATCAAGCGCACCGTGAAGTTCCCCGACGCCACGGTGGCCGCCGAGCCGATCCTCTCGTTCGCCACGGCGCACCAGGGCGCCGAGTCCTACCGTCAGCTGGCGCGGGAGCTCATCTCGCGCGGCGGCGCACCCTGATGCACGCCGAGGAGCTCCCAGGGCCCGACGGCCCCGGGGGCTTCGCCGTGCGGCTGGAGAACTTCGCGGGGCCCTTCGAGGTGCTGCTATCGCTGATCGCCAAGCACGAGATGGACATCACCCAGGTGGCGCTCGCGAGCGTGACCGACGAGTTCCTGCACTACGTGCGCGCCCTCCAGCGCACCGGTTCCGCCCGGGCCCTCGACGAGGCCAGCGAGTTCCTCGTGGTCGCCGCGACCCTGCTCGACCTCAAGGCCGCCCGGCTGCTGCCCCGCGGCGAGGTCGAGGACCAGGACGACGTGGCCCTGCTGGAGGCCCGGGACCTGCTGTTCGCCCGGCTGCTGCAGTACAAGGCCTTCAAGGAGGTCGCCGGGCTCCTCGACGAGCGCCTGCGCGCGGAGTCCGCGCGCTTCCCCCGCGCCGTGCCGCTCGACCCGCCGGCCGCCGCGGCCCTGCCCGAGCTCGACTGGCGGACCACCCCCGAGCAGCTCGCCCGGCTCGCCCGCGCCGTGCTCGGCGCCCGCCCCGGCGCCCCCGCCGAGGTGGGCACCGACCACCTGCACGGCGCCGCCGTGAGCGTGCCGGACGAGGCCGAGGTTCTGGCGGGGCTGCTCGCCGACGGCCGCCCGCACGGCTTCCGGGCCCTGGTCGCCGACGCCGCGAGCACGCTCGTCGTCGTGGTGCGGTTCCTGGCGCTGCTGGAGATGTACCGCGACGCCGTCGTCGACCTCGTCCAGGACGGCCCGCTCGGGGAGCTGACCGTGCGCTGGACCGGCCCCGACGGCGGCTGGAGCGCCGGGGGCCCGGGCGACGACGCCCCGTCCACCGCCGAGCCGGTCCCCGCCGAGCCGCGTGCCGCGGAGCTGACCGCCGGGGCGCTCGCGTGAGCGGGCCGGACGGGGCCGCCCGCCCCGACGTCGAGGCGCTGCCGGGCGGGCTGCGGGCGGCCGTGGAGGCGATCCTCATGGTCGCCGACGAGCCCGTCAGCGAGTACGCGATCGCCGCCGCCCTCGTGGTCCCCGTGGCCGCGGTCCAGCGGGTCCTGGACCGCCTGCGCGCGGAGTACGACGGACGCGGCGCGGATCCGGGGTATGATGGAACGTTGGAGCCGCGCGGATTCGAGCTGCGCAGCACCGGCGCCGGCTGGCGGATCTACTCCCGCAGCGCGTTCGCCCCCGTCGTCTCCGCGTTCGTCGCGGAGGGACAGACCGCCCGGTTGTCCCAGGCGGCCCTGGAGACCCTGGCCGTCGTGGCGTACCGCCAGCCTGTGAGCCGCGGACGGATCTCCGCGATCCGCGGGGTGAACGTCGACGGCGTGGTGCGCACGCTCGTGCAGCGCGGGCTCATCCGCGAGCTCGAGCGCGACGGCGAGTCCGGCGCCGTGCTCTACGGCACGACCGGATTCTTCCTGGAGAAGATGGGCATCGGCTCGCTCGACGAGCTCCCCGAGATCGCCCCTCACCTGCCGGGCATCGACCAACTCGACGACTACGAGGACTGAGACACCACCATGGCCACTTCACGATCATCATCCGGACGCCCCGGCCCCGGCGGCCGGCGCGGCGCCGGCGCGCAGAGCGGCCGCGGCGCCCCGAGCAGGACCGCCAAGGGCTTCCAGGGCGGCAAGCCCGGCGCCGGCAAGGCCACCGGCAAGACCACCGGCAAGGCGACCGGCCGCAGCACCGGCCAGGGGGCCTCCGGCAAGACGCAGGGCTCCGCCCCGGAGCGGGGACCGCGCCCCTTCGCGTCCTCCGAGAAGAGCGCCCGGCGGATGCCCGCCACGCCCTACCGCCCGCCGCACCGCAAGCGCCGGCCCAAGAACCCCCCGGTCGACCGGCTCGACCAGCACGACCCGGACGGCGTGCGCCTGCAGAAGCTCATGGCCCAGGCCGGGGTGGCCTCGCGGCGCGTGTGCGAGGAGATGATCGAGGCGGGCCGCGTGCAGGTCAACGGCGAGACCGTCACCGAGCTCGGCGTGCGCGTGGACCCCGCCACCGCGGAGATCCACGTGGACGGCATCCGGGTCCAGCTCGACGAGAACCTCGTGTACTACGCCTTCAACAAGCCCGAGGGCGTCCTGTCCACCATGGAGGACCCCGAGGGGCGCCCCTGCGTGTCCGACTACCTCGACCACCGCAAGAACGAGCGCGTCTTCCACGTGGGCCGCCTCGACGTCGAGACCGAGGGCCTGCTGCTGCTGACCAACGACGGCGAGCTCACCAACCGCCTCACCCACCCCTCCTACGAGGTGCCCAAGACCTACCTCGTGCAGGTCCGCGGGCCCATGGAGAAGGGCGTGGGCACCGCCATGAAGGCCGGCATCCAGCTCGAGGACGGCATGGCCTCCGTCGACTCGTTCCGCCTGGTGGACTCCACCCCCGGGCACATCCTCGTCGAGGTCGTCCTGCACTCGGGGCGCAACCGCATCGTGCGCCGGCTCTTCGACGCCGTGGGCCACCCCGTCGAGAAGCTCGTGCGCACCCAGGTGGGCCCCATCCGGATCGGGGACCAGCGGCAGGGCACCATCCGCAAGCTGTCCAAGACCGAGGTCGGGCACCTCCTCGCCTCGGTGGGGATGTAAGGAGCACCCGTGAGCCAGCCCCCCTCCGGGCCTCCCGCCCCGGCCGCGACCACCGGACCGGTGCTCGTGATCGGCGCCGGCCTGCTCGGCGCCAGCATCGGGCTGGGCCTGCGCCACCTCGGCGTCGACGTCTGGCTGCAGGACGCCTCCCCGACCGCCGAGGCCGTGGCCCAGGACATCGGCGCGGGCCGCTCCTGCCGCGCGGCGGGGGACCAGGCGGTGCCCGGGCCCGCGCTCGTCGTCGTCGCCACCCCGCCCGACGTCGCGGGGCAGACCGTGGCCGAGGCGCTGGGGCGCCACCCGGGCGCCGTCGTCGTCGACATCGCCTCCGTCAAGGAGGCCGTGCTCGACGACGTGCGGGCGCGCGGGGCCGACCTCACCCGGTACGTGGGCACCCACCCCATGGCCGGGCGCGAGAAGTCCGGCCCGGTCGCCGCCCGCGGGGAGCTGTTCACCTCCATGCCCTGGGTCGTGTGCGACTCGGGGCGGTCCTCGCCCGCCGCGCTGGCGGCGGCGAAGAACCTCGCCGTCGACCTCGGGGCGACCGTCACCTTCATGGACGCCCGGGAGCACGACGCGACGGTCGCGCTGATCTCCCACCTGCCGCAGGTCATGTCCTCGCTGCTGGCGTCCCGGCTGCAGGACACCCCCCTGCACCACCTCTCGCTGGCCGGGCAGGGCCTGCGGGACACCACCCGGATCGCCGCGTCCGACCCCCACCTGTGGGTCCAGATCCTCGCCGCGAACGCCGCCCCGGTCGTGGCCTCCCTGCACGGGGTGCGCCAGGACCTCGACCGGCTCATCGCCACCCTCGAGGCGCCCCGGGCGCCGGGGGCGCGGCTGGACATCGCCCAGCTCATCGCCGAGGGCAACGCCGGGCAGGCCCGCATCCCGGGCAAGCACGGCGGCGCGCCCCGGGCGTTCGCGACCCTCACCGTCCTGGTGGGCGACGTGCCCGGGCAGCTCGCCCGGCTGCTCGCCGAGATCGGGGAGATCGGGGTCAACCTCGAGGACCTGCGCCTCGAGCACTCCCCGGGCCAGCCCGTGGGCCTCGCGGAGGTCTCGGTGCTGCCCAACCGCCGCAAGGAACTCGTCGAGGCGCTCCAGGAGCGCGGATGGAAGGTCGTCCAGTGAACTCGGGAACGAACACGCGCACCAACACGCCACCGGTCCCGCCGCCGGGCACCCAGCCCGGCGGCCCCGGCGCCGCCGGGGCGCCCGCCCCCGCGGACCGCCCCCTCGTCGTCGCCATCGACGGTCCCTCGGGTTCCGGGAAGTCCAGCGTCTCCCGGGAGGTCGCCCGCCGGTTCGGGCTCGCCTACCTCGACACCGGCGCGATGTACCGGGCGCTCACCTGGTGGTGCCTGGACCAGGGCGTGGACCTCGCCGACGGCGACGCCGTGGTCGAGGCCGCCCGCGCCCTCCCGCTCGAGCAGGGCGTGGACCCGGACCGGGAGCAGGTCCTCGTGGCCGGCGCGGACGTGGCCGCCGAGATCCGGGGCGCGCGCGTGACCGAGGCCGTGAGCGCGGTGGCCACCAACCCCGCCGCCCGCAGCATCCTGGTCGCCCGCCAGCAGGCGCTGATCACCGGCAGCGGCCGGCGGATCGTGGCCGAGGGCCGGGACATCACCACGGTGGTCGCCCCCGACGCCGACGCCCGGATCCTGCTCACCGCCGACGAGCGGGCCCGGATGGCCCGCCGCGGCCTGCAGAACGGCGGGACGCCGGACGCCGAGCGGCTGCGCGAGCAGGTCGTGGGCCGCGACGCCAAGGACTCCGCCGTCGTGAACTTCACCGAGGCCGCCGACGGCGTCGTCACCGTCGACTCCTCCGAGCTCACCGTGGAGCAGACCGTCCAGGCCGTGATCGAGGTGGTCCTCCGGGCCGCCGGGCGCCCCGCCTAGACTGGCCCCGGGGCCGGCCCCTCCACCCCCAGCACCATCCCCCAGCACCACGACCGGCCGCTCGCGGCCCAGCGAAGGACAGCCATGACCGACAGCCCCGCGCACGACCCGGCCCACGACCCCTACGAGGACGAGCTCCTCGGCGGCGCCACGGACGACGTCGCCGAGCGGCTCGCGGCCATCGACGACGACGAGGCCGAGCAGCGGGCCCAGGTGCTGCGCGCCGGGCTCGAGGACTACGAGCTCGACGAGGAGGACGCGGCGCTGCTGGCCGGGTGGTCCGAGGGCGAGGACAGCGCCCCGGCCCGCCGGCCCGCCCCCGTGCTCGCCATCGTGGGCCGGCCCAACGTCGGCAAGTCCACCCTGGTCAACCGGATCCTGGGCCGCCGCGAGGCCGTCGTGGAGGACACCCCCGGCGTGACCCGCGACCGGGTCTCCTACCGGGCCACCTGGAACGGGCGCAACTTCACCCTCGTGGACACCGGAGGATGGGAGTACGACGCCAAGGGCATCAACGCCCGTGTCGCCGAGCAGGCCGAGCTCGCCGTGCAGTACGCCGACGCGGTGCTGCTCGTCCTCGACGCCACGGTCGGCGTGACCGCCGCCGACGAGGCGATCGTGAAGATGCTGCGCAAGGTCAAGAAGCCGGTCGTGCTGGTCGCCAACAAGGTCGACTCCCCGCAGCTCGAGGTCGAGGCCACCTACCTGTGGTCCCTCGGCATGGGGGAGCCGCGCCCGGTCTCCGCGCTGCACGGGCGCGGAGCCGCCGACGTCCTGGACGCCGTCATGGACGTGCTGCCCGAGTTCTCCGCCGTCGCCGAGACGGAGCTCACCGGCGGGCCCCGCCGCGTGGCCCTCATCGGCCGGCCCAACGTCGGGAAGTCCTCGCTGCTCAACAAGCTCGCCGGGTCCGAGCGCGTCGTCGTCGACCCCCTGGCCGGCACCACCCGCGACCCCGTCGACGAGCTGATCCAGCTCGGCGGCAAGCCGTGGCGGTTCATCGACACCGCCGGCATCCGCCGCCGCGTGCACATGCAGCAGGGCGCCGACTTCTACGCGTCCCTGCGCACCCAGGCCGCCCTCGAGCGCGCCGAGGTCGCCGTGGTGCTGCTGGCCGCCGACGAGGTGCTCTCCGAGCAGGACGTGCGGATCCTGCAGATGGCCGTGGACTCCGGCCGGGCGCTCGTGCTGGCGTTCAACAAGTGGGACCTCGTGGACGAGGACCGCCGCTACTACCTCGAGAAGGAGATCGACCGGGACCTCGCCCACGTGGCCTGGGCCCCGCGCGTGAACGTCTCGGCGCGGACGGGCTGGCACAAGGACCGGCTGGTGCCCGCCCTCGAGACCGCCCTGGCCTCGTGGGACACCCGCATCCCGACCGGGCGGCTCAACGCCTTCCTGGGCGAGATCGTCGCCGCCCACCCGCACCCCGTGCGCGGCGGCAAGCAGCCCCGCATCCTCTTCGGCACCCAGGCGTCCTCGCGCCCGCCGCGGTTCGTGCTGTTCACCACCGGGTTCCTCGACCCCGGCTACCGGCGGTTCATCACCCGCCGGCTGCGGGAGACCTTCGGCTTCGAGGGGACCCCCATCGAGGTCTCCATGCGCGTGCGGGAGAAGCGCAGCCGGAAGCGCTGAGCGGCCGTGGCGCCCCGAGATGAATTCCGTCCCCGGTTGCTGTAATGTGTTCCGAGTGCTCAGGGCGGCGACGCGGTGAGCACATCGGGCTGTGGCGCAGCTTGGTAGCGCACTTGACTGGGGGTCAAGGGGTCGCAGGTTCAAATCCTGTCAGCCCGACCGAGAGGACCCTGATCTGCTCCGGCAGGTCAGGGTCCTTTTTGCTGTCCGCCGGGCCGCCGCGGTGCGGCGATACACTGCACGGGGTCCTGCCGCACCGGCGGGGCCCGGCCGGACCGGGACGCGAAGGAGCGCCGTAGGTGAAGGACCTGTACACGCTGCCGAAGGCGGAGCTGCACCTGCACGTCGAGGGCACCCTGGAGCCGGAGCTCGCCTTCGAGCTCGCCGCCCGCAACGGCGTCGCGCTGCCCTTCGGCTCGGTCGAGGAGCTGCGGCGCCACTACGACTTCGAGGACCTGTCCTCGTTCCTGGAGCTCTACTACGCCACGATGGCCGTGCTGTGCGACGCCCCGGACTTCGAGGCCCTCACCACCGCCTACCTCGACCGGGCCGCGGCCCAGGGCCTGCGCCACGTCGACCTCTTCTTCGACCCCCAGGCCCACGCCTCCCGCGGGGTGCCGGTCGGCGCGGTGATCGACGGCCTCCGCGCCGGCCTCGAGGCCGGGCGGGCCGCGCACGGGATCACCGGCACCCTGGTGATGTGCTTCCTGCGCGACCGCCCGGCCGAGGAGGCCCTGGCGCTGTTCGAGTCGCTGGGCGAGGACCTGTCCCGGATCGACGGCGTCGGCCTCGACTCGGCCGAGGTGGGCCACCCGCCCGCCCTGTTCCGGGAGGTCTTCGCCCGGGCCCGGGCGGCCGGGCTGCACGTCGTCGCGCACGCGGGGGAGGAGGCCGGCCCCGACTACGTCCGGGAGGCCCTCGACGTCCTCCATGTGGAGCGCGTCGACCACGGCATCCAGTGCCTGCGCGACCCGGCGCTCGTCGAGCGGCTCGTGGCCCAGCAGGTCCCGCTGACCGTGTGCCCGCTGTCCAACGTCCGGCTGCGCGTCGTCGGCGCCCTCGCCGAGCACCCGGTCCTCGAGATGCTCGAGCGCGGGCTGGCCGTGACCGTCAACTCCGACGACCCCGCGTACTTCGGCGGCTACGTCGGCGACACCTTCCAAAGCCTGCGCGAGGCCCTCGGGCTGACCGACGAGCAGGCGGAGGCCCTGGCGCGCAACTCCGTGGACGCGTCCTTCGCCGCGCCGCGGCGCAAGCGCGCGATCCACGCCGAGATCGACGCGTGGGCCACGCGCTGACGCGCCCCGGTCCCCGGGGCGCCCTGTGCCATAATCGAGCCGTCCGCACCCGCCCGACCAGGAGTGACCCATGAGCAACATCCCTGCCGACCTGTCCTACACGGCCGAGCACGAGTGGGTCGCCGCCCCCGACGCCGAGGGCGTCGTGCGCATCGGGATCACCGACCACGCGCAGAGCGAGCTGGGCGACGTCGTCTTCGTCCAGCTGCCCGAGGTGGGGGAGACGGTCGAGGCGGGCGCCGCCGTGGGGGAGATCGAGTCGACGAAGTCGGTCAGCGACATCTTCGCCCCGGTCTCCGGGGAGGTCGTCGCGGTCAACGACCGGCTCGAGGACGAGCCGGCGGCCGTCAACTCCTCCCCCTACGGCGACGGGTGGCTCTTCGCGCTCCGCCCCGCCGACGAGGACCACCGCTCCGGGCTGCTCGACGCGGACGGCTACGCCGCCCAGCTCGGCTGAGGCCCCGTCCGGCACCGCCCGGCCACGGCCGGGACCCCCGCCCGGTCGCCCGTCCCTGTCGCCCCCACCCGGTACACTGAACAACATCCGGGCGGCTCCGGCCGCCGCCCGGAACACCGCCGGGCCCGGCGGTCGCGGGGTCGGGATCCCACGGGATCCGTCATCCATCACGTCACCAGTCGAGGGAAGAGATGTCCAAAAACCGTCACGGCTCGAACGCACCCCTGGGGGAGCCGGAGACCACGTCGATCCAGATCGTGGGCGAGGTCCTCTCGCGCGCCGCTTCCCACAAGCTCTCGCCCGAGGAGAACGCCGCGGTCTCCGCGCTGCCCCCGCGCAGCGCCCTGCTCGTCGCCCACGACAGCGCCGGGGCCGGTTCCCGCTTCCTCCTCGACCGCGACGAGGTGCCCGCCGGACGCCACCCCTCCTCGGAGATCTTCCTCGACGACGTCACCGTCTCCCGCCGGCACGCGCGCTTCGTCCGCCGCGGCGACACCTTCGAGGTCCTCGACTCGGGCTCCCTCAACGGCACCTACGTCAACGGGGACCGCGTGGACAGCGCCGTGCTCGACAACGGCGACGAGGTCCAGATCGGCAAGTTCCGGTTCACGTTCTACCGTTCGCTGCGCCAGCCGTCGGAGCAGTAGAAGGGAGCCATGACCGACCACGCGGAGACCACCTCGTCCCGGGACGACGTCCAGCACGAGCCCCGGGTGGGCATCAGCGCCGTGCTCAAGGAGCTCGGCGAGGACCACCCCGGCATCACCGCGTCGAAGCTGCGCTTCCTCGAGGACAAGGGACTGGTGCACCCGACCCGCACCGCCTCGGGCTACCGGAAGTTCTCCCGCGCCGACATCGACCGGCTGCGCCGCATCCTCGAGCTCCAGCGCGACCGGTACCTCCCGCTGAAGGTCATCCGGGAGCGCCTCGACACCGACGGGGACGCCCGTGCCGACGACGACGACCGGCGGGTGCCCGAGCCGGCGCCCCCCGGCCCGGTGCCCCCGTTCTCCCCGGCCCGCACGTACACGCTGCGGGAGCTCGCGGCCCGGACCGGCGCCGGGATCCCGCTCGTGCGCGAGCTCGTGAGCTACGGGCTGATCCGCGAGCAGGACGGCGCCTTCGACGACCACGCCCTGGCCATCACCGGCGCCGCCCTGGCCCTGACCGCCCACGGGCTGGAGCCCCGCCACCTGCGCCCGTTCAAGGCCGCCGCGGACCGGGAGCTCGGCCTCGTCGAGCGGGCCGTGGCGCCCCTGACGTCCCGGCGCGACCCCGCCTCCCGCGCCCGCGCCGTCGAGCGGGCCCAGGAGATCTCGGGCCTGTGCCTGACCATCCACACCTCGCTCGTGAGGTCGGAGATCGCCGCGCTGCAGGAGCGCGCCGCGGTGGAGGGCTGAGATGGCCGTGCACCAGGTCCTGATGGAGATCGCCGGGGTCCGGATGGACGTCCCGTCGGCCCAGCCCGTGGTCGTGCTGAAGGAGGTGGAGGGGGGCCGGCACCTGCCGATCTGGATCGGCACCAACGAGGCGACGTCCATCGTGTTCGCCGTCCAGGGCATCGACCCGCCCCGGCCGCTGACCCACGACCTCGTGCTGTCCGTGGCGACCGCCTTCGGCCGCACGCTCACGCGGGTGCGCATCCACACCGTGGACGAGGGCGTCTTCCACGCCGCCCTGGAGTTCTCTGACGGGACGGTCGTCGACTCCCGCGCCTCGGACGCGATCGCGCTGGCGGCCCGCACCGACTGCCCCATCCTGTGCACGGAGACCGTCCTGGACGAGGCCGGGCTCGTGATGAGCGCGGACGGGGAGCTGCGGGAGCCCACGCAGCGCTCCGCCGCCGGGGAGCCGTCGGTGCCCCCGGAGACGCAGGTCGAGCAGTTCCGGGACTTCCTGGACAACGTGGACCCCGAGGACTTCTGAGCCGCACCCCGCGGGCCCGCCCCGGCCCGGCCGACACGCCCGGGACCGGGCGGACGGCCTCGGCCCCTGCACCCGGAGGATGCGGGCGGTCCTATACTTGAGGGGTCCCCCGGGGGTCCGGACGCCCTTGCTGAGACGATCCACCGCCGGCACCGCGAGCGCCGGCCCACGAGCGAGGAGGCGGCGTGAGCAACGGCGACCAGCCCGGCGGCACGGCCGGGCCCGACAGTCCCCTCGCGCACGGCACCCAGGGCGTCCTGTTCGACGACTCCGTGATCCGCGACGAGTCCGTCGGCTACCGCGGCCCCACCGCGTGCAAGGCCGCGGGCATCACCTACCGGCAGCTCGACTACTGGGCCCGCACGGGCCTCGTGGAGCCCACCGTCCGCGGCGCCGCCGGCTCCGGGACGCAGCGGCTGTACAGCTTCCGGGACATCCTGGTGCTCAAGATCGTCAAGCGCCTCCTGGACACCGGCGTCTCCCTCCAGCAGATCCGCACCGCCGTGACCGCGCTGCGCGCCCGGGGGATCGAGGACCTCGCGCAGCTGACGATGATGAGCGACGGCGCCAGCGTCTACGCCTGCACCTCACCGCACGAGGTCATCGACCTGGTGCAGGGCGGGCAGGGCGTGTTCGGCATCGCCGTGGGCCGGGTGTGGCGCGAGGTCGAGGGGACCCTCGCGGCGATCCCCGGCGAGCACACCGGCCGGGACCGCGGTCCCGGGCAGGACCCCCTGCCCGGCGACGAGCTCTCGGCGCGGCGCGCCCGGCGGCAGAACGCCGGCTGACCCCGCGCCCGGTTCAGGCCGTGCGCTCGAGCAGGCCCTGCAGGATCGCCGTGTAGCGGCCGGCGATGTCCCGGGCCTCGGCCCCGGGCCAGCGGTGGATCGGCCACGCCGCCCCCTGCGCCTGCTGCCACACGGGCAGGTCCGGGATCACCGGGCTCACGAGCAGCGGGCCGAAGAGCTCCTGCAGCTCCGCCAGACGGTGCCGGTGCTCCACGGACGAGTGCCGCACCTTGTTGACCACCACCCCCGCGGCCGGGACCGCCCAGGTGCGGCTCTGCTCGAACTGGGCGATCGCCGTCATCGTGCGCTTGGTCCCCGCCACCGAGAACAGGGACGGCTCGGCGACCGAGAGGACCTTGTCGCTCGCGGCCCACGCCGTGCGGGTCAGCGCGCTGAGGGTCGGCGGGCAGTCCACGAGCACCAGCTCGTAGCCCGTCACGCCGGCGAGCGCCCGCTCCAGCCGGCCTAGGTCCTTGTCCCGGTACTCCGAGCGGTCGAGGTGCGAGGACCGGGCGGAGCCGGGGGCGACGTCGAGCGCCTTGGCGTCCCGGCCCTCCTGCACCGCCCAGGACGAGGCCATGAGCACGCGCTCGAGCGCGCCGCGGCGGGGCCGGCGCAGGACCTCCCCGATGTCGTGGCCGCGCTGCGCGTGCACCCCCAGCCCGGTCGTGGCGTCGCCGTGCGGGTCGAGGTCCACCACGAGGGTGGGCACCCCCGCCTGCAGCGCCGCCGAGGCGATCCCGAGGGTCACGGAGGACTTGCCGACACCGCCCTTGAGGCTGCTGACGCTGACGATCTGCACCGGGGGGACACCCTTCGCTCGCGGAACACGGGGGAGCCGTCCGCTGCGGCCGGGAACCGGGGGACGGGCGGCGGGGGGAGACGGTCCGGGCCCATCGTAGCCGGGCGCGGGCACCGGGCCCCGGCGCGGCGCGGGCCCGCGCGCTCGGGCACGCCGCGGCGCCGTGCGCCGTTGTGTGACGCTGTTCACGGTGCTCCGCCCTGCGGCGTGGTTGACTTGTGGCACGGCTCACGGCGGGGCACGCTGGTCCCGTCCGTGTCCTGGCGCCGTGCTGCTCCCGGCACGGCGCTCCTGGTCCTGCACGTTCGAGTATTCAGTGCCCGGCCCCTCCTGAGGACCCGGGCACGGGACGGTTGTCGATGTTCTCCAAGATCCTGGTGGCCAACCGAGGCGAGATCGCGATCCGCGCGTTCCGCGCCGCGTACGAGCTCGGGGCCAAGACGGTGGCGGTGTTCCCCTACGAGGACCGCAACTCGATCCACCGCCAGAAGGCCGACGAGGCCTACCAGATCGGCGAGGAGGGGCACCCGGTGCGGGCCTACCTCGACGTCGACGAGATCGTGCGGGTGGCCCAGGAGTCCGGCGCGGACGCGATCTACCCCGGCTACGGCTTCCTGTCCGAGAACCCCGGCCTGGCCCGGGCCGCGGAGGCGGCCGGGATCACGTTCGTGGGCCCCAAGGCCGAGATCCTCGAGCTGGCCGGGAACAAGGTCGCGGCGCTGAAGGCCGCCAAGCGCGCCGGGATCCCCACCCTCGAGTCCTCCGAGCCGTCCGCGGACCCGGAGGCCCTGCTGGCCGAGGCCGACCGGATCGGCTTCCCCATCTTCGTCAAGGCCGTCGCCGGCGGCGGCGGGCGCGGGATGCGCCGGGTGGAGACGCCCGAGGCGCTGCCCGAGGCGCTCGCCGCGGCGATGCGCGAGGCCGACACCGCGTTCGGGGACCCCACCGTGTTCCTCGAGCAGGCCGTGCTGCGCCCCCGGCACATCGAGGTGCAGGTCCTCGCCGACGCGGCCGGCAACATCGTCCACCTCTTCGAGCGCGACTGCTCCCTGCAGCGCCGCCACCAGAAGGTCGTGGAGATCGCCCCCGCCCCGAACCTCGACGAGGACATCCGCCAGGCGCTGCACCGGGACGCGGTGAAGTTCGCCAGGGAGCTCGGCTACGTCAACGCCGGCACCGTGGAGTTCCTCGTGGACACCGCCGGCGAGCGCGCCGGTCAGCACGTGTTCATCGAGATGAACCCGCGCATCCAGGTGGAGCACACCGTCACGGAGGAGGTCACCGACGTCGACCTCGTCCAGTCCCAGCTGCGCATCGCCGCGGGGGAGACCCTCGCCGACCTGGACATCGCCCAGGAGGACCTGCGCGTGCGGGGCGCGGCCCTGCAGTGCCGGATCACCACCGAGGACCCGGCCAACGGGTTCCGCCCGGACGTGGGCCGGATCTCCGCGTACCGCTCCGCGGGCGGAGCGGGGGTGCGCCTGGACGGCGGCACCGTCTACGCCGGGGCGGAGATCTCCCCGCACTTCGACTCCATGCTGGTGAAGCTCACCTGCCGCGGCCGCGACTACCCCACCGCCGTGCACCGGTCCCAGCGCGCGCTGGCCGAGTTCCGCATCCGCGGGGTCGCCACCAACATCCAGTTCCTCCAGGCGGTGCTGGCCGACCCGGAGTTCCTGGCCGGGAACGTGGCCACCGACTTCATCGAGCGGCGCCCGGAGCTGCTGGAGGCCCGGGTCTCCGGCGACCGGGCCACGAAGGCCCTCACCTGGCTGGCCGAGGTGACGGTCAACCAGCCCAACGGCCCCCGCGTGGAGGGGATCGACCCGCGCACCAAGCTCCCGCGCTACCCCGGGGACAAGGTCGAGGAGCCCTTCCGCTCCCCGTTCGACGGGCCCTCGGCGCACCAGCCGCCGGCGGGGTGGCGGCAGCGGCTGCTCGAGCTCGGCCCGGAGGGCTTCGCCCGGGCGCTGCGCGAGCAGACCGCGGTCGCGGTCACGGACACGACCTTCCGCGACGCCCACCAGTCCCTGCTGGCCACCCGGGTGCGCACCCGCGACCTGCTCGCCGCGGCACCGGCCTACGCCCACACCCTCCCGCAGCTGCTGTCGGTGGAGGCCTGGGGCGGGGCCACCTACGACGTGGCGCTGCGCTTCCTCGGCGAGGACCCGTGGGAGCGGCTGGCCCTGCTGCGGGAGGCCATGCCCAACATCCCGATCCAGATGCTGCTGCGCGGGCGCAACACGGTGGGCTACACCCCGTACCCCACGGAGGTCACCGACGCGTTCGTGGCCGAGGCCGCCGCCACCGGGGTGGACATCTTCCGGATCTTCGACGCCCTCAACGACGTCTCCCAGATGGCCCCGGCGATCGAGGCCGTCCGCAAGACGGGCACCGCCGTCGCGGAGGTCGCCCTGTGCTACACGGGCAACCTCCTGGACCCCGCCGAGGACGTCTACACCCTCGACTACTACCTCGAGCTCGCCCAGCGCTGCGTCGACGCCGGCGCCCACGTGCTCGCCGTCAAGGACATGGCCGGGCTGCTGCGCCCGGCGGCGGCCGCGACGCTGGTCACCGCGCTGCGGGAGCGCTTCGAGCTGCCCGTGCACCTGCACACCCACGACACCGCCGGCGGCCAGCTGGCCACCCTGATGGCCGCGATCGAGGCCGGGGTGGACGCGGTGGACGTCGCCTCGGCCTCGATGGCCGGCACCACGTCCCAGGTCCCGGCCTCGGCGCTGATCGCCGCCCTGGAGAACACCTCCCGCGACACCGGCATCCCCCTGGAGGCCGCCACGGCCCTGGAGCCCTACTGGGAGGTCATCCGGGCGATGTACTCCCCCTTCGAGTCCGGGCTCACCGCCCCCACCGGGCGGGTCTACCGCCACGAGATCCCGGGCGGGCAGCTGTCCAACCTCCGCCAGCAGGCCATCGCGCTGGGCCTGGGGGAGCGCTTCGAGGCCATCGAGGACATGTACACCGCCGCCAACGCCATGCTCGGGCGGCTCGTGAAGGTCACGCCCTCCTCCAAGGTGGTCGGCGACCTGGCGCTGCAGCTCGTGGGCATGGGCGTGGACCCGGCGGAGTTCGAGGCGAACCCGCAGAGGTTCGACATCCCCGACTCGGTGATCAGCTTCCTCGCCGGAGAGCTCGGCACCCCGCCCGCGGGCTGGCCCGAGCCCTTCCGGTCGAAGGCCCTGGAGGGGCGCAACGTCAAGGTCGGGATCACCGAGCTGGCCCCGGAGGACTCCCGGGCCCTGGCGGGGGACTCCGCGACCCGCCGCGACACCCTCAACCGGCTCCTGTTCGCCGGGCCCACCCGGGACTTCAAGGCCAGCCGCGACAAGTACGGCGACCTGGCGCTGCTGCACACCCGGGACTTCCTCTACGGGCTGACCACCGAGCACGAGCACGTGATCTCGCTCGGCAAGGGGGTGCGCCTGCTGGTGACCCTGCAGGCCGTCTCGGACCCGGACGACAAGGGCCTGCGCACCGTGATGGTCACCCTCAACGGCCAGCCCCGCATGGTCGAGGTCCGCGACACCTCGGTGGCCTCGGCGGTCCCCGAGACCGAGAAGGCCGACCCGGCCAATCCCGGTCACGTCGCCGCGCCCTTCGCCGGGGCGGTGACCGTGACCGTGGCCGCCGGCGACTCCGTCGAGCCCGGCGCCCAGATCGCGACCATCGAGGCCATGAAGATGGAGGCCTCCATCACCGCGCCCACCGGCGGCACCGTCAAGCGGGTCGCCCTGGCCGGCGTCGCGCAGGTCACCGGCGGGGACCTGCTGGTGGAGCTGGAGCCCGCAGGCTGAGCCGTCGCCCGGCCGTGCGCGGGGCGGGCCCTCCTCCGGGAGGTCCCGCCCCGCTCACGCCGAGTACACCTCGCGGAACTTCCCGGTCCGGTCGGGCCGGGGCGGCTCGGCGGAGTGCTCGACGCGCACCGCGCCCAGTCCGTGCTCCGCGAGGAAGGCGCGCAGCCGGGCGTCCACGGCCGCGCGCACCGCGCCCGGATCGGCGCCGGGCGCCGGGTCCAGCCGCACGACCAGCACGTCGGGGCCCGTCCGGACCGCCTGGAACCGGCGCACCCCGGGGGTCTCCCCGACGACCGTGCCCAGCGCGAGGGGCAGGACCGGCACCGCGCGCCCGCCGGCCGCGCGGAAGGGGAGCGCCTCCCCGGTGCGGCCCTCGACCCGCACCACGGGCAGCGGGCTGCCGCACGGGCACGGCCGGGCCGAGACCTCGACGCGGTCCCCGAGGTCGTAGCGGATGAGGGGCTGCACGCGGTTGGCGAGGTTGGTCACCAGCACGGTCGAGGAGGTCCGGCCCGGGGGCACCGGCCGGTGCTGCTCGTCGACCGGCTCGAGCAGGTACCAGTCGGCGTTGACGTGCAGCCGCCCCCGGGGGCAGGCCACGGCCAGCCCGGGCACCTCGGACGCGGCGTACTCGTCGAGGACCGGGCAGCCGAAGGCCCCCCGGATCCGCTCGCGCGCCGCCGCGGTGAGGACCTCCCCGCCGACCGCCACCAGCGCGGGCGCGATCCGCAGCCGGCCGGCCTCCTGCTCGACCGCCAGCAGCGCCAGGGCGCTCGGATAGCCCAGCAGCACCGTCGGGCGCAACGCGTCGAGCTCCGCCACGAGCTCCCCGGCGGGCCTCAGCACCGACAGCACCCGGACCCGGTCGGCCAGGAACCGGCTGCGCCGGCGCACGTCCTCGGCGGCGGCCGCCGCGGCGAAGTGCCCGCCCGTGGCGACGAGCACCCCCACGCGCAGGCCGTGGTGCAGCACGGGCCCCACCACCCCGGGCCGGAGCACGCTGCGCCGGGCCCGGACGCGCAGCACGACGTCGGCGACCGTCCACGAGCGCCGGTCGTGGAGCAGCACGACCGGCTCGCCGCTGGTCCCCGAGCTCGTGACCACGTGGTACCGGCCGAGGTAGGGGGCGCCCGCCGGGACCGGGCCGGCGAGCACGTCCCGGCGCACGGACGCGAGCGTGACCTCGGGGTCGGTCACCCACTCGTCGAAGTGCGCCATGAGCTCCCGCTTCGCGACCGGGGGGAGCACCCGCGGGTCGGCGACGTCGGCGGGCAGGCCCCGGTACAGCCGGCGGTAGTACGGCGAGCCCGCCCGGGCGTGCCGCACGAGCTCGCCCAGCCGGGTCCGCTGCCGTCGGGCCAGGGCCTCGGGGCCGGCGTGCTCGGCCCACCACGCGTCGCCCGCGACGCCCAGCGCGCCGAGCCTGTCCCGCATCGTCCGCCCCCCGCCGACCCGTTCCGGTCGCTCCAGCGTAGGCCCGCCCGCGGGTCCGCGCGAGGCCCCGCATAGGATGGGCGCCATGCGAGAATTCGATCTCATCATCATCGGCTCCGGCTCCGGCAACTCCATCCTCACCGAGGACTACGACGGGCTGGACGTGGCGATCATCGACGGCGGGACCTTCGGCGGCACGTGCCTGAACGTGGGCTGCATCCCCACGAAGATGTACGCCTACCCGGCCACCCTCGCCCGCCGCGCCGTGGAGGCCGACCGGCTCGGGGTGGACGTCGAGGTGCGGGACGTGCGCTGGCGGCAGATGCGCGACCGGATCTTCGGGCGGATCGACGCGGTCTCCTCCGGGGGCCTCGACTACCGCCGGTCCCTGCCGCACGTGACCGTCTACACGGAGCACGTGCACTTCATCGGCCCCCGCACGCTGTGCACGGCGTCGGGCGAGGAGCTCACGGCCGCCCAGATCGTGGTGGCCTCCGGCTCCCGCCCCGTGCTGCCGGAGGTCCCGGGCATCGACCTGCCGCAGGTGCACACCTCGGACACCGTGATGCGCATCGACGAGCTGCCCCGGCGGGTCGTGGTCGTGGGCGGCGGCTACATCGGCGCCGAGTTCGCCCACGTCTTCTCGAGCCTGGGCTCCCGGGTGACCCAGGTCAACCGCTCCCACCGCCTCCTGCGCTACCACGACCCGGAGATCGCCGAGCGCTTCGCCCGGGAGGCGTCGCGGCAGTGGAAGCTCGAGATGGGCTGGTCCCTGAGCGCGATCGAGGAGTCCGGCGGGGAGGGCTCCGCCGTGACGGTCACCTTCCGCGACCCCGAGGACCCGGAGCTGACCCTGCGCCTGCCCGCCGACGTCGTGCTGGTGGCCACCGGGCGGCAGCCCAACACCGATCTGCTGCACGCGCAGACGGGCGGCCTCGACGTGCGGGAGGACGGCCTGCTGGCCGTCGACGAGCACCAGCGCGCCCTGTCCGGGGGCGTGCCGGCCGAGGGCGTGTGGGCGCTCGGCGACATCAGCTCGCCCTACCAGCTCAAGCACGTGGCCAACGCGGAGGCCCGCACGGTCCAGCACAACCTGCTGCACCCCGACGACCTGCGCGCCACGGACCACCGCTTCGTGCCCTCCGCCGTGTTCACCAGCCCGCAGATCGCCTCCGTGGGCATGACCCAGGAGGAGGCGGAGGAGTGGGCGCTCGAGCACGGCACCGAGATCACCGTCAAGGTCCAGGACTACGGCTCCACCGCCTACGGGTGGGCCATGGAGGACCGCACCGGGCTGTGCAAGCTCATCGCGGAGAAGGGCACGGGGCGGCTGCTCGGCGCCCACCTGGTGGGGGAGGAGGCGTCGGTGCTGATCCAGCCGATCGTCCAGGCGATGTCCTTCGGCCTCGACGCCCACACGATGGCGCGCGGGCAGTACTGGATCCACCCGGCGCTCACCGAGGTCGTCGAGAACGCGCTGCTCGGCCTCGAGGTCCCGGAGCACTCCCCGCTGGAGCCCGAGGCGCTCGCCGGCGGCCGGTGACCCGCACCGGCCGCCGGGCGGGTCAGCCCTCGCCGCGGCCGGGCAGGTGCGCGTGGGAGAGCCTCTCCCGGATCCGCTCCGCCGCCCCGGCCGCCGCGGGCTCGGGGGCGGGGCGGGAGTAGATCTCCTCGATCTGCGCCCCGAAGTCCTGGGCGATCTTCGCCCGCTTGATCTTCATGGACGGGGTCAGGTGGCCGGAGGCCTCGGTCCAGTCGACGTCGAGGATCTCGAAGGCCCGGATGCCCTCGGCCCGGGAGACCGCCTTGTTGGCCTGGTCGACGATCTCCTGGACGTGCTCCACGATCCGGGGGTGGCGCGCGGCCTCGGCCACGGGCATCGCCGGGTCCAGGCCCATGAGCTCGAGCCGGGCCGGGAGCACCTCCTGGTCCAGGGTGATCAGCGCCGCGACGAACGGGCGGTCGTCGCCCACGACCATGACCTGCGAGACGACGGCGGAGGCGCGGATCGGGTCCTCCAGCACGTTGGGGACCACGTTCTTGCCGCCCGCGGTGACGATGATCTCCTTCTTGCGCCCGGTGATGCTCAGGGCCCCGTCCTCGTCGAGCTCCCCGAGGTCCCCGGTGCGGAACCAGCCGTCGTCGAAGGCCGCGGCGGTGAGGTCCTCGCGCCCGTGGTAGCCGCGCATCACGTGGGCGCCGCGGACCTGGACCTCCCCGTCGTCGGCGATCCGGATCTCGTTGCCCGGCAGGGGCAGGCCCACCGTGCCGATCTTGCCGATCTCGGGGGTGTTGACCGCGATCGGGGCGGTCGTCTCGGTGAGGCCGTAGCCCTCGACGACGTACACCCCGATCCCGTTGAAGAAGTGGCCCAGGCGCGGGCCGAGCGCGGCGCCGCCCGAGACAGCGTGCGTGACCTCGCCGCCCATGGCCTCGCGCAGCTTCGAGTAGACGAGGCGGTCGTAGAGCGCGTGGCGGGCGCGGAGCAGGGGCAGCACCCGCCCGGCCTGCTCGGCCTTCGAGTAGGCCACGGCGGTGGTGACGGCGCGCGTGAAGATCAGGGCCTTCAGCTTCCCGCCCTTCTCCGCCTTGAGCCGGGCGCTCTGGTAGATCTTCTCGAACACGCGCGGGACCGCGAGGATGAACGTGGGCCGGAACGACGCCAGGTCCCCCATGAGGTTCTTCACGTCCGGGGTGTGGGCCAGCACGGTGCCGGTGTACAGGGCGATCACCTGGACGAAGCGGGCGAAGACGTGGGCCAGCGGCAGGAACAGCAGGGTCCGGGCGCCCGGGTGGATGATGTCGGAGACCACGAGCGCCGTGTTCTCGCACAGCCGCACGAAGTTGCCGTGGGTCAGCTCGCAGCCCTTGGGCGGGCCGGTGGTGCCGGAGGTGTAGATGATGGTGGCGATGTCCTCCAGGGTGCGCGACGTGCGGCGCGCCTCGAGCTCCTCGTCGGTCACGCCCGCCCCCGAGCGTTCGAGCTCGTCCAGGCCGGTCCCGGTGCCGTCCAGGCGCCAGATCCGCTCGGCGGCGGCGAACGGCGTCTCCCGGGCGGCCTCCACGACGGTGTCCTCCAGCGCCTCCGTCTCCACGAAGATCGCCTTGGCGTCGGAGTCGCCCATGATCCAGGCGATCTGCTGGGCGGAGGACGAGTCGTAGACGGGGACGGGCACCGCGCCGGCGTACCAGACGGCGAAGTCGGCCAGGGTCCACTCGTAGCGGGTGCGGCTGAGGATGCCCACCCGGTCCCCGGGCTCGATCCCCGCCGCCACCAGACCCTTGGCCACGCCGCGCACGGCCGCGAGGAACTCGCGCGCGCGCACCTCGCGGGCCGGGCCGTCCGAGGCCAGGACGGTGTACAGGTGCGGGTCCTCGGGCCGCTCCGCCTGCATCCGGAGGAAGTCGGTGATGCTGCGGTGCACTGGCGGGTCCACGAGGGCGTCGGTGGCGACGTGGCGCATGGGGTCTCTCCTCGGATCAGGGTCGGGCGTCGCCCCCAGTCTAGTGAGTTGCCTCACGCAAACTCCGTCAGACGCGGGCGCCGTCGTCGAAGTCGTCCCGCTCCTCGGGCAGGGAGTGCAGCAGGTGGCCGATCGCCGCGACCACGGCGGCGAGCCCGGTCACGGTCGCCCACCACGGCATCGAGCCGGGGAGCAGGGCCAGGACCACGAGCAGCACCGGCGCCCCGACCAGGATCGTCCACGCCAGCAGCGCCCCCGGGCTGAGCCCCTGGGTGACGGGGCCCGGGTCAGGGGAGTAGGCGGCGTCGTCCTCCTCGGCGGGGGCCCGGTCCTCCTCGGCGGGGGCCTCGGCCTCCGCGGCCCGGCGGTCCTCCGGCGGCCCCGCGGTCCGGGTCTCCCCGGGATCCCCGGTCTCCCCGGGATCCCCGGTCCCCCTGGCGTCCTCGGTGCTCCCGGACTCCTCGGTGCTCCGGGACTCCTCGGTCCCCCCGGTCCCGCGGGGACCGCCGGCCTCGGGGGGCCGCTCGCCGGGGGCGGCGAGGTGCCGGTCCCCGGCCCGGCGCACGTCCTCGAGCTCCGCCACGATCCGCGCCCACTCCTCGTCGGGGCCCGGCACCGCCCCGCCCGCGGGCCCGGGGCTCACCGGGCGCCCCGCGGGCGGGAGCGGTCGAGGGGCAGCGCGGTCACGGGGTTGCGCCCCTCCACGAGGTCCCGCACGAAGCGCGCGGAGCGTGCGTTCACCACGTCCGCCTCGCGGTCCAGGGTGGCCACGTGGTAGCTCTCGGCGAGGCGCACGACGGCCACGTCCCCGCCGGCGTGGCGCAGCACGTGCCGGTGGGACAGCTCGGAGACCACGTGGTCGTGCTGCGAGCGCAGCACCAGCACGGGGGCGGTCACGGCGGGCAGCATCCTCCGGGTCCGGGTCATGAACCGGCCGAGCTCGGCGACCCCGGCCACGGGGGTGCGCGGATAGGCGTGCTCGGTGACCCCCGGCAGGCTGATGTCGTCGCCGACGCCCGGCACGGAGGGCACCGCCCGGTGCAGCGCCGCCGCGAAGCGCGCCGTGCGGCTGACGAGGGACAGCGCCGGGTTCAGGACGACGACCCCGTCCACGGGCAGCAGGGCGGCCAGGTGCAGGGCCAGGGTCCCGCCCATCGACAGCCCGCACACCACCACGACGTCGTGCCGGGCGCGCAGCTGCCGGACGTGCTCGGCCGCGTGGTCGCGCCACCGCTGCCACGGGGTGGCGGCGAGGTCCTCCCAGCGGGTGCCGTGCCCGGGCAGGAGGGGGCCGACGACCTCGGCGCCGGCCCCGTGCAGGGCCGCGCCCCACGGGCGGACGCTGAACGGGACGCCGGTGAACCCGTGCAGCACGAGCACGCCGGCGGGGCCGGTCGCGGGAAGGCGGAACGGGGCGGCGGGGTGCTCCCCGGCGGCGGGGGCCGGACGTGGGTGCTCGACCGGATGCGTCATGGCTCCATGATGGCAGGCGGCGGTGCGGGGAGCTGGCTCCGGCCGCCACGCGGACGTGAGAGAATACCGGAGGCCGGATCCGGTCCTCGCGGCGGGGACCTCCGCGTCCACCCGATCAGCACGAAGGAGTCCTCTCCCACATGGTCTACATGTTCCTCAAGCGCTACGTCGTCGGACCCCTGGTCAACGTCGCCTTCCGGCCCGAGGTCCGCGGCCTGCACCACGTGCCCGCCGAGGGACCGGCCATCCTCGCGAGCAACCACCTGTCGGTCTCCGACTCGGTGTTCATGCCCGTGGCCGTGCCCCGCCAGGTGTTCTTCCTGGCGAAGGCCGACTACTTCAACGGCCCGGGGCTCAAGGGCCGGGTCACGTCGGCGTTCTTCCGGGCCATCAACCAGATCCCGATGGACCGCTCCGGTGGCCGGGCCAGCGCCCGGTCGCTGAGCGCCGGTGGGCGCAAGCTCCAGGAGGGGCAGCTGCTGGGCATCTACCCCGAGGGCACCCGCTCGCCCGACGGGCGCCTGTACAAGGGCAAGATCGGCGTGGCGCGGCTCGCCCTCGAGAGCGGAGCCCCGGTCGTGCCCATCGCGATGGTCGGCACCGACAAGGTCCAGCCGATCGGCGCGCGGATGCCGCTGCCCCGCCGCAAGGCACGCGTCGCCACCGTCTTCGGCGAGCCCCTGGACTTCTCGCGCTACCAGGGCCGGCAGGGCGAGCACGCCCTGCTGCGCGAGGTGACGGACGAGATCATGCACGCCATCCAGGCCCTCTCGGGCCAGGTGTACGTGGACGTCTACGCCGCCGACCAGAAGCGGCGCCTGGCCGAGCAGAAGCGCCACGAGACCAAGCAGGCCGCCGTCGAGCTCGTGGGCAGCGCCAAGGACAAGGCCCGCTCCGCGGCCCACACCGCCGCCCAGTCCGCCAAGCACGCCGCCGACAACCTCACCCACCGCGACCGCCCCCAGGACCAGGACTCCGCCCGGGCCGACGACGCGGTGCCGACCACCGAACCCTGATCCCCGACCGGGCCGCCCCGGACGAGACATAGGAAGACATGATGCTCGACTTCACCGTTCCCGACAGCCTCCGACACCTGGCCGCCCCCGTGCCCTCCGCGGCCGACTACCCCGGGCTGGACGACTGGCGGGAGCTCGTCGCCGACCAGCAGCCCACGTGGCACGACCACCCCGACTTCGCCTCCTCGATCGCCGAGCTCAGCGCGGTCCCGCCGCTGGTGTTCGCCGGCGAGGTGGACCAGCTGCGCTCCCGCCTCGCGGAGGTCGCCAACGGCCGGGCCTTCTTCCTGCAGGGCGGCGACTGCGCCGAGACCTTCGAGGGGGCGACCGCCGCCCGGATCAGCGCCCGCGTCAAGACGCTGCTGCAGATGGCCGTCGTCCTCACCTACGGCGCGTCCATGCCGGTCGTGAAGATGGGGCGCATGGCCGGGCAGTTCTCCAAGCCGCGCTCGTCCAACGACGAGGTGCGGGACGGCACGACCCTGCCGTCCTTCCGCGGCGAGATGGTCAACGGCTTCGACTTCACCCCGGAGTCCCGGGTCCACGACCCCCGGCGCATGGTCCGCGGGTACCACACCTCCGCGTCCACGCTGAACCTCATCCGGGCGTTCACCACGGGCGGCTTCGCCGACCTGCGGCTCGTGCACGCGTGGAACATGGGCTTCACCACGAACCCGGCCCACGCCCGCTACGAGTCCCTCGCCCGCGAGATCGACCGCGCGGTGAAGTTCATGGACGCCTGCGGCGCGGACTTCGACGCCCTGCGCACCACCGAGTTCTACGCCGGGCACGAGGCCCTGCTGCTCGACTACGAGCGGGCGCTGACCCGCATCGACTCCCGCACGCACCTGCCCTACGGCACGTCGGGGCACTTCCTGTGGATCGGGGAGCGCACCCGCGAGCTCGACGGCGCCCACGTGGACCTGCTCTCCCGCCTGCGCAACCCCATCGGCGTGAAGCTCGGCCCGAAGACGACCGGCGACGACGCGCTGGCCCTGATCGACAAGCTGGACCCGCAGCGGGAGCCCGGCCGGCTCACCTTCATCACCCGGATGGGCGCGAAGAACATCCGCGAGAAGCTGCCTCCGCTCGTCGAGGCCGTGGAGCGCTCGGGCGCCAAGGTCGTGTGGGTGACCGATCCCATGCACGGCAACACCGTGTCCCTGCCCTCGGGGTACAAGACCCGCAACTTCGACGACGTCGTGGACGAGGTCCGCGGCTTCTTCGAGGTGCACGAGGCGATCGGCTCGTTCCCCGGCGGCATCCACGTGGAGATGACCGGCGACGACGTCGCGGAGTGCCTGGGCGGCGCCGACCCCGTGGACGAGTCCTCCTTCGAGGACCGGTACGAGTCGCTGTGCGACCCGCGCCTGAACCACATGCAGTCGCTCGAGATCGCGTTCCTCGTGGCGGGCTACCTCTCCCGCCGCTGAGCGCGGGCACCGGCCGGGGCCGGGACCGTGCCGACCGTCACAGGACGGTGGGGACGGTCCCGGCCCCGGCCGTCTCCCGGACGCTCCCGTGCAGGGCCGCCTCGTGCCGTCCCGCCCCGGTGAGGTGCTGCCCGGCGAGCCCGGACAGCGTGCCGTGCGCGTCCGGGGCGCCCCCGGGGGCGCCGGCCGCGGAGCCGATGAGCCAGCCCAGGAACGCCGCCGCGGCCACGGCGAGGGCGACCAGGGCGAGCGCCGCGGCCGTGCGCAGGGGGCGGACCGGGCGCAGCTCGATCGCGGGCCGCCACGGGTCCGAGGAGCCCCGGGGCAGGGCGGCGGCGTCCTGCGCGGCGGCCGGGCCGGGCACGCCCAGCACCCGGGTGCGGTCGTCGGCCCGTCCCAGGACCTCCGTGGCGGGCCCCGGGGCGGGACCGCGTCCCGTCGTGCCGTCGAGCACCTCGGCCGGCCCGTCCCCGTGCCGGGGCGGGGGGTCGCCGGGCCGGCGGTCGAGCTCCCCGGGGCGCAGCCCCGCCCGGACGGTGCGCAGCTCGGCCAGCAGCCGTCCGGCGTCGGCGGGCCGGCGGGCCGGCTCGCGCGCGGTGGCCCGGGCCACCAGCAGCGCCACGGCGGGCGGGACGCCGGGGGCGAGGGAGCGCACGTCGGGGACGGCCCCCTCGACGTGGGCCCGGGCCACGGCCAGCGGGGCGCCCACGAACGGGCGGCGGCCGGCGAGCAGCTCGAACAGGACGATCCCGGCCGAGTAGACGTCGGAACGGGCGTCCACGGCCCGCCCGGCCACGAGCTCCGGCGCGGCGTAGCCCACGGTCCCGAGGACGGTGCCCGTGGGGGTGTTCTGGTCGACCGCGCGGGTCAGGCCGAAGTCCGCGACGGTGACCCGGCCGGTGCGGCCGATCAGCACGTTCTCCGGTTTCACGTCCCGGTGCACCAGCCCGGCGCGGTGGGCCGCGGCGAGACCGTCGAGGACGGGGTCCAGGACCTCCAGCGCCTCGCGGGCGGTCAGGGCGCCCCGCTCGTGCAACAGGTCGCGCAGGGTGGAGCCCTCGACGAGCTCCATGACGAGGTAGGGCAGCCCGTCCGGGGCGCGGCCCTGGTCCAGCACGGAGACCACGTGCGGGTGGGACAGCTTCGCCGCGGCCCGGGCCTCGCGCACGAAGCGGTCCGCGGCGGCGGGGTCCTCGGCGAGGTGGGGGTGCATGAGCTTCACCGCGACGGTGCGCTCCAGCCGGGTGTCCACGGCCCGGTAGACGGCGGCCGTGCCGCCGCGGGCGATCCGCGGGCCCAGCTCGTAGCGGCCCTCGAGGACGGTGCCGGTCAACGGGTCGGGAGCGGCGTGCTGCACGGGGCCAGCCTAGGACGCCGCGCTGGGGGAACGCTGGGCCGGGGGCGGCTCACCCGCGGAACTCGGCGCGGTGGGCCTTCACGCTCTTCACGTAGTGCTTCGTGTCGTCGTACATCCCGTACTTCTTCACGCCGTGCAGACCCTGGTAGTACGCGCCGATGGCCACCTCCGTGCTCGGGGCGCTGCGGCCGAGCTGACGGATGATCGCCACACCGGCGGTGATGTTGTCCTGCGGGTCCAGCAGGTCCAGCTCCCGGCCGACGAGACCGGACGCCCAGGCGCCGGCGTCGGGGATGACCTGCATCGTGCCCACGGCGTCGGCGGGGGACACGACCCGGTGGTTGAACCCGGACTCCTGGTAGGCGTGGGCCAGCGCGAGGGACGGGTCCACGCCCATCCGCACGGCGGTGTCGTGCACCATGCGCCGGATCTGCTCCGGGCCCGGCGCGGGACGGGCCGCGAGCTCGGCGTGGTGGCGGTTGGCGGAGTCGACCACCCGGTCCCCGTACGTGCGCCCGAGGAACGTGTCCCCGACGGCCCGCTGCGCCTTGGGCTCCGCCGCGGGCTCCGGAGCGGACTCCGCCGCGGGCTCCGGAGCGGCCGCCCGTGCCGGAGCGGGCCCCGCCACGGACAGCCGCTGGCCCGGGCGCAGCAGGGAGCTGACCGTGAGGTCGTTGGCGTCGAGCAGCTGCTGGACCGACACGCCGTGGGCCTGGGCGATGCCCCACAGGCTGTCCCCGGCCCGCACGGTGTAGCCGCCCGGGGAGGCCTTCTGCGCCGGCGCCGCCCCCGCCGCCGCGGATCCGGTGCTCCCGGTCCCCGGACGGGAGCTCGCGGCGGGCTCCCCGGCCAGCCGCAGCTTCTGGCCCGGCAGCAGCAGGGCCGCGCCGGAGAGGTCGTTCCAGCGCATCAGGTCGCCCACCGCGACGCGGTGGCGCTGTGCGATCCCCCACAGGGAGTCGCCCGGCGAGACGGTGTGCACGGGCGCCGCGGAGCCCTTCTGCCCGACGAGGGCGGGCGCGGCGGCGACGTGGGCCGGCGGTGCGGGGGCGGCGTGGGCCACCGTGCTGCCGCCCAGCGCGGCGAGCGCGGCCACGGCGGTGGCGGCGGTGGCGGCGGCGGACCCGGTGCGGGCGCGGCGGGCCCAGCCGGGGGCGCGGTCCCCGGTCGTCCCGGCGTCCCGGCCGGGCTCGGCGGCGAGGGGGGTCGCGGGGCCGTGCTGTGCGTCGTTCGGGTCGGTCGTGTCGCTGTCGGGGGAGTACGGCATGAAGGGGCTCTCTGACGCTGATCGGGGAAGGCGCGGATGGCTCAGCGATCTCCGCGGGTCGAGCATATCGCGGCGGGCCCGCGTGGCACGGGCAGGCACGGACGTGGCACCCTGTAGGCGTGAAGAACACAGCCGGAATCAGCACCGAGGAGTTCGACCGCATGGACGCCCTCGTCCAGGAGTGGTTGCCCCTGCCCGACATCGCCGAGCAGCTCGGCCTCGTCGTGACCCGCGTCCACGGACTCGTCGACGACGGGACCCTGCTGGCGGTGCGCAACCCGCACGACGGCGTGCGGCGCGTCCCCGCCGCCTTCCTGATGGACGGGGCCGTGCTCGACTCCCTCCGGGGCACGGTCGCGGTCCTGCGGGACGCCGGGTTCACCGACACCGAGGCGATCACCTGGCTGTTCACGGAGGACGAGTCCCTGCCCGGCCGGCCCATCGACGCCCTGCGCGACGGCCGCAAGACGGAGATCCGCCGCCGCGCCCAGGCCCTCGCCTGGTGACCCCCGCCTGAGCCGCGCCCGGCCGGGCGCGGCTCAGGCGGCGCGGCGCACGGCCGCGGTGGCGAGCGCCCGCAGCGCGGCCATCGGCACCGGACCGGCCCCCAGCCGGTCGAGCGCCGCGAACGCCTGGCCGCTGAGCGCGTCGATCAGCTCCTCGGTCGCCTGCAGCGCCCCGCAGGCCGTGATCAGGGCCCGGAGCCGCCGGACGTCGTCGTCGTCGAGGTCCTGGCTGCCCAGGGCGGCCTCGAGCTCGGCGATCTGCTCCTCGGAGCCGCGGCGGCGGACGAAGCCCACCAGGACCGTGCGCTTGCCCTCGCGCAGGTCGTCCCCGGCGGGCTTGCCCGTGGTGGCCGGGTCCCCGAACACGCCGAGCACGTCGTCGCGCAGCTGGAAGGCCTCGCCGAGCGGCAGCGCGAACGCCGAGCACCGCGCCAGGGCGGGCTCGTCCGCTCCCGCGAGGGCCGCACCGAGGGCGACGGGGTGCTCCACGGAGTACTTCGCGGACTTGTAGCGGATCACGTCCAGCGCCCGCTGCACGGCGCCCGCCCGGTCCTGGCCCGCGCCGGCGACCTCGCCCTGGACGTCGAGGTACTGCCCGACCATGACCTCCGAGCGCATCAGGTCGAACACGGCGCGCGCCCGGGCCGCGCCCGGCAGCTGCGCCGCGGCGGCGGCGAACAGCTGCTCGCTCCACGACAGGCACAGGTCCCCAGCCAGGATCGCGGAGGCCACCCCGAACGCCGGCCCGTCCAGCTGCCACGACTCGGCGGCGTGCAGGCCCTCGAACCGCCGGTGCACGCTCGGCGCGCCCCGGCGGGTGTCCGAGCGGTCGATGACGTCGTCGTGGATCAGCGCGGCGGACTGGAACAGCTCGAGCGCGGCCCCCGCCCGGGCCACCGCCGGGTCCTCGGGGTCGCCGCCCGCCGCCCGCCAGCCCCAGTAGCACAGCCGCGCCCGCAGGCGCTTGCCGCCCGAGGACAGGGCGGCGACGGCGTCCAGCAGCGGCAGCGCGTCGGCCGAGATGCCGGCGAGCACCGCACGCTGCCGGTCCAGGAACTCCTCCAGCTCGGCGTGCAGCCGGCGGACGAACCCCTCGTCCTCGGCGCGGAAGGCCGCCACGGCGTCGAGCGGGGCGTCGAGCGGGGCGTCGGGACGGGGCTGGAGCGGCGGGGGCGTCATGGGCGGTCGACCTCGATCTCGGTGCGGCGGCGGACGGGCGGGCGCCCGCGGGATCCGCCCCAGCCTACCGAAGCCCCGTGCCGCTGCCCGGGCCGGCCGGTCCCGCCCCGCACCGATGTCCGCGGCGCTGACTATGCTGTGGCCGGTGCGGGAGGAGGACGGGTGAGCGGGACGTCGAGGGACCAGCTGGCGCGCTGGCGGGCGTGCGCCGTCATGCACGTCGACATGGACATGTTCTACGTGGGGGTGGAGCTGCTGGCCGCGCCCGGGCTGCGCGGGCGCCCCGTCATCGTGGCGGCCTCCGGCAACCGGTCGGTCGTGCTCTCGGCCTCCTACGAGGCGCGCGCCTTCGGGGTGCGCTCCGGGATGCCGCTGGCCCGCGCCCGCGCCCTGTGCCCCGGCGCGGTCCTGCTGGAGCCCCACCGCCGCGCGTACGACGACTACTCGCGGCGCGTGATGGCGATCTTCGCCGAGATCACCGACCGCGTCGAGCAGGTCAGCGTGGACGAGGCGTTCCTGGACGTCTCCGGGGCCGTGCGCCGGCTCGGCCCGCCCGTGCAGATCGCCCGCCGGCTGCGCACCCGGATCCACGGCGAGCTGGGCCTCACCGCCTCCGTGGGCATCGGGGCGACCAAGACCGTCGCGAAGATCGCCTCCACCCGCTCCAAACCGGACGGGCTGCTGCTGGTCCAGCCGGAGGACACCATCGCCTTCCTCGCCGAGCTGCCGGTCTCGGCGCTGTGGGGCGTCGGCGACCGCACCGCCGAGGCCCTCGCCGGGGCCGGCCTGCGCACCGTGGGGGAGCTCGCCGCCGCTCCCGTCCCGCAGCTGGTGCGGGTCGTCGGCCCGGCCGCCGGCCACCACCTGCACGAGCTCGCCAACGGACGCGACCCCCGGCCGGTGGTCCCCGTCCGGGAGGAGAAGAGCCTCGGCGCGGAGGAGACCTTCGCCGAGGACGTCTCGGACACCCGGGTGCTGCGCGAGACCCTCCTGCGGCTCAGCCACCGCACCGCCTCCCGGCTGCGCCGCCAGGGCCTGCGGGCCCGCCGGGTCGGCCTGAAGCTGCGCTACGCCGACTTCACCACCATCACGCGCTCCCGGACGCTGGCCCAGCCCTTCACCTCGGCCCACGACCTCCTCGAGCACGGGGTGGGGCTGCTCGCGGAGCTGGGGGAGCGGCCCCAGGCGGTGCGGCTCATCGGGGTCCGGGCGGAGCGGCTGGAACCGGCCGGCGACGCCCTGCAGCTGAGCCTCGACGGCCGCGAGGAGGAGTGGGGGGCCGCGGAGCAGGCCATGGACCGGGTGCACGCCCGCTTCGGCGCCGACCGGCTCGGCCCCGCCCGGCTCCTGCCGCCCGCCCCGCGGGACCCGGAGGGGGAATTCAGAGGGTGTTGACAGCCGCCGTCGCGGTGCCAATTCCGCACCCGACGGTCTATCCTGGTAGCACGCGGCGCCGGAACGGCCGGGCAGTCCGCACCCGAAGGATGAGGAGGCATACCGTGCCACTGTCCGAGCACGAGCAACAGCTCCTGGCGCAGCTGGAGAAGCAGCTCCACGCGGACGACCCGCGCTTCGCCACGAGCATGGGCTCCCGGGCCGTCCGGGGGGCCTCCACCCGCAACATCGTCCTCGGCATCGTCGTCGCCGTCGTCGGGCTCCTGGTCCTCCTCGGGGGCGTCGTGCTCAAGTCCGTCCTGGTCGGCGTCCTCGGCTTCGTCATCATGGGCGCCGGGGTCTACTTCGCGACCCTGCGCTCGGGCAGGCCCCGCTCCGCGGGCGGCAAGGGCAGCGCAGCCCGCCGCTCGTCGCCGTTCCTGCAGAACCTCGAGGAGCGCTGGGACCAGCGCAACTCCGGGGGACAGCCCTAGACCCCTCCACGACCCCCCACCCCGCGCCCCACCGGGCGCGGAACCACCGCCCCACCCGCTCCCCGGCGTCCCGCCGGGGAGCTTTTTCCGTCCGGGGCGGACCGGGGCCCCGCGTCCCGCCCCACCTCCCTCCCCGCCGCACCCCGCCCGGCCCGCCCTCTGCCACCTGGGACGACGTCCGCCGCACGGCGCGGCGGCCGCGCCACGCCGGGGCCGGGCGGGGCCCGTGTTCGTTGACCGGGGAGTGAAGTGGAGTAAAGTGGGGCCAAGAGAGAGGCCAGGGAGAACTCTCGGGCTGAAGAGGCGGTGGGTGTGTTTCTCGGAACGTACTTACCCCGCCTCGACGAGAAGGGCCGCGTGATCCTGCCGGCAAAGTTCCGCGAGGAGCTCGCCGACGGGCTCGTCCTGACCCGCGGGCAGGAGCGCTGCCTCTACGTCTTCAGCATCCGGGAGTTCGAGCGGGTCCACGAGCAGCTCCGGGCGGCCCCGCTGTCGTCCAAGCAGGCCCGGGACTACATCCGTGTCTTTCTCTCCGGGGCCTCGGACGAGGTCCCGGACAAGCAGGGCCGAGTCACGATTCCCCCGCCGCTGCGGGAGTACGCGGGACTCGACCGGGAGCTCGCCTTCATCGGGGCGGGCACCCGGGCGGAGATCTGGGACGCCCAGGCCTGGAACGACTACCTGACCGAGAAGGAGGCCGTCTTCTCCGACACCGAGGAAGAAGTGGTGCCCGGGCTCTTCTGAGCGAAGAGCCCACCGAGACGCACCCGCGGACCCCGCGGACCGTTTCCCGGATGAGATCTCCAGCCGCGCAGCCGTCACCGTCCTGACTCACCTTCCCCTGAGGCAGGCCGGATTCGAGGGACGGCCAGCGGATGGGGGTCTGATCCTGGAAGAACCGCTGCCGCACCCCGGCGTCGCCCCCACGGCGCCGGCCACTGTGACCGACCGACCGCCGAAGAGAGGGTTCATGGTGCAACGCCCAGCCGAGCAGCTGCACGTCCCCGTGCTGCTCGACCGCTGCCTGGACCTGATGGCTCCCGCGCTCCAGGAGGACGGCGCCGTGGCGGTGGACGCCACGATGGGCATGGGCGGCCACTCCGAGGCCCTGCTGCGCCGGTTCCCCGGCGTCCAGCTCGTCGCCGTCGACCGCGACCCGCAGGCGCACCAGCTGGCCGGGGCCCGGCTCGCCCCCTTCGGCGACCGGTTCCACCCCGTGCACACCACCTACGACCGGATCCCGGAGGCCCTCGCCCGGCACGGCCTCGACCGGGCCGACGCCGTCCTCTTCGACCTCGGCGTCTCCTCCCTCCAGCTCGACGAGCGCGAGCGCGGCTTCGCCTACTCCTACGACGCGCCCCTCGACATGCGCATGGACGCCACGGCCCCGGTCACCGCCCAGGACGTGGTCAACGACTACAGCGAGGCCGACCTGCGCCGCATCCTCCGGGACTGGGGCGAGGAGCGCTTCGCCGTGCGCATCGCCCGGGCCATCGTCGAGCGTCGGGCACAGGCCCCGCTGCGCACCACCGGCGAGCTCGTGGACGTCGTGCGGGCCGCCGTCCCGCAGGGCGCCCAGCACCGCAAGGGCCACCCCGCCAAGCAGACGTTCCAGGCGCTGCGCATCGAGGTCAACGAGGAGCTCGACGTGCTGCGCCGGGCGATCCCCGCCGCGCTTGAGTCCGTGCGCGTCGGCGGGCGCGTCGTGGTGATGAGCTACCACTCCCTCGAGGACCGGATCGTCAAGCAGGCCTTCGCCCACGGGGCGTCCTCCACGGCCCCGAAGGGCTTCCCCGTGGAGCTCGAGGAGCACAAGCCCACCCTGCGGATCCTGACCCGGGGCGCTGAGGCCCCCACCGCCCAGGAGATCGCGGAGAACCCCCGTGCCGCGTCCGCGCGGTTGCGCGCGGTCGAGCGCATCCGGGAGAACGCACACCAGCACGCACCACAGAAGGCACAGAGGAACAGGGCATGAGCGGAACCGGACTGCAGCGACGACCGGCCCGTTCGGCCACCCCCCGCGCGGGGATCGGCGCCTGGGCCGCCCGCCGCGGGCACCGGCCCCCCACGGAGGGCAGCACCGCCCGCCAGCTCGAGGCACCGTCGCCGCGCCCGACCGGCTCCACCGCCACCGCCCCCGTCCACCCGACCGGGTCCACCCGCGCGCCCCTGTCCGTCGTCCCGTCCCGGGCCCGGCGCCGGCGCGTGTCCACCGTGGTGGTCAGCCTGATCGCCCTCGTGGTCGCGCTCGCCACCATCCTCGTGCTCAACATCCAGATCTCCGACGGCCAGTACCGCCTGGTCGAGCTGCGGGCCCAGGAGCAGGCCCTGAGCCAGCAGAACGAGGCCCTCACCCAGGACCTCGAGTTCTACAACGCCCCCCAGAACCTCGCGGTGATGGGCGCGGACCTCGGCATGGTCCCCGCGCAGGGCTCCGGCACGGTGGACCTCACCGACGGGACGGTCGAGGGCGACCCCCTCCCGGCGCAGGCCCAGGAGGACCACGAGATCCTCGTCGACCACGCCCACCAGACCGGTTCCGAGGCCGCGGACCGCGCCGCCCAGCGCGCGGAGGACCGTGCGCGCGAGAAGGCGGAGCAGGAGCGCGAGGAGGCCCGGGAGCAGGCCCGCCAGGACGAGGCGGCCGCCACCGGCACGCAGTCCAACGGCGGCTCCCTCCAGGCCCCGCAGCAGCGGGCCCCCGGCAACTGACCCGGGCGCCGGGACCCGCCCCGGCAGCACGGTCCTCCCACGGGACCGCGCGGACCCGGCGCATCCCCCCGCACCCAGCGCACCGACCAGGAACGAGGCAACCACGTGGCACGCGCACGCTCGACGTCGACCGGGAACGGCTCCGGCTCCTCCGTCATCGGCCGCAGCC